>MFJF01000013.1:0-5373 GCA_001779115.1 Candidatus Gottesmanbacteria bacterium RIFCSPHIGHO2_01_FULL_40_15
GTCGAACCGACATCACGTGTTTTTCAGACACGCGCCGTGACCACCTTGGCTACCTCGGCTTAAATGTAATCAGTGGACCCGAGAGGAATCGAACCTCTGACCTTTCGGATGTAAACCGAACGCTCTAACCGGACTGAGCTACGGGTCCTTTGATCACGAATTAGTGCCATTGTATTAAAATCATTCATTTGTTGCAAGCGAAAAAGTTTGTAAACGCTTCTGCAACCTTAATTTTCAATACTTATTCTGGTAAAATATGCTCATAAACCATTCCGGAGTCGTCTAATGGTAGGACAATAGCCTTTGGAGCTATTTATCTTCGTTCGAATCGAAGCTCCGGAGCCAAATTATATAAAAAATTCTAATTATCATTTTCTGAATCAACAAAATTACCTTAACCAGAATCTGCTGGAATTGGCCGGTAAACTTGGACGGACCTTTTTATTTACAAATTATGTATCGGATGAAAACGATGTTATCTCGGTAATAAAATCGGGAAACGCGTTCAGCATACCGGAAGAGATAAAAAATAAATATGACTGGAATCTGTTTCAACAACTTTTAGCCCAAACTGAAGCCTTAATTACCACCAAAAGCTATATTGATCTTTATAACAGAAAAAGTACTCAAATTCAGGATATTTTAATCCAATTTGAAGAAAAGGGAGAATTTTCAGAATTGGGGAAATGGAGAATTAGTCAGGGATTGAAAAGAAGTCCCGATTTAATTATTTTAACCAGAAGTTTTGACTTTACCATTCCCGATGTTTTAAGTAAAACCGGCAGACAAATTCTCATATTAACCGGCGAAAAACAGCAGCGGTCCGCCAGTGCAAGAAAAATGAGTCTTGCCAATATTAAACTCCTCAGCGCCGGAAAAAACGGGGTTGAAGGAAGAATCCTTTTCGAAATCTTGAACAGATTAAAATACAAAGTTGTAAAAATGACATCAGGCCCGGCAATATTTAATATCATGCTTAAAACTGATATCCTTGATAGGATTTACCATACGGTAGTCAAAAGACGCATTCCTGAAGAAAATTATGCCGAAGTATTGACAATTCTGGAAAACAATAAAGTGGAAAATCTGAATAATTTTACCCTGATTGATAAATTCAGGCAGGAAAAAGTACAAATGGCAGACGGCAAAATATGTGCCCAGGAATTTCTTATTTACGACAATATCCGTTTAATTAATAATCTTTCATACAAGAAATGATATTTAACCATATAACGGACAGAAGATTTATGATAATCGGCGTATTTCCTAAATATGCCGACAACGATTCTATGCTTTCGGAACTTGAGGAAATTGAGTCCCTGATTAAAACTTACGGAAGCCGGGTATACGCTCTCAGTGTACAAAAGGCAAATTTTCCTTCTCTTTTCGGTTATTTGAGAAAAGGAAAAGCTCAGGAAGTTTCAGAAATTATAAACAAGGAAAAGATAGATATTGTTGTGGCGAAGGATATTTTAAAGCACAAGCAATTGAATACTTTGGAAAACCAGTTTAAACAAATAAATCCTGATATTCAGGTCTGGGACAAAGTTTACCTTATCCTGCATATTTTTGATCAATTTGCACAAACCCATGAAGCTAATCTGCAAATTAAAATTGCCGGTCTGAAACATTTGGGTCATAAATTAATGGGCATGGGTTCAATTCTTTCCCGACAGGGCGGGGGAATAGGCACAAGGGGAATCGGTGAAACCAATACGGAAATCATGAAAAGGCACTGGCGGGATGAAATAAGGCAAACTTCACATAAAATAAAGGAACTTGAAAAAAACAGACATATTCAAATCGCCAGAAGAAAAAAAACGGGTGCACTGACGGTTTCCCTAGTGGGATATACCAACGCGGGCAAAACAACACTGTTTAATAAATTAACCGGAAAAAGCGGTAAAGTTGAAAATAAACTTTTCACCACTTTGGATAGTGAATTCGGGCGTTTATACCTTCCGGAAATTAAAGCGGATATCCTAATATCTGACAC
Organism: Candidatus Gottesmanbacteria bacterium RIFCSPHIGHO2_01_FULL_40_15; assembly: GCA_001779115.1. Lineage (GTDB taxonomy): Bacteria > Patescibacteriota > Microgenomatia > 2-02-FULL-39-11 > 2-02-FULL-39-11 > 2-02-FULL-40-10. The sequence continues at coordinate 1,997 of MFJF01000013.1, forward strand.
AATCGGTTTTATCAAAAATCTACCGCCTTCCCTGATTTCAGCATTTAAATCGACTTTACTGCAAACTAACTACAGCGATTTGATTCTTCATCTGATTGATATATCCGATAGGACTATGGAAAATAAAATTGAAGCTGTAAATGTTGTATTGAGGGATATAAAAGCCGATAAAATAAACCGGTTATATGTTTTTAATAAAATTGACCAAGCGCATAATAATGACAGACAATCGTTAAAACTGAAATATTCAAACTATTCTCCTGTATTTATATCTTCATTGACCGGCGAAGGGATCAAAAATTTACTGAACATGATTTCGGTAAAGATAAAATCAGATTTGTCCGATAAACAATATCCAATTTAATAAAATTTAACAGAAAACCAAGAAGCATTGATGAAGAGAAGTGCCGAGGAGAGGACTTGAACCTCCACACCTTTCGGTACAGCCTCCTCAAGACTGCGTGTCTACCAGTTCCACCACCTCGGCATTCGGTTTAGCCTTGATATTTTAGCACAGAGAAATATTATGCGGAAATATAAACCGTTATTAAATGAAGTGCCCTGAGAGGGAGTTGAACCCCCACGCTCGTAAAAGCACACGCTCCTGAAGCGTGCCTGTCTACCAATTCCAGCATCAGGGCGCTATGGAGCGGCGGAAGGGATTTGAACCCTCGACCTTCTCCTTGGCAAGGAGACATTCTACCGCTGAACTACCGCCGCGACAGTTTTCCATTATATCAAGTTACTTTCCCGGCCACAAACCGCTTATCAGAAACCGGAAAAATTTTACAATACCGAATACAAAACTGTTTATTAAATTGTATATCGCAGGCCAAATATCCTGAAGTAATCGGTAAAACTTTTCCCGGTTACTGTCCTGGTAGCCGTAGATATTACTGGTTTTCATATTACAGGTTGATTTCTATTTTATTACCCTCAGGTATATTTAATCTGCGGACAGTTCCGGCACCAACTTCAATTACTTTGTCTACAGGCAGTTTGGGAGAAATAAGGGGCAAGCTGCCATCATCTCCGCCATTTATTGGCGCCGGAATATTTTCCGATACATCGACTATTTTATCTCCGTCAATCCAAATAAAATCCAAAGGTATAAGCATATCCTTCATCCAGAATGTATATATCTTTTTCTCGTCAAAAACAAAAAGCATCCCTTCGTTACTTTTTAAATCAGCCCGTCCCGACAACCCTTTTGATCGCAATATATCCGTATCAGCAACCATCAGATTGAAAGTCTCTCCGTAAAGTCCGGTTTTTACAATCCGGTACTCCTGAAAACTATTATACCGGATAAGATATATCAAACCGGCAATAATAAAAACGGGGGAAAGTAATAATATTTTTTTTATCAATTTCAGGCTTATTATATAATCAAACAATAACGGGTACAGGATTAATTGACAAATTAATAAAAAGTCGAACAGAAGCGAAATACCTTGAACCGTTCAAACTTCTGTCTGAAGCAATTATAACAAACTGGAATCCAGAGGTGTTTGATAAAAGCCTGCTCATACCCACTTTAGGTTCAAACAATGACAAAATAGGATATAATAAAAGCTGGATATATGAGTACTAATGACCAAACCAACCGACCAATACCTCCTGCACCTACAACGCAAGCATCAGAGCCAGTTAGTTCTGCTTCAGCAAATAATGATGACGGACAGGCTTTGACAAACTTAGCTGATGCTTTGAGTTCAGTTGACCCTAAAGCTCCTGATGCTGAAGCTAACGCAACCAGTATAAGTGATAATAATGGAGGCAGAATTGAGCTTAATCAGGATGAAATTAACAATAGAGTAAACACTCCTGTTATTAAGAAGTAGGGCCTTGAACCCAAAACAATAATAGCTATTATTGTTCTTTCAGGTTAAAGGATAAACAGAATTCCAATATATATATTGGAAACTCTGAATTAAAAATATGGCATTACAAGGGGTAACATACGAGCTTACTGAGGAAAATAAAGATTATGCGGTCAGGTATTGCCAGCAAGGTGGATTTTACAAGAACCGATTAGCTGACTTTCTCGGTATAAGCAGACCTACCCTCGATAAACTTCTTGAAGATAACCCTGACTTTTTTACAGCCCTCAAGCGTGCAGATGCAGTATTTTGTAAAAACCTGATTGATGCAGTTAGTAGAAAAAATCCGATATTTATATTAAGGACAAAGTATAAGGATGAATTTAATGATGATATGAGAGGCTTAAATGACCCAGAAACGGTGATTAAGAGAATGACAGACCTCATGGACGCTGAAACTGACGAACTGCCACAAACCGTATAAAATCGTAGAAAAGTGGTATAATTCCCCATAATTAGGTTGATATAACCAACCCTTGAAGTTAGAATATTTGAAACCGCCCGATTGGTTATATCAGTCAGGCGGTTTTTATGTGAGGAGGTGAGATTTATGGCAGAAAAGTTAACACCAACACCAAAACCATACGAAAGAACTTTTACAGACGTACAGGTCGCAAAAGTAAGAGCTGCAATAGCAGAAAATCCACAACTTGCACGAGATTTAATTTCAAGTGCCCAAAGTGGCAACCAGGACGATTTAAGGTTCATTATGGAAGCAGGTATTGTAATAAGTGAAGATAGTGGCAAATCAGGAGAGTTAATAATTATAAAAGATGAACCTAAACCTGCAAAATAAAGCTGAGGCAGTTTATAACTAATGATATGGATGAAAAGCTTGATATAACCAAGCTAAGGTATGTTTTGTATGCTCGTAAATCAAGGACTGATGAAACAGCTCAAGTCCGCTCAATTCCTGACCAAATTAAAGAATGCAGAATAGTAGCATCCCACAAAGGCTTGAAAGTTGTTAAAACTCTTCAAGAAGCCAAGTCTGCAAAGAAACACCACCAAAGACCTGTTTTTGACGAGGTAATAAGGGGTATAAAAAATGGTATTTATGATGGTATTCTTGCTTGGAACCCCGAGCGATTAGCTCGCAATATGCTTGAAGGCGGGATGATAATTGACCTAATTGACCAAAATATAATCAAAGACCTTCAGTTTGCAACCCACACATTCACCAAAGACGCTAATGGAGTGATGCTACTTGGAATGTCGTTTGTCCTATCAAAACAATATTCTGATGATTTATCTCAAAAAGTAACCAGAGGTGTCCGCAATCGTTTTCAAGAAGGCAAAACATCGACACCTAAACATGGGTACTTAAACAACGGTGGAAATTTTAGACCAGATGGGAAGAACTTTGACATTGTGCGGGAAGCTTGGGAACTGAGATTGGAAGGAAAATCGTTAGAGGAAATCACCAAGTATACAAATGATAAAGGGTATGGAAGAACAGTTAAAAAGGATAAACGGAAAATCAAAATGAGTATT
>MFJF01000013.1:5461-5683 GCA_001779115.1 Candidatus Gottesmanbacteria bacterium RIFCSPHIGHO2_01_FULL_40_15
CTGATTTTGAACCAATGGTAACCCAAGAAGAATATAATCAGGTACAATTACTCTCAAAGCATAGGTTAACCCCATACAACACCAGAAGATATACTTTCTATCCCCTCAAAGCAATCGTGAGGTGTGCCTTATGTGACCACAACATGGTTGTTGCTCCGAGTACAAGCCATGTCAAGACAAAGCGGTATTTGTATTACAGGTGTGATAACCCCGATTGCATGA
>MFJF01000013.1:5720-39706 GCA_001779115.1 Candidatus Gottesmanbacteria bacterium RIFCSPHIGHO2_01_FULL_40_15
CAGTTTTTAAGGGATTATTTCAAACTTAACGAAGCCGATTATAAGCTCTATTATGACCGACTGGACAAGCTTTCTGGAGAACGAAGGATAAGCCTCAAAACCAAAATACACAGCTTACAAGGTCGTCAGAAGGCTTTAGAAGCCGATATAGAAGCAAGAAGCCTTAATATAGTGGATATGCACCTGAAGGATAAGATATTGGAGGTTAATGAGCATAAGATTAAAGAGGAGCAAGAAGAGAAGGAAGAATTAGGCAAAGAGATTGGTGAATTACAAGCCAAGCTAACAGACCCAGAAAAGGACAGGCTAACTCTTGAGCAGTTCTTGAACCTTGCTAAAAATGCCGATACTATCGTCAAATCCGCAGACGCAATGAAAAAAGATGCAATTACCCGATATATATTCTTGAACCTTGATGTTGACGAAGAAAAAGTGGCGTCATATCGGCTAAAAGAGCCATTCGCGACACTCTTAAAAACCCGCAATCTGCCACTTAGTCGGGGTGGGCGGACTCGAACCGCCGGCCTCCGAGTCCCAAACTCGGCGCGCTAATCCAACTGCGCCACACCCCGTTTTTTTTGAAAGTATCTGTTATAACCTACAATATTTTACTAAAATATGAACCAGATTACCATTTTTGGGTTTTTACTGATAAAATGAGACTTTCCGATAAAATGAAAGCTTTAGTTTTAATCCTTATTTATCTGTTATTTATTAATGTTGAAAAGTCTTATGCGGTCTACGATCCGGTTTCTGTCAGTAATAATAAATACGGAATACATATAATTGATGATAATGACTTAAATTCGGCTGCCGCACTGGTAAATTCATCCGGCGGGGATTGGGGATATGTCACCCTGGTGATTACAGAGTCCAACCGGAATACCGAAAAGTGGAGCGGAATCTTTAAGAGGATGGAGCGTTACCATCTTATTCCCATTATCAGACTGGCTTCCAGTCTGGAGGGTGATACTTGGCAGATTCCGCAAATTCAACAGGCTGACGCCTGGGCGGATTTTTTGGAAAGTTTACCCTGGTATACCCAAAACCGCTACATAATTTTATTTAATGAGCCTAATCACGCCAAAGAATGGGGAGGAATTATTAATCCGGAAGGATATGCTGATATACTTGTCGCCTTTTCACAAAAATTAAAAGAAAAATCGGATGAATTTTTCATATTACAGGCCGGATTCGATGCATCCGCTCCCAACAGTTCACTGACCCGCGATGAAGCCGGTTATCTTAATCACATGCTTGCCTATAAACCTGACCTGTTTGATTTAATCGACGGCTGGACCTCCCATTCATATCCCAATCCCCATTTTAAAGGAAAAGTAACTGATACCGGGCGAGGTTCCCTGGTTACTTATAAATGGGAATTGGAATTTTTAAAATCAAAAGGAATTTATAAATCTCTGCCTGTGTTCATCACCGAGACAGGTTGGCCGCATGATCAGGAAGCCCAGAACGGATCAGTATTTTATTCGACCGAAGTTGTATCCGACTACATTACCAAAGCGGCAACTATCGTCTGGCAGGATAGTATTATTACCGCCGTCACTCCTTTTCTTTTAAATTACCAGTCATATCCTTTCGCCAATTTTTCCTGGCAGAAATTAAACTCTAATAAATTTTATCCCCAATTTGATGCATACCGCTCAATAGCTAAAATTAAGGGTGAACCAAAAATGAAAGTTTATCCTCTGCCGGACACGGAAAACTTAATCCTTGTTCAAAATAATAAGCCGTCTGATAACAACACATTTATTAAGAAAAACTTTGATCTCAATTTTACTTTGACAAAATTAGTCTCCCGCATCTATTTTTCCTTCAAAAAAATAACAGGGGTTTTAATTTAATTATTAACACGCTCTATTTTAATAAACTTCGTTTTTAAGATATAATTACTGGGAATTAACCATGTTTCTGATTACGGTGGCATTAGCTCAAAGGTAGAGCACTTGCCTGTGGAGCAAGTGGTTGCCGGTTCGAATCCGGTATGCCACCCCAGGAATTAGATAAAGACTTAAATCCTTAAAATTATTATATGCAAAGTGGAATACATTTACAGGGAAACGCTATGGCTCTTTCCAATAATAACCCTTATCAATCGGCAATTAATGATTCGGGAACTCCTGATTCCGGTAACTCCCCACCTGTATTAGGATCCCAAACAAGCCCATTGACACTTTCCAAATATACCAAAGCCCTAATCAGAAACTATCAGAATCCGCTGAAATTAAGAGTACCCTCAGTTATCAGAATTTCGGTATCCCAAACCGTCTCCTTTGCCGCTTTTCTTTATGAAAAAATGAGAAATGCGGTCGAATTCCGTGAAGATCATCTGATTAGACGGGCTGCTATACAGCGGATTCTTAAAAGAAGACTGATATTAAACGAAAACGGGCGGGATTTGGCAGAACCATTAATAAAAGAACTGCTGTGGGCCCGCTATTATGAAAATAATACAATCGGTGAAGAAAAAATTGGAGAAATCCAGTCAATAATAGATAAATATTTTTTTATAAGAAATGAATTAATTGCCGGACGAATAAGCTCCGAACAGGAAAAAATATCCGATTTTATTATTGAAGTACTCTCCTGCGAAATACAGGAAAATCTTTCCCCCAATTACAGGCAGGAGGCTTTTACGAATTACGTTTATCAGATTTTAAGACCTTATATTTTACCGTTTAACACAGAAGAAGAAAGGGACATTCAGGTCTACATAGCCGTCGAAAGGACTTTTGCCCATAATGACAATGCCCTGATCAGATATCACCTGCTTAAACTGATAGTTCCTGAAATAACGGAAATTACCTGGCAAACTGCTGATCCGGTTCTTCCCAAACTGTATGATGCCGTAAACCGTATTGAAAGGGATCTTGCTCATCCGTTAAAGGACAAAATTCGAAACATTGTAAAAAAACAAATTCCGCCGTTTTTGATATTAAGGGATATTTTTGAAAACAACAGGCACCAGCTGGCCGGGATAATGAATGATGAATCGAAGTTGAAATATAAAGTCGATGAAGCCTGCCGGAAAAGATATGATGAAAGCAGAAGCAGGCTGTCAAGGACTGCCATCAGATCTTTTATATATATTTTGCTGACAAAAGTCATTTTTGCCTTTATTCTGGAAATTCCGTACGATTTATATATCTTAGGTGAAATAGCTTACCTGCCTATCGCCATAAATGTCATATTCCCTCCGATTCTCATGACCTTAATCATTCTTTCGGTAACTGTACCGGGTGATGACAATACCAGAAAAATATATCAGCTGATAAAAGGCATTATCGATAACGATCCGGACACACCGGCCGTGATCGGTTCCGGAATTGCTGTCGGCAAAAAATCCAGGACAAGGGGATTTGTATTCACCGGCCTTTTTACCCTGACTTATCTTTTAACTTACATCATGAGCTTCGGATCCATAATTTACGGACTGACTCTTTTAAAATTTAATCCTGTCAGCCAGAGCATCTTTATATTCTTTGTCACATTGGTTACCTTTTTTGCTTATCGGGTAATTCAGATCACCCAGGAATACCAGGTGGTCTCACAGGAGAATTTCTTTTCTACTTTAACCGACTTTTTCTTCCTGCCGATAATAAGAGTCGGCCAATGGCTTTCAGGAGAGGTGTTGCAGCGGTTTAATGTATTTATTTTTATATTCGATTTTATCATCGAAATGCCGTTCAAAGCTATTGTTGAAGTATTTGATGAATGGATCCGTTTTGTCAGATTAAAAAAAGAAGAAATAGTCTGATTCCTTATATCTTTGCCGTAAACTTAATTTATCCGGTGGATTTTCAGAAATACCTCCTGCGGTACTTCAACTGATCCTATTTGCCTCATCTTCTTTTTTCCTTTTTTTTGTGCTTCCAACAGTTTATCTTTTCTTGTCCGGTCACCTCCGTATAATTTGGCGGTAACGTCTTTTCTTAATACCCCAATATCAGCCCGGGCGATAATTTTATTATTTACAGCGGCTTGGATGGCAATCCGGAACTGATGACGGGGAATAAGATTTTTCAATCTTTCTACTAAATTAACGGCAACTGCCGGCGCTTTTTCCCTGACCGTTATTTGCGAGAAAGCTTCAGCCTCTTTGCCGTTTAAGAATACCCGTAATTTAACGGCATTAACTTCCTGATGTTCATAATATTCATAGTCCAGGCTGGCGTATCCTGAACTTGCTGATTTTAATTTGTCAAAAAAATCAATTATCATCTCGGCAAGCGGTATAAAATATTCAAGTTTAGCCTGTTCGCCGATATATTGAAGATCAATAAATTTAGCTCTTTTTTCCTGACAAAGCTGGATAACATTACCAAGGTAGATCACCGGTAAAAAAATTCTGCAAAACATAACGGGTTCCGTAACTTGGTTTATATTGACCGGATCGGGAAAATCTTCAGCTGATTTTATCTTTATCAGGCTATTTTTTCGGGTTTTAACCACATATTCAACGGTCGGCATTGTTGCCACAATATTCTGGTTAAATTCGTTGAATAAACGTTCTTTTGTAATTTCAGCATGTAAAAGCCCCAGAAAACCGCATAAAAAACCTTTTCCCAGAGCCGCGTTAGCGTGGGGAGTAATGGTTAATGAACTGTCAGACAACTCAAGTTTTAAAAGTGATTCTCTTAACTGGTTATAGTCGTCATTATCTGTCGGGAACAGGCTTAAATATACAAACGGTTTGGGTTTAATAAACCCCGGAATCGGTTTAACCGAGCCGGATTCTTCCATAATTGTATCTCCCACCTGTGCCAGGCTGATAGTTTTTAATCCGGTAGCGATATATCCGACTTCTCCCAGTGAAATTTTGTCCTTTATAGTTTTTTCAGGTTTGAAAACTCCAATTTCCATTGGTGAAAATACAGCTCCGGTTGCCATAAATTTTAACGCCATTCCGGCTTTCCCGGTTTCCGGGTATGCCAACTGGCCGTCTTTTATTCTGACATACACAATTACGCCTAAATGATGATCATATTGTGAAGAAAATACCAGTGCTCTGAAATTATTAAGTATTCCTTGCGGAGGAGGAATTGTTTCAATTATTTTTTCAATAACAGTATTTATATTGTGTCCTTTTTTGGCGCTGATATTTATTATTTCATTCTCCGAAAAGCCAAAATCTCTTATAAGCTGCTTCTTTACTCTGTCAGGGTCAGCTGAAGATAAATCTATTTTATTTATGACCGGTATGACTTTTAAATTTTGGTTGGCTACGATATTGAAATTGGCGACGGTTTGAGCCTGGATACCGGTTACGCCGTCCACAACCAGTATTACGCCTTCACAGGCAGCCAGTGCCCTTGAAACCTCATAGGAAAAATCGACATGCCCGGGTGTATCTATCAGATTTAAAATATACTTGCTTCCCTTATAGCTGTATTCCATCCGGACCGGTGCCAGTTTAATGGTTATGCCCCTTTGCCGTTCAATCGGATTACTGTCAAGCATTTGTTCTTCCAAATCTCTCTTATCAACAGTTCCCGTAACCTCCAGCAATCTGTCAGCCAAAGTTGACTTTCCATGGTTAATATGGGCTATTATGGCGAAATTCCTTATAAACTTTGGATCGGTCACTGTTTTATATTATAATTTAGCCTGCAAGCCTCCGTAGCTTAACGGACAGAGTTCCTGGCTTCGAACCAGGCGGTAGAGGTTCGATTCCTCTCGGAGGCGCAAAAATATATGGTGGTTTCGGGCCGCTAGCTCAATTGGCAGAGCAGCTCCCTCTTAAGGAGTCGGTTCCGAGTTCGAATCTCGGGCGGCTCACCGAACATCAAGTAAAATCTCCTTTGTGATATTTATTATATTCGGAACTCTGTCTGAAATTCTATGCCTTCATGGAAAGATTTAAAGAAAAATCCCGGTCTTTGGCGGAATTTAATTCTCCGCAGTGAAATAATTTCGGCTGTTAGGGAATTTTTTAGTAAAAAGGGTTTCCTGGAAGTTAATACTCCGCTTCTTTTGCCTGCCGTAATTCCTGAATCATATTTAGATGTCTTTTCAACATATCTTAAAAACCGGCGCGGTATAAAAAAAAGAATGTTTTTGGCCGCTTCACCTGAAGCATCCATTAAGAAAATGCTGGTTTCGATAAACCGGAATTGTTTTGAAATAACTAAAAGTTTCAGAAACGGTGAAACGGATTCCAACCTGCATAATCCCGAATTTACTATTTTGGAGTGGTACAGGTTGAAAGCCGATTACAAAAAAATTATTACCGATTGCCAGGATCTGATTCTTCATATTTATAATAAAATTTCTGAAAAATTTCCTGATCAGCCTAATTTCAAACACTCGTTTCCTCCTGTTATCCGTTACCGGAACTCATCGATTAATTTATCCGCACCCTGGAAAAAAATATCAATAAAGAAAGCACTTGAAAAATACTCCGGTATCTCCTTTGCGGATATCACCGGCGGTCAGGATTCGGCTGATCCTTTTACTCCGGACCGGATCACCGCTTTTGCCCGGAAAAAGGGTTATTCTTTTTCTCTAAACACTACTTGGGAACAATTGTTTAACCAGATATATCTCAATGAAATAGAACCGAATCTCGTCAAATATGGCAAACCGGTAATTATTTATGATTTTCCTAAACCTTTAGCCGCATTGGCCAAAGTAAAAAAAGGTGATAACCGATTAGTCGAAAGATTTGAATTCTATATCGGTGGAATTGAATTGGGAGACTGTTATACGGAATTAACTGACTTCCGTGAACAAAAGAATCGTTTTGAAAAAAATATCAGGGAGATTAAAAAATACAATAAAACGGCAATTTATCCCGATCAGGAATTTTTGGAATGCCTGAAAACCGGTTTGCCTGAATGCGCCGGTATTGCCGTCGGATTAGACAGACTTGTTATGCTTTTTGCCGATTTGGCCGATATAAAAGATACCATTTTTTATGGTTAAATCGAGGCTAATAATTTCACCGGTTTTATTTATTCATCCGGAAATTTATTGTAAAATTTGATAAGTTTTGTGATAATAACTTTCATCAGATAAAAGAATCAGACACAGGAGGATTTAACTAAATGGCTAAAATTACTACCAGTAATTTCCAAAAAGGGTTATTCATTGAATTTAAAAACGATATTCACCAAATCGCTGAATTTAAACATGTCAATCCCGGAAAAGGATCAGCCTTTGTCCGGACAAAGCTGAAAAATATAAGGACAGGTAACACTTTGGAGTTTACTTATAAATCAGGGGAGGCAGTAAAACAATTGCCCGTCTATATCAGGGAAATGCAGTATTTATACAAAAATAATTCACATCATATTTTTATGGATCAGAAATCATTTGAACAGTATCTCCTGTCTGAAGTCGTAACCGGAAAATTCGGTCAAGTTCTCAAAGAAGGTGAAATTTACCAGGTTTATGTTCATGAAAGTGATGCAGTCGGAATAAGAATTCCCAAAAGGGTCAGTCTGAAAGTAGTAGAAGCTGAAGAAGGTATAAAAGGCAATACCGTAACCGGAGCAAAAAAAACCGTAACCACTGAAACCGGAGTTAAAGTTCAGGTTCCTCTATTTATAAAAAAAGGGGATGTCATCAGTATTGATCCGGAATCAGGTGAATATCTGGAAAGAATTAATTAATAAATTTTTATAATGAAACTTTTTTTACTGTCCCTGATTTGGTTTCCGACAACGCTAATGATTGTATTTCTGTCGCTGACAACTCTTCTCAATTTTGAATACTATAATAAAAGCAATATTGCCGGAACCAGTCAATATTCTTCATATTTATTCAATTTATATAATTCGGATTATGAAAATTGGGTTAAATCGAAACTGCCTGATCAGGATGCCAGATTGATCGTTTTGCGCAAGTTTTTATCTGATTACAAATCTCCTTTGATTGAAGCATCCGAAGAAATCATAAAACAATCCGACATATATGGTATAGATTATGCTCTGATACCTTCTATTGCCATGCAGGAATCCGGAGGCTGTAAAGTAATACCCCCGGGATCCCATAACTGCTGGGGCTTTGGAATTTATGGCAAAAGGAAAGTGGTTTTTAATAATTTTGAAGAGGCTATTACTGCTGTTGCCAAAACTATTAAAGAAGCCTATATAAATAAAGGCCTCACTAATCCGACTCTTTTGGAAGACAGATGGACACCGTCAAGTATAGGCAACTGGTCATATTCGGTGAATTACTTTATCGGAAAAATAAGACAGTATGAAAGAAACCTCCAGACTTCTTGACAAGCCTATAATATAATGGTACAATACCCGACAGATCCTAAGGTAATTCCGGCTTTTGTTGGAAGCGCTTTAGGATTTTTTTATTCTCGGGATGGCCATGATGGAAAAATTATTTATAACAATTGCTCTATTTGCCGTATTTTTATTACCGGTTATTTTTCCTGTAAATACATACGCTCGGATCCATTCCCTAAATAATTTCCTTTCAGCATATTCTTATAATGGCCGCCTGTGCTTAACTCCGTCGTCTTCCGCCTGTACCTTTGGAAAAAACAAAAATATTCAATTAACGGATGATAAACGGTTAAGCGCATTGAATACATTTTTAAATAATTACCGGTCGGATCTGGCCGGTTACTCATCTTATTTAGTCGATACTGCCGATAAATATGATTTACCTTGGACTTTACTGCCGGCTATTGCCGGTGTCGAAAGCGGATTTTGCCGTAAAGCACCCAAAAACTCATATAACTGTTGGGGGTGGAATAACGGGAATTTCCATTTTGCCGATTACTACCAGGCAATTGATACCATTTCCAAAGGCTTAAAAGAGTATTATTTCAATCATGGGCTGAACACACCGGAACTTATCGGCAAAAAATACGCTCCTCCCTCATCAGCCTTCTGGAGCCGACAGGTTAGCTTCTTTATAATTAATTTGGAGGTTCTTCTCACAGATAATCTGCAGACACTCCAATTTACCCTTTAATTAGTATAAAATATACTTACTCTCAATTTGCCGGGGTGGCGAAATTGGCAGACGCGCAGGATTTAGGATCCTGTTCCCGAAAGGGAGTAGAGGTTCAAGTCCTCTTCCCGGCACAGCTTAAATTAAGTCTGTGATATAATTCCAACTTATGACTGCAACCACTGTTAAACAAATGCCCAAATCAACCGTAGAGTTGGAAATTACCATACCCTGGAGTGACATTAAAAGCACGTATGATCAGATTCTCACGCAAGTTTCCAAAGACGCTGAAATTTCTGGATTCAGAAAAGGCAAAGCTCCCAAAAAAATTATTGAAGATAAAGCGGATAAAAATAAACTGTATGAAGAAGTGATCAGAAAAATTATTCCCAAAGCTTATTCCGATGCAGTAAAGGAACACCAACTTAACCCGATCATTTCTCCGAAAATTGAAATTATCAAAGCTAAAATCGGCGGGGATTGGGCAGTCAAAGCAATCATATCTTTAAAACCCAAAATCAATCTTAAAAATTATAAGGAAAAAATAAAAATAATAAAAGCGGCTAAAGTCAAATTATGGACACCCGGACAGGACAAAGAGGCAGTACAGAAAAAACTTGACCTGGAAGAAATAATAAAAACTGTTATTGAAGAAGTTGAAATAGAATTATCGGATGAATTAGTTAACGAGGAAGCCAACCGCCTGCTGTCCGATCTGATAGACAGAACCCGTCAGCTTGGATTAACCATGGAACAATATCTTATATCCAAAGGAAAGTCGCGTGAACAGCTCCGGGCTGAATATGCCGATGAAGCTAAAAAAAATCTTACATTGGAATTTGCCCTTATGGAAATTGCCGAAGCGGAAAATATTACGGTTAACCAGACGGATATAGACAATCTTTTAAATAATATAAAAGATGAAAAAGAAAAGGAAAAACTAAAGTCCAACAGCTATTATCTGGCGCACCTTTTAAGACAGCAAAAAACTATTGATTTTATCAACAACCTATAGTATAATCACGCAAATGTTTAATAAAAAAACTAAAACTGCCTTCAATTCCTGGGGAGATGACAATCCTGAAAAGCTGACCCAATCAGATAAGTCATCCTCTACGGTTAAACAGCTAACCGATCTGATCAGCCCCGCCAAAATGTTGGATAATATCTTCGGCGCAAGAACAACGGAAACAGGCTATATTCCTCAAAAGGAAAGAAGACCTGCAAAAAAACAAAGCGAAACTCTGGTCTTCAGCTATAATAACCGCAGCGAAGACTTTAAAATTCAGGAAAAAACAAACCAGATTCTTTCCGAATTAAAAAAACAGGTAACTTTTTTGGAGAAAAGTGAAAAATCACTGACAAAAGAAATTGCCAAAGTCAAAGTTGAACAGCTTCCGAAAAATTCCGGCATCTATTACTTGATATTCTTCGAATGGTTAATAAGTATTGTCAGGGGTTTAAGGATAAAAATAGATGAAGGAAAAGCCTGGCTGGCTGCCTTTAATCAAAGAAGTAAGAAAAAGATGGGTTATTGGCAAAAATATAAAAAACACGGTACTACTTTTGGTCTCTCCCACGAACGGACTTTAGCCACTCAAACCGGCTGATTATCCTGTTAAAAGCCTCTCCATCTCGGATTCGATCTTAATAGCCCGGCTTTTGGAATTACCAAAAATTATGTATCCGAATTGATTTTGATCAAGAAGTCGGGTACCGGTAATTATCAATCCTTCCTTTTTGTTTTTGTTAAATAAAACAGGGGACAGTCTTTTGAATAATTGTTCAGTTTCAACCCCAGCATGGTCTATTGTCACTCTATGCAGATTGCTGGTTAAGATATACGTTTCGTACATAAAATCCTTGCCAAAAAGCAATCTGGCCAGATGAAAAACATGTGTTCCGCCTGTTCTCCTGACATTCGACTCGGTGACATAGATATCTCCGTTTTTAGCTGCCACAAAATCAAGTTCATAATAACCCCGGTAACCCCGGGAAGCTAACTGTTCACCCAGGAAAAATCCGGTATCCATTATCTGGGCGGTATCCTGGTCTGATAAAACACTGTTATTTATCTCCACTCCCTTAAAAACACCGGTATCGGTAACCCTTAAAGCGCAGTAATAAAGAAATTCCACTTTGCCGGTCCGGTTGATTCTGAATTCGACATTCGGATAACCTCCTCCTACAGATTGTGCCGGATCTATGTATTTTTCAACGATTATCGGGAATTTACTCCAATATTTTTCATTTTGGAACAGCTTCAGAATTTCACTGACGCAGTCTTTATAGTTTTTAGGTAAATTATTTTCCCGGAATATCAAAAGACCGGCACCGGCATGTCCTTTATTGGTTTTAATTACTAAGCCGTTTTCTTTCATATACATTTTGGCAGCCATTTTGGCCGTATTTTCAATATCTATGGAAATTAACCCCGGAGGCATTTTAAAATCAGGTTCCTGTACTCCGGATTGCTGGGAAAGCTGCCTGATACCTGATTTGCTCCCGAAAAAATCAACCGTCCAGGAATCAGGTTCTGTAGGGGATTCTGAAGTTATCAGGTTAACATTCCTCTTTCTTATCCTGTCAGCCAATTTAAGAAATTGTGAAGAATTACAATAACTGATCAGATCAACTTTACCGTATCCGGCCGCAATCGAAATTAATTCCTCGAAAAGACTGTTGTCGGAAATTATATCTTTGCATATCTCCCCGGTATGCAAACTTGGTGACAGAATCTTAAAGTTTTTATTTCCGGTAATTTCCAAAAAATAATTAACGAAAAAACGGCTGACTGGTTTGGGCATAACTATAATTACGTTATCTTTACCTGAAAAGCTGAAAATATCATGTTCGGCTAAACCCGTATTTTCAATAATTTCCGATTGACGTTTGTAAGTATCGGAAATGGATTGGATAAAAGGCCAAACGTCTTCAGACATATTGGAAACGTAGATGATCAACTCCGAATTGCCGTTTATGTTATTAGAAAATTTCATAATTTAAACAAGTATATTATGCCCAAAAACTTGTCAAATGTCATCACCGGATTTATAATTTCAAAGCCTTATTAAGGTCTCGCGCGCGTAGCTCAGCGGTAGAGCGCTTCGTTGACATCGAAGAGGTCTATGGTTCAAATCCATACGTGCGCACATTTTTGCGGCGGGCAGGTCAAAAAGGTCAGAAATTCACGCCCTTGTAAGTTCATATGATACATTCTCCAAACTTTTACGGATTTCCGCCAAAAATTATGTCTCTTCTGAAAAAACATTATCCGGAAGCTAAAATAGTACTCAATTTTAACAATAACTGGGAACTTCTGGTCGCCGTAGTTTTATCAGCCCAGTGTACGGACAAAATGGTCAATAAGGTCACTTCAACACTTTTTAAAAAGTATTCAGTTCTGGATGATTATATAAAAGCCGATTTCAATGAATTTGCCGCCGATATCAAACCTACAGGATTTTACAGGCAAAAAGCTAAAAATATTCTTTCAACCGCAAATATGATAAAAACAGAATATAAAGGTCATGTTCCCGACACAATGTCGGATCTTTTAAAGCTTCCCGGAGTTGCCCGAAAAACTGCCAATATTATATTAGGTAATGCTTTCGCCAAATCAGAAGGCATTGCCGTTGATACCCATGTCCGCCGGCTGTCGCAAAGACTGGGTTTAACTAAAAACAGTAACCCGGTGAAAATTGAAATTGACCTTATGAAGTTGTTTGACCGCCGTGAATGGTTTCAGCTTACTTATCTTTTTATTGAACACGGACGCCGGATTTGCAATGCTAAAAAACCCAAATGCGACCAGTGTTTTCTAAATCAATTATGTCCTTGTGCCTTTCGCTTTCCCCATTTCGTAACTTAGTGTATAATTAAGCTTAATTATTAATCTCAACGTTAGTATAGAGACTCACCAACTCTAAAGTTGAGCGTCTATCCGGAACGAATCCGGAAAAGTTGAGCCACTAAGTTGGATGGAACCGTCTCCTGATCGGATCGGGGGGCTCCAACAAATAGTGGGCTTTTTATTATGAACAGGAAAAATATCGATTTGGATAATCTGCGTCATTCCTGTGCCCATCTGCTGGCCGCGGCCGTCATGGAATTGTGGCCGGATACAAAGCGGACAATCGGTCCGGCTATTGAAAATGGCTTTTATTATGATTTTGATTTTGGCGATATTAAAGTATCTGAAAAGGATTTTCCTAAAATAGAAACCAGAATGCTTCAATTGTTGCCGGATTGGAAAGAATTTACAAGAATTGAGGTTTCTCCCGAACAGGCAAAAAATGACTATGGTGATAATCCTTACAAACTGGAACTTATTGATGAATTTTCTTCAAAAGATCAAAAGCTTACTTTTTATAAATCCGGGAACTATTCTGATCTCTGCCGCGGCGGCCATGTTGAAAATCCGGGTAATCAGCTTAAATATTTCAAACTGCTTTCTATTGCCGGAGCGTATTGGCGGGGTAATGAAAAGAACAAAATGCTGACCAGAATCTACGGTACTTGTTTTCCGACAAAAAAAGAACTTGAAAATTACTTAAAAGCGGTTGAAATGGCTGAGAAAAGTGACCACCGGAAACTGGGTAAAGAACTGGATTTATTCTCCATAAGTTCCTTAACCGGTCAGGGTCTGATTTTGTGGCACCCCAAATTGGCTCTTATCAGAAATATAGTTGAACAGTTTTGGAAAGACATCCATTATCAGCAAGGTTATCAGCTGGTCAATACTCCCCATATTGCCAGCATGGACATGTTTGTTCTGTCCCGCCATTTATCCAAATATATCGATTATATGTTTCCGGTTATGCTCCACCAATTCATTGAAGGAGAAAGCTCTGCGGACTACTCGGTTGATGAAGTCTTAAAACCGATGAATTGTCCCAATCACATCCAAATTTTCCAAGCCAGACCCAGAAGTTATCGCGAGCTGCCTATCAGAATGGGGGAACTGGGTACTGTATACCGGTACGAAAGAGCCGGAGTCCTCCACGGTATGACCAGAGTCCGAGGATTCACCCAGGATGATTCCCATATCTTTTGTACTCCCGATCAGGTTATCGAAGAAGTCCGTCAGGTTCTTTCCATCATGAAGTATTTTTATGCGGTCTTCGGATTCTCGGACTATCAGGCGTATATATCAACCAGACCCGAAAAGTATTTAGGTGACAAAAAAAGCTGGGATTTTGCCGAACAGTCCCTCCAAAAAGCTGCCGTAGCTGAGGATTTGGATTATAAAATTGATAAAGGTGCGGGCGTATTTTACGGTCCTAAAATCGATATGAAAGTGAAAGATTCCCTGGGCCGTGAATGGCAATTAGGAACAGTCCAGTTTGATTTTAATCAGCCATCCCGGGCGGAAACAACATCTGAAGAGATTGAAGAATTCTGGAAGCTTAAAACTTTCAAACAAAAATTTAAATCGAAAAATAATTTGGCCAAATACCTGAAAAAATTAGGACGGGGCTTTGATGTTACATATGTAGACACAAACGGGCAGGCTAAAACATGCGTTATGATTCATCGGGTAGTTCTTGGATCCATGGAGCGGTTTTTCGGGATATTAATAGAACATTTCGGTGGTGCTTTTCCCCTTTGGCTGGCCCCGGTCCAGGTTGTTCTTATACCAATATCCGACCGCCATCACCAAACAGCCTTAAAAATTGCCGAAAAATTGAAATCGGAAAAAATCAGGGTTGAATCCGATAACCGAAAAGAAAGTATGCAGGCTAAAATCAGAGATCACACTTTGCAAAAAATTCCTTATATGGGTATAATAGGAGATAAAGAGACAGGCTCACAATGGCTGTCTCTTACAGTACGGGACAGGAACGGAAAAAATCATGGTTTTATGTCGGCTGATAATTTTTTAGATATATTGAAAAAAACTATTGAAAAGAAGGCATAAATATTATCGGTTAAACTACCAAATTCAGGCTCTCCAGTTAAGACTGATAGACGAAAAAGGACTTCAACTGGGAATTCTGGATAGAAATGAAGCCTTAAAGCTTGCCCAAAAGGAGGGCAAGGATTTGGTAGAAGTTGCTCCGAACGCGGTTCCTCCTGTTGTCAGAATAATTGATTTTAAAAAATTCAAGTATTTGGAAGCAAAAAAGGAAAGGGAAGCCAGGAAGAAGGTAAAAAACGTATCAGTCAAGGAAATCAGATTATCCCCTTTCATGGGAGATCATGATTTTAAAACAAGAATGTCACAGGCTGAAGATTTTTTAAAAGACGGCAATCAGCTGAAAATATCCATCCCGTTTCGGGGCAGGGAAATTACCAAAAAAGAATTCGGTATGGAAATGGCGAAAAAGGCAATTAATCAGTTGTCAAATATTGCCAGAATTGTCAAAGAGCCGCATTTTGAAGGACGAGTACTGGTAACCATACTTGCTTCTCAAAAAAGTGCAAACTGAAATTACTATGGCTAAACAGAAAACAAAAAAAACAATCGCTAAAAGATTTAAAATTACCGGAACCGGCAAAGTATTACGCGGGCATCAATATTCCAGGCATCTCCGGGCGACAAAATCCAAAAGAAGAATAAGAAGTTTTAAACGTCCGGTTGTACTGAGCCATCAGCAGGCCTCGGCTATAAAAAAATTAATAAACAGGTAAAATATGAGGGTTAAAAGGGGCACGGTTTCCCACGCCAAACATAAAAAACTTTTAAGATCGGTTAAAGGATACCGGATGACTAAAAGAAGATTGGTCAAGACGGCTAAAGAAGCCTATCTTCATGCCGGAGTATACGCTTATGCCGGCAGGAAAAGAAAAAAATCCGATTTCCGAAGACTCTGGATAACCAGAATCAGTAATTATCTTAAAAATGAAGATATCTCCTACAGCCGGTTTATCCATAAATTAAATGAAAAAAATATTCAGCTGGACAGAAAAATACTCACTTACCTGATCCGTTTTGATCTGCCGGCTTTCAAAGCCGTTCTTGACAAAGTTAAAAAGGGCTGATATTCTTTTTAGATAATCATGATGGGCCAAACTGAAAATTTCTTTTCCTTTTATTTTACCCCGGAACTAGTGGGGTTGGTTTGTCTTGTAAAAAGATAATAAAGTCAGCCGTAATTAATTTATAAACTAACCCCGCTAAAATCGGGGTTTTTTGATGACTCCGATTAAATCTCTCTGGTATAAAAATAAGAGATAACGTAAAATTTTATTATGGAGAAAAAAATCAGCCAAATTGTAAATAAAGCCCGCCGACAACTCGAAAGTATAAAAAACCTGAAAGAGTTCGATAAACTCTGGCTGACATTTTTCGGTTCAAGCGGTATCTTTACCGGGGAGGTCAAAAAAGTCTCCCGGTTGAAAGCCTTTGAAAAACCCAGAGCCGGTAAACTGATAAATGCTTCCAAAAAGGAATTGGAGGCGCTGTTTGCCAACAAAAAGGCACAACTTCTAAAAAAAGGAGTGCCTTCGAAAATTGATGTTACTTTGCCCGGAAAAAAGCCTCAGATCGGCCACCTTCACCCGCAAACACTGGTTTTAAACGATCTTATGGATATTTTCCGATTTTTGGGTTACCGGGTGGCTGTTGGACCGGAAATTGAAACAGAGTGGTACAATTTCCAATCTCTGAATTTTCCTCCAGACCATCCGGCCATGGATACCCAACAGTCCCTGAAAGTTCCTACCGATAAAAACGGTAATGCGATATTGAGAACCCAGACATCATCCATGCAGGTCAGGATAATGGAAAAAAGTCCCTTACCCTTAAGGGTAATCGTACCCGGTAAGTGTTTCCGTTATGAAGCGGTTGATTCTTCCCACGGTTTTGAATTCTGGCAACTTGAAGGTTTTGCCGTTGACAAAAATATCCGGCTGACCGATCTTTTCGGCACTATAGAATTTGTATTAAAAAAACTGATGGGAGAAAGTACTAAATTGAGATTTGCCTGTACAAATTTTCCCTTTGTCGAACCGGGAGTAGATACATATATGGAGTGCACTGTCTGCAAAGGAAAAGGTTGCTCTTTCTGCAAACAAACGGGCTGGAGCGAAATTATGCCGGCCGGTATGATTCACCCCAACGTGCTGAAAAATTCCAAAATTGATTCCCAAAAGTGGCAAGGTTTTGCTTTTGCCATCGGCCTGTCCCGGGCCGTTACCCTACGCTACGGTATCGATGATCTTCGGATTCTGACTAATCCCGATTTAAGAATATTATCCCAATTTTAATTTATGAGGGCACCTATTGACTGGCTTAAAGAATATATCGAACTCAGCCTGCCTATTAAGGAATTGGCCTGGAAATTAACAGAAATCGGTTTGGCTGTCGAAAAAATCGACGAAAAAAACGGCAGCTTTATTTTGGAACTGGAAATTACTCCAAACAGGCCTGATCTTCTATCAATAACAGGTATCGCCAGGGAAATTGCCGCTTTGGAAGAAAAACCGGTTAAATTGCCTCAGGTGCAATTACCGGCTAAAGAAATTGACCTTCCGATAAATGTCAATAATGATTTCAGTCTTTTCAAACGCTATTCGGCTGTAATCATCGACGGGGTACAAATACGGCAGTCACCAGAATGGTTACAGCAAAGACTGGTTCAAATGAACCTTAGACCGATCAATAATATCGTCGATGTTACCAATTATGTCATGTATGAATCAGGTTTGCCGCTCCATGCTTTTGATTATAAGCAAATTTTAGGCCACGAGATTAATGTGTTAAAAGCTAAAGGCGGTGAGGATTTTACTACAGTTGACCAACTTTCCTATAAGCTTCCTGAGGGGGCCCTGATCATAAAGGATAAGAATCGTCTGATTGATCTGGCCGGCATCAAAGGCGGTTTAAATAGCGGTATTCAAAACAATACCGAAACAGTATATCTTCACTCAACCGTCAATAACCCGCTTCTGATCAGAAAAGCTTCCCGGATTTTGGGTCTTAAGTCCGATGCTTCCTATATCTATGAAAGGGGAGTAGACCCTGCCGGGACATTACCGGCTGTTAAACGGGCAGCTTCTCTTATTTTACAAACTTCCGGGGGTAAAATTGCTTCCGAACTTATTGATTTGAAAAATAAGGACTATCAGCCCAGGAAATTATCATTAAGATTTTCCCGGTTCGAAAAAATAACCGGCATCAGGCTTCCTGAAGCTAAAATTGTGTCCATACTGAAAAATCTTAACTTCGATCCCGAGGTTACGGGTAAAGATGAATTAATATCCCACATCCCGACTTATCGGAAGGATATTGAATTTGAGGAAGACCTCATAGAAGAGGTAGCCAGAATTTACGGATATAATTCCTTTCCACGGACGTTGCCCGTAAATCCTCCTCCTCAAAAATCTGTCGCCTATCAGATATCCTATGATGCGGAAAACAGACTGAAAAATGTGCTTATAGGAAGCGGATTGACTGAAATATATAGTTATTCCCTGATAAAAAATTCTGATCTTGACTGGATGAATATAAACAAAAATCAGGTTATCCGCCTGGAAAACCCTGTCAGTCTGGAATTTGTCTTCCTTCGGCCTTCATTACTTACTGGCCTGATAAAAGCCGTTAAATTAAACCAGGCTAACTATGAAAGCAGCGCCTTTTTCGAACTCGGTCGTGTTTACCGTAAAAACGGCAGTTACGGCGAAACGAATTTCTTATCTCTGTTAAAATCCGGAGGATCTTACGTTGGGATTAAAGGGATTATTGAACTCTTTTTGGACAGGCTGAATATAAAAGATATCAAATTTTCAGTTCTTCCCGGGACTTACGGAAATTTCCCCCGGATTTTTGACAGTTCCCAAAGCGCCCTGATCAGTGTTAAAAACAAACCTTTGGGAATTGTCGGTAAAATTAAAAACGACAAGCTTGATTTATTGGCTGTTATCCCTCCTGTTTATGCCGCAGAAATCAGCTGGGATCTGGCGAAAGAATACGTCAGTACTGCAAAATACCGGCCGGTTTCGGTTTATCCTCCTTACAAGGAAGATCTGTCGCTTATACTTCCTAAGACAACTTTAGCCGGAGACATTATTACCGAAATTTCCGCCTCAAGTCTCCTGGTAAAGGATGTGGTGCATTTGGACAGCTACCAAAACACATTGACTTTAAGAATAATTTATCAGGCAGAGGATAGAAATCTCACCTCGTCTGAAATTAGTGATTTGCGAAAGTCAATACTTGATCGGTTGTTGGAAAAGTACGGCGCTTCCCTGAAAAAAACTTCCGTCAGGATGGAGTAGGACTGATACCAACAGGAACTTCTGTGATGGCTGGAGTAACAGTCAGTTGTTCAGGATCAGCATTAATTCCGACAGTTATTTCGCTGTCTCCGGTTTTTCCCTGTTCATCGGTGGCGGTAACTTTTATTTTATGAATCCCGTCAGGTAAATTAATATTTTTTTCCAGGCGGTCACCGGAAGATTCATCTTTTTTTTCACCGTCTATATAAAGTTCCAATTTCCTGATATTTTTTACCGCTCTTGCCTCGGCTGAAATTTCAACATTATTGTTGTCTATCCTCTCTTTTTCCGATGGCTTTCTGATCCTGACTACTACCGCGTCCTGATTGACCGAGGATATTTCAGACGGCGGATGATATATCGGATCCGGTTGGGACTTTTGCCATTCATCAATAGCCTGCTGCCAGCGGTTTTCTTCATTGGAAGTAGGATCGGTCTCTTCAAAAACAATAAAATCCTTTTCCTCATAATTTCCCGTGGCTATCTCAACATTATTGGCTAATTTTCCGGTATCCGATCTGGATAGTTTTAATTTTTTGTAGATTGGTGATGTTGCCGTCGGTTCGGTTCCGGCAATAAAATATTCACTTCGTTCAGGCCGGCCATCCTTGGGTAATCCACCTCCGAATGCATCAACATTTAGTGAAATAATATTGGCAGGAACAGCAAATTCTTTGTTCGCCTTGCTACTCAGATATTCGCGCATAATTCTGTTCCAAATCGGAGCTGCGCCGGTAGCTCCGGAAGCGAGTCTGGGATCCATCTCGGAATTATCGTTATTACCGACCCATACGCCTAAAGTAAAATCCGGAGTGTACCCGACCGTCCAGTTATCCCGCTTATCATCGGTCGTTCCGGTTTTAACGGCTACGGTTTTCCCGGAAATGTTTAAATAGCTCCTTTCCCCGAAAACATCTTTTCTGGCATTGTTATCAAGAAGAATATGTGAAACTAAAAACGACACCTCCTCGCTTAAGATTCGTTTTCCGTCGGTTTTCTTGTGCTCAAAAACGGTTTTTCCGGAAGCATCAGTGACTTTAAGTATGACTACCGGTTCGTTTTTAACTCCTCCTGTAGCAAATACTGAATAGGCAGAAGTCAGATCAAAAAGCGTTACTTCACCCCCGCCCAAAGTAATTGATAATCCCAGCCTGCTTTCATTTTGCTTTGTCGGTTCCAATGTTTTTATACCCATATTATGTGCCGTTTCCAAAATATCCCTTATTCCCACCAGGGCTGTCAGTTTAACAGCCGGAAGATTAATGGAATTTCCCAGTGCGAATCTGAGTTGGACCGGACCCCGAAACTTATTGTCATAATTTTTCGGAATATAATCCGGTTTTCCGATACCGCCGGGAAATTTTGTTTCAACATCCATAATAACTGTTGACGGCGTGTAATTTTTAGAAAAAGCCACCGCGTATGTTATCGGTTTTAAAGCGCTTCCCGGCTGCCTCTTGCCTAAACTGACAACATCAAACTTTCCCTGAAAATCTTCATCTTCGGATTCATATTCACGGCTCCCTACATAAGAGAGAATTTCTCCGCTTGTTGGATCCATGGCCATTGCCGCTCCGTTGGTCACGTTTAATTGCTTTATTTTATTAAGCTCTTCATAAATGATGGCCTCGCTCTTTTTTTGAAGTGTAAGATCAAGAGTGGTTACTACTTTATAACCGCCTTTTTCTATTTTTTCCTCTCCGAATTTTTCGATTAGTTTCTTTTTAACATATTCAACGAAATGAGGGGCAGCCAATTGCCCCGAATTGGGAGCAAATTTAAATGCGGTAATTTGCCTGATATAATCTTCCTCCTGTCCGGATGAAATTATTCCGTCCTCCCGCATCCGTCTCAATACCTGCTTTGCTCTTTCCCTGAAAGCATCAGGATGAGCTCCGTACGGCGAATAATATGAAGGTCTTTGCGGCAATCCTGCCAGAATTACAGATTCGATGAAATTTAACTCCCTGGTGTTTTTCCCGAAGTAGCCTTGTGCTGCAGCTTCAATTCCCCACATGGTTCCCCCGTATGGAGATTCATTCAGATACATCTGCAGAATTTCATCTTTTTTGTATTTACGTTCTATTTGAACCGCCAAAATAAATTCCTTGAATTTGCGGGGGAAAGTCCTTTCCGAAGATAACAGGACGTTTTTGACCAACTGCTGGGTCAGGGTTGATCCTCCCTGAAGTCCTTTAAAAGTCAGTATGTTTAAAATAGCCCTCAGGATTCCCCGGCTGGAAAATCCCTGGTGCTCGTAAAAATCTTTGTCTTCAATCGATACGGTCGCTTTTTTGAGGTGATCAGGAATATCGGATAATGGCACGGGTATGCGGTTTTTATCGGAATAAATGTCATAAATCGGTTTTCCCTTCCGGTCTAAAATGACCGTGGAAAACCCCTCTTTTCTTTGAATTTTATCGGGACTGGGCAGGTCCCTGGAATACCAGAAGAATAAAAAGGACATAAAAAGTAGAACAGCTAATGCTCCCTTAAGTAAGTTGGCATAGATAAAATCAATAAGTTTAACCTTAAGAATAGTCAAACGGTCGCCTCTTTGACGATGCTTTGTTTGCCGGCGGGAAATATATGGTGACAGTTTCCGGTATCGGCGGCGGGGAATCAGTTGCATAGACCATCTGTAAGTTTATCAGAAACTGTTTGTCTCTACAAAAATGTGTTATTATGTAACATATTTTATACATCCAATAAAGGCAATAAATGGACCAGATAGACCAAGTCCTGACCCGCGGAGTTGAAAAAATTTTCCCGTCAAAAACCGCTCTTGAAAAAGTCTTAAGAAGCGGCCGGAAAATACGGCTTTACCAGGGCTTTGATCCGACAGGAGATAAACTCCATATCGGTCATTTGGTCGGTCTCATGAAACTTCGCCAATTTCAGGACCTGGGTCATGAAGTGATCTTTTTAATCGGCGACGGGACCGGCATGGCCGGAGATCCCTCCGGCAGGGTAAAACAGAGAGAAGGATTTTTAACCCGTAACGAATTGAGAGAAAATGCCAAAGATTATATTTTACAGGCTGACAGAATTGTCAGGTTTTCAGGAATTAACGCCGCCAAAATACTCTATAACGGCGATTGGCTGACAAAATTAACGTTTACCGAGCTTCTTGAACTTTTCGGCCGTTTTTCCATCCAGCAACTTATCGAAAGGGATATTTTTCAAAAAAGAATAAAAGAGAACAAACCCGTTAACTTAAGGGAATCGATTTATCCGATCCTCCAGGGTTATGATTCGGTTGCCATGGATGTTGACCTGGAAATAGGCGGAACCGACCAGACTTTTAATATGCTCACCGGTCGTCAGTTAGTCAGGGAAATTCTCCATAAGGAAAAATATATCCTGACTTTGCCGCTCCTTGCCGATCGAAAAGGCACAAAAATCGGCAAAACCGAGGGTAATATCATTGCCCTGAAAGACAAACCGGAAAATCTCTACGGACAGATAATGAATCTGCCCGATGACGTAATTATTAAATGTTTTATTCTTATAACCTATCTTCCGCTTGATGAAATCTCCATAATTGAAAAAGAATTAAATCAGGGTAAAAATCCCATGCTGTTAAAGAAAAGATTGGCATATGAGCTGACGCGAATTCTTAACAATGAGGAAGCTGCCTCAAATGCCCAAAAGGTCTTTGTATCACTTTTCCAGAAAAAAAGCTATTCCGTCACAGTTCCTGAAGTTAAAATCAGTAAAGAAAAAATATTAATTATTGATTTATTGACGAAACTTGATTTAGCCGGATCAAAAAGTCAGGCAAAAATACTGGTGAAAAGCGGCGCGGTTGACCTTAACGGAAATACGGTTTCTGATCCTTTCTTTTCTGTAAATCCCGTAAATGATATGATTATTAAAGTCGGCAAACACAAATTTGTTAAATTGAAAGTTTAAAAGCTTGTTAAGCTAATTATGAATTTCTTCAGAAAACACAAAAAATTCTGGACGATTATCGTAATCGTCGCATCTGTCACTCTGATTCTGACATCTCTGTTACCCTTGTTTTATCTTCCGTAAATCTTGTTATTTATGATCGGATTAAAAACTCCTATCAGAGAGCTTAAAATGGTGGGGCCTTCTTACCTGGTAAAACTAAAAAAACTTGGTTTAGAAACAGTTGAGGATCTCCTGTTTTACCTTCCCTCCCGCTATCTTAATTTCGCCCGGATACAAAAAATAGCCGGTCTCCGGGAAGGTGAAACGGCAACTGTCCTTGTCACCGTCAGGGATTTTGTAAATATCTTTACCAAATCCGGCAAAAAAATCCAAAAAGTTACCGTTGCCGATGATTCCGGCAGTCTGCCTGTAATTTTTTTTAACCAAACGTATTTACAGAAAATTTTTACACCCGGAGTAAAACTCATGGTGGCCGGCCAGATAAAAAGGTTTATTAAAGATTATGCCCTTATCGCCCCTCAATATGAATTTTATAAATCAGGTGAAGCCCCTTTTCATACCGGCCGGCTTGTTCCTGTTTACAGGGAAACGGAAGGGGTCACTTCCAAATGGATAAGAACCCGGATAGCCGTCCTTCTGACAAAATTAAAACCCTTAGTTTCTGAATTTTTGCCTCCCCAAATTCTTAAAAAATACGGACTGATGACTCTGAATCAGGCTGTACTGAAAGCTCATTTCCCCAAATCCCTCGATGAAGCACAAAAAGCCAGGAAACGTTTCTGTTTTGATGAATTTTTAATGATTCACTTAAATTCGCTATTTGCAAAACAAATAAACCCGGATAAAAATAAATTTGTCGCTGACATTGTAAAACACACAGAGGCTTTAAATATATTTTTGGATAATCTGCCGTTTGCCCTAACCGATGCCCAGAAAAGAGTACTCTTCGAAATAACTGCTGATATGTCAAAAGACATTCCTATGAACCGCCTGCTTCAGGGAGATGTCGGCAGCGGAAAAACTGTTGTAGCCGCGGCTATCATATATCTTATCAGTCTTTGTAAGTTTAAAAGCGTGTTAATGGCACCCACCGAAATTTTAGCCAGGCAACATTTTCAGACTCTGACCCGGTTTTTTAAGCCGTACGGGTTAAAAATTGCCTTCATCACCGGCAAAGAAAAATCAAAAACCGACAATAATTATAAGGATATCGCCGTTATTATCGGAACCCATGCGCTTTTGCATCAAAAATTGCCGGCTGAAAATATTGCTTTGATAATAATAGATGAACAGCAAAGATTCGGCGTCAGGCAAAGATCGTCAATCCGTCAAAAAGGAAATAATCCGCATCTGTTATCAATGACCGCCACTCCCATTCCCAGGACTGTCGCTCTAACGCTTTATTCAGACCTTAACCTTTCGGTAATCGACGAATTGCCACAAGGCCGTAAAAAGATAAAAACATTTGTTGTTCCTCCCGAAAAACGGCAGGCTGCCTATAATTGGATAAGAAATCAGGTTAGTAATAAAAACGCCCCTTCACCTCAACAGGCATTTATCATTTGTCCCTTTATTGAGGAATCGGAAACACTTTCGACTGTCAGGGCAGCCAGTCAGGAATACCTGAAGCTTAAAAATGAAATATTTCCGGATCTGAAATTGGGACTTGTTCACGGACGCTTAAAATCTGATGAAAAAGATGAAATATTAGGCCGTTTCAGACAGGGCCATCTCAATATACTGGTAGCCACCCCGGTGGTTGAAGTCGGTATTGATATTAAAAATGCAACCATAATAATGATCGAAGCGGCCGAAAGATTCGGATTGTCCCAGTTGCACCAGCTTCGGGGTAGAGTCGGCCGTGACAATCAGGAGTCATTCTGCCTTCTTTTCACGGAAAAAGACGATCCGGAAATAATTGAACGGCTTAAAACTATGGAAAAATATCATATCGGTATCAAATTGGCAGAATATGATCTGAAAAAACGGGGACCGGGCCAATTATACGGAATTCACCAACACGGCTCCCTCGGGTTAAAATATGCCGATATAACGGATTTACCGCTCATTAAAATATCAAAACAGGCGGCTGTAGAGCTTGCCGGGGATAAAAATTTGATGAACAATCCCTACTTGCAGGAAAAACTTCTTCAATATAAAATAGAAGCTAACTCTCAGGATTAAATCCAATATTAAATATGGCTCCATTACCAAAAAGGCGGCATTCATCAGCAAGAAGCGGAAAGCGGGAAAAAACAGCACTTATTGCCAAGCTCCCCGGAATAGGGCTTTGTGGCAAATGCGCTCATCCCAAAAAATCCCACAGGGCTTGTCCTAAATGCGGATTTTATAAATGAAAAAATCTGATGATCCCCGGCATCTCAAAAGAGTGGCAATAATGCAGGCACTTTTTTCTGACAGTTTTTTATCCCAAAATCATGACTTGAATAAATCGGAAATTAAAAAAATAAGCCGAAAATCAACGGATATTGAAGAACTTATTGAAGAAGCGGCTCCCCAATTTCCGGTTCAAAAAATAGCAAGGCTTGATGTCGCCATATTAAAATTAGCAGTCTTTGAACTCGTCTATGGAAAAAAAGAACCGCCTAAAGTTATAATTGATGAAGCTATAGAACTGGCAAAAGAATTCGGATCTGAAACCAGTCCGGGATTTATTAACGGTGTTTTAGGCACCATATATAATAAATATTATGGAAAATCACGTCATAAGGTTAAATAAAATAATTGCTGAAAAATTCGGAGTTCCTGAGGATGAAATCACTCCCAAATCTGATCTTGCCTCGGATCTTAATCTTTCCAATTTGGAAATAACCGATCTTATTAGTGAAGTTAGTCGTGAATTTGAACTGCATTTCAGGGAAGGAACCGATATCGGCAAGATTCAAAAGGTTGAAGATCTCATAAATCTTATCGAAGCATACAGTGAAGACATACTCTAAAATTGATTAAATTAATAAAATAATGTCTGAAATTGAAAAATTATCAGGAATATTAAGCATAACCTTCCAAAATAATGAACTGATTAAACAGGCTTTTATTCACCGCTCTTATCTTAATGAAGCGAGAGTAAAAATTCATTCTAATGAAAGACTGGAATTTCTAGGTGATAGCATACTGTCGTTTTTGGTCTCTGATTTTTTGTATGCTGCATTTCCCAAGCTGCCCGAAGGAGAGCTTACCAACTTAAGGTCAAGTGTTGTTAAAACATCAACCCTGGCGCAAATTGCCGGTCAACTGCAACTGGGAAATTTTTTGAAACTTTCTCACGGGGAAGAAGAAAGCGGCGGCAGAAAAAATCCTTCCATTTTGGCTGATACTTTTGAAGCTTTATTGGGTGCCATTTTTCTGGATCTTGGTTTGGAACCGGTTAAAAAAATATTAAAAAATACCTTATTTTCCTTGATTGCCAAAATATATAAGGAAAAATCATATAAAGATGCCAAAAGCTCATTCCAAGAAATGGTTCAAAATGAGATTAAAATTTCACCGGTTTATAAAGTCACATCGGAAAAAGGCCCCGATCACGCTAAAGAATTTACCGTAGCCGCTTATGTCGATAATATTAAATGGGGACAAGGTAGCGGTAAAAATAAACAGGAAGCCGAGCAACAGGCAGCTATCGTAGCTATTGAGAAATGGAAGAAAAAATAATATAATTTATCCTGATATGGCAGTAAAAATCAAATTAATCAGATTCGGCAGAAAAAAGAGACCAACATACAGAATTGTTGTGGCAGAGGCAAAGTCCAAAGCTACAGGTAAAACAATTGATACCATCGGTTTCTATAATCCGCTGACCGAACCTAATAGATTAAAAGTTGATAAGGAAAAACTGGAAAAATGGCTGTCATACGGAGTCCAACCGACTGATGCCGTCAGAAAGTTGCTAAAATTATGAAAGATTTTTTAAAATATCTATTAAGCCTGATTGTTAACCAGCCTGAGGATCTGACTGTTGATGAGATCCCTACCGGAGAAAACGCTTTTCAGTATAATATTACTGCTGCTCCTGATGATATCGGTAAAATTATCGGTAAAGACGGAAAAATTATCCAGGCTGTAAGACAAACTGCCAAAATCCTGGCTGTAAAATTAGGCGTAAGAATCAGAATTCAGCTGGGTTAAAATGGTAATTTCCATCCTGACCTTATTCCCTCAAGTATTCTCCCAAGTTGTAGCAACATCCATAATTGGCAGAGCAAAACAAAAAAAACTGGTCAATATCCGTCTAATAAATATCAGGGATTTTTCAAAAGACAAACACAGATCAGTTGACGACAGACCCTATGGTGGAGGAGCCGGAATGTTATTGCGGGTTGATATAGTTTATAAAGCTTTAGAGGCGGCAAGAATTAAAGATTTAAAAAGGGAAAAAGTTTTCCTTTTGGATCCGGCAGGTAACTTATTAACACAAAAAAAAATCAGGGAAATGTCGGAATTTAATCATTTGATACTTATTTGCGGACATTATGAAGGAATTGATGAACGGATCTGTCACTTCATTGACGAAAAAATATCCATCGGTGAATATATATTAACCGGAGGTGAAATTCCGGCAATGGTAATCACTGATGCGGTTGTCAGACTGATTCCGAAAGTTCTTGAAAAACCGCAATCTACCATCGATGAATCGTTTACAGAAGATAATCAATTGGAAGCACCGCAATATACCCGGCCGGTTGAATTTATGGGGTTAAAGGTTCCCGAAATCCTCTTAAGCGGAAATCATGCCCAAATTAATAAATGGCGCAGCTCTGAGGCAAAAAAGAGAACGGGAAAATCGGAAAAACGGGGAAAGTAATTCTATAGAAACAAATTTTCCTTGCCGACCGGAACTTCCTTTTGTATTTCTTCAATAGCTTCAATCGGAAATTGCTTCTCCAATATTCTATCAAACAACTCTTTGTAAGTCTGGTTATATTCGGGTAATTGCGAATCGATTTTACCAATGGATTCAGGTAGAGGATTGAAATAGGTATTTCCGTCAATTACCGCCCTTATAAGGCCAAAATCTAAAATTTCCAGTCTTATCTGGCCGGTTGTTATCAGCCTGCCTGAGAGATCGGACAATGATAGTAAAAAATTTTGTAACTGATCAGGAGTACCGATTACTTCCAATGATAAAGGTACTAAATATGAATTTGTTCCCGGATCTTTTTTAGTAAGTGCTGATACGGATGATATTGCTCCTAACTGAAAATCAGTCCTGGAAATTGATATTCCCAACTTTTGCTGCAATTGGTCAAGAGTGGTAAATAAAAGTACATAATCGCGGCTTGCCGGAATGACGTAATTTAATTTTACGAAATTGTCCTGAAAAAGTTTTCCGTCAATCGAACTTAAAGTTCTCTCCTTTCTTTGAAGTCTAGTTAAGCGCTCTCTTAATCTGTTTCCGTCACGGTAAATTTCGCGGGCTTTTGTGATATTGGGTATTAAAAGTTTTACTGTCAGAAATAAAACAAAAACAATTACCGTCACTGACGATACCAGAAATTCATATTTCTTAATCAGTTTAAGAATTTGTTTATTTTTTTCGGTTTGTTTTTCTTTCATAATCTCAGATATTTTATTTTTTTAATGCGCTATCAAGGGACTTACGGTTATTTACGTTTAATTCAACCGACAGGCTGTAACTCCCCGCACTGTCCCGCACAATACCGTTGGCAATAATATTATTAAATCCCGAAATTCTTTCATGTTTTATCATTTCACTGACAAAAATTTCCAATGTATCTATGGAAGGCGCGCTGATCGTCAGACTTACTTTTCCTGATTGATCAATGGTAGCCTGTGATAATAAAATTCCCGTATCAGGAGTATTGATAATAACCGGTAAAATATTAATTATAATTTTGCTGTCTGCGCTCAATACTTTTTTGATCGTTTCAAGAACGGATATGGAGGTCAGATAAACTGATTCACGGGGTTTTTCCAAAGATATTTTTCTTTCCAAAAGATCAATTTCTGTATTTATCCGGTTGAATTCTCGTAAGTTTTGTTGGACATAAAGTAATGACACAGAGTAAAAAACAAGAAAAATTATTAATGAAGTTCCGGCAATAATAGGAGCTATTTTTTTAATACGCCTTAAATATGAAGAATCTTCTTCAATATCAGGAAGTAAATTTATCGACTTATGCTTCATTTTAGATTTCCTTCAAAGCTAATCCTATTGCAGTGGTATACATGGGCGCGTCCGGATTTAAAGTCTGCAATACATCCTGATCCATTTCAATATTGATAAAAGGATTGGCTATCTGTGAATTAACACCGATATATTTCGTTGTGGATAACATTAGACCCGACAGTTTAGCCGTTCCTCCTGAAATAACCAAAGTCATTAATTCTTCTTTAGGATATTCTTCCCTGAAATATGCTATGGTTTTTTCTATTTCGGCAAATAAATTGGAAAAAAACGGCATCATTATTTTATTAAGTTTTCCCTCCAATTTGTCTTCCTCCAATCCGTAAGTCTTTTTATATTCTTCAGCCTGTGCAAAATCAAATCCCAATTCCTCGGAAATTGCTCTGGTCAAAGTATTACCGCCAATCGGATAATTTTTGGTAAATACCAATATCTTCTCCCGGACTATGGCAATTTCGGTTCCTGTTGCGCCGATCGCTACCATAACCATATTGGGAAGTGTCGGCAAACTGTTTATTATCGACCGGCTGCCGGCTAATATTTCCGTTTCGATGGCAACCGGATTAAGACCTGTTAAATTTATAATCCGCATATATTTTTCAATTAAAGTAATGGGAGCCGCCACCAGCACGATTTTCATCCTATTGTTAACATCGTTTTTACCGATGATGGAATAATCTATCTTCACTTTATTCAGGGGCAGCGGGATGTACTGCTCCGCTTCCCATTGGATACTCGATTCGATTTCTTTTTCATTCATTACCGGAATTTCAATTATCTGGGTAGTCACCTTATAAGATGGTAAGGACAAGACAACATCGCCTGTGGACAGTTTTAAATCATGAACCAGCTGGTTAACGGCATTGGCAATCACCTGTTCATCAGTATGGCCTACCATATCAGCATCAACTTTTGGAGTGGCAATATAACCGGCTGACAGCAGGCTGAACTTATTTTTATTACGTGAAATCTGAACCCCTTTAATGAATTGGGAACCGATATCAAGCCCTAAAAGTATTTTGGACATTATTTTAAGTATGAGATTAAAATTACCACCTTGTCAACAGCTTAATTTTCGGAGAAAAAGGTAAAATCAAGAAGGGCCGGTAAGACCGGATAACCCTGGACCACTTGAATTTTTCTGACAACGCCTGTTTCGGTTTGGCCGATACTGTCGATTATTCTGCCCTGCACCGGCAAAATGCTTTGCGGAGAAACCGTAAAAGCGGTAGCGCTATATATCGGTTGAAGCCTCAGAAATAAAAATATCGAAGCAGGGTCAATTTCAAAATCATCGGTCGTATTGTCGGCATCGGTTGAAGGAATTATTAATTTTCTGAACGGAAATTTTCCCTCACAATAGCCACCTAAAACATCGGCCATCATAAAACCGTTACTGCGGGATACGGAATCATATGCCTTTTTGGCAACTTTATATTCATTGCCGTCTTTATAAAAAATACTGACAAGTACGGCCGGATCACTACCCGGAACACTGCCGAAGCAAATCTCGAGAATTGAATTAACCGGATAAGAATATCCCGTTTCGTTAATGGAATTATCCGTGTTATGGTCAACCAGCCATATTGTCTGGCTACTGCCGACTTCGGTCAACGGAGTATTGTAATCATCCGTATTCCCTCCCAGTTGCCGGACTTTATAATTGGCACTGGCTCCTTCAAGATTTATGGTGCCTGTCGGACCGATGGCAATATTACCCCGAAGCGCCGTTTCTATCCCGGCCTCGGCAGCTGAAAATGCCCGGGACGACTGTTCAATTTGGGACGATATTCTTATATCCGTAATCGTTCTTGAAATAAGCGATAATCCGATCGTTAATCCGACGACGGTAATCAGTACCAGTATAAGAACAATTTGCCCTTCATCAAACCGTTTTATGAAATCGGCATATTTTTTTGTCATCTTGATATCTCCTGCCAGTTCACCTGGGGTCTGCCCAAATAGGGCAAAAGATCAATAATATATTTCGGCTGGTAAATAAACTGGTAGGTCGGCTGGGTCAGGCTGTAAAATTTCCGGTTGAAATTGATCGTTCTGGCATATACCATTCCGTCAATAATAATCGGCTGATCACCATCGGCTATAGTAAATGTCTGGCTGGAAATAAACAGTCCCGGTATCCGGGTAACATCTCCGCCGATATATATATTTCCGTTGACGATAAAGACAACTGAATCCTGCGGATCACTCAAGGAAAAATTCTGTTTTATTTCCAAAGATCCTGAAACAAGCATTATCGTCACATCCTTTTGCGGAGTCCTGTTGCCGTCAAATGTCGGATCCAGACTGTAATATCCCAACCCCGAATAGGAATATATGGAATTAATCGGGTCAATATTATCACCAATAAACGGAGTTGGCGTTGGGGTTGCCGGTAGCGGAGTTGGTGTTATAGTTGGTGTTAAAGTGCTGATTGGTATCGGAGTTGCTGTCGGGGTTACAGTAGGTGATAATGTTGCTTGTGGCACCGGTTTTATAACCAACCCTGCCATAGCCCAATCGGAAGTATCTGCTAAAGTGTGTTCAGCCAAATCAGTGCCTGCCGTCGACAATACCCGGTCATGAACATAAAGGGTTGTTTCCTCTCCTCCGCCGATATAATCATAAGCCCGCTCTGTATAATCCGGATCTGCGGTGGTAATATTTCTCCACCCGGCATCAAGAGCGGTCAAAAGTATTGAATTATTCCTGGTTGAAGTTAAAGACAGCGAAACGTTTGCGTTGCTGGTCCCGCCGCTGCAGGCTCCTTCCTGTCCGTTTCTGTTTGAGCCGGCCGGATTCTCAACCGGAGTTACCGGGTCAACATTGCCGTATTTTGAAACGGCCCCGACCGCCGAAAGTGTCGTTGAAGCAAAAGTAATCGTCACGTTTCCATCGGCGGGCGATCCGAAAGCTGACCAGACTTCCGCTCTGTTACTCAATCCGCCCGCACACTGTTCCTTGTGCTGGGTAAAGGTCAGGCCTAAACCTGTTACGGAGACCACATCAACATTAGTCCTTGAACCGACGCTGACCACATAAAGCTGATCGACTCCGCCGGTGGTCGGACAGACTATTGATGCCACTCCTGTTCCTTTGCACACCTGGGTTTCATTATGAACAGGAGATCCGCCCGGAACGGCAGTCGGGGTCGGAGTAAATGCGATCGGTGTCACTGTCGGAGTCGGAGTAGGGGTTGGAATTACTGGTGAATAATTAAATAAAGCCTGAACTTCGTTTGATGAAAGGGCACGGTTGTAGATACGGACATCGTCCATTATTCCGCCGAAATCTTTTTCCGTATAAGAGGCTCCTCCGTTTCCGATGGAGACATTATCATTATTTGCTAAAGACGTAACCGTGGTATCGGTTGCCGATCCGGCTGGCTGGCCGTCAACATAAATAAATATTTTATCACTGCTGACATCTCTTACAGCAGTAATTAAATGCCATGTATTATTGTTTAAGGCGGTCGAATTACAGGTAACATTATAATTAGTACCGTCACCGGTCTCAAAACAGGCTATTTCACTCTGATCAAGATACACAATATAAGGATATACGCCGGATGAAGCTCTTTTTGCCAGTAAAAAAGCATGCGTTCCGGCAGCTACATTCATTGAGGTTTTAATCCAGGCCGAGACGCTGTATGATTGTGTTGTTCCGCCCATATCAATAGATGCCGTCTCCGGTATGCTGACAACATCATTAGCACCGTCAAAATTAAGAGCCGATCCGAATTTCCCGGTTGTCCAGGATACATCACCGGTGAAGCTCGAGCTGGTATTGCCGTTTCCCGAAGAATCATTGATTACTGTCCCGGCAGCTTCATCCATTTCCCAGTGTCCGGCCAACCCCTGGTTCAGATCAATTGGAGTCGGTGTCGGTGTCGGAAGCGGAGTGGCAGTTGGTGTGGCAGTCGGCAATGGCGCCGGCCTGATAACCAGTCCGGCCATTGACCAGCCTGTACTTCCTGATAAAGAATGAGTTATTGTATCGGTACCGGCGGTCGGCCAATCCCGGTCATGGACGTAAATTGTTGTTATATTACTGCTGCCTACAGTACCGGTAAAACGCAGACTGTAATCCGCGTCTCCCGTTTGAAGAGGTTGATTACCCGTATCCAAACCGGCAAAAAGAATAGTATTGCCAACTGTTGATGTTAAGTCTAATGTGGCTGTTGCCGAATTACTCCCGCCGCTGCAGGTAGCGCTTTCCTGTCCGACCCTGTTGCTTCCGGCAGGATTTTCAATCGGGTTAGTCGGATCAGCGTTAGAGTAACGGGAGATAGCCCCGACAGCTGATAAAACGGTCGCATCAAAAGTAATTGTCACATCGCCGCTTGATGGTGAACCGAAAGCATACCAGACTTCGGTTCTGTTGGCACCGTTGGCTGAACATTGTGATTTGGCTCTTAGCCAGTTAAGTCCTGCTCCAATTACAGTAATTATATTTTGATTATCCCTTATGCCTGCTGTCAGAAGATATAATTTATTGGTTCCGCCGTTTAATGAACATATTATCTGACTGACATTTGTTCCTTTACAATTGGCTGAACTTACCGTTTCATCATGGACGGGACTGGCGGAAATGGGAGAAACCATTTTATTAATTCCGTATATTGCCAAAATCAAAATAAATAAAAATAATAAAATTACTTTTCGTTTTAGTCTGAGCCGGTTTATTTGAAATTTTAATTTATTGATTCTTCTTTTCATAAGCTCAAATCCTCTTTAAACTGACTGCA
>MFJF01000013.1:39714-41404 GCA_001779115.1 Candidatus Gottesmanbacteria bacterium RIFCSPHIGHO2_01_FULL_40_15
CCAGGGTGTATCTGCTCCCAAATCATTATCAGCTCCGATTGTTTTTGTTCCTGCTGTCGGAGCTGATTCATACCAGATTGACAGATTAACTTTTCCTCCGCCAGTTCCGGCTACATTATTGGTTGAAATGGCTGTTTCACCGCTGGGAAGTGTAAAGAATGAATTTCGATGATAACCGGCGCTGTACACCCAGGCATTGCTGGTTAAAGTAGTTATTACAGTCTTCATATCGTTATTATCAACGGCTCCGGCGTTACTGGCAACTACCGCTTCAATTGCTCCTGATCCGCTGGTTCCTGAAGTATTCACCCCGGAAAACCTGCTGGCAATGGCAATAACCGGAGCTATATTCCCCGGAACATTAACCGTAATCTGTCCGGTAGTCGGTGAAGTACCCATTGCCCTGAACAAATAGGTCGATATAGCGGGAACCCGGGTATTTGGGGATTTGACGACCTGCACAAATGTTAATCCGTTTCCGCTTACGGTCGGATCTCCTCCTGAATTATTTCTCATGGCAACTGCTACAAGAATAAGATTATTTGCTACAGGCGTCCAGGAAGGCAGGGTGAATGATGTTCCGCCTCCGTCTCCCAAAGATCCGATTATGGTTTGCAACAGTTTAATGTTTGGCACCGGTGTTGAAGTCGGAGTAGTCGGCGGTGTCGGAGTACGGGTTGGGGTCGGAGTTCTGGTCGGGCTCGGAGTCGGTGTTCGGGTTACTGTCGGGACCACGGTATAACCTCCGCTCAAAACCTCCAAATACGGCTCGTATCCTGTATTTTCTTTTGAATAAAATTGCAGTCCGTTTGTTCCCGATGATGAATCAATTCCAATTGACATAATATTTCCTGCCTCAAGTTGTACCTGGGATGTAATGTCAATTGATATCCAGTTTCCGGCAGTACCGCCCGGATTTGTGGCAATCAAGGTACCCAATACCGGCCGGTTATTATATGTTACAGCGCATTCTGTCCAACTGTCATCAGTTATGGCTTTTACGTTTTGGGTATTCGGTGATGAATCGGTAACCCTCAACCATAGTTTAGCTGTTGTTATTGTCTGTCCCAATAAAGAACTTAAATTAAATTTTAAATATGTTATTCTGACCGGACTGTTGTTTACCCTGAGAATACCACTGCAATAATTGTTAGTCGGACTGTCGTCCCTGACATGGGTATCATCCGTCGGCAGCAGAACAATCGAAGCCGGAGTCGGAGTAAAGCCTCCCGGTGTAATGGATGGTGTCGGGCTCGGTTCTCCAGGAGCAGTGTCGATTATTCCGACGACGGAATTATTGACATCTTTTGCCTTATTCCTCAAAGCCTCCCAATAATATGAAAAAGAGTAAGCATTGGAGAGCTGGCCCGGTACCTCCCATTTAAATGGGGATGATCCGCCGAACCCGAAATTTCCGCTGCCTGACATTGACCAAATCAGACCGGCGCTGTTGGGATTGACAACCGGTGTCGGCAGAAGATCAAGGAAATATTGGCCTGCCGGAACAGGCTGATTAACAACCGGCTGATAAACATCTCCGCCTCTAACCTGAATCCAGGCTCCCGGTGTCGGTGTCGGAGTAACCGTCGGAGTGGGCGTTACCGTCGGAGATGAAAAAGGTCCGGGTGTCGGGGAAAAAGAATAATTAATTTTTGGTGATGTGAAATTACCTCCGATTCCTGACGGATCA
>MFJF01000014.1:0-4646 GCA_001779115.1 Candidatus Gottesmanbacteria bacterium RIFCSPHIGHO2_01_FULL_40_15
AATTTACGTCCACCGGCTGGCCTCCCTGTACCCCATGTTTTTCATTATTTCGGCATATCCGGTCACTTTCCTAAACCGCTTTTTATTCCGCAGATCAGGTTTAACCGGATTGTTAGTGTTTTTTATAATCATGATTCCGCTGTCAAAATATCTCATAAGCAATTCTCTGGCCGAAAGTAACAGGATGCGAAACTTATCCTTATACCAAAAAAGATATGAAGGATATTTCAAAGTTGCCGAATATATTCTGAAATCTGAAGGTATCATCAACTTCAACCTGTTTGTAATGACTCCTAAAGACAAGATCGGCTATGACACCACTTCCTATTACTATGCTCTGTTAAAACAATCAGGAATCAACTTTGCCGATTATAATCAGGCCGGCAACTGGATCAAAGTCAGTCCCGATTATAATAAAGGCTGGCTTTATCTTATCTGTAAAGACTACAACAACTCCGACTATTCCCGACAAAACGACCGCTGTTTTGAAGAATTTAATAATATAACCCGAATCAAAAGATCAGGGTACACGGAAAAGAAATACATCTTAAACGACATAATCTATAAAATTGACGCCCGGGAAAAATGATATTAAGTGGTAGATTTGGACAAAAACTCCCTCCATTCCCGGTTGTTTAAGGGAAAAATTATGTTGGGATATTTATCCGGATTAAGTTTTTGATTGTCTTCATATTGGTTGCAGTTATCCCGTTTATTTTTATGGAAGTCATTTTTAACGACATAATATTTCTTAAACTCCGGTCCGATCCGGTAAAATCCCTGATCAACTATCCGGTCATCCCGGCTATCCCGTAAAGTATCTAATGGTTTAATAATAATGTCATACCCTGACTGACGGACCTGACAAAGAAAATAAGTTGTTTCACGATCAGGATAGTCTTTATATATTAAATTAAATAACTTCCAGCCGATATATCCGAAAGGCGCGTCGGAAATATCCGTAACAGTTATTTTATTT
Source organism: Candidatus Gottesmanbacteria bacterium RIFCSPHIGHO2_01_FULL_40_15 (assembly GCA_001779115.1). Classification (GTDB taxonomy): domain Bacteria; phylum Patescibacteriota; class Microgenomatia; order 2-02-FULL-39-11; family 2-02-FULL-39-11; genus 2-02-FULL-40-10. The sequence goes on from MFJF01000014.1 coordinate 980, forward strand.
TGCCTTAATAACTTTTCATGAACGAAAAGGGATAAAGCATTTTTATCAAGATAAATCTTAAAATAAATACTGTAAATTATATTAAATAAAAGTAATGTCACCGGAATAATATAATTTAATTTTTTTCCCGGGGATTTGGTTTCGGCGGGAAAAATATTTTTGTTTGACAAAAGATAAAAAAGTCCCAAAATAACAATTTCCCATAAATAATAGTCATACCAGATCACTCTTAAAGAAATCATCAGAATGTAAAATAATCCGGTCACGGCAAAAGAAGAAATTCTTAACTTTGACCAGGGAAAAAACCAAACCGATAGAAAAAAAAGTATTTTCAGATAAATAGTTCCGTATTTCATTTCATTAAATAATGGCGTCTGAAATCTTATAAAATCACCTGAAAACAAAAATTGGATCAGTAATAAAATGCCGGCTGCAACAGGCAAGTGGAAAAACTTCAGATTATTTCGAAAATTTGGTTTTAATTGATAAGGGGATAAAACTGTTATTAATGCCGTAAAAATAAATATAAAGGAAAATAAGCCTGTTATTATGCTGAATAATTTGGCAGGACTGAATAAAACTTCGAAAGATTTTAAATTTAACTCATATGAAATCCGCGCTGCTGCGGTAAGTGGTGATTTTAAAAAGATAAAAAAAGACATGCCGGTAATAAAAAAAATTAAATAAATGAACTGCAAATCAATTCTTTTCCGGGAAATATAAATTTTTATAAGATCATATAATGGAAAAACCAATAAAACTATTGAAGATTGCCTGTTGGAAATTGCCAACATGGTAAATATTGCATACCAAAAATACTTACCTCTTTGAAATAAAATTACCGCTGCCAGAAAAAGCGCCCAGGTTGCCATAATTCCCGTCATATCAGCGGAAATATTAAGATAAACGGGAAATGTTGACAGAAATAGCGCTGTCAGAATGCTTATTTTGAGATTAAAACGGGAAATCAGCATATAAAGAATCAAATAAAAATTCACCAAAGCAAAAAAAGCAACGCTGCCGAATGTTGAGACGTATAAATTACCCGTTATTTTAAACAGACCTATGGAAACGATCGTTGAAAAATAAGAATACGGCTCCAAAAAATTACTGGTAACCAGCCGGTTTTGTTTTAAACTTGATAAAAAACTTTGAAGATACCCAAAATCGTCGCTTCGAAGGATAAGAATATCCGGCAGTATATATAAGTATAAAAGGATATAAATTCCCGCACTCAAAAGGGAAAGATACAACTTATTAACAGAAAATCTCATTTAAATTTCTGCCTGATTTATATTACTATATGTCAAATATCTGTCAAATATCTTGACAGAAACAAGACGGGGTATGTTATATTTAACTTAATGCCTGATGCTTCTTCTCATAAAAGCTATTGGATGCTGACAATTATCTTTGTAATTCTTTCGATTCTGGCCGGAGTCTCCTATGTTTTTTTCCAGAACAGCTCCAATTCTGCGGTTAATCTGACCGGTACGGAAAGTCAATTAAATGGTACCGAACCGGCTGATGAAATAAAAAGCTGCAGCGATACGTCAATCTACACATATGAAACTTTGGATGAAACCCTGGAAAAGCCTTTGGAAATATGCAATTTGGATCTGTCCAGAATGAGCCTGACTGAAATTCCCCAGGAAGTATATACCCTGAAAAATTTGGAAACTCTCAATTTGGAATATAATTTCCTAGAATCAATTCCGGATGAAATTGCCCAATTAAGTTTTCTTAAGGATCTTAACCTTTCAAACAATAATTTAATCGCATTTCCGGAAATCATCCTGTCATTATCAAATCTTAATATTATTAAATTGAATACCAACGAAATTCCCCTCATCCCCGTAAGTATTGTAGATTTATCTAACCTGAAAGAATTGCATTTAAGTTATAACCGTTTAACGGCAATTCCTCCTGAAATCGCCGGTTTAAAGAATCTGGAAATGCTTGAATTAAGTAACAATCAGCTTGAAAATGTACCTGCGGGAATCGGTACATTAACTTCTCTTGCCGGCCTGTACTTAGGCGGAAACGGAATAAGCCAATTGCCCCCTGAACTGGCTGATCTTAAAAGTCTGATCAATCTATATTTAAGCAATAATAATTTCACTTCGGTTCCCGATTTATTAAGCACAATGAGCCAACTTGAAATTCTGAATCTTGATAACAACAATATTCCGGAAGACGAAATAGACGCTTTAAGAAATGCTTTACCGGAAACGGAAATCAGCTATCTTACAACCCCCTGAAACATTATAATAGTAGAGTAAAAGGCACCTCCTGATTTTCAGAAATGACAAAAAAGTCTTTAATTTTTCTGTGGCTGATTTTATCTTTAGGAATTTATCTTCGCTTGACAAAATTCATCAACACTTTTTCCCTGGATACTGATCAAGTTCAACCGTTTATCTTAGCCGGTAAAATAATTAATTCCCGCCGGATTCTGCTTCTGGGATACGGACCGGACAGAATAAATTTCATGACTCCTCTCTATCACTATTTAGTTACTTTTATTTACTTTTTTTTTCGCAATGAATTAATTGTTACCCTTATTTTTTCTCTTCTGAACATTTCCTCAATTTTCGTACTTTTTCTGTTTGTTAAAAACATTTTGGGAACAAAATCCGCTCTCCTGGCATCATTAATGTTTGCCTTATCTTTTGAAATGATTAAATACAGCCGGAATATTATGGATCCTCATCTGGTTCCCTTTTTTTTACTGGCCGCTTTTCTACTTCTGACCGGTCAAACTGTAAAATTACCCGCCGCAAAAATTATTTTATCCGGTATATTTTTTCTTATTTCGCTGATGTATGTTTCCACTTATCTGGTTTTACCCGCTTATTTATATCTGTTAATCCGAAATCTGAAATTATTCAGAAGGAATCAAAAACTATTAACGATGGCAGGTTTAATATTATTAACAGTTATATTTCATACAACCGTTATTCAATATCATATTAAAACAAATTTCAGGGAACTAGCTTCCATAACATCTAATTCGGAAAGCATGAATCTGCTTGCCTATCCCGGGAAATTGATTAAATCATCTGCTTATAACTTTTTTTTAATCAATCAGGGATTTATATCAGATGGCAATAATTTTTCTGCTAATATTTTAATCGGCAGTCTGTTGATTATCTTAAGCGTGTTTCTTTTCCTTAAGTCAAAAAAAAGAAAAATATTTTTCCCGTTTATTTTTCTGCCGTTTATATCAGCTTTGCTTTTATCGGGAGTTCATATTGAAAATTATTACCTTCACCGGTTAAGCCCGCTATATATATTTTATCTGATCATGTTTTCCGCCCTGGCTGTCAGAATTTTGACTTATCCCGGTTGGAAGCGAAAATATACCCTCCTTCCGCTGGTTTTTATTTTAATTTTTGTTGTAATCTCGCTAAATCTCTCTGCAGTTCAAAATTATATTTTCAAAGCGGATTTCCCATTTAAAAAGCCGCATCAAATTGCCGCATATATAATTAAAAAAGTAAAGAATTACAGTTATTCCATGTACGTCTCAACTCCTTCCGAAAAAACCAATTATTATGTAATAGAATATCTGTATGCGCTGTCTAAAATTAAAAATAAGCCTGTCCCGGTAACAACCGATGACAGGGGAGAATTACATTACAACTTTAATCCTCAAAAAGAATAC
>MFJF01000014.1:4662-8717 GCA_001779115.1 Candidatus Gottesmanbacteria bacterium RIFCSPHIGHO2_01_FULL_40_15
AAGACTATCCGTCAGATTTTAAGGTCAATAATGACTGTTTCACTTTATTTACCGATGAATTTAGCCGAAAAAAAAATGCTTTTATAAAAAAATTCGATACTGCCACTGTTTTTATCTTTGAAAATAATGAAAAAGTTTAACAAATATATATTCCTTCCGATAATATTCTTATTGCTTTTCCTGTTGTTAATTTATGCCAATAAAATACCGCTTTATGATGATGAACCGACTCATTTTGCCCAAATTAATCTATTTCTCAAAGGTGAATATAAACTCATTGAAGGGATATCAATTATCCCTTCTTTCCATTTCTTTATCGCTCGGACTGCCCGCCTTTTCGGTTTCCGAACCCTGAATCAGTTCAGATTAATCAATTTTTTCTTCACATTTTTAAATATTACCTTATTTTATTTAATTACTATGAAGTTGAAATCATCTCATTCTATCTTAAAAACTTTACAGTTTACCTTTCTTCCCATTCTTTTTCCCTACCGTTTTCTTCTATACGCTGAAAATTTGTCAGTTCTTCTTATACTGCTTGCTTTGTACTGTGCGCTGACCGGCAGAAAATTTACCTCATTTATTTTCTCATCATTGTCTGTACTCACCAAACAGACGAATATCGTCTGGTACCTGTTTATCTTATTCCTGATTTATTTGAATAATGGCAGTCTGAAAATAAATTTCCGCAAATTACCTGAGTTCATGAAGAACAACTGGTATTTTTTTTTCGGCCTGATTTTTTTCGGAATTTTTGTCGTTACCAACAGGGGAGTGGCGGTTTTAACTCAGAAAATGCACCCTGATTTTATAATTAAACCCGGAAATCTTTATTGGATGTTATTTTTATTTTTTATTCTTTTCTTTCCCCTAAATCTGAAAAATATATCTGCCATCAAACCTTTCTTACTCAAAAATAAAAAGCTTCTCATCCCTTTGTTCCTATTTCTCTTTGTCGCTGTCATCACTTTTACTTCCGATCATCCCTGGAACCAAAATCCGGAACATATCAGAAACAGGATTATTTTATTTTTTATGTCTAACAGCTTTTGGAAAGTGATTTACTTATTAACTGTTATCTTCTCATTATTATCGCTGTTTTTTACTGAATTGATTAACATAAATTATTATTGGCTTTACCCTTTTACTTTTTTATCTTTAATTCCGATATGGTTGATAGAAAGCCGCTACTCGCTTCCTTTTTTTGTTTTATTCAATTTATTCAGAAAAAGCGCATCCGGTAAGAAGGAATTGATTCAGACTGTCTATTTTATTATTTTGTCACTTCTTATTTACTGGGGTTATCTCAATCAGCAGTTTTATTTATAGTTTAAAAACTTAAGCTACTGGTAATTCCTTAAAGACACTGTTGTCTGATATTCAATCGAAGCCTGCTGTTCCTTGGGCAAACTGCTGCCTGTTTGGGAAACCTTGAAATTAAGAAAGACGTATTTGGGATTTAATGGAGGAGTGGGACATATTATACGGAAATTGCATTCTTCTATGGCTACCCTGGTGCTTGACAGATTTAAGGAAACTGTCGGAACCGGAAAAATACCGCTGATTGATGACATAACTGAACCGGTACAATCAAACGTAGTATAGTTTCCGTCGGGATTTTGTATGGTTAACGTCTGACCGGTATCGCTGTTACACTGGGCTTCTTCAATGTCGATTGAATTTCTGACCATATTGTCTATTACCTGTCCCACATAATCGGCATTCTGCTTGACTTCTTTCATTACTTCGCTTTTAGCCTGAGCTCTTATTCCCAATAAAAATGTTTCAGCCGTCAGCGTTCCCAAAACGGAAATCAATGTAATTACTACCAAAAGTTCAATCAGGGAATAACCTTTATTCAATTTCATATTATCTCCAATCGGTTATGCATGATGAGACTTCAACCTGCGGTGCCGGTGTAATGCCCGATAATCCCTGGGACCAGTCAACTATAGCCCGGGCTTTATAGGAAATAGGTAACGGTATAATTGTCGGCAACGGGCAGTCGGTTAAAGATGCCATTGTCAAAGTCAAAGATTGGCCGTAAATACCGGTAGGTGAAACCGGAATTGGGGTTAGCTGGCTGTTGATAAAACAGCCGGACATGCAAACAGCCAGGGAACTGATACCTGTCGAATCCCTCACAACCCTGGCTCTTTCTATCTGTTGCCTGGCTAACTGGGTGGAAACGCTTTTATGCCGGGCAAAATCAGCGTTTTTGATGGCAAACAGCTCGACCACCACAACACCCGACAAAAAAAGTATAATCAGCGTTAACGCCACGATAACTTCAATCATCGTCTGGCCTTTTACGGTGTGCATGACGCAATTAATCCTGCCGAATCTGATATATCGCCGCCCCTGGATATTTCAATGCGGTAAAATCTGTTCGGCAGTCCCGCCAGTGACAGGCAAATAATAATATTGTCTGTTATCCGGGGCGGATCGCCGGCAAATTGAATCAGGTTGTTATTTGCCGCAATAACTATTTCATCTGATAACCCTAACCCTGTGTCGGAAAAACTGTTAGCTCCGCAGACTCCGTAAAATTTTTTATCGGTAAGGTCGACAAACCAGCCGTCCAGAGAATTCACCAGTGGATCAGTGCAGTTACAAACCGAGCAGTCAACTTCCCCGTTGTAACTGCGGCTTTCAATATCCCTTAATATATTTTTAAGCGTTTGTCCGGAGGAAATAAGCTTCTGTCTTTGGGTAAAAACAGCGTATCCTGCGTATGATAAACCGATCAGAATTCCGATAACCGAAATGGAAACCAACAGTTCAATAATGGTAAACCCGCTATCGAGAGGAAGTTTTTGCCGTCTTTTCATAATCAGGGATTAACTACCGAATAGTTGCAGACACCGCTGCATGCTTCTGTCACTCCGCAATAACTGTCACTTGGGTCTCCGTTTTCCAGATGGGCACAAAGTTCATAAGTTAAGGGAGAAGATTGAATATAGCAGTATGAATATCCTCTGGGATCTTCAGGGTAAGGATTTATATAATCGGGAGATAAATTATCAACACCGCATGATGTCGCCGTCGGATAGGAACTGTTTTCTGACTTATATATCTCCAATGCGGATCTTATCTGTTCCAAATCGCTTTTTCTCAGGGCATCCCGGCCGCCCCGGGCCACCGCCTGGTATCCGGTCACACCGATTGTCGATAAGACGGCAATAATTGTTGCCGAAACTAATATTTCAATCATGGTAAAACCGCGGTTTTCAAGCTTATGAAATTTGTTCATATTACTGTGAACTGTAAACACAATATTCGGAAGGGGATTCTGACTCCAATTGGGCGCATAAAACATATCCGAATTCATTACAGTTATCGGTAACCGGTGTCGGACAAAAATAAGGATCGCCGGATGTGGGATCATTCGGCAACGGATCCAACATGCCGATGGTTGTCGGTGACCAGCAAATAATGGGTTCATATGAATCGGATGCCGGTGTCGGATATACCATTCCGCACACCGAATAATACTGCTCTAAAGCATTTTTATAATCTCTTAAATCAGCTTTTCTTTTGGCATCCCGGCTTTTTTTCTGGGCTGATGCAAAAGAGGTTAATCCCAGCGTAATCAAAATGGCCAGGATTGAAATAACCACCAGAAGTTCAATCAGCGTAAACCCTATTTGAATTTTTTTTCTCACGGTTCGCTTATAGTATAACTTTCTTTTGATAAATCAGTACATTCCGTAACGGGATCCGTGTCTTTATCCTGATCACTCTGATTTTCCAGACAGGCAGATAAAGCATACATAAGGTTGTCGTCTGTATTAAGATAATAAATATACGGGGAATCGTCATCCGGATCGCAGGGAGTTTTCCGCATATAAATATTTCCCGTACAATCCGCTTCGGAAGACCAGCAGGTATTGCAGGGAATGAATTCCAGAAAACCGGTATTGGGATATGTTTGGGGATTCTGGTCCATTCTATAAAGCTCCAAAGCCTTTTGGATTTCGGCAAGATCCGATTTCCTCCTCCCGTCCCTGGCCCTCACTCTCACTCCCAGAAGATTAGGAGCCAGAACGCTGACC
>MFJF01000015.1 GCA_001779115.1 Candidatus Gottesmanbacteria bacterium RIFCSPHIGHO2_01_FULL_40_15
GTTTTAATATATAGATACATAATTATATGTTTAAAAACGGCTGGAAGAAAAAATTCAAAGACTACTTAAACAGAAAAAAGAAATTTTTCATCCTGGTGGCAATTGTATTGGTTGCTTTTTCCTATCTCAAATTCTCGGCTAAAAATTCCCGGGGATCAGAAACAGCCGGCGTCCGGTCAGCTAAAGTTAAGATTGACAAAAACTTCCAGTTTCCCGGACTCAATAACCAGGGAAAAACCGTTTCCGATAAAATTAAATTCAAGTTAACCGATGTTGAAAGAACTGACACCGTCCTGGTTAAAGACCAGTCTTTCACTGCCAAAAACAACAAACTTTTCCTTATTGTGCATCTGGAATTGACCAACGACGCCACTCAATTGGTAAACCTGTTGCCCGGAGATCTGATCAGATTATCGGTCGGAGAGGATACCGGCACCAGATTTGCCCCTGACCTTCACAATAACCTTGTTCCAGTGGCAGCCATCTCAACCAAACTTGACCGGGTCGGGTTTGTAATTCCCGATGACAGCAAAAAATTCATTATTTATGTCGGTGAAATTGAAGGGAACAAACAGGAAATTAATGTAGTTTTTCCCTCTTGACAATCTAAATTAAGTTTTTTATATTGCTATAAATATAATTCTGCCTCTTGTCTGCCCCGTATAGAAAATTTCTGCTCCCAAAATCTGCCGCATATCTGTCCTGTAATTATTATTCTGCCCGGCAGTCGATGTCTGTCCGGCAGCTAACTGTAAAATGGTCGACTATTCATCAAAAAAAATAACTAAAAACCTGTTGGATGATATAAAGTTGGCAATTAAAAATGTCCGCGGCTGGGGTTCCGTGGAAATTTATGTGCAGGATTTCAAAATAACCCAGATTACCGAAAGAAATATCAAAAAAACCAGTCACAGCATCAGGGATTTATAGAAAGCTGTAAAACCGACCGCAAACGGAGGTAAGTTCTTCCTTTAATTGGGACAGAGCTTACCTCTTTTATTTTGGCAATAAATATTGACTTTATTAACTGGAATAACAAGTGAGGCTTTTTCTAGGAACGCCGGCTTGCTATTCATCTCAGAACGAAGGGAGGTGAAAAAAATTGAAAAAATTAGTTACTTTAGTTGGTAGCGCTGCACTTTTTGCCGCTGCCATAATTCCGGCTATTGCTGCCAGTAATGATTGCAGTAATAGTACGACAGGTCCTTTTTCCAATAATACTTGTAGTATTACCAATACGGATAATATATCTGTAAACAATGTTAACGATGCCAGAATCTATAATGATGTGTACGCCAAAAGCAATACTGGCGGAAATTCTGCCAGTTACAATACTTTAGGTGGCAGTATCGTTACCGGTGATTCAACAGCTAATGTTACTGTATCTAATGTTGCTAACATTAATACAACCAATATCACCGCTGCATTGGCAGCTGCTGCACAAAATAGCGGTTCTAACTCACTTACAGGCCCGGTTTCTAATAATGTTGCTAGAATCTCTAATTCTTTTACAGCAGATGTTTACAACAGCAATCAGGCTGACGTTAAAAATGAAGTTGAGGTCAAGTCGAATACTGGTTATAACGACGCTGACTATAATACCGGCCCGGCCAGTATCACCACAGGTGATGCCTGGTTAGGTCTTTTGGTAAATAATCACCTTAACGACAGTTTGACCGCCATCCGCGGCGGAGCTGGTGGATCCGGCAGTAATACTGCAGAAAATTCAACAACCGGACCTTTCTCTAATAACACTGTTGATATCAGTAATGATCACTCCGCAACCGTTAACAATGTTAACGATTTGCGTATCAAAAACGACGTTTATGCTAAGGCCAATTCCGGCTACAATGACGCCAACAAGAATACTCTTGGCGGTGACATATTTACCGGAGGAGCCGCAGCCGGCGTCGGAGTTGATTCTCAGGGAAATATTAATTCCACTTTAATCGCAATGGCGTTGGGTGGATTTGACAACACAGGTGTAAACAGTGTCACAGGTCCTGCAGAAGGAAATGAAAAAGATCCGAATGAAATCATAATCACCAATAGTAGAAATGTAGTTGTCGATAATTGGAATAATAAGTGTCAAAACGAAGATGCACATGAAGATTGGTGGTGGAATCCCTGGAGGCATGAAAAAGTAGAATGCGATACGGGATTACTCGGTGTCTACAATGACGTCGAAGTAAAATCAGATACCGGTAAGAATGATTCTGATTTCAATACAGGTGGAGGCAATGTCTTAGCCGGATTTGCGGATCTTCTGCAACAGGTTTTGGTACATGTTAACGATAACCTGACAGAAATTCTGTAAGTTTTAATGCGTCACCTTTCTCTGGTGGGGATCCATCCTAGAAAACTTGGATCCCCGCCAGGAAAGAATCTATATCTCAGGTTTGATGTTGACTGTCCGAAAATCACTGCCCGGTAAATTATTAAATAATTAGAAATTAATGTTTGGAAAATTAACCAGGAAAATCAGTTTAATATTGATAATGTCGATGATTTTAGGGAGAGTAGTCTCTCCTTTCGCTGTGTTGGCACAGGAATCAGCCCCGACCGCGCCTTCTGCGCCTGAAAACAGTTATACCGCCCCGACCGCGCCATCCTCGCCTGAAAACAATTATATCGCTCCATCAGCTCCCAGCGGTCCTTCCGCACCTTCCGCCAATACTTCCGCGGCTCCCACGTCACCTCCGCAACCGACAGGAGAAACTTTACCGACAGGCGAGCCTTTACCAACAGGACAGTCACTTGATCCTTTACTGGCAGACAACCCCGATCCGACTGGTCAGGCTGCAATTGGCGGATCAGGCGACTCATCCCAACAGTCAGCGGATGGAAGTTATTTCGGTAACGATCCTTATAATCTTCTGACCGGGCCGTATTCTACCAATTTCGGCCAGGAAATAATTGACGCCAAAATGGAAACTGTAAATCAGAATTTGGCCCAAATGCAGAATAAAATTGACGCCATAACCTCAACCGGTTTTAATTATGCCGATCTTAATACTCTTGACGGCAAAGTCTTTACCGGTGATATTTTGGCAACGGTTAATCTACTCAATAAGTTAAACAGTAATATAACAGGCATCGGCGGATTTTCCGTCATGAACCTTTATGATAATTATCTTGGCGACCTGGTACTGAAGTTTTCCGACGGTTCACCGATAGACTCATTTTCCAGCGCCTCGGCTACTATTGCCGAAAATTCAACCACCGGACCTTATTCTGACAATACTTCAATTTCAGACGGCAATTTCACGGTAAAGGAAGTCAACGGCAATGACGCCAGTATAAATAATGATATAAATCTAAAAGCCGTAACCGGCAATAATTCCGCCTCATTCAATACCGGCGACGGGGTTATTCAGTCCGGTGACGCGGTATCCCTGGCTAATATCATTAATTTGATAAACAGTAATATCACCACCGGGCAATGGCTATTCGGAGTTATCAACATTTTCGGCACATTAATCGGCGATATTATTTTGCCGCAGGATGATTCCGGTTCACCGGCTTCTTCAAATAACCAGGCCGGTACGCTGGTTTCCAATAACATCACCGGGCCTAATTCGGATAATTACGCTTCAGCCGAAACTACTTCGACTTCCGAGTTTACCAACAACAATAATGCCGATATAGTCAGCAATTTAAGTGTTGATACCAATACCGGCAATAACTTGGCCTCATTTAATACCGGCGGAGGTTATGTATCAACGGGATTGGCTGAAGCATCAGTCTCCAATTCAACTGTTGCTAATTCCAATACAGTCAATGAAGAAGAAACAGTCTGGATAATAATAGTCAATGAAATGGGCCAGTGGGTCGGCCATATCATCGGACAGCCCTGGGGTACTGAATCCGCATCCAACAGTTTGCCGATCACAACCGAAACCGGAGGAGCCGGAAATAGTAGTTTCAGCGTTTATTCGGAAAATACGGCCACCGGTCCTTACTCCACTAATGAATCAGTAATAAATCAAAATGAAGAAACACTGATATCAAACGATAATAACGCCGTAATTAATAACGATATCAAAGCCTCGGCAGATACCGGCAATAACCAGGCCAAAGCCAATACCGGTGCCGGAGTAATTGAAACCGGCGACGCCGATGTCGGGCTTAATTTGGTCAATCTGGCCAATACCAATGTCGTTTCCAAGAAATTTGTCGCTTTGATTGTTAATGTGCTTGGGGATTTCCTGGGAGATATAGTCCCCACAGGTGAGGTTTCAACGACAAATGACAATAATTATTATCAGGGTGACGGTGGAACAGGCCCGTCACCGACTCCCGTTTATACCGGAGCTCTTCAGCCTTTGCCGACTTTGCAGCCTTTGCCGACCTTACCGGCCTACGAAGATATAAAGACCCCTCCAATCGGCGGTGTTGATGGTGAATCAGGCGGCAATTCCGGTACTTCATGGTATTATCCCCAATCCCCATCTAACAGTGTTAATTACGAATATTATTACTATTATCCGCCATCCAATCCCGAAAACGGCTATTACTACAGTCCGGAATATACTCAATCCAAAAACCTGGTAAATTATCAGAAACAAAAAACTTACGCCCTCAAAAATGCCTATAAACTGGCAGATCCGCAATCGGCAGACAATGGGCAGAACCGCGTTGTAAGAAGGGGAATTACTCTTACAACCACATTTGTAAAAGCTACCCAGTCATCCGGTCCGGCAATCTTAATCGGAGGCCTTTCGTTGAAAGTCAATAATTCCTGGCTCCTGGTGGTTCCGGTTGCCCTATTTATAATCGTCTTCAGGAGAAGACACCGGTTAAACATTGATATGTCAGCTTATCTGAATGCCATTTTGGAAATAATTCTATGAGGGGAGGTGAATTCACGTTTGACGTGTTAATTTGATGAGATTATCTTTAAAACTTACCATTTTAATGGTTATACTAAGCTTTGGCTTCCTGATTAAAACAGTGGCTGTGGCCGATTGGTGGCAGCGCGGTGACAGACCGGTTCTGCCGAGGAATGAATTTAATTTGCCGAGCCAGCCTCCGGAAGAGCCGACAAACGGTCAACCGCCATCTGAACCGACAATTACTCCGCCGGGACAGGGCGGTCCCCAAATTACACCTACTCCCGATCCGGGTGGAAACGGAGAAAACGGCGATGAAGATCCCTGTGCGCCAGGTAAATCTTACACCGGTGATTACTGCGGCTGGTCTCCGCGAATCGGCGGTGAAGATGGAGGCGGAGACGGCGGAGGAGGAGAATCCGCCGAAGCGTATCAGGCATCGGAAGTTTTGGGCTTGTCTGACACAGCCGGAAGCGAGGTCGGACTATCTGATATAATGCTTTTAAGCGGATTATTATGCCTTCTCATGTACGCAAAATCAAAGTTCGCTCCGGATCTAAACGCAGGAAATACCAGAAAAAGAAGGTCTCGCTAAAAAGGATTCTGAAAAACAGGAGAAAAAAAATCAGACTGATGCTTTTGGCATCAGGTTTTATTCTGGTGTTTCTGGCTTTTTATACTTCTTCAACCGGTAAAAAAACACCTGAAGAACCGTATAAAATTGATGAAGTTTCCGGTGAAATTTTGTCAACTTCGTTTGCCAATGAGCCGGTAAAAGTAGATAAAAAGCTGTTGGAAGAGCCAAATAAAAAGACACAACCCAAAAGTCCTCCTGTCCGCATAGTCATACCTTCATTGGAAATTGATTTGCCTGTCAAAACAGCCAATATTGTCAACGGTTACTGGGAGGTTTTTTCCGATTCGGCCGGCTTCGGTCAGGGCTCGGCCTATCCCGAGGACAATCAAGGCAATCAGGTTATTTTCGCCCATGCCCGTAAAGGACTTTTTTTACCGTTAAGGGATATCAAACAGGGTGCTGAAGTCATGGTGTTTACCAGCGATAAATGGTATTCATATACAGTTGAAGAAATTAAAGAAGTTCTTCCCAGTCAAACGGAAGTAATTGCGCCGACCGATGATTCTGTTTTAACACTTTACACCTGCTCCGGATATGCCGACAGTAAGAGACTGATTGTCAAAGCGAAAAAATCCCGGGAAATTTCACCTTCAATAACCCCGTAAGCTTGTAAACATCATAGTCTGATATTGTAAATACTCCTTGACAAATATTGCAGTAATTATGTTATAGATTTGTTAACAAAATTTAACAAATCATGGCCAACTGCCCGATACCATTTACAACCATCCCTCACCGGATGGTTTTTTAATTGAAAATTTTATTATTAACGGCAAGCCAGGGGCCGTTTTGAACCCTTAAATCTAGCGGGCAAAGGGAGGTGATTATTTGAAATGAAAAAAATTTTACTGAGTCTTTTTTCGATCGGAATTGTTGGAACTGCAGCTACTTATGCGACTATCGCGTATTTCAACAGCACAAGTCAGGTTCTTGGCAATACCATTAGCACAGGGACAATGAATTTTACCGGAATTGTCCAGGATACGTCAGGCAACTCAGCAGGTGACTCCGGCAAATTCAGTGTCAGCAATCTTTCTCCGGGAGAATCATTTGTACGTTGTCTTTGGATAAAAAATACAGGAACAGTGGCCGGAAGGTATAAGATTTACGCTTCAGCAGAAAGCGGAAATACGGCTTTGGGAGATCAATTGTCAATTGATGCCGTTTTAAATCCTGATTCGGGTGACTGTTCTGGTTTAACAAATCCTTTTGATCCGGATGGAATAATTTATGGTACCTCAAATTTACAGAAATCACCAGCCTGGGATAATGTTGCAGCGAGAGGTGCCTTTTCCAATGCAGCTACTTCTCCTTTTAAAATTGAGGGCGGAGAACCAGCAATGCCGGGAGGGTATTATTCGTTATTCAGAATAACAGTCAATCTGGATCCCGATTCAGAGTTGCAGGAGGCGAGTTTCACACAGGACATAACAATTTACGGATTACAAGATGCCGGTTCGTTAAGTTGGTAAACCTATAATATTTCAGGTTTAGTTGTGCAAGGGATACCCTTGCACAACTTACCGGGGATATTATGAAAGCAATGAAAATTTTGATTTCAACTTTATATGTTTTTGTATTAATAAACTTAGCGTTAATTTTTTCCGGGAAAAGTTTTGTCGTGCTTACAGGTTCGATGAAACCGCAACTGTCTCCCGGAAGCATGATTTTTGTTAGACGGCTGGATAATTATTCAAATGGAGATATCATCACTTATAAACTAAAAAATAACATAGTCACTCACCGCATTATTAAAAAATTAAACAATAATGAATTTTTTACCAAAGGTGATGCAAATGGTAATATTGATGATGAACCGATTATTTTATCCGCAATATTGGGAAAAGTTCTTCTGGTCATCCCATTCATAGGTTATTTTTATTCATTTATTTCCACTTTATCGGGTTTTATTTTATTTATCATCGTACCGTCATTTGTGTACATAATTCATGAAATATTTTTGATTCTGAAAGAGTTAAGAAAATTAACGGACAGAAATTACTCCGTTAATACCTGGCATAAGGTGGTTTTATCAGGGATTATTATCAGCTTTTTTTATCTCAGCATAATACCGGAAAAAATATACGCCTATCTGAATTCAACCCAGGTAATATCTGGAAATTTAATATCAACCGCACTTTCTCAACCTCTAATTCCGCAAGTTCCGGGCGATCTTTTTATAAATGAATTTGTTCCTAACCCGGCTTCGGGGAATAAAGAATGGGTAGAAATTTATAATCCCGGACCCGAATCATTTGATTTAACAGGTAGTTGGATTGAAGATAGCGTTAATAATCCGAAAACATTAAGTTCTTTGGGCACAATTAACGCAAACAGTAATGTCGTTTTGGAAGTTAATGAAGGCTGGTTGAATAACAATAATGGTGATGCGCTTACTTTTAAAAACCCTGATGGAACCGTGATTGACAGCATAATATATACCAATAATTTTAGTGATGAAGTTTCCATGGGCAGATCAATTGACGGAGGATCAATCTGGAAAATCTGCACAGTCAGTACCAAAGGATTATCAAATAGCGGAGGTTGCTAATGTCTGGAAATTTTAAAAAATTAGTACTGATAATTATATTTTTATTATTAATCCAATTTTTAAAATCTTCCTTATTTAGAGCCAGTAAAACTGTTCGGGCGGTTGGGGATTTGTCCGTAGATTGGGGAGTTGAGGAGGGCAAGCCGGTTTTTGAAATTAATAATTTTGCTCCGGGGGATGCGGATTCGCGGTATGTCAGGATAAAAAATAATGCGTCAAATATAAGACCTGTCGGTTTTAGAGGTATCCTAAGGAAAGATTCCGGAAGTCTGTCGGAAAGGCTTCTGTTAACAGTTTCATCAGAGGGAGTTGATTATTACGGCGGATCGGGCGATAAAACCTTGGTCCAATTTTTCACAGATGGCACCGGACCTGACGGTATTCCTCTTTTCAATCTGGCCTCGGGTGAAGAAAAAACAGTTGTATTCAAAGTGGTATTTGATCCGGATGCGGGCAATGATTATCAGAATACGTCCGTTGTCTTCGATCTGAATATCGGCATTGCCATTACAGTGCCCGAAGAATGCTTATCCGTTAACTTTAAGTCTGATCCCATTTTCGGAACACAAAACAATGACCGGATAAGAGGCACCAACGGCAACGACCTTATATTTGCTTTCGAAGGTGATGACCGGGTTGACAGCGGCAACGGTAATGATTGTGTTGTTGGCGGACCCGGAAATGACAAATTATATAACAGTAACGGTAACGATTTAATCTACGGTAACGAGGGTAATGATATTCTGAGCGGCAGCAACGGCAGCGACATAATTTATGCCGGACCGGGTAATGACCGGATAACGGCGTCAAACGGCAATGATAAAGTATATGGGCAGGAAGGAAATGACTTTATCCATGGCGGTAACGGAGAAGATGAGCTTACGGGAGGATCGGGCAGTGATGAAATATTGGGCAGTAACGGCAACGATCTGATTACCGGAGACGGCCATAATGATATTCTGGAAGGCGGCAACGGTAACGATAGAATTTACGGCGGCCCCTCTGATGATATTCTGGAAGGCGGCAACGGCCGGGATTATCTTGACGGTGGAGACGGAACTGATACAATTTCCGGTAATCTGGGTTTGGATACCTGCTTTTCAGAAATAAAATCAGGCTGCGAGTTATAATTAGCCTAACATACTTCCCTCAAAATTTATTCTTATATTTTTCTTGCCTAACTGCATAATTTCGCTAATTCATATTTATTTAAATATAGTTTTAAAATATGAAAGAGGATATAAACAGTAAGCTTCTTTTACATCCTGAAGCGGCTTTAAATGAATTGGCTCAGTTGATAAAAGAGAGGCAGCGCTTCGTAAAAGAAGAATCCGCCGCATGGTTTGGATATATATTATCCGATCTGGAATTGACGGAGTTTGAAAAAAAACGCCGGAAGCTCTCGCTAAATGCCTTTAATTACCTTCTGTATAGTTACGCTTCCGGAGATTTTAACTGGCAGGGCATACCGGCCCAGACAGCCGTAAGAAATTATGCTTCTTTTCTTATTGGAGGAAATCAGGATGAAACGGAAGCTTACCGGTTGTCTCTTTCAGCTGATAAGGAATGCCTGGAACAGAGTATTTTGTCACAGATGAACCATCTTCAGGAGGATAGCGGTGAGTTTATTAGCATGGCTTACCGCCATATGTCACCCCCAGATTACCGGTCGCTTTTGGTTTACCTTGGGGAAGAGCCGTCACCCGGCAGTCCGATTGGGTATATAAAAAAAAGACTTTTCGAAAGAATTCCCGTCGTCCAAAATAACCCCGTGCCCGAAAAAGTATTTGAAAATGCCGATAAGGGAAAAATATTAACCGAAGCTGATAAAAAAGCCTTATCAAAAGCTGTGTTAAAAATCGGTTTTGCGCAACTTAAAAGATTGACCGGGGACGAACTTGAGAAAATTCCCTTTTTTGCCAAACAGGTATTTTTAGCCAATCCTTCGGCTGTTGACATAAATTTCTCCGGCGAATTAAAAAGAGCCGTTTCGACATATAAAAATTTTATGGAAGAAGACAGAAACGGCCTGATACAAATATTCCATATCAGCGACAACGGCCGTATTCCGGATTCATATCTGATTACAAAAATCAATGTGTCTCCCCGTCAACACGTAACGTTTTCCCCTGTCACTTCATAATCCGGCTTGATCAACTAAAATAATTTTGCAACAATTGAGATAATGTTAAAAAATCTGTCATTTTTCCTTAAGCTGCATTTTTTTCCCCATCAATCCAATAATTACAAGGCAAAAGCCCTTCATCATCCGTCTATCGTTTTATATATCTCGCTTCTTCTGTTATTCCAGTCATTTTACATTGCCGTAAAAAAAATGGGGCCGGAGATACTGGGATATGCGACTAATATAAATACCGACAGAATTCTTGAGCTGGTTAACACTGAAAGACAAAAAGAGAATCTTAACCCCCTGGTTATCTCAATGCAGTTAAATGATGCGGCAGAAAAAAAAGCCGCCGATATGCTCGAAAAAAATTACTGGGCCCATATTTCTCCGACCGGAACCACACCCTGGCAATTTATTACCGGCTCGGGGTATAACTATATTTATGCGGGAGAAAATCTGGCCAAAAGTTTTGATACGTCTGATGAAGTAGTCAGGGCTTGGTTGAAATCTCCCACCCACCGGGCTAATTTATTAAAGCCTGAATATTCGGAAATCGGATTGGCTGTAAAAAATGGGGTTTTAGACGGTGAGGAAACCACTCTCGTAGTGCAGGAATTCGGTTCCAAAGAGCGCCCTTATCTTGCCAGCGCTCCGGTAAAACAGCTTCCCGAAGAAGAAAATCCTCAATTACCGGGAGCAGAAGAAATAAAAACATCCTTGCCGCAATCTGCCGGTATGGAAATATCAGGGGAAGTGATAAAAAAACCTCAATTAAAATTAAGCCGCTCCCTGTCACTTTTAATAGCCGAAATCTTGATGGTAATACTTTTAATTGACAGTATTTTCATATATAAGCATAAAACTGTAAGAATATCCGGCCACAGCCTTGCCCATATTATGTTTTTAATGGCACTTTTGGGAGCGATGGGAGCAACCGGAATCGGAGCTGTTTTATAATATTAATTATGAAAAAGGATAAACATATATTTTTCCACTATCTGTCTTTATTTTTCCTCCTCTCGGCCGGCTTTATCCTTTTTTATCAAAATCAGGGTATTTCCAAAAACCAATTAACCATAGCTTTTTTCATCTCGTTTTTTTATGTTATCTGGGGAATCATTCACCACTATTTAAAAGGTGATTTGCATTGGCGCATTGTGATAGAATATAGCCTCATCGCCATCCTGGCAGTAATTTTGATAAGGGGGGCGATTCTGCGCTGATTGGATATTTATGAAAGGCATAATTCTGGCCGGAGGATTGGGAACCAGGTTATATCCTTTGACTCATGCAACCAATAAGCATCTCTTACCTGTATATAACAGGCCGATGATTTTTTATCCGGTAAAAACCCTTGTTTCTGCCGGTGTCACTGAAATTCTGATCGTTACCAGCGGTCCGCATGCCGGACATTTTCTGAGAGTCCTAAAAAACGGTAAAGAACTGGGTGTTGCCCATCTTGAGTATGCCTATCAGGAAAAACCCGATGGCGGTATTGCCGATGCCCTTTTACTGGCTGAAGATTTTGCCGATAAGGGACCGATTACGGTCATTCTCGGTGATAATACAACCGATGCTAATATCGCTTCAATTGTCAAAAAGTTCAAGAGCGGCGCCATGATTTTTCTCAAGAAAATTTCCGAGCGGGGTCTGTTGAAACGGTTTGGCGTTGCGGTGTTTGATGAGAATAATCCGCAAAAAATAAAAAAAATTGAAGAAAAGCCTAAAAATCCCCAAAGCCAATATGTAGCCACCGGACTTTATATTTATGACAAATTCGTATTTGATCATATCCGGGCCTGCCGTCCTTCAAACCGCGGTGAAATTGAAATAACAGACGTCAATAATCTATACCTTAAAAAAGGCGCTCTAAACTGGGAGGAACTGAAAGGATTTTGGTCAGATGCCGGAACCGTTGAAACATTATATAAAGCTAATGCATTTTGGGCCGGTAAAGGAGGAATATGAAACAAGCGGTTAAAATATCAACTTCAGGAGTCAGCTTCCGTAAAGACAAAAAAATTATTTCGGGTGTAACAGTAAAACAATTGATCAGACACCGGGACGACAGGGGTTTTTTTGAAGAACTGATAAGGATAACCGATGATTTTTTCTCTGAAGGGTTCGGTCAACTGTCCCATTCTTATATGTACACCGGTACAATTAAAGCCTGGCACGTTCATTATAAACAAGTAGATTGGTGGTATTGTATAAAAGGCGATCTTAAAGTAGCCTTGTGTGATGTCCGGCCGGAATCCCAAACATTCGGAATAATTAACCAGTTCCAAATAGGAGAACACTCCCAAAACATTATTCTGAAAATCCCTCCCGGTGTAGCTCACGGTTGTAAAGTGGCCGGCGGATCGGCCGAATTGCTATATGTCACGTCAGGCATTTATGATCCGGCGGAAGAAGGCAGGATTGCCCATGATGATAAAAATATCGGTTTTGACTGGTTAATGCCTCCGGATATAAAATAAAATCCCAGTATGAAAATTCTCGTAACAGGCGGATCAGGCTTTATCGGCAGTAATTATATAAGGTACCATCTTAAAGAAAATAAAGCCGATTCTATTATCAACCTTGACGCTTTAACTTACGCGGGAGATCCCGATAATCTCAAAGAGATTAAGGATCATCCCAACTATAAATTTGTCAAGGGAAATATTTGCAATCCGAAGCGTGTTTTTGAGATTATGAAGGATGTTGACATTGTTGTTCATTTTGCCGCCGAAACACATGTCGACCGTTCAATTGCCGATCCCGGAATTTTTCTGAAGACCAATGTCTTGGGAACTGAAATCCTTCTGAAAGCCGCTCTTGAAAATAAAATTAAACATTTCCATCACATATCCACAGATGAGGTCTTCGGAGCATTGGATCTCAGTCAAAAAAGGAAATTTAACGAGGATACGATTTATAATCCCACAAGCCCCTATGCGGCCAGTAAAGCCGGCGCTGAACACCTGGTAAAAGCCTATTATTACACATACGGTTTGGCGGTAACTGTTACCAATTGTTCCAATAATTACGGCCCTTATCAGCATCCTGAAAAATTAATACCTCTGGCAATTACCAATGCCCTTGAAGATAAAAAGATACCGGTGTACGGCGACGGGTTAAATGTCAGGGACTGGCTTTATGTTGAAGATCATTGCCGGGCAATAGACAGAATCCTTGAAGGTGGTAAAATCGGACATACTTATTGCGTCGGCGGGTTAACTGCCGATATTTCCAATCTTGAAATCATCAGAAATATCTTAAAAATTCTGAAAAAAGATGATTCTTTAATAACTTTTGTGAAAGACCGTCCCGGCCATGATCGTAAATATTCAATTGACTGGTCAAAAATTAAAAGGGAACTTGATTGGCAGCCACGATATGATCTGGCTGTCTGGCTGGAAAAAACAGTTGACTGGTACCGGAAAAATCTGACTTGGTGGAAAAAGCGGAAAGATAAGAAATTCCGCGAATATTATCAGATTCAATATCAGGACCTATGACAATACCGGTAATAGCAACCGGTATGTCCGGATTAGTCGGCAGCCGCGTCAGGGAGTTGTTGCAGGATAAGTTTTATTTTGAAGATTTGAGCCTAACGACCGGAATAGATATTACAGATGCGGATGCGGTGGCTAAAGCGTTTGATTTATCGGATGCCAAAATAGTTCTTCATATGGCCGCCAAAACGGATGTCGATGCCTGCGAAGACGACAAATATCTCGGGAAGGAAGGTGGTGCCTGGCTGGTCAATGTGCAGGGAACGAAAAATATCGTATCTGCCGCAGCTAAAACCGGCAAAAAAGTAATATATATATCAACGGATTTTGTTTTTGACGGAACAAAGGAAATATATAATGAAAAAGATAAACCCAATCCCGTCAGTTGGTACGGGTATACTAAATTTTTGGGTGAAGACGAAGTTTCCTCATCAGGCGAAATTTTTAATATAATCAGAATTTCCTATCCATACCGCTCTAAATTTGAGGAAAAAATGGATTTCGTCCACCGGATTTTGGATAACATGAAAAAAGGAAAAAGAATATATGGGCTCACTGACCATATATTTACTCCGACATTTGTTGATGATATTGCCGTTTGTCTGGAATTATTTCTGAACAGGGATCTTAGCGGTATTTACCATGTGGTCGGCAGCCAGGCACTCTCAACCATTGATGCTTTAAAAATAATTAAAGAGGTTTATAATTTATCAGCCGAAATTATACCGGTTGAAAGGAGCGAGTTTTTTAAACAAAGAGCATTTCGGCCTTTTAAATTGGCTTTAAATAATGATAAAATACAAAAATTAGGCTTGACTATGCTGCCTTTTGACAGGGGAATTCTCAAAGTAAAAAAACAGGATTCGCCATAACATCACACCCTCATTAATTTATGAATATAGCTTTTATAGGGCATGGGTATGTCGGTTTGGTTACAGCCGCCGTTTTTGCCGATTTGGGCAATTCCGTCTGGGTAATAGGCCGTACGAAAGAGAAAATCAACAAACTTAAAAAAGGGTATCTTCCTTTTTTTGAACCCGGTCTGGAAGAAATGGTAAAAAGAAATCTTCAGGCAGGACGCCTTCATTTTTCGCTTGATTACAGTAAAGGCATACCACAATCAAAAATAGTTTTTATTTGTGTCGGAACTCCTTCAAAATCAAACGGTGAAGCTGATTTATCAGCTGTTTTTAAATCAGCCGGGGAAATAGGCAGGAATCTAAAAAATTATGCCGTAATAGTGACCAAAAGCACTGTGCCCGTTGGAACAAACCGGAAAGTCAAATCCATATTAACTGAAAAAACATCCCCTAAAATCGAATTTGATATAGCTTCCTGTCCTGAATTTTTGCGGGAAGGAACGGCCATTGCCGATACATTAAGTCCGGACCGGATTGTAATCGGAACTGAAATGAAAAAAGCCAAAGAAATTCTCCTGGATCTTCATAAACCGATTAACGGAGAAAGGGTAGTCACCTCAATTGAAACGGCGGAAATGATCAAATATGCCTCAAATGCTCTTTTAGCTAGCAAAATTTCTTTTGCCAATGCCATGGCATTTATTTGTGATAATGTCGGAGCGGATGTGGAAATGGTTTTGACCGGAGTGGGACTTGATAAAAGGTTGGGGCGGCTGTTCCTTTACCCCGGTGTCGGTTTTGGAGGCAGCTGCTTTCCAAAGGATGTTAAAGCTCTGATTGCTGTAGCCCGTGATCAGAAATATGATTTTAAATTCTTAAAAGCGGTTTATAAGATTAATGAGGAGGCAAAAAAAAGATTTGTTGATAAAGTTGAAAAAACCATGTCGGGTGTCAAAGGCAAACTTCTGGCCGTTTGGGGATTGTCTTTTAAACCAAATACTGATGACATGAGGGAAGCACCTTCAGTAGATATTATTAATATGCTTCAGGAAAAAGGTGCCAAAATTAAAGCTTTCGACCCTGTTGCCATGGACAATGCCTCAAAACAGTTGAAAAAAATTAAATTTACGGATAATCCGAAAAGTGCCGCGGTTGATGCTGATGCGCTTATAATTTTAACTGAGTGGAATGAATTCAAACAGCTGGATCTGAGGGAAATAAAAAAAGTTATGCGGAATTATTATCTTTTTGACGGCCGGAATATTTATCAACCTCAAATGGTTAAGGATATGGGATTTATTTATAAAGGAGTCGGCCGCGAGTAAAGGAGTTAATTATGAAAAATGCCAAAAAAAAGGCTCTCATTACCGGAATTACCGGTTTTGCCGGAAGTCATCTGGCAGAACTTCTTATTAAGGAAAATGTAGAGGTTCACGGTATATTAAGATGGCGCAGCAAGACCGACAATATTGAAACAATTAAGCATAAAATAAATTTATATGAAGCCGACTTATTGGATGCGCATTCTTTGTACACGGTCGTTGATAATATAAGGCCGAACTTTATCTTTCATTTGGCTGCTCAATCTTACGTCCAGACTTCCTGGTCATCCCCTTCAAATACTCTGGAAATAAATGTGGTGGGAACTGTTAATATTTTTGAAGCCGTCAGAAAAACCGGACTGCCGATAGCCATACAGATTGCCTGTTCTTCGGAAGAATACGGCCGGGTTCATCCTTCTGAATTGCCCATAAAAGAAAATAATCCTTTAAGACCCTTATCGCCTTATGCTGTTTCCAAATTGGCCATGGATTATTTGGGCTATCAGTACTGGGAAAGTTACCAAATGAGAATAATAAGGACCAGAGGCTTTAATCACACCGGTCCGAGAAGAGGAGATGTTTTTGCCGAGTCCACCTTCGCCCGGCAAATAGCCGAAATAGAAAAAGGTAAAAAAAAACCTGTTGTGCTGGTCGGGAATTTGAACGCCCGCCGGGATTATACCGATGTCAGGGATATGGTTCGGGCTTACTATTTATCCGTTCAAAAATGCAAAAGCGGCCAAGTTTACAACATCTCTACCGGTAAAAGCTGGCGGATCGGCGATGTTCTGGATCTTCTGATAAAAAAGAGCAATAAAAAAATAAGGATAATTCAGGATAAGGCCCGTTTGCGCCCGTCAGATGTTGAAGTCCTGGTCGGGGATGCTTCCAAATTTAAAAAAGAAACCGGCTGGAAACCGGTGATCCCCTTTGAAAAGACCATGGAGGACTTGTTGAATTACTGGCGGCAACGGTCCTGACATGAAAAACAAAGCATGCATAATTACCGGCGGAGCCGGATTCATAGGATCACATCTTTGCCGGTTTCTTCTTGAAAAAGGCTACCGGGTTATTTGCCTTGATAACCTTCTAACCGGAAACATTGCCAATATCCATAAGCTTAATAATTATTCCGCTTTCCGCTTTTTAAAAACCGATGTCATCCAAAAGGATCAGGTTAATAAACTGATAGGGGAAAAAAACATCAATTATATTTATCATTTAGCCTCACCGGCCAGTCCGCCTCAATACCGCAAATTGGCAATAGAGACTCTTTTGGTTAATTCTATCGGAACTTTAAATATGTTAAATTTATCCCGCAAATTTAATAGCCGTTTTCTATTGGCATCAACCAGTGAAGTCTACGGCGATCCCAAAGAACATCCTCAAAAGGAATCGTACCATGGCAATGTTAATCCTGTCGGTCTTCGTGCCTGTTATGATGAAGGGAAAAGATTCGCTGAAGCGCTGGCAATGGAATACTTCCGAAAATTCAGAATGGATATCAGAATTATAAGAATTTTTAATACATACGGGCCGAATATGCTGGCCACTGACGGCAGGGTAATTTCCAATTTTCTTACCCAGGCATTATCGGGAAAACCACTGACTATTTACGGCAGCGGTGATCAAACAAGATCTTTCTGTTATGTTTCCGATATGGTGGAAGGTTTGGTTTCTGCTATGGAAAATAATAATTCAAACGGTCAGGTAATTAATCTGGGTAATCCCGATGAAATTCAGGTAAGGAAATTAGCCCGGCTGGTTTTAAATCTGACTAAGTCAAAGTCAAAACTGGTTAACGTTAATAAGCGACTGGAGGATGATCCGGAAAAAAGAAAACCCGATATCTCAAAAGCAATTAGTCTTCTCAAATGGACCCCACGGATTGATTTAATAATAGGGTTAACAAACACGGTCAAATTTTTCCGTGATTTATAATTTTCCGGGCAAACAGCATATGAAAATTGCGCATATAATTCCAACTTTTAATGAAAAAGACAATATCGGACAAATGATCGATATGATATTCAAAATCGGCCGCAAATATCCGAATTGGGAAAATATAGTAATAGTTGTCGATGACCGTTCTCCTGATAACACTGCTGAAATAGTGAAAAAATACCGTAAAAAATATAAAAACATCCATCTCCTGTTAAAGAAAAAGGAAGGTCTCGGTAAAGCATTGGGTCTGGGATATGAGTATGCGGTTAAAAAAATAAAAGCCGATGTCGTCATACCAAATGACGCCGATTTTCAGTGGGATCCGGTTGATTATCCCAGACTAATTGGCAAAATTAGAGAAGGCTTTGATGTTGTTGTTGCTTCAAGGCATGTTTCCGGAGGGAAAGCGGTAGGGTGGAATTGGTTCAGAAAATTAAATCATGACATATCCAATTCACTTTTAGCCTGGTATGTTGCCGGGGTTCATGAAGTTAGCGATCACGCCGGAAATTTTAAGGCAATCAGGGTAAAAAATGTGCTCGATAAAGTTCCCCTGGAGAAAATGAAAAATGCCGGTTTTTCTTTTCAGCTTCATATTTTATATGAACTCTCAAAAACAGGGGCCAGATTTACCGAAGTACCGGTTACTTTTAAAGAGAGAAAACTGGGTCAATCTAAAATCGGCTTTAACCGTTATTATATCCGTGATATTTTTGAATACATAAAAAGCAGTATTTTAATCAGGCTTGACCGTTCCCAAAGTTTTTTTAAATATGCTGTTGTCGGAGTGACCGGTCTTCTCATCCAGACAGCAATATCGAAATTGTTAATAAGCCTTGGTTTGATTCCGGCAATTTCAGTTTCAATTGGTGCGGAAATGGCCATTTTGTCAAATTTCCTGATGAATAATTACTGGACATTTTCAAAGCATGTTATATCCGGAATAAAACTTTTTCATAAATTTATCCAATTCAATACGGCTTCATTTGGAGCGGTAATCATCCAAGGGCTGGTAGTGTTCACCGGGACAAGTCTTTTCGGAGATGAATATTGGTTCTGGTCCATGATTTTTGCCGTTTTTATTCTGGTAATTCCTTACAGTTATTACATCTACAACCGCTTTATCTGGAAAACTCATATTAAAAAAGCCGTTATCTGAAATGTTTCTGAAACGATTTTTCAAAAGGCCTGATTGGCCGGTATCAGTCATTCTTGTTGTGATTTTTGTTCTGGCAGCCATTTTACGCTTTTGGCGGATAGATGAATACCAGACTTTCCTGGGTGATGAAGGCCGGGATGTTCTTGTAGTCAAAAGAATGCTGCTTGACGGTAAATTCACCCTATTGGGACCGATTACCAGTGTCGGTTCCATTTATATGGGTCCTGTTTATTATTACCTGATGGCCCCTTTTTTGTATTTATGGCGCTTTGATCCTGTTGGGCCGGCCGTTATGGTTGCTTTATTATCATTGTGCACAATATTAATTATTTATAAAATCGGAAAAGACTATTTTCATTCCGCGGTTGGTTTAATAGCTGCTTTTACCTATTCCATAGCCAGATTATCAGTTGTTTACGGCAGGTCCTCCTGGAATCCGAATGTCGTCCCGTTTTTTGCGGTATTATTGATGTTTTCCGTCATCAAGTCTTTAGTTGACCATAAAAACTCTTTTCTTATTTTGGCCGGACTGTCACTGGGAATTTTAATCCAGCTTCATTACATAACTTTTCTTTTTTTCCCGGTTCTGATTGCCGTCTTTTTATATTTTAAGCCGAATATTCCCTTCAGGATTTATTTGTATTCTTTATTGGCCTTTTTATTTTCTTATTCTCCTTTTATTTTGTTTGAGCTCAGGCATGAATTCGTAAATACTTTAGGTGCCTGGAATTTTATTGTTGCCCATAATACAGGCTCGACCGGTTTATTAATTGACAGCTGGTGGCAGACAATCCGGGATGTTACCATCCGGATATTCTGGCGCCTAATTGTTACCGGTAGTGCCGAATTGACCAAATATCTGATTGCCGGGGCGGGTATAATTTATTTTGTTTCCCGATCTTTTTTTAATTCTCAAACGAAAACTTATAATGCTTTTAAAATCCTTCTCATTTGGCTGGCAGTGGGAATTTTATCCTTCGGATTATACAGGGGAGCCATATATGATTATTATTTCGGTTCACTTTTTCCATTGCCTCACCTTTTTTTCGCTTTGTTTCTTTTCCTTTTATGGAAAAGAAATTTACCCGGTAAATTAACCGCTGTATTACTGCTAGGTTTAATAACGGTATTCAATATAATCCAGTCGCCTTTGGTGATTGAACCGAATAATATGGTAAAAAATACCCGTGAAATAGCCGGTTTTGTTCTCGAAAAAACAGGCGGAACCCCGTATAATTTTGCCCTTTTAACCGATAAGAATTCCGATCATGCATACCGTTATTTTCTCGAACTATGGGGTTCTCCTCCCGTAGTGATTGAAAATCCCCAGGCTGATCCGGAAAGGCGCAGTGTCACTGATCAGCTGCTGATTGTTTGTGAAGAAAAAGTTTGTCAGCCGCTGGGACATCCGTTATGGGAAATTGCCGGATTCGGCAGGGCGCAAATATACGGTCAATGGCCGGTATCTACGGTTAAAGTATACCGGTTGACGCATTATGAAAAAAACTGACGAGGCCGTAATTTTTTTGTCTGTTGTCATACCTTGTTTCAATGAGGAAAGAAACATCAGGTTAGGCGCTCTTGATAGCGTCTCCTCATATTTGACAAAACAAACGTTTCTCTGGGAAGTTATCCTTGTTGATGACGGTTCAAACGATGACAGCCCGTATCTTTTAAAAAAATTTGTCGCTGAAAATATTGGTTTCAGATTAGTCAATATTAGACACAAGGGAAAAGCCGCTGCCGTTTCAGCCGGGATTCTGAAATCAAAAGGTAAAATAATTCTTTTTACCGACCTTGATCAGGCGACTCCGCTGAAAGAACTAAAAAAACTCTTACCCTTACTTGAAAAAGGAAATGATTTGGTAATAGGTTCCAGAAACAGCAATAGGAAGGGGGCTCCGATCACCAGGCTTATGATGGCCAGAGGGTTTATGATAATCCGTAATTTTATTTTGGATTTAGGCATTAGGGATACCCAGTGCGGTTTTAAGGCGTTTCAAAAAAAAGCGGCATTTGATATTTTCTCCAAATTGCTGGTATTTAATTCAAATCGTCTCGCGTCGGGTTCAACAGTGACGGCCGGATTTGATATTGAATTGTTATATATCGCCAAGATCCGGGGATATAAAATTGCCGAAGTACCTGTTGAATGGCATTATCAGGAAACCAGGAATGTCAATCCGGTTAAGGATTCGCTGGAAAGCCTGCTGGACTTGGTCAGAATCCGGATTAACAGCTTAAAAGGCCTTTACCGGGCATAGCTTTTTTTATATCCGCTTAAATGAACAAAAGAATAATTCCGCTGATGTTAACGTATTCCGTTATCCTTCTCCTTTTTGCCGTATATTCATATTCTCAGATTGATCTTAATCTGACTTTGTCTGCCAATGAATTTTATCAGTCAATTCAAAACAGTTTAATCCGGCTGGGTTATTTTAACCGGCCTGTTTCAACCGTAATTTACCTCAGTTTGGTCTTTTCATTGAGCGTAATCTATTTATATTTTCTTAAATATGGCGAAAGTTTTAAAAAACTTAAAAAATTATTTATTATATTAATTGCCGTAAATATTCTGATCGGTCTCATTTCCTATCCGGCTTATTCACACGATCTTTTCAATTATATGTTTGATGCCAGGATTGTCACCAAATATGGCCTTAATCCGTACCAGTACCGGGCTCTGGATTTTCCCGGTGATCTTTGGATCCGCTTTATGCACTGGACACACAGGACTTACCCCTATGGTCCTTTATGGATTATTCTGACTCTCCCGTTTTCGTTTCTCGGGTTTGCTAAATTCATTCCGACTTTGTTTCTGTTTAAATTAATGTTTGTCTTTTTTTATATTGGCAGTATTTTACTGATAAAAAAGATAAGGGAACTCAATAAGGAAAATTTCTGGAATGCTGTTGTGTTTTACGCTTTCAATCCGCTTATACTGATAGAAACACTCATCAGCCCGCATAATGAATCCGCGATGCTTTTTTTTATGCTGATGTCTTTCTACTATTTCTATCAGAAGAAAAATTTTATCTTGTCAATAATTTCCGTAACCGCATCCTTTGCAGTAAAATATACAACTGTTGTTTTAATCCCTTTATATTTTATTATAAATATAAGGGAAGATGACAAATTTCTCCGCTATTGTTTATTAATGCTTCTTATTCCTTTGATTGTATTAATTTTCAATAGAGAGCCGTATCCGTG
Source organism: Candidatus Gottesmanbacteria bacterium RIFCSPHIGHO2_01_FULL_40_15 (assembly GCA_001779115.1). Classification (GTDB taxonomy): domain Bacteria; phylum Patescibacteriota; class Microgenomatia; order 2-02-FULL-39-11; family 2-02-FULL-39-11; genus 2-02-FULL-40-10. The sequence continues at coordinate 22,144 of MFJF01000015.1, forward strand.
GTATTTTATTCCCTTCATAGGTATTTCATCTTTGATGGAATCCCGGCTGATTAAAAAGCTGGTATTGGCTTTATCGCTGGGTTTTGTATTAAGATATGCACCGTTTGTTTATTTCGGTTTGACTGAGCCGTTAAAGTCAAAATTTATTATGAATATCCTTTTAATTTTGCCCTCAGGATTATATTTCCTGTTCATACTTATCAAATCCAAAGGGATTTACCGTCCGTCTGCTAAAATATAAAAGAAAAACAGGAAGATTTATGGATTTTGTTGTCTTGTCTCTATTTGCTTTGCTTGCTTTTATTTCCCGGGTAGTTAATCTTCTTGAAGTGCCGATATTCACCGATGAAGCAATATATATCCGATGGGCGCAGATAGGTTTGAATGACCCGGCTCACCGTTTTATTTCCCTGACCGACGGCAAACAGCCGCTTTTTACCTGGCTAATGTATCCGTTTCTTAGTATTTTTACTGATCCGCTTTTTGCCGGCCGGTTTGTTTCGGTTCTTTCCTCGATGCTCGCCGTTTCCGGAATTTACTTCCTGGCCAAAGAATTATTTAACCGCAAAACAGCAGTATTTGCCTGTATTTTATATCTGATTTCACCCTTCGCCCTGCTCTATGACAGGCTGGCCCTAATGGACAGCCTACTCTCGGCGCTTTTGGTTTGGTGCTTATATTTTACGGTTATGCTCACCAGATACAGCCGTCTCTATTTCAGTTTTATGCTGGGAATAACCGCCGGATTTGGACTCCTTACAAAATCATCAGCCGCTTTCGGTCTTTATCTTTTGCCATTCTCGCTTCTTCTTTTTAATTTTAGCGAAAAAAATAACTTAAATAAATTATTAAAATGGGCAGTTTTTTCTTTTTTGAGTATAATAATTGCTCAAATTATATATAATTTATTGAGATTATCGCCATATTTTTACATTATAGAACAAAAAAATTATTCTTTCATCATGACGTTTGATGAATTTATAAAATCACCTTTGAGGATTTTTCTGCCTAATCTGAACGGTTTGACCGGATGGCTTTTTTCCTATTTAACAATTCCTGTCGCTGTAATTACCATCATAAATCTGATTATTTCCATAATTAAAGTAAAAAGAATTATATTTTTACTATTTCTCTGGTTTATAATTCCCTTTCTTGCTTTAGCGTTTTTGGGTAAAGTAATTTTCCCTCGTTTTATCCTGTTTATGACGATGCCCTTATTGATAATTGCGGCTGATTTTCTAAGCCGGTTTTATTCATTCGCCAGGATTCGCATGAAATACGCTTATATAGTTATTTTGCTGATTTTAGCCCAATCGTTTTATATTTCACTTGTATTGATAGTAAAACCGGTAAATGCCGATATACCGCTTAATGACAGAAACCAGTTCTTTGATGATTGGCCGTCGGGATTCGGAGTCAGGCAGGTAGTCGATTATATCGAAAACGAATCCCGAAAAGGAAAAGTGGTATTGGGAACGGAGGGTACGTTCGGCCTGAATCCGGCCGCGTATGAAATATATCTCAAGTCCAATGACAACATCATTATAAAAGGATATTGGCCTGTAAAATCAGTGCCCGCTGAACTGAAAAACTATGCCCGCCTTTATCCTACATATCTTGTCTTTAAAGATACACAGGAATTTCCCGGTAACTGGCCTTTAAAACTGGTTGCCCGATACCGGCGCGGTTTAAAAAACACTTATTTGTATTTCTATCAGGTGATTCCTGAAGATTAATGCGAAAATTACCAGGTTTATATTTTTTTTTAACTCTGATTTTCCTGCTGATTATTTCTTTAGTTTATTCATGGCCTTTTTTCAAGCCGGGTCTGATTGTAACGGACGATGGTATTTGGTCGGTTGTGCGTCTTGCGGAAATGGTCAGAGAGTTAAAAGATTTCCAGATTCCTCCGCGCTGGGCCGGATACCTTAACCATGGATACGGTTATCCTCTTTTTTCCTTTGCTTATCCCTTGCCTTATTATTTGGGTGCGTTTTTGAAATTTACGGGATTGTCCTATGTTTCTGCCGTAAAATTTTTATTTATCGGCAGCACGTTCCTTTCAGTGTTTTTCATGTATCTGTTGGGATCGACCTTAACCGGTCCCGGCGGAGGATTAACGGCAGCTCTTTTTTATTTGATAGCTCCTTACCGGTTAACCGATCTTTATGTCCGGGGTTCTTTAGGAGAATCAATCAGTTTCCTTTTTTTTCCGCTGATTTTTTACCTGACGGTTAAAATATTTAAAGAAAGTCCCGGTTTTAAGCCTATTTTTCTCAGTCTGTCCCTTTCCGCTTTGATGCTTTGCCATAATGTCATGGCTGTCCTTTTCATCCCTGTTTGGCTTTTTTTTGTATTTTTTCTTAATTTTTCCCGCTTCGGAAGGAAAGAAAATGATAAAAAGACATCACCGGTCATTAAATTTCTACCGGTGCAGTTTTTAAAGATTTTATTTCTGTCACTCTCTTTGGCGGCATTTTTTATTCTTCCGGCTCTGATGGAAAAAAAATTCCTTGTACTGGATAAAATTCAGCTGGCCGCCAAAAGCCTCAATTTCATTTCACTCATCAATTTAGTCACCCGGCCGCAAAATACGGTCTATCCCTTTTTCAATTTGGGAATTCCGCAACTGACGGTTGCCGGTCTTTCTGTATTAGCGCTTTTCAGGATGAAAAAGGATCTTGATCACCGGAGCTTTATGATCTCTGTCCTGATAATTTTAGCCGCCCTTATTTTTCTCACCAATAATATAAGTTCATTTTTCTGGCAGCTTCCGATTCTCAATTCAATTGATTTTCCCTGGCGGGTTATGGGTTTGGTCATTTTCATGTTGGCTTTATTAACCTCATTTATCGGTTCAAACAGGAATTTATTGGCATTTGGTCTCCTTCTTGCCGGTATCGGCTTTTTCCGGAATCTTTCCCTTATTAATCCTGCCGGATACACTAAACAAAATGATGAATATTACCTGACTAACGATGCCACCACAACATCCAAAGACGAATTTATGCCTATTTGGGTGACTGATCCCCCAGGAAAAAGATTTTCGGAAAAAGTCTCATTACCGGAAAACGCTCTCATTTCCGATCTCGTCTACAATTCCAAAACAGTAAAATTTAACCTGCTGTCCCGACAGCCGGGTCGCCTGATAATAAATACAATTTACTTTCCCGGGTGGCAGGCCACTTTAAACGGAAAAAATACCGCAATTATATACAATAATCCCCAGGGACTGATCTCCCTGGATTATCCTTCCGGGGCTTCACGGATTGAAGCGTTTTTTAAGGAAACCCCGTTAAGAAAGACAGCCGACGTCATAAGTTTGCTGGCCCTTATTTATATAATTTTCTCAATTATGAAAAGAGTTTTTAAATATGTCAGGTAAACCGGTATCCATTCTGATGCTGATTACGGTATTGGTACTATCCTATTTTTCCGTCCGTCCGGTATTTATTAAAGGTTACTTTCCCGTGCATGACGATACTCAGCCGGCCAGGGTTTTAGTCATGTCGGAGCAGTTAAGAAAAGGCATCTTTCCTGTGAGGTTGGTTGACCGCCTCGGCTATGGATACGGTTATCCCTTATTTAATTTTTACGCACCGCTCCCGTATTATTTGGGCTCTTTATTTCATCTGGCCGGATTCTCTCTTATTTTTTCCGTAAAACTGATGTTTGCTTTTGGAGTGATATTGGCGGCAGTATTTATGTATCTTTTGGCGGTTGAAATCGCCGGGTCCTTCTTTGCTGCCGCAGCTGCCGTCTTTTATTTGTACGCTCCATACCATGCCGTCAATGTCTATGTCAGAGGTGCGGTCGGAGAGTACTATGCTTATGCATTCCTGCCGTTATTGGGACTTGGAATATTGCGCGTAATAAAATCATCTGCCGGAAAATCCGACCACCGTATCCGTCCGGTGTTGCCACTGATACTTGGACTGGCCGGAATACTGTTAAGTCATAATATTTTTGGTCTGGTTACTCTATATCTTTTGATCATTTTGATTCTGTATGGACTGTATCGCCAATTAAGAAAAAAAGGAGGCTGTCATCTGATGCAAATTCTCATGAATATGGCTTTAGGAATCGGACTGTCCGCTTTTTTTATCCTGCCTGCTTTTTTGGAAAGCCACTTTACCCGTGTTGCCGGTCTTTCGGCGGGATCAAACAGTTACGATCTGCATTTTATCTCCTTGTTTCAGTTATGGGATTCTCCCTGGGGTTTCGGCGGTTCTGTTCCGGGCTTAAACGACGGCATGTCTTTTAAGATCGGAAAACTGCACCTTTTAATAGCGGTTTTAGGGCTCATCCGTTTTATCTTTCTTGGTCCAAAAAACCCAAAATCAGCTGCTAAAAAATTTCTGGTTCCGGCTTCACTTTTTCTTTTTCTCCTTTCTGTCTTTTTTATGCTTCCCGTATCCTCTTTTTTGTATCGTTTGTTGCCGTATATGAACTTTATCCAGTATCCGTGGCGTTTTTTGAATATCTCTCTTTTTGCCCTCAGCCTGGGTATAGCTCCGCTGTTTTATAATATGAAAAATAAATTTCAGGCAATATCTGCCTTTTTAATCATCTTCTCTATACAAGGCGTAAACCTGAAATATTTTAATCCGAGAACAGTTCATCCGTTTGATGAAGCCGATTATAAAAATCCTGTTAATCTGAAGTTTACAATTTCCAGAATTTCTGACGAGTATTTGCCTCCCGGTATAAACATTCCCCAAACTGCCCGTGATCTTCCCGGTTCATCTCTGCCGGCAACTCCGGAAATGCCCGTTTATGAATTGACCGGTACGACCGTTTTTAAAAAATTCATGGTTGATAAAAAGGAAACGGGTCCGGTTGTCACCAAAATGGCATATTTCCCCGGTTGGCAGGCAAAAATTGACTCAAGTGCGGTAAGGGTTGTAAATAGAGAGGGTTTGATTGCTCTTCATGTTCCCGCCGGAAAGCATATTCTTGAATTGGAATTCAAAAATACGCCGGTAAGATTTACCGGTAACGCGATTTCCATTTCAAGTATTGTTCTGTTACTATATTTACTGTTGGTGCTGCCGATTAAATATATTTTATGCAAAGAGCCAGATCCGTCGAGGTAGTTATTCCTATCTATAATGAACAGGAGGAGCTTGCTGACAGTATTATCAAGCTCCGTTCGTTTTTAAAAAAGAATTTGAAAGACTTCAATTGGCATATTACCATTGCCGATAACGCTTCAACTGACGAAAGCCTTAATATTGCCAGAAAACTAAAATCCCGTTATACCGGTGTCGGTTTTATTCATCTGGATGAAAAAGGCCGGGGCCGGGCTGTTAAAAAAGCCTGGCAAACAAGCAGGGCTGATTTCTTATCTTATATGGACGTAGATCTGTCTTCAGACCTCAGGTATTTCCGGACATTAATTACTGCACTGGTTGACGGATATGATATATCGATAGGCAACCGGCTTATGAAAGGATCAATCGTTAAAAAACGCCCTTTGAAAAGGGAAGTTCTTTCAAGGGGATATAATATTCTGATAAAATTACTGTTTTTGGTTCATTTCAGTGATGCACAATGCGGTTTTAAAGCTGTCAACCGGAAAGTAGCCGACCGCTTATTGCCGAATATTAAGGATAATGCCTGGTTTTTTGACAGTGAGCTCCTGATTACCGGTGAAAAGGTCGGCTATAAAATATTCCAGGTACCGGTTTCCTGGACCGATAATCCCGGATCAACCGTCCGGGTTTTAAAAACAGTTTCGGGTGATTTGGCCGGTCTTTTACGGTTATTCCTGGATCGGCCTTGGCGCAAAATAAATAAAGTTTAAACATGAAAAATATTTTCATTACGGGAGGAGCCGGTTTCATCGGGTCAAACCTGGCTGCCCATTTTATTAAAAAAGGAAAAAAAGTAACTGTTTTTGATAACCTTTCAAGGCAGGGAGGAAAAGCCAATTTGGACTGGCTGTCTTCTTTGGGTCCTTTCAAATTCACAAGAGGAGATATCAGGAATAAATCTGAACTTGAAAAGGCGGTTAGGGGGGCTGATGCAATACTCCATCTGGCTGGTCAGGTTGCCGTAACCACATCAGTTGACGATCCTGCCACAGACTTTGACATTAATGCTTTGGGTACCTTTAATCTCCTTGAAGCTGTCAGAACTTCCGGAAAAAAAATTCCAGTCATATTTTCATCAACTAATAAAGTTTACGGCGGAATGGAGAATATCAAAGTCATAGAAAAAAATGGCCAGTATATATATAAAGACTATAAGTTCGGAATCGCCGAAACTAAAAACCTTGATTTCCATTCACCCTACGGCTGTTCTAAGGGGGCGGCCGATCAGTATATGCGGGATTATTACCGCATCTATGATATTCCGACAGTTGTTTTCCGTCAATCCTGCATTTACGGTCCGCGTCAATTCGGTATTGAAGACCAGGGTTGGGTAGCCTGGTTTATTATCGCTGCTTTTTCCGGAAAAAAAATAACTGTTTACGGCGATGGTAAACAGGTCAGGGATGTGCTTTTTATTGATGATCTGGTTGGGCTTTTTGATATTACACTCGCAAACATAAATAAATCCGCCGGTAAAATATATAACGTCGGAGGCGGATTTACTAATATACTTTCAGTTTGGACAAAGTTCGGACCTATTTTGGAGGATCTTTTCGGGCATAAAATAAGAGTGAGTTTCAGCCGGTGGCGGCCCGGTGATCAGAAAGTTTATATTAGTGATATTAGACAGGTTAAAAAAGAGCTCGGTTGGCAACCCAAAGTCGGAGTTAAAGAGGGTATATCAAAATTATTTAAGTGGGTGGGCAGTAATCAGAATCTGTTCAAATCTTGAAGATATGCCAAAATACAACAACATTTTAGTCACCGGCGGAGCCGGTTTTATCGGTTCGCATTTGGTCGACGCTTTAATTACTAAAGGTTTTAAAGTCCGGGTTCTTGATAATCTCGATAAACAGATACACCCCTCTGGCAAGCTTCCTGCATACTTTAACAGGAAAGCTCAATTCATTAAAGGCGATGTAGTTAAAACTGAAGATTGGCGTAAAGCGTTAAACAAAATTGATTGTGTTTTTCATTTTGCTTCAGCTGTCGGCGTCGGCCAGAGTATGTATGAGATTGAAAAATACGTGCGCGTCAACTGTCTTGGGACGGCGCTTTTTCTTGACATGTTGGCCAATAAGAGTCACGGCGTTAGAAAAATTATTGTGGCCGCTTCCATGAGTTCTTACGGTGAAGGAAGCTACATTTGCAGTAAATGCGGTATTGTCAGACCGGATCTTCGTCCCCAATCTCAGCTGAAAAAAAGAGACTGGCAGGTATATTGTCCTGAATGTGGCATTTGGGTAACGCCTGTTCCGACAAAAGAAGAAGCCAAGCAGAATTCCAATTCTATTTATGCGATTACCAAAAAAAACCAGGAAGACATGATTCTGACAACCGGTAAAACTTACGGTATTCCCTCTGTTGCCCTCCGTTTTTTTAATGTTTACGGTCCCAGACAATCACTTTCCAATCCCTATAACGGTGTGGCTGCCATATTCCTCAGCCGCATCAAAAATAATAAACCGCCTGTAATAAATGAAGACGGTTTTCAGACCAGGGATTTTATCCATATTACTGATGTTGTTTCAGCCTGTATTGCCGCCATGGAAAAATCCTCAGGGGATTACGAAGTATTTAATGTAGGCAGCGGTAAACCTGTTACTATATTGGAAGTAGCCGGGGTTATAAGCAGATTATTAAAAAGTTCTATTAAACCTGACATAACGGGTAAAGCAAGAAAACTTGATGTCCGTCATTGCTATGCCGATCTGAAAAAAATTAAAAAACTGCTCGGTTGGTCTCCCAAAATTAAACTCTTGGAAGGATTTGCCGGACTGATTGAATGGGGTAAATATGAGAAAGCGCGGGATAAGGTGGATTATGCTCTTGGTGAATTGGAAAAAAGAGGATTAAGATGACAGTTTCATTCATAATTCCCTTCCATAATGAAGGAAAAAACTGCCAACCGATGGTAGAACGTGTAGCGGCTTTTGCTGAAAAAAATGATATTGATTATGAAATAATTCCGGTGGATGACAGAAGTAATGATAAAACACGGCAAATCCTTAAGAATTTATGCGCGAAAAACAGGCGAATAAAACCCGTTATACGAAAAGAGGACAGCGTGGAAAAGGGAAATACTATGGGCAGTGCCCTTATGGAAGGAACGGTAAAATCAATCGGCCGTTTTATAATTTGGACTATGGGCGATATGGCCGACAATACTGCAACTTATAAAGATATACTGGATAAACTTAACGGCAATTATGATATGGTTTTTGGTTCCCGTTATATGCCCGGCGGTTCACGGGGTAATCTTGATCCTTTGAAAGCGACTTTAAGCTCAACAGGCACTTTCCTGGCCCGGATTCTGTTTGGAATTCCCGTTCATGATATAACTAATGCCTTCCGGGGTTTTAAAAAAGAAGTATTTCAGAAAGTAAGCCTGGAAGAGACCGGATTCGGCATTTCACCTGAATTTGCCATTAAAGCCCATATGGCCGGATTTAAGCTCGGGGAAGTTCCGACAACATACGCCAACAGGGTTGAAGGAATCTCCAATTTTAAACTATATAAAATGACCAGGGGATACCTTTTATTATACTTCAAACTCCTTCTAAAATACCGGCTTCACAAAAAAAAGCTGGTCCTTCACTGAGATATTTGATTATCTCAACCAATTTTCAGTTAACCGTTTAAACCTGTTTTCGCTTATGGCTTCCCTTATTTCATTCATGAGTGAGCCGAAAAAAAACAGGTTGTGTATAGTAGCCAGCCTGTATGAAAGAAGCTCCCGGCTCCTGAATAAATGGTTTAAGTAAGAGCGGGAAAAATTACTGCAGGTATAGCAGGAGCAATTTTTGACAGGGGGCCGCTTGTCACCGGTATAAATACTTTTGATAATGTCATATCTGAATTTATTTTTAAGCCCTGCATTTTTGTCAAAAATCCATCCCATCCTTCCCAGTCTGGTCGGTGTTACACAATCCAAGCTGTCAATTCCTTTGCCGACAGATATGAAAATATCTTCAATTTCCCCGATCCCCAGAAAGTGGATAGGTTTTTCAGTCGGAAGCAAATAAGGCAGCGTCCAGTCCAAAACGGCAAAAACTTTCTCCCGCGGTTCACGGCTGTTGGCCACGCTGCCGATGGCCAATCCGTCAAAGGACAGGTGGCTCATAAATTCAGCTGATTCTTGCCGCAAATCCTTAAAAACTGATCCCTGAACTATCCCGTATAGAAATTGTTCAGTTACTCTTTTTTTTATAAGTAAATCAAGGCAAATACGGGCCCATCGGTGAGTCCTTTCCATGGCGGTAATTGCCTTTTCCCGAATAATTGGATAGAAAGTACATTCATCAAAGGCCATTAAAATATCCGCGCCCAACTCGAGTTGCGCCCGAATTGATTCAACCGGACCCAAAAATTGCCTGCTTCCGTCCCATGCTGATTTGAATGTTATACCCGAATCGGATATTTTCACCAGCGTTTTTTCAATCCTGTTTTGCCGCGGACCGTGTTCCGACAGGGAAAAGGCCTGGAATCCTCCGGAGTCCGTCATGACAGGTCCGCTCCAGTTCATAAATTTATGAAGCCCCCCGGATTTTTTAACCGTTGCCACACCCGGGCGGAAAAGCATATGGTAAGTATTGACAAAAAAAACATCCAGATTTGCTGCCCGTATTTCCTCAGGGGTTACCGATTTTACAACGGCGCCTGTTCCGACCGGAACAAATGCCGGTGTTCTTATAACGCCGTGTGAAGTATGTATTTCTCCCGCTCGGGCCGACGATTTATTATCCCTGAATTTGATATTAAACTTTAAATTGGACATACTTCTTATATTCGGTAATTTCTTTTATAATGCCGGTAATTAATCCGGCAAATTCCTTTAATGATAATCAGATCAATCAACAAAATCAAAGAACAGCCGGCCGGCCATGAAAATAAGAAAAATCCCGGCTCCCTGAAAAAAATTATCTTTGACCGGAAAAATTTGCCGGGTCTTTATAAACCCCAAATGATTAATTGGGCCCGCATTCCCTCCGGAAGAAAATTTAGGCCGCATTACCATCAGGATATGACAGAAATCTTCATTATCCTAAAAGGCCGTGCCGGAATAACCGTAGACGGCAAATTTGCCCGCTTAAAAAAAGGTGATGCGGTTTTAATTGAGGAAATGAAAGAGCATGAAATGGAAAACACCGGAAAGCAGGATGTTGAATATCTCGTTATCGGTTTATCCCGCGGTGAAGGAGGGAAAACCGTCATCTCCGGGCAAAAAAATAATGAATAAAAAAAGCTTGGTCTTCTTTATCTTTCTGACATTTTCGGCTCTGACAGCTTTTTATTTATTCCGTAAGTCTTTAAACGGGTTCTTTTTCCAGGATGACTGGTTTTCACTTAAAATCAGTTCGGTTAAAAACATTAGGGATGCCTTAAATATATTTGTTCCAAGGTCTGACGTGATTTATTACCGTCCTTTGGGAATGCAGTTGCCCTTTTATCTCTTAAGCTTGGGCGGTAAGATTAACCCCATCCCGTTTAAGGTACTTATAGCCGTGGTGCATTTTGCCAATATTTGTCTTCTAAGTCTTCTGATTCTGAAGTTAACCGGAAAAAAATTCAGTTCACTTTTGGTTTCATTTTTCTATTCCACTTCCCTGATTCATTTCACTATTTTTTGGTGGAGCGCCACTTTATCATTTATTTTAACAACTTTCTTTTTGCTTATAGCCCTCATTTTATATTTAAAATATTTAACGGAAAAAAAATTTTGGTCTTATTTCTCAACCCTGTTATTTTTTACCCTGGCTCTCTTAACCAATGAGATGGCGTTGATTTTTCCGGTGCTAACGCTGTTGCTGCTATGGCTGATTAAAAAAGGAAAGTTCTCATATTTGGGGGTTGTTCCCTTTATAATTTTACCGGTAATACTTTTTTCAGCCCGATTTCTGTATTTTCCGCCGCCGATATCCGGGGATTACCGGCTGGTTATCGACAGGGGACTGATTATTAATCTGAGGGATTACTTCCTCTGGAGTTTTAATTGGCCAGAAGAAATGAAAGGACAATTCGTTAAATTTTTTGCAGTCAATCCTCTTTTTATCAGCGGTTTTAAACCTTATTTTTTGGCATTTGTTGTAACACTTTTTATTAATTTGTCTTTCCTTTTTTTAATTCCCTTTCTTTATCTTCTGATTTCCGGGAATTTAATACCCTTCCGGATGATTATATTCGGAGCTGGTTTATTTCTGGCGGGTTTATTGCCGGTTATACTTTTCGGCCGGCACACTTTTTCCTATTATCTGACTCTTTCCCTGATCGGACTGCTTCTTATAACCTCCTCTCTGATTGAAGAGTTTTTCGCAAGTTTCGAAGGCAAATACAGACTTTTGGTTTTCTTTTATTTGCTGGTAATTCTAACCAATTGGCTCTATTCGTCATTTATGGGCTTCGAGTTCAACATGAAAGTCCATTGGGCTCCCCGCCGATCGGATATTTCGCAAAAACTTATTTCTCATGCCGGAGGATTAAAACCGGCTGCCGGGCAAACAGTAATTATTTCGGTAAATAATAATCCTGAAGTGAAACTGGCTTTAAACAATCAGGACGCGTTCCAAGTTTTGTTCGGCAGAAACGATATCATTACTGTTTATTCAGATAAAATCGAGGCCGATTTCAGATTATGAAGAAAACTATTGTAGTACTAGCAATTGTTATTACTTCGCTGCATTTAATAAATTTCTGGCATATAAATCTGGAAAGGTTAAAAAGACCCTTTGATCCGGATTACTTTTCCGGACTTTATTCAACTTCCCAATATGTTTTGGGAGAAAAATCAAAAGGAGGTATCGGTGATGACGGACTTTATGCTTTTGCCGGCTATTATTACTTTTTCCAACAGGGAGATGTCAGTGCGGTAAACTTTGAACACCCGCCTTTGGGGAAATATCTAATTGGACTTTCAATTTTTCTTTTTAACAACGAAATTATAATCGGAATTATATATTTTATTTTTCTTCTTATCACGGTTTATAAATTAAGCGGTTTACTGATAAGTGATAAATATCTTTCCCTTCTTCCCCCGATTCTGATTTCATGGGATCCGCTCTTTCTCGATCACACAATAAGATCCCAGCTTGACCTTCCCTTCTCGTTGTTTTTCGTCACGGCTGTTTATTTTTTTCTTCTGATTTTTAAAAATAATACCGGTATATATCTTTCCCAATTATTTTGGGCCTTGGCGTTTAGCGTCCGTTTTTTCCCGTTTCTTATTATTTTGGAAATTTATATGGCAATTATTACATTTTTTGTCGGCCGCAGGTTTTTACTCCGGTTTCTTCTGTCGTCACTTTTAACTCCGGTTATATACCTTGTAACCCATACCGTTTTTTTTATTTACCATCCGTCACTGGTGGAATTTCTCAGGCATAAAAAATGGATGCTCGCCTGGTTTACCGGAACTCCGGTTAAATTCGGCAATATCTTAAGAAACATTTTTACCGGAAGGCTTCTTGATACGCTTGATAATTCGGTTGTCAATAACCTGTGGACTCCGATGCAGCCGGTAATTTTAGTTTTGGCACTGCTTTGTCCGTGTCAATTTCATCGGCGGAATAATTCAATTAGCGTAAAATTTTCCCCGTATTTTGTTCTATTAGGTTTTGTAATCTTATATTTCCTTTATACCGTAATTTTAACCGGCGGCCAGGCGAAATTTATCATGCCTGTATTTCCGCTGATGGCGGTTCTGGCGGTAAAGAATGCGGCAGATCTCTATAGTATAATACTGCCATGGATCAGGGCGCGCTTGAGGCATTCAAAAACAAAGTAGTCGGCGGCGTTTTGGCCTTAACTACACGGACTTTCATCCTCCAGATAATATCATTTACTGCTACTTTTATTCTGACCATATTGCTGTCTCCTGAAATATTCGGGATTTTTTTTGTTGTTTCAGCCGTAATTTCCTTTCTTACCTATTTTTCCGATATCGGACTGGCAGCGGCTCTTATACAGAAAAAGGATGAGCCTGTCAGAAGCGAACTGGTGTCCGTTTTTACTTTACAGCAGGTGATAGTAACCCTAGTAGTCGCAGTCTCTTTTTTAAATGTTTCGCTAATTTCCCGTTTTTATAAATTATCCGGGGATGGTACTTTTCTTTTCCAGGCTCTTTTAGTTTCTTTTTTTCTTTCTTCTTTAAAGACCATACCCTCAATTCTTCTGGAACGTAAACTGGATTTTTCCCTTTTGGTAGTCCCTCAGATTCTTGAAAATCTGGCTTTTTACCTAACGGCCGTAATTCTGGCGCTTTTGAATTTGGGTATTGCCAGTTTCGCCTGGGCAGCTTTGATCAGAGGCATTGTCGGTTTGATTGCCATTTATTCAGTTTCTCCATGGGTTCCGGGTCTTGGTTTTTCCTATTCCTCGGTGAGACACCTGATTACTTTTGGAATTCCTTTCCAGGCTAATTCTCTTCTGGCACTCGTTAAGGATGATCTTCTTACATTATATTTGGGCAAAATACTGCCTTTTTCCTTTATCGGCTATCTTGGCTGGGCAAAAAAATGGGCTGAAATTCCTCTCAGGCTTATTATGGACAGTGCCGTCAGGGTCACTTTCCCGGCCTTTTCAAGAATCCAAAAAGAAACCGCCTTATTGAAAAAAGCCATTGACAAAACCGTATTTTTTCTGGCGCTTTTGATTCTGCCGGTATCGGTTCTTTTGATTGTCTATATTAAACCGGCCATCGGAATAATTCCTAAATATCAGAAATGGGAGCCGGCTTTACCGGCTTTTTATCTTTTTTCACTTTCTGCTGTCCTGGCGTCCTTTTCCAGTCCGATTGTTAACGCGCTTAATGCTTTGGGGAAAATTAGAAAAACCTTAGGTCTGATGTTACTCTGGACTGTAATGACCTGGATGCTGGTACCGGTTCTGACAAATCTTATCGGCTATAACGGTTGGCCGATTTCAGCCCTTCTTATTTCCTCCACTCTATTCCTGCCTGTGTCAATGTTAAAAAAGTATGTCAGTTTTGATTTTTGGAAAAATCTGAAAACCCCCCTGGTCTTAACTTTGGTAATGTTCCTGTTTTCGTTTATGACAATGTCTTTTGTATATAATATTTATACTCTGGTTGCTTTAATTTCTGCCTCCCTCCTTTTATACTTGCTTTTATGTTTTTATTTTCTTAAAAAAGACATCTTGCCTTTTCTTCCGGAGTTTCTAAAACGTGTTTGATTTTAGTAAAACAGCCATAAACCGTGCTTTTTCTTTTCCGGCAACACTACTGATGCTGTTTTTGTGTTTGGGTATTTTCAGTTCATCCATGCCAAAGGCAGTGGCATCGCCCCGGTATATGCCATCTGCTTCTTATGTAAACATTGTAGTACCGTTAAGAAGCCGGGAATATTGGAAGGATTTCGGAAATGTTATTCCTCTGTTTGAATTCCTGAAAGAGGAAAAATTGCCCACAACTGTTCTTATCCAGTACTCCAATCTCCGTGATCCGCAGGTCCGAGATTATTTAAAAAGTCTTCCTGAAAATTTTGAATTGGGTTTGTTTTTGGAAGTAGATCAGGTTCTGGCAGATGATTCATTTGCTTCATATTATTTCGGCATGGATGACCGTTCCCACGCTAATCAGATATTCTTGTCAGGCTATAAAGTAAGTGAAAGGAAAAGAATGATTGATTCTGTTTTTAACCGGTTTCGGGAAGTATTCGGATATTTCCCCGGATCTGCCGGAGCCTGGTATGTGGACGCTTTATCCCAAAATTACCTTAAGGATAAATACGGAGTTTCAGCGCTACTTGATGTTGCCGACCAGTTCCGGACGGATACTTACGGTCTTTGGGGTAAACCATGGGGAACTCCTTTTTTCCCGTCAAAAATAAATCCCCTGGTACCCTCAGCCGGTAAAAGTGATAATTCACAAATAGTTAAAATCCAGTGGGCAGCACGAGATCCTGTCAGGGGCTATGGCCTCAATGTCTTTGATTCAACTTACAGCGTCCAGGCTAATGATTATATTAAAGGGCACCGGTTGGATACCGGTTATTTTACCCATTTAGCTGCCGCTTATCTTTTTTCAAAAAATTATGTTAACCAGTTAACCCTGGGACTTGAAGCAGGCCAGGAAGGGGCTTCATTTCTGGATGAATTCAGGCTCCAGATTGAAGCTATCCGGCAATTAAACAGTGTTAACAGGATAACCTTTGTAACCATGAAGGAATTTGCCGGCATTTTCCGCCGGGCTTATTCAGTGCCTAAATGGAGTTGGGCTGTAGAATCTTCCGATTATTTTAACCGCCAAACTAAAGCTTACTGGATAAATTTCCCTTCCTATAGGGTTTTAATACTTTTTGAAAATAACGGTTTGATCCTAAAAGATCTCAGGGTTTATGATAATGCCCGGTTTTGGGCTGATTTTTTCGATTCCGACCGAAATCGCGATTTAAAAAGAATTCTTCCTGCCTGTATTGACAGCCTTAATATGCACAATGAAATGCTTCTTGCTGCCGGAGTCGACAGTCCCGAATTGGTACGGATTGATAATTCAAATACATTCTATATTCAGTTTAGCACTGATAAAAAATCCGGACCGGAAAAATTGGTTTTTTCAAAAGACGGCATTTTTTCCGGTAATGAAAATATCTTCGACTCAGGCCGTTTGCTTGTTTCCGATAATTTTCTGACGGAATTTTTTATGGATTTGATGCACGTTTATCAGCTTAAAAAAAACCGATTTTATGGGAAAAATATCCGTTTATCCAAAATAAACGGTAACTTTTATTTCGGCTTGGAAATATCTCCCGGAAAATTATTGGCGTTGACAAGTTCTTATCCATTCGGAGGTATTTATGATTTCCCTTTTCAGATTCTTTCCAAATTTCATAGGCTTAATATTATTGACAATCTTCAGCCGTATTTTCAAAGTTTTATTAATCCGCCCGTTAATTGTAAAATTAAACTGTGATCAGTGCTGTCATACATACCTATAACGAAGAAGAAAATATTGACCGAAACCTGTCCTCCTTAACATGGGTTGATGAAATTATTCTGGTTGATATGGGTTCCAGGGATAAAACTTTGGAAATTGCCGGCCGGTATAAAACCAGAATTTTTGCTCACGCTTATACCGGCTACGTCGAACCTGCCAGAAATTTCGGAATCGGAAAAGCGAAAGGCGACTGGATCCTTATCATAGATGCCGATGAGGAACTGCCTTGGTCTCTTTCCAAAAAAATCAGGCAACTGGAAAACATTCCGGATCAGGATATAACTTTCTACAGAATACCCAGGAAAAATGTTGTTTTCGGAAAATGGCTCAAACACTCCGGTTGGTGGCCGGATCACCAGATAAGATTTTTCAGAAAAGGCAGTGTTACCTGGGGTGATGAAATTCACCGGGTACCGGTAACCCGGGGTATAGGCCGCGAGCTGGAAGACAGGGAAGAATTAGCAATCATTCACTACCATTACTCAACAATAGGCATGTACCTGAACCGGATAAACCGTTATTCCTCAATTCAGGCAAAAGAACTTTTTCTTAATAATAAAAAATTTACACCGGATTTGCTCATTTTCCCCCCGGTTAATGAATTCGTCAAAAGGTTTTTTTTCCTGGAAGGTTATAAGGATGGACTTCACGGCCTGGCAGTTTCCCTGCTTCAGGCCTTTTCCGAACTTATTGTTTATTTAAAACTTTGGGAATTATCGAAATTTTTTCAAATGCCCGTTTTACTTGACCGGGTTTACCGGAATAATAAAACGGTCGGCAGAATCTTTAATTACTGGCTTTATAATGAACTTTTAAAAAAGCCAACCGGTTCTTTAAAAAGCCTTAAATGGCGTATTCTCCGTAAACTCAATTCATGAATAATATTTTCATTGTAATTGTCCATTTCGGCAAACCCGAACTGACTCAGGATTGCCTCCGGTCAATTTATCAAAGCCCCCAAGCTACTTGGAGCACAATCATTATTAATAACAGTCCTGACTGCAATTTAAACGGCATCATTTCTCCGTTTCAAGGCGTTTCAACCGTTAATCCCGGGAAAAATCTCGGTTTTGCCGCCGCCAATAATTTGGGAATAAGAAGCGCTTTAAAAAAGGGCGCCCGGATATTAATCCTCCTTAATAACGATACAATTGCCGGTGAAAATCTTATCCCGATCCTGGCGGATTTTGCCGGTAAAAATCCTGACACCGGGATTGTTTCTCCGAAGATATATTTTGCCCCCGGGTACGAATACCACCCTGAAAGGTACGGAAAAAAAGATTTGGGTAAAGTTATTTGGTATGCCGGAGGTGTGATTGACTGGAAAAACATGTACGCGTCCCATATCGGCGTGGATGAAGTGGACAACCCCGGTCTCAACCCTTCCCGGAAAACCGATTTTGCCACTGGCTGCTGCATGCTGATAAATAGGGAAGTTGTGGAAAAAACAGGATTGATCGATGAGAAGTATTTTCTGTATTATGAAGATGTTGCTTATTCGCAAAAAGCCATAAAATCAGGTTTTAAAGTTTCCTATTGCCCAAAAGCCCATCTTTGGCACAAAAATGCCCGGTCATCCGGCCCGGGTTCTTCAGTTCATATTTACTATCAGTCCAGAAACAGGCTTTATTTCGGTATGAAATATGCTCCCTGGAAAACAAAGATTGCTCTAGTCAGAGAAAGCCTCCGGAAATTGTCCGAAGGCGGTATTGAATCCGGGGCTGTTATTGACTTTTATATTGGCCGTATGGGAAAAGGCCGCCTGAAGTGATTGTTTGACTAAATGAAAAAAACATTATCAGTAATTGTCATTGCCAAAAACGAAGAAAAAAACTTGCCGGAATGTCTTAAACGGCTCAAATTTGCCGGTGAAATAATACTTATTGACAACAATTCGACTGACCGGACACATTGGGTTGCGAAAAAATTTAATGCCCGGATCTACAATTATGCCGGTATGGATTTTTCAAAAATGAGGATTTTGGGAGCCCGGTTAGGAAGCTTTAATTGGCTTTTATATATTGATGCCGATGAAAGAGTCACGGCTGAGCTCGCAAAGGAAATAAAAGAAAAACTTATAAGACCTCCTCAAAAAGCCGCTCCGGCAGCCTACAGTCTGATCCGCCGGAATTTCTATTTCAGACGGTCTTGGCCGGCAGGCGAAAATATTATCAGGCTTATAAAAAAAGACGCACTAATTGGATGGTCCGGTCCGGTCCATGAAAGCCCGCGCATAAATGGTACGGTCAGCCGGTTGAAAAATCCGCTTCTCCATTACACGCACAATGATCTTTTTGACATGGTTGAAAAAACTAATCTCTGGTCGGAAACGGAAGCTGATTTGAGATATAAAAAAAATCACCCTGAGGTGGTCTGGTGGAGATTTTACCGGGTAATGCTGACGGCGTTTTTTAATTATTTTATCAGGCAAAATGGATTTAGAGCCGGTGCCATCGGCTTGGTGGAGTCATTATTTCAGGCATTTAGTATTTTTATAACCTATGCCAAGTTATGGGAACGCCAGATTTCCCCAAAAGCCAAAATTGCATGAAAAAAAAGAAGATTCTGCTTTATAGTCCTTATCTGTCCACTCTGGGAGGCGGGGAAAGATATTTGTTCCAAATAGCCGCAGCTTTACAGAATGATCACCGGGTTACTTTGGCGGCGGATCCGGACATTAAAAAAAAAGCCGATAAATTTTTTTCCATTGATCTTAATAAAACGGAGATTATCCCGGTTAAATTATTCGTCAGCCAAAAGTTTATCTCCCGTTATTTTTTTACCAAACTTTACGACCTGGTTTTTTATGTCACTGACGGCAGTCTGATTTTTCCTTCAGCCAAAAAAAATTATCTCATTATCCAGTCACCAAATCATATCCCCCCCGATACTTTTCCCGTTAAACTGAAACTGCCCGGTTGGAAGATTGTCTGTTACTCGGCTTTCATGAAAAATATCATATCCGGAAGGATTAACCGGAAGGCATATGTCCTTCCTCCGGCAGTTGATACCGTTCTTTTCAGTCAGGGGAACCGGAAAAAAGAAAAAATCATTCTTACTGTGGGTCGGATTTTTACCTCAGCCCTCCATGAAAAAAGACAGGATTTCCTTA
The DNA here is from genome assembly GCA_001779115.1 of Candidatus Gottesmanbacteria bacterium RIFCSPHIGHO2_01_FULL_40_15. Lineage (GTDB taxonomy): Bacteria > Patescibacteriota > Microgenomatia > 2-02-FULL-39-11 > 2-02-FULL-39-11 > 2-02-FULL-40-10. The sequence continues at coordinate 41,300 of MFJF01000015.1, forward strand.
TAAGTTTTTTCAAAAAAAATTACCGGAAACATTTTTCCGGTTGGCGGTTTATTATTTGCGGAAATGTAACGGAAGAGAGCGGCCAGAAAACTTTTGAAAAAATGCAAATAAACATGAAAGGCGCGCCTGTTGAACTGCATAAAAATCTGCCTTTTTCCCGGCTTCTGACATTCTACCGCAAAGCAGCTGTTTATTGGCATGCCGCCGGATACGGTTCAGATGAAGAAACCAATCCTGAAAAAATGGAGCATTTCGGCATAACGACAATTGAGGCGATGGCGGCCGGTGCCGTACCGGTGGTATATGGAGCCGGAGGCCAAACGGAAATAATTGAAAATGGAAAATCAGGTTTTCTTTTTAAAGACGAGAGAATTTTTTTAAAGAGAAATATTGAAATAATCACCAATCAAAATCTTTTAGACAAATTAAAAACCGGCGCCGTTAAAAAAGCAGCTGTCTACTCATTTGCCAATTTCCGTAAAAAAGTAAATGAACTTATATAAAAAACACTTTTTCTTAATTCTTTTCTGTACGGTTGTTACGTTTTTTTATTTCCCCTTTTTTCTGTACGGTAAATTACCGGTAGCCGCCGACACCATCGTCGGAATGTATCACCCTTTCAGGGACAATATTTGGGACGGATTCAGAGCCGGTGTTCCTTTTAAAAATTACCTGATTACCGATCCGGTCAGACAGCAATATGTTTGGAGGGAATTGGCTGTAGACCAGATGAAAAAAGGTCAGCTTCCGGTCTGGAATCCTTATTCCTTTTCGGGAACGCCTCTTCTTGCCAATATTCAGGCTTCGGCTTTTTACCCCCTGAATATTCTCTTTTTTTTCCTGCCGTTTTCATTAGCCTGGTCCTGGCAGATAATTATCTCTGCGTTTTTGGCCGGAATTTTTATGTATTTATATCTAAGAAACAAAAATATTAGTCCTCCGGCTTCATTTATCGGAGCAATATCTTTCAGTTTTTCAGGCTTTGCTGTTTCCTGGCTCACCTGGAATACCATACTGCATACGGCCGCATTTCTTCCTTTATCTCTTTTTACCGCTGATAATATTTTTCTTCGTACCCGCCCCTTAAAACTCCACTTGGCGGTGTTTATTCTATCGCTTGTTTTCGCGTTTCTAGCCGGCCATCTGCAGATATTTTTTTACTCAATGATTTTAATCATCGCCAATATCCTTTTCAATCTCCGGACTCTTAAAAAAAATAAATTTTCTTATTTATTGTTATTTGGATTGAGTTTTCTGATTTTTATTCTTATCACTCTGCCTCAATCAATCCCCTTATTCCGTCTGATTTTTGAAAGTGCCCGGGATATTGATCAGGGCGTTTGGAGAAAAGTTGGCTGGTTTATTCCTTGGCAGAATTTAGTCCAGTTTCTGGTGCCTGATTTCTTCGGAAATCCGGCAACCGGTAATTATTTCGGTATTTGGAATTATATGGAATTTGTGGGGTATATAGGCGTAATCCCGCTGTTATTATCCCTTTTTTCACTGGTTTTTATCCGCTCGCAATTAACTCTTTTTTTCGGCTCGGTTCTTATCATTTCCCTGCTGTTTGCATTCCCGACGCCTGTCGCCAGGCTTGTGTATATCTTCAATATTCCTCTAATTTCAACCGCCCAACCGACCCGGTTATTGTTCCTGGTTGATTTTTCACTGTCGGTTCTTGCCGCATATGGCCTTAACAGCCTGAAAGACTTTAAAAAATTCCGGAAAATGACAATAATTGCATTAATAATCTTTTTTGTATTTATTATATTATGGCTGTTGGTGTCTCTTCCTTTTGCCGAACCGCTTTTTTTCGATGAAGGTTTACGCTCAATCAGCCGCAGAAATCTGATCCTGCCCGGATTTATTTTTACGGCCGGCGCTCTTTCCCTGATGGGCTTTATAAAAAAACAATACAAGGCATCCCGGAAAATATTTATATTTGTTATTTTACTTTTAACAGTTGCCGATCTTATGAGATTTGCCTGGAAATTTACACCCTTCAGCAACAGGAATTGGCTTTATCCCCAAACAAAAATTACCGATATTTTAAAAAGAGATACGTCCAAATGGCGTTTTATGTCCCTTGACAGAAGAATAATGCCCCCTAATTTTTCAATCGCTTACAGGTTTGAAGACGCCGGTGGATATGATCCCTTATATCTCAAGGATTATAATCTGCTGGTATCTTCATGGAATCAGGGAAAAAGTGCGGTAGAAGCTTCCCCCTTTAACCGTATTGTCACTCCGCAAATTTCTGACAGTATTATTACCGATATTTTAAACGTCAAATACCTTCTTTCGTACGGACCCTTATCATCAACAAAATTGAACTTAACGGCCGCCGAAGGAATGACCTATCTGTATGAGAATAAAAATGTTTTTCCAAGAGCCTGGCTGACCCCGTTTCTTATAAAAGTAAGTAATCAGGCACAGGTATTGGAAAAAATTTTTGAACTTAAAGATTTCCTGAAAACAATAACCGTCACATCAGAGGCTGTTGATTTTAAAAATACCATCAATGCGCTTCCGGCTGTTATTCCCCCGGGCAATTCACCAAAAGACCGGGCAGACCTGGTGCTATGGAGCGAAAACAGCATCACTGTCAGGACATTTAGCGAAAAAACTCAAATTCTGGTGCTGTCGGAAATATATCATCCCTCCTGGAAAGTTAAAATTAACGGGAAAAAGGGTAAAATTTATAAAGTAAATTATCTTCTCCGCGGTATCCCTTTGGAAGAGGGTGAAAACCTGGTAGAGATGTCAGCCACCGTTTTTTGAATATGAAAATTTCAATTATCATTCCCAATTATAACGGCCGCGTACTTTTAGAAAAAAATCTGCCTGAAGTAATTAAAAACAGTCCGGCCGCGGAAATTATTGTGGTTGATGACGCTTCCGGCGACGATTCAGTTTTTTTCTTAAAAAAGAATTTTCCCGGTATAAAAATAATCGGAAAAAATAAAAATACCGGTTTTTCTTCAACGGTAAATACCGGAGTTGAAAAAGCAAAGGGAGATTTAATAATACTTCTAAACACTGATGTCTATCCGAAAAAAGATTATGTTAAACCGCTCCTTTCGTATTTTAACGATCCCCTGACTTTTGCCGTTGGTATGCTGCAGGAAAGTCATGAAGGAGGAAAGATTATAAAAAGGGGCAGGGGAGAAGGTGAATTCAAAAAAGGATTTTTGATTCACCGGCGGGGGCAGATAGATAAAAATGATACTCTTTGGGTTTCGGGAGGCGCCGGGATTTTCAGAAAAAGTATTTGGGAAAAATTGGGCGGTTTTGATGAAATATTCGATCCTTTTTATTGGGAAGATATAGACTTATCCTTCAGGGCGGTTAAAAAAGGATATAAAATTTGGTTTGAAAAAAATTCCGTTGTTGTCCACCGCCAATCGCAAGGATCGATCAGAAATGAATATAATCCTTCCCGGATAAAAACTATTGCCTATAGAAACCAGTTTTATTTTGTCCGTAAAAACTTGACCGGAGCGGATGACAGAATTGCCCATTACATCTGGCTTCCTTATCATTTTATAAATGCGCTAAAATCCGGCGACTGGCCTTTTTTTATGGGATTTTTTCCGAAAAAACAATGAAGAATATTAGCCGGAGAAAGATTATCCTTACAGCTGTAATTTTTCTGATACTTCTTCTAGATTGGGCAGCCCTGGATGACATTACCACCGGAAATGAGCCTGATTATTACGGTGAATACGCGGTTTTGATATTAAGCGCCGTTTTTTTTGTAATTTATTTTCTTTGGAAAAGTACCCGGAAAAAAGCCGTTTGAGGACGCATAATTCTAATCTGTTATAATGGCTTGAGAAATTATATCTTCCTGCCTGAGTTTATGAAGGAAAGCGTATTGGAACGACTGGCCAGAGTCCATCCTGATCTTGAAATCTGGTGGGATTCTTCTCCTCTTGTTTTTACTTCCTGGGTTAAGAAAATGGTTGATGGTTCGGAAGTTTCCCGAAAAAACAGACTGGCGGAGCAGCTTAACAGGATATATTCCGTTGAAAATCCTGAAAAAAGTCTGATTCGCGGTTGCACTACCAATCCGCCGCTGTCATTGGCTGCCGTAAAAAACGATCTTCCTTATTGGAACAATTGGATAGATAATCTGATAAATAAAAACAGGGGGTTTAACCGATATGAATATTTTCTTTTAACTTATAAGGAAATAATCCGCAGAGGTGCCCTTATGATGCTGCCGATTTGGAAAGCCACAAAAGGCCGATACGGTTACATTTCCGGACAGCTTGATCCGAGGCTTCTGACAGAGACGGACCAAATGATAAAACAGGCCCGTGAAATACGCTCAATTGCCCCCAATGTCATGATAAAGGTTCCTGCCAGTACCCAGGGTGTGGAAGTGGTAAAAGTATTAACTTCGCTGGCTATTCCGACCAATGTCACTACCTGTTTTACCTTACCGCAAATATGGGCGGTTGCCAAAGCAGCCAAATTAGGAGTTAAAATAGCCCTGAAAAATAAAGTGGATATGAGCCGGTGGCGGGCCGTCATTACCATGATGATTGGCCGGCTGACGGAAAATCCGGAATTGGAAACCCAGGCCAAAGCCCACAATATTTCACTGTCCTGGAAAGATAAGCATTGGTTAGGCATTTATATATTCCGAAAAGCTTACAATTTATTGCATGAAAATGACATGCCCAGCAAAATGCTTGCCTGTTCAATGCGCGACGGACCTCACCTGAACGGCAAATACCGTTTTTGGGATATTGAAAAAATTGCCGGTAATATCATCTATACCATGCCGCCGTACGTTCTTGACCCGCTGTTTAACCTCTGCGGCGGTCTTACTTTCCGTGAAGAAATTCTTTATGAAGATGTGCCTACCGGGGTAATGCATAAACTGGAAAAAATACCGTTCGCCCGCTCGGCTTGGGATAAAGACGGTATGGCTGTTGACCGGTTCAACACCCATCCGTCAACGGTCGCCACATCAAAAGCTTTCAGAGCCGCATCATCCGGTTTGGAAGAATATATCGGAGAACGGATGAAAATTATTAAAAAGACAATCCGGAAATGACAGGCAAAACAACAAGACAAAAAATGTTAAAAAAAACAATTGAGGATTATTTTGTTCCCTGGATTAAACCGCTGAAAATGTATGTTTCGGACCATATCGAACTGGCCTGGCAAAAGCCCGGTCTTCACCGGATGATGTCCAATGAAAACCCGGTCCCTCCGTCCCGGAAAATAATAAAAACCATATTAAAATATTCCGCTTTGGCCAACCGGTATCCTGACCAGGGCCTTTCCGTCAGGTCAAAAATTGCCGCAATAAACGGACTGAAAGGCCCTGAAAATGTTGTTCTCGGTAACGGATCGAGCGAAATATTTGATATGATTTTCAGGTCTTTTGTTACCAGGGGTGATCAGGTGATTCAAGAGATTCCGTGCTTTGGTATCTACAAATTAAGATGTGAATTGCTTGGAGGAAAAATAGTTTCCGTACCCATGATCTACCGTGACAATCAACTTTTATACAATACCGATGCCCTTTTAAAGTTGGTGTCTTCAAAAACTAAGATCATCACCATTGCCAATCCGAATAACCCTTCCGGAAATTTTATGGATAACAGGGATTTTGTAAAAATCGCCGGTACCGGTATTCCGTTTGTGATAGACGAAGCTTATATAGAGTATTCCGGTTTGGGAAAATCGCAGGTTAATCTGATTAAAAAATTCCAAAACGTGATTATCACCAGAACTTTATCCAAAGCATACGGATTAGCCGGTCTCCGCTTCGGCTACCTTCTGGCCGATGAAGGAATTGCCGGAAAAATTGCCGCGACTCTCATTCCCTGGAATGTGGGAACTATTTCAATGTGGACTGCCCTTACTGCTTTAGAGGATAACCGTGATCTGGAAAAAAAGGTCAAATACAATAACCGACAGGTTGCTTTCATAATAAAAATGCTGGAAAATATTCCCGGATTAATCAGTTTTCCTTCCCGGGCTAATTTCATTCTTTTTGACGCCGGGCCGGCCGGATATAAAGGCGCCGATATTATTGAATTTGCCACTAAAAGGGGAATAATTCTGCGCGGTGAAAAAACTCAATACGGCAGTGACGGCTGGTTCCGGGTTACGATCGGCACGGAAAAGGAGAATCAAAAGTTTGTGGGATTGATCAGGGATTTTTTCTCATTTAATAATTCTAAAAAAAACAGATTAAAGCAGTGAATCCGGTTTTTAAATATTATAGGCTCCCGGTATGGTACAATAACTAAATGAAAAAGACATTGGTGCTTTTGGGCGCCGTGACAATCCTGGCTGCTGTTTTAAGATTATACCGGCTGGGTTCAACGCCCATTTCCCTTGAGTGGGATGAAGTAGCCATCGGATATGATGCTTATTCCCTAATAAAAACCGGCCGTGATCAGTTTGGGGATTTACTTCCTGTCACTTTCCGTTCACTGGATGATTACAAGCCTCCTATTTATGAATATCTTACCGTTATTCCGGTTTCCGTTTTCGGATTAACCGGTTTTGCCGTCAGATTACCCTCTGCTTTGTCCGGTATCGGTATGGTTTTTCTTCTTTATTTTTTTGCCGGTATTTTATTTCAAAATATTTTTTTATTGAAAAATTACAAAAATAAAGCCGCTCTGCTGGCTTCTTTTTTATTGGCTGTTTCTCCCTGGCATATTCAGTTTTCAAGGGCTGCCTTTGAAGTTAATGTGGCAGCTTTAATAACTGTTTCAGCGGTCTTTTTGTTCCTTAAAGGGCTCAAAAACCCCCGTTATTTCATATATTCGGCAGGTCTTTTCGGGCTTGATTTATTTTCTTATCATTCTGCACGAGTTGTCGCGCCTCTTTTATTAATCTTCCTTTTTGTGATTTTTAATAAATCCTTGCCCGGCAAAAAGCCGGTAATTTATTTTATGGTAATTTTTGGAGTTTTCCTTCTGGCTGTTCTGCCGGTCTTATTTTCCCAAAACGCCCAAATCAGATTTACGGCAACCAATATTTTCCGTCCGGCTGCCCGTTATCTGGATGAAAAAGACCTGGATAAGATTTTTCTTGAACAGAGATTGAACGATATATTCAAGGGATATGAATTTAGCGGTAAAATTTTTCACAACCGCCGGTTAGTCTGGTTTGATTATGACACGCTTAAAAAAGCTTTTAATAATTATCTATCCAATTACCGGTTTGAATATCTGTTTATCAAAGGAGATGCACCGCTCCATCATGCGCCCGGTTTTGGCTTATTTCATATGTGGGAGTTGCCGTATCTTGCCGCCGGGATAATCTTTTTACTGTTTAAAGGTTTAAACCGTTACAGCCTTTTTCTGCTTTTTTGGCTTTTAATTGCTCCTTTGCCCAATGCCGTCACCAGGGAAGCTCCTCACTCCGTCAGAACACTTCTGTTGCTTCCGGTCTATCAGCTGTTGGGGGCAGCCGGTCTGATTTATCTCTATAATTTGGCAAAAGAAAACTTTTGGGTTCTCTTTCTGCCGGTCACCATAATTACTTTTCTGTTTATAATAAATCACGGCTATTATCTGCATCAGTATTTCATCCATACCGATTTTGATGTTGCCGCAAACTGGAAATACGGCCGGAAACAGGCGGTAAATATTACTGAAAAAATAAAAATCAATTATGACCGGGTTCTGGTGTCTCTGTCTCTTGAGATGCCGCATGTTTTTTGGCTGTTTTACAGCCGGTTTCCTCCCGACCGGTATCTGGTAAACGGCGGGACAGTTTCGGGAGGTTATGCTGATGAGAGGAACTCTTTTGATAAATATCAGTTTCGTAATTTTGATTATAAACTGTTAAAGGGTCAGGGAAACCTGCTGTTGGTCGGTACACCCGGTGATTTTCCGGCCGGAGCCGATATTTTTGTAAACATTTATAACCCCGACGGTTCAGTTGCTCTGCAGATGGCCCGAAACTGATAATTTTATGTCCGTCTTTCTGCTTTTAACTTTAATAAGCATATTTAATATCATTATCAGATTTTTTAACTCCTCCGCCCGGTTTAATTCTTCTCTTACCGCATTTGTCCCCGTTGTTTTATATTTTTATCTGGCTAATTATTTTAAAAGAAAAAAAATTGCCCTTATCAGTTCATTTATTTTCAGCCTTTTACCGCAAACAGTGGCTTTAGGCCGGATCGCCTCTCCCGTAAATTTCCAGGTATTTCTGTTTTTGCTATTCCTGATATGTTTTTCCTATATCAGAAAAATATCTGTCCGGATCGGGCTTTTTTTTCTGTGGTTTTACATATCTTTTTTGACCTTCAGGGGTTTTTGGTTTTATCACTCCTATCCCCAAAATTCTGTGTATAAATTGATGGAAAATATTTTCAATCTGACTTCTTTTAACCTTCTCTTTTTCAACAACGTGACATACTACTGGGGTGGCGTCAGGGAAAACGGTATATTGTATATTGCCCTGTTGCCTTTTTTTTTGATCGGGCTTTTTACCCTTATCCGGTCAAAAACTACAAACATCATAAGCGTCACGGCAGTCATATTCATTTTAACGGTCATGTCACCGTCATACCCTGAATCCAAGGAAATTTTCATGGCTTTTCCCATGCTGTCGGCCGTTACCGGCCGGGGTTTTTATGAATTATGGCACCGGAATAATTTGTTAAACCGGTTATTTACAGGGTTTTTGATTTTATTTCTTATTTATGAAACAGCCCAGTTTTTGCATTATTACTTTATTCATTTTCCCCTGGAATGACGATGTTTAAAATAAATAAGGCGGTTTTTTTTCTGATCCTGATATTATCACTGGCCACATGTCTTCGGCTTTGGAAATTGGATTCAATTCCTCCGTCATTATATTCGGATGAGGCAAATCTGGGTTATAATGCTTACTCAATTCTAAAGACCTTCCGGGACGAACACGGAATTTTTCTGCCCGTTTCATTGAGATCTTTCGGCGACTGGAAACCGCCCCTGCCGGCATATTTGATGATCCCTCCGATTTACTTATTCGGCTTAAACGAATTTTCAGTCCGGCTGCCCTCAGCAATCCTTGGGGTAGGTTCTGTTTTCCTGATATACCGGTTGGTGAATTTAATCTTTTTGTCCGCTTCTTTCAGGGGAAAAGCCGCTCTTTTAAGTGCTTTTTTCCTGGCTCTTTCTCCCTGGCATCTGCTCCAGAGCCGTGCCTCCATGCTGGTAATGGTTGCCCTTTATTTTCTCCAGCTCGGAGTTTATTTTTTTCTTAAAGGAAAAACTGACCGCCGTAATTTCTACTGGGGGTCCCTTTTTTTAACCGTGACTTTTTATGCTTACTACGGAATGAGACTGATTTCACCGCTGCTTTTTTTAATTCTCATAATTTATAATTACCGGGAATTCTTCCGGAAAAAAATCTGGCTAAAATCTTTCCTGATAGTTTTGCTGATGATAACTCCGCTTATACTGGGTTTTATTAAAAATCCGGACGTAGTTTTCGGCCGGGCCAAAACAGTCAGTGTTTTTTATGACCGGGGAACAGATTTAAGATTGTGGGAACTGACAACTCAGGACGGTATTTCAGCCGATCCTCTTATAACGCGCTTTTTTCATAACCGCCCCTATCAATTCGGTAAAAAAATCCTTTCCAATTTCTTTACCCATTTCCATGGAAAATTCCTTTTCCTGGAAGGGGATAAATCCCAGCCGTTTGAAACACCGGGAATGGGTATTTTATATCTTTTTGACGGCATTTTTATTCCGGCGGGCCTGTTTATCAGTTTAAAATTACGGTCTTCATTTGGTAAGTTTTTTGTAATTTGGCTCATAATATCAATTTTTCCGGCAGCCCTGACATTTATGGTCCCCTCTTCAAACCGGACTTTTAATGCTGTAATACCTCTGTCCGTGTATTTCTCACTGGGATTTTATTATTTTAGCAGGAAAATACATTCCCGGATTTTGGCGGCGCTATTTCTTACAGTTGTATATTTCTCGGCATTCACGTATTTTATGAAAATTTATTTTATCAGCATACCCGAAAACTACAGCCATATATGGAATTACGGCTGGAAACAGGCAACCGGATTTGTCCAAAAACAGGCTGCTGATTATGACAATATAATAGTATCGGATGTCGGAATGCCATATATATATTTCCTATTTTACAACAAATATGACCCGGCCAGGTTTCAAAAAGAAGCTGTCAGAAGTTATGCGGCCGATCAGTTCGGATTTGAACATGTCCTCGGATTCAATAAATATCTTTTTATAAATGAAATGGACTGGCGGGAAACAAAAAATAGTCTGATGGATAATACTCTTTATCTTGTCCATAAAGACCGGATGGGGGAAGAAGTCGGGTCAGCTGAAGTTATAAAATACCAAAGCGGACTGCCTGCCGTTAATATCTTCAGGAATTAAAAAAATGTTTAAACGAAGGAGTTATCTGATTCTTATCCTTTTACTGGCGCTGTTCCTGCGTCTCTTCAAAATTAGCGATTTCCCCAAAACCCTTTACGGTGATGAGCAGGCTTTTGCCTGGAATGCTTATAATATTTTGAAAACCGGAACAGACGAATACGGTACCCCTTTCCCGCTCCAATTCCGTTCATTTAATGATTACAAAGCGCCGGTTCCAGTCTATCTTTTGGTTCCGGTATTTAAACTTTTCGGGATGACTCCGGCATCAATCAGAATTCCAGTGTCTTTGGCTTCACTTTTAACTGTTTATGTTTTTTATTTATTAGTTTTTAAATTTCTTCCGGCAAAAATTTCACTTGTCTCCTCATTTCTGTTTACCGTTTCGCCTTGGCATATTCATTTATCTCGGGGATATTTCGAGGCAACTCTTGCCCTGCTTTTTTTCCTGATTGCTTTATATTTCTTTTTTAAAGACAACTTTTCCCCCAAATCGCTACTATTGAGCGGCTTATTTTTTGTCTCTGCTTTATACAGTTATTTTACTCCACGGATGCTGTTGCCTTTATTTATTCCGTTTATAATCTTTATTGGATTCCGCCTGCCTGTTACCGGGAAAAAAATAAATTACAAAAATGTTGCCCTTTTCCTAATTCTTATCTTTATCCTGTCGCTGCCCCTTATAAAGCTGACTTTCTTCGGGCAGGGTTTATCCCGTTTCAACAAATTAAATGAAACGGTCAGTCAGGCAATAATTCAGACGGTAAATAATGAACGGAAGGCTTCCAATCTGCCGCATTCCGTCCGGCCTTTTTTCCATAATAAGGCAACGGTTTGGCTGAGGTTCGTAAAAAACAATTATCTTGAACATTTCTCCCTTAACTTCTGGTATATATACGGGGATAATTCCCTGAGGTATTTCCTGGGAAATATGGGCATGTTTTACCTTTTTGAAATGCCCTTTTTTATATTGGGGCTTGTTACGGTTTACGCTCGTCATAAGAACCTGTTTTATTTCCTGTCAGGCTGGCTCCTGTTGGCTCCGGTTCCTGCCTCCGTTGTCGGCCGGTCTTTTGCCGTCAGAAGCTTGAGCATGCTCCCGGTGCCGTTTATTTTTGTTGCCGCCGGAATTGATCAAATGACTTCATTTATAAAAAACCGGCCTTCCCGGAAAATATTCATCCTTACCCTGACAATGGTAACTGTAACCTCGATCGGCGCCGTTTTAATCCGTTATTATTTGGAATATCCCGTATATGCGGCTACTTGGTGGGGGTGGGAAAATAAAGCCGCTATCGATTATGCCAAAGCAAGGGAAAATAAATACCAGCAAATATTTATTTCCGACTTTTATACCGGTTCGACTTTGGCTTATGCTGTCTATAACAACTTTGACCCCCTTAAATACCGGCAGGCGGTAAATAATCCCGTTGTTATGGCCGACAACCGGCATTTTATTAAACTCGGCAAATATTATTTCGGTTCTCTTGATCTTGATGAAAAACGACTATCAGAGGGAACAATTCCAAAAAAGTCGCTTTATATCGGAAGACCTGAAGAAGCCGCTTCGGATGAAACAATCAATGCTCCGGATGACGGCCGGATAATTTTTATTATCCATAAAACAGAATAATGCTAGCCCCTCTGATTATTTTTTTGTTTTTCCTCCTCTTTTATGTCTTTATCCCCGGCATTTGTTTTCTCCACCTGGGAAAAATAAAAACGGATAATATTTTAATCGGTACCGGACTGGCAGGCTGCACCGGTTTGATTTTATTGATTTCACTTCTGATGCCTGCCAAGATTATCAGGTTCCCTGATTTTATTATTTATTTATATCCTTTTATTTTTGCTTTTTCTTATCTGATTTTCCGGAAAAAATCTCAAAAAAAAGACGTTTTGAATGTTGTGCGGATATTAAATTCAACCGGAGCAGTACTGTTATTGATTATGGTAAGCTCTTTAATCCAGTCATATACTCTTTTTTCAGGGGGAGTAAAGACAGATGCGGGAATCCGTTTTCATTCGGTTCATGATAACCTGTGGAATATTTCCATAATCAATGAACTTAAAATTAAGGTCCCGCCCGATCATCCGGCTATTTCCGGGGAAGTTGTTAAAAACCATCATTATTTTTACCTGTATTTTCTCGCTTTGGCCAATAAAATAACAGCAATTTCCGTCTTTGATCTGTATTTCCGGTTCGGTCCGGTTTTTGTGTCTTTCTTATACGGTTTATCTTTGTATTCTGCGGCAGCCATATTTACCAAAAAAGTTCTTTTCCGTGCTGTTGCCGTATTCCTGGGTTATTTTTCCGGTAATCTGGCTTATCTGGCGCCTCTGTTTTTTTCCAATATAACTGATTGGCGGGCAAATCTTTTTTTTGCCGATCAGCCGTTTGATCAGATATTTAATCCTTACACTGTTCTTGGGTTTGCCGTATTTTTATATGCTGCTTATTCATTGTCTTTTTTTCTAAGACAGAAAAAACCGGGTTACATTTGGCCTCTGATTATCTCCCTTTTTATCGCCGGTTCCTTCGGTATTAAATCATTCGGTTCAGTTATCCTTCTTGGTTCATTGCTTTTTACCGCTACGGTATCATTTATTTTTTTCCGGGAAAAACGCCTGCTGTACCTGTCAATATTATCCATCTTACTTTTCCTGCCTGTTTTTTATCTGATAGCCGGTAAATCAAGCATTTCCCCGGTATTTATTCCCGGCTGGTTATTAAGGGAAATGATGACCGGCACCGATAAGCTCAATCAGCCGGTTTTTTCCGATATTGAAAATTACTATATTTCGGTTAATAACCTTGCCGGTTTATTAAAAATAAAATTGTTTGAACTTTTTATTTATATATTGGGAAATTTCGGTATGCGGTTATTGGGGTTTCTATTTCTCATGAGTATAATTCTTTCAAAAAAAGCGGTCCGGCTTAAAATCACTGCCCTGTTTATCCTCACTGCCGTCGTGCTTTCTATTTCGGTACCACTGTTATTTAATCTGTCAAATTCACCTTACAACATCATTCAGTTTACTCCGTATTCTCTGGTCCTTTTATCTGTCGCTTCGGCACTTTTTTTGGAGGATTTGAGGGATTTTTTAACTGCAAAAAAATTAGGGTTAATGGCTTATATTCTGATTTTATTCCTTATTATCAGCTCACTGCCGGTCAACATTAAAAATTTTTCCGGTAAGATCAGGGAAGAGGGGGATATTATTGGAAGAGAAGATTTAGAAGGAGCCCAATTTCTGAAAGAGAAAGCCGGCCGCCAAAAAATTATACTAATTGATCCTGATCAATTTCCCGGTTCAGCCATATATCTTCCGGCTTTAAGCGGGAAAAAATTTTACCTTGCCGATTCCGGCTATGCTCTTCAAACGGGAATAAGTCCGGAGAAAAAATTGGCATTGATCAGAAATTTTTTCGATACCGGAATGACTGACCGGAGTTTTCTTGATAAAAACAATATTGAATATATTTACCTGAAAAACGGCGGGCACCCGTTTGTGTTATTTGACCCCTCAACCGGCTTAACCGATAATATGTACCGAACTGTCTTTACCAACGGGAGTATCACTATCCTGCAGCTGAAATGAAGAAATTTCTTTTAATTCTTATTATTATAATCGCCATTTTTTTAAGGATTTGGCACCTGGATCTTAATCCGCCTTCACTTTATTGGGATGAAGCATCCCTGGGTTATAATGCTTATTCAATTCTATTATCGGGAGCTGACGAACACGGCGAAAAGTTACCTCTTGATCGGTTTATCGCTTTTGGCGATTACAAGCCGCCCGGTTACATATATTCAACTGTTTTTTCAATGGCGGTCTTTGGTCCGAATGAATTTGCCGTCCGGTTCCCTTCAGCAATGGGTGGAATCCTGATGGTTATATTAACTTATTTTTTAACCAAAAAACTTTTAACTTCAGTAAAAGTTTCTTTATTGGCTTCATTTTTATTAGCTGTTTCTCCCTGGTCGATACATTTATCAAGGGCTGCTTTTGAAGCTAATTTGGCGGCTTTTTTCAATCTGGCTGCGGTTTTCTTTTTTCTTAAAGCCAAAAAAAAAGCCTCTTTTTTTATTCTGTCAGTTATCTTTTTTGTCCTTTCTTTTTATACATTCAACGCCAACAGAATTATCGCCCCGGTTTTTCTTATTTCTTTGATTTTTATCCATTTTAAATTTATAAGGCAAAATCTTGTTTGGTACATTGCCGGTTTTATTTTGGCGGGATTTTTTATTTTGCCGTCGACCGGATTTTTACGAAGCCGGGAAAGCAGGCTCCGGTTCCAGGAAGTTTCCATATTCAACAGTATTGTCCCTGTTGAAATTGCCAATGCCAGAATTTCAAATGACGGTAATACGGCCATTGCCCGGCTTATCCATAACCGCCGGTTATTGTTCCTGGCGGATTATCTTAAACACTTAAGCGATAATTTTTCCGGCCGGTTTCTTTTTACCCACGGTGACGGCAATCCCAGATTATCAGTCCAGGGAATGGGACAGCTTTACTTCTGGGAACTTCCCTTTGCCGTTGCCGGATTATTTTTCCTGATACTTTATAAAAGATCAATTATTCCTCTTATTTTTGCCTGGATGGCAATAAGCGTTATTCCGGCCGGTGCTGCCCGAGAAACACCCCACGCTCTTAGAATTGTTTCCATACTGCCCTCATATCAGATTATTACGGCTTTCGGGCTTTACCGGTCAGCCCTTTGGTTGAAAGATATTTTTTCCCGGAAAAATTATATTGCGGCAATCTTTATTTCCGGCATTATATTTGTGTTTAATTTTTACTATTATATCCATCTTTATCATATCCACTTTCCTTCCGATTGGGCCGGGCAGTGGCAGTACGGCTATAAACAAATGGTAAATTATGTTTTAAATATTAAGTCCCGCTATGACAGGATATTTATTACTTCAACGCTGGGCCGGCCCTATATTTTTTTCGCTTTTTATAAGCCGTATTTACCTTCCGAGTTTCAAAAAGAAAAAAAAGTCTCCCGGGATTGGTTTGGCTTCTATGAGGTTGAGGCTTTGGGAAAAATAAGTTTCGATACTTCAAATCTGTATAACGCTTCCGGCCGGATTCTGTATGTCGGATCGGAAAATAAGCCGCCGGTCGGTTTCCGGTTCCTGGCGACAATAAACTCAAGTAGCCGGGAGCCGGTTTTCTATATTTGGGAAAAAACATGACTAAAACTGCCAAAATTTTACTTTTACTGACATTGGTCTTAGCGTTTGTTCTCCGCGTTTGGAAACTGGGTGATAATCCTCCGTCTTTGGATTGGGATGAAGCATCTTTAGGCTATAATGCCTATTCCATTTTAAAAACCGGCCGGGATGAATATGGTAATTTTCTTCCCATGTCCATCCGCTCATTCAATGATTACAAACCTCCTTTATATACTTATCTGGCCTTGCCCGCGGTTGCGGTTTTCGGACTGAATGAACTTTCGGTCCGCCTGCCTTCGGCGGTATTCGGATTTCTTGCCGTAATTTCCTGTTTTTATCTGGTCAGACTGATGAATCCCCAAAATATTAAATTAGCTTTGCTGACCGCCTTTTTCCTGTCAATTTCCCCGTGGCATATCCAGTTCTCCAGGATCGCTTTTGAAGCCAATCTCGCCTTATCCTTATATATTTTGGCCATTACTCTTTTTCTCAAAAGCCTTAAAAGCGGTATTTTTTATCCGTTTTCCGCACTTGTATTTGCCTTGTCAATTTATTCTTACCACAGTCCCAGATTAATAATTCCGATAGTAGTTTTGGGTCTGGTTCTCCTTTATTTTAAGAGAGTCACAGGCAAATTACCGTGGTTTTTGACCTTTGTTGTACTGCTGTTTGTCACAGCATTCCCGGTAATAAAAGAGATAAACCGGTCAACCGGAGCCCGTTTTTCCTCAGTCAGTGTTGTTAATCCTGATGAAAAATTAGGCGCTTCCATTGCCGCCATGGAATTTGACCGCCTGAGAGGGGAGCCTTTCGGAAAAATACTTCATAACCGGAGACTTGTTTTCGGCAGGGAAATTCTTGCAGGCTACCTGGATCATTTTAATTTTGATTTTCTTTTTCTGACCGGTGATCCTCCCGGCCGCCACCATGCTGCCGGCATGGGCATGCTTTATGTCACAGACCTGCCGTTAATTCTTCTCGGAATTGTTTTTCTTGCTCTTAATTTTAAAAAAAAGGCATTCCGCTTAATTCTCCTATTATTTTTTGCCGCCCCTCTTGCTTCATCATTGACTACCGGAACCCCGCACGCGGTTAGGGCAATTTTTTACCTTCCCGTCTATCAGATCATTGCCGCCCTGGGTTTGATTCGGGTCAGTAAAAAATCCTATTTCAAATATGTTTTCTGCCTTCTTTTAATTATTAATTTCCTTTATTATCTCCATCAGTACTATGTCCATACCCCGGTGGAATATGCCTCGTCCTGGCAATACGGATATAAAGAAGCGGTTTATGAATCCGAAAAACACTATGGGTCCGTTGACAAAATTATAGTTACTTACCGGTATGATCAGCCTTATATTTATTTCCTTTTCTATAACCGGACTGATCCCGCTTGGTATCAATCATTATGGCGGGGTTATGCGATTAAAAGAGCAGAAAGGCAATATGACAAGTATGAATTCCGCAATATTAATTGGGAACAGGATAGCCAAATGAAAAATGCCTTGCTTATCGGAACGCCGGAAGAAATTCCTGATAATGCTCCGGGTATAACCAGAGAAATATTTTTTCCTGACGGCACTATCGCCTTCAGAATTGTTAAACGGATTTAGAATAAAGCATGCTAAAATACCGGATATGAACATATTGGTAACCGGAGGAGCCGGTTTTATCGGTTCCCATATTGTTGATGAGTTTATATGCCTTGGACACCAAGTGGCCGTAATTGATGATCTTTCAACGGGAAAAAAAGAGTTTATAAACAAAAAAGCACATTTTTTTAAAGTCGATATCAGGGATAAAAGGGAAATCGCTTCAATTATTAAAAAAATACGTCCCGATATTATCAGTCACCATGCCGCTCAAATTAGCGTCAGGAATTCCGTTGAGAATCCCGGAGAAGATGCACAGGTGAACATTTTAGGTCTCTTGAATTTACTGGAAGCCGGCCGCCTCTATGGCTTGAAAAAAGTGCTGTTTGCTTCTTCCGGAGGTGTTGTTTACGGTGAGGCTGACCGGATTCCCACGCCTGAAAGTTACGATCCCAAATTGCCGTTGTCTCCCTATGGAATAACAAAACTTGCCGGAGAATTTTATTTAAGCGTATATATGAGAAATTACAAAATTGATTATGTAGCTCTTAGATATTCCAATGTCTACGGTCCCAGGCAAAATCCTCACGGTGAAGCCGGAGTAGTCGCCATATTCTCAAACAGTCTTCTGACCGGCCTGCCTCCCGTAATTAACGGTGACGGCAGGCAGACCAGGGATTATATTTTTGTCAAAGATGTGGTTAACGCCAATGTCCGGGCAATAAGTGCAAAATATTCAGGTCCGGTCAATATCGGGACCGGTATTGAAACTGATGTTCTGGCTGTTTTTTCCGGAATAAAAAATCATGTCAGAACTGATATTTCTCCCCGGTTCGGTCCGGCTAAAAAAGGAGAGCAGCGAAGAAGTTGTCTTAACGTGAATTTAGCCAAAAAAGCCATTAATTGGCAACCCGCGGTTACCCTTTCCCGGGGTTTGGAAAACACCGTTTTATATTTCCGCGCTGACAGATAATCGAAATGGATAAAAATAAAAGCATAGTAGTTATGGGTGCCGGTTTGGCCGGTTTATCCTGTGCTTATGAACTGGCCAAAGCTGGCAAAAAAGTTACTGTTATTGAGAAATGGGAGGATGTCGGGGGATTGGCAAGAACAATAAAAGTAAACGGTTTTTCGTTTGATACCGGTCCCCACCGCTGGTATACCAAAAATGACATGGTTAACAATTGGATGCTTCAGCTGATGAAGAGCGAAATCACCAAAGTCCCCAGGTTAACCAGGATTTATTTCGATAATAAATTCTTCCATTATCCGATCCAAATAAAAAGTACCATAAAAGGCATGGGTCTGGTTAAAACTTTCTGGGCCGTTGTTGATTATCTTATGGTCAGGAGTTTGTCTTTCTTTCATAAGGCTGAACCGGTCACAATTGAAGAAGGCTATATCAGCCAATTCGGCCGGACGCTGTATGAAATGTTTTTCAAAAGATATACCGAAAAACTTTGGGGAAGATCCTGCCGGGAAATTTCCGCCGACTGGCTCGGACAGAGATCAAGGGGTTTCAATATTTCAACCGTTATTAAAAATGCTCTTTTTTCAAAAGAGAAGGTCGTATCATTCGTGGATGAATTTTCATATCCACAAAAGGGTATAGGCCGCCTGGCCCAAAAATTGGCACAAGGAGTCAAAGAGGCAAAAGGCACTCTCTATTTAAACAGCGAAATCATCAAAATTAATCACCGGGCCGGAAAAATTAGTTCGGTTACCGTCAAATCAGGTAAAAAATTATGGGAAATCAAAGGCGAAGAATTTGTTTCAACTATTGCTGTTTCGGACCTAATAAACGGCTTGATGCCGCCCGTTCCCGGAGCTGTAGCTAAATTCAATAACCGTCTTAAATACCGCGATGAAGTCCAGGTTGTTCTGTTTATAAATAAAACCCGTGTTACGCCGGACACCTGGGTTTATGTTCATGCTTTAGATATTCCTTTTGTCCGGTTCATGGAAATGGATAACTGGAGTAATAAACTCACGCCTAAAGGAAAAACAGCCATAGTTTTCGAAATTGTCTGCAATTACGGTGATAAAGTATGGAATATGCCGGATAAGCGCCTGGCCGACCTCGTTTCTGAAAAATTCATCAGTAGTTTTAAATTAATCAAAAAGGAAAATATTATCGGCTGGCATATCCACCGTGTTCCCAAAGAATATCCTGTTTACCACATCGGCTACCGCAAAGACCTGGAGGTAATAAAATCATATCTTGGCAGGTTTTCCAATCTTCAGATTGCCGGAAGAAACGGGATTTTCCGTTATAACAATATGGACCATTCCATTGAAATGGGTCTTTATGCCGCCTGGAACATTCTTGAAGGAAGCCGGAATTTCAATATCGAATCGGTCAATATTGACAGGGAATATCTTGAGGAAAAGAAGGTTGTTTTAAGAGCACCTGAACTGCCGGAAGATCAGTATGTCCAAGAATATAAAAATTAAGGGAAACCCTAAAAAAAAAGTCATAGTGGTCATGCCGGCTTACAATGCCGCAAAGACCCTGGAGAAAACTTACCGGGATATTCCCAATAAAAATGTTACGGAAATTCTGGTAGTCGATGATGACAGCTCGGACGAAACCGTCAGGATTGCAGGTAAGTTAAATCTGCCGACATTCCTTCACAAAAAAAATCTGGGATATGGGGGCAACCAAAAAACCTGTTATAAAAAGGCACTGCAAAGGGGAGCCGAAATTGTGGTCATGATACATCCGGACTACCAGTATGATGCCACTCTCACGGATGAACTTGTTGCTCCTGTTGCCGCTTCTCGGTTTGATATAATGCTTGGCAGCAGGATCAGAAGCCGCCGGGAAGCTTTATCCGGAGGAATGCCCTATTACAAATATATAAGCAACCGTTTGCTGACACTATTGGAAAATCTGGTACTCGGGTTGAATTTGTCCGAATATCATACCGGCTTCAGGGCGTTTAAAAGAAGTGTACTGAAAACTTTACCTTTGGACAGTTTTTCCGATGATTTCGTTTTTGATCAGGAAATTCTTATTTGCGCCCATGCGGCCGGATTTACGATAGGCGAAATACCGGTACCGGTCCGCTATTTTCCTGAAGCTTCGTCAATTAATTTCACCAGGTCGGTGGTTTACGGACTGATGATAATTAGAACTCTTTTTTTATATCTTCTGCACAGAATGAAATTAAACATTAAGATATTCAGATTTAATAGGGCATAAAAAGGAAAATGAAAAGGATTGACTGGCTGGTAATTTTATTTATTATCCTCGCTTCGGTATTTACTCTGAAAGATCTTTTTCGGCCGGATTTCTACACCAGCCATGACGGACCGCATCAGGTTGTCAGACTCTATCATTATGATCAATTGTTGCGGCAAGGCCAAATACCTCCCCGGTGGGTCAATGACCTTAATCACGGTTTCGGCTACCCGCTTTTTATTTTTTCCTACCATATGCCCTGGCTGATATCCGCTCCCTTCATGTTTTTCGGATTATCAGTATTCATATCCATAAAAATGACTTATTTAACGGGTTTTATACTTTCGGGAATTCTTATGTACTTTTATCAGAAAAAACTTTTTGGTGTTTTACCCGCATTTATAGGAGCTTTCCTGTATTTGTTTGCCCCTTACCGGTTCTCCAATATCTTTGTCAGGAGTTCAATAGGTGATGCTACCGCCTTTATTTTTCCGCCGCTTATTTTCTGGTCATTTGACGTTGTGCGTTCAAAAGGGAAATTAAATTATTTTTGGCTTTTCCTCTATGCGGCCTCTCTATCGGCCCTTCTTTTGACCCATGCCATGCTATTTTTCCTGTATGTTTTAATCCTGTCGGTTTATATCCTTTACTGGTTCGTATTCTCCTCCAACAGGAAAAAAATTATTTCAGTTAATGTACTGGGATTCTTAATGGCTGTTTCCCTGTCAGCTTTTTATCTTTTTCCCTCCTTATTAGAAAGAAATTTTACTGTTTTTAATTCGGTAATGAAAAACGCGTTTTCTTCGCAGTCTTTTATCCCCATATCGCGCCTTTTTTATTCACCCTGGGGGTATGGTGTTGTTGACGCGTATGAGGGCGCTATGTCGCTTCAGCTGGGTTTTGCCCAATGGTTGTCATTTCTACTTGGATTACTTCTATTTATTTATTTACTGACAAGAAAATCAATGCGGAATATAAATTACGGCTTCATATATATTCTGATATTTATCCTGTCTGTATTTTTAATGCTGAAATCTTCAGCTCCGATTTGGCAGTTTATTACCCGCTTTGTCTTAATTGATTTTAAATGGCGGATTCTTCACGTGACGGTTTTTGCCGCTGCCATTATTTCGGGTTGGTTTATTTATAACCTAAAAATACTTAAGCGCCGCTTGTGGACGGCGTTTGCTGGATTTTTTCTTATTAGTCTTTCAATTTATGCCAACCGGAACCACCTGAAAATAAACCAGGTCCTTGATTGGCCGGTTGACTTTTACCTGAAATTGGAAAAAACCACCAATTCATTTGATGAGTATACGCCCATTTGGGCTCACGCGGGTATAATCAGGGAAAACGCGTCGCCGGCCGAATTTTCCGCTCCGGCCGGTATCAGGATTATCAGTTCCACATCGGTAAAAAAAGATCTGGAGCTGGAAACAGAAAGTGAAGGAGTTTTAACCCTCAACACTCTTTATTATCCCGGTTGGCAGGTATTTATAAACGGTAAACCGGTTGATATTGATTACCAAAACCGCGGTCTGCTGGAATTTCCCGTTGCCAAAGGAAAAAATATTATTTCAGCCCGCTTTGAAAAAACACCTATGCGCCTGATATCGGATACCATCACCCTATCGGCTATAATATTATTACCCGGATTCCTGATATACAAAAAAATCTATGGTTAGACTGTCTATCGCCATAGCCGTTTATAACGAAGAACAGAACATCAAGCGCTGCCTTGACAGCTGTGCCGGTCTGGCTGATGAAATTGTGGCGGTTGACGGTTCTTCAACTGATAACTCAGTCGCAATTCTTAAAAGTTATAACGCCAGGATTTTTATCCGTAAGAATCCGGTCAATTTCCATATCAATAAAAATCTTGCCATCGACTCCTGCCGCGGCCGCTGGATTCTGCAATTGGATGCCGATGAAGTAGTAAGTCCGGGGTTAAAAAAAGAGATTCTCCAGATTATTGCTTTACCCTTGACCCATAACCGCCAACCTGCAAATGGTTATTGGATTCCCAGGAAAAATTTTATTTTAGGCAGGTTTTTGGAAAAAGGAGGCCAATATCCGGATTACACTTTAAGGCTATACCGGAAGGGTTTTGGCCGGCTACCGGGAAAAAGCGTTCATGAACAGGCTCAGGTAAAAGGTCCGGTCGGGAATTTAATAAATCCAATACTTCATTATCCTTATCCTGATTTTTCCCATTACCTTGATCACTTTAATCGTTATACGTCAATTATGGCTATTGATTTAAAAAAAGAAAACATTAAGCTTACTCCTGTTGTTTTTGCTGATTATATCCTGGTAAAACCCCTCACCTGGTTTTTCAGAACCTATTTTCTAAATAAAGGTTTTTACGACGGTTTTGCCGGTTTTGCCTTTTCTCTTTTTTCTTCATTAAGATTTACGGTAGCTTATATCAAATACAGGGAACTTTTTAAAAATTGATGAAATATGACCCGTTGATAAAAGTCGCCTTTGTCCGTCCCCCGCTTTCGGAACATGCGTTTAGGGGAACCGGCTCCTATTACAGAAATCTTCTGATAAGTTTAAAAAAAGAGGACGGGCTTGAAGTAACGGCCATAGAAAACGGCGCTCCCGTGGGTAATTTTGACATAATTCATTATCCGTACTTTGACCCTTTTTTTCTGACGATGCCATTAATTTCTAAGAAAAATACGGTAGTCACCGTTCATGACCTTATTCCCCTGAAATATCCTGATAAATTCAAAAGCGGCATTAAGGGGTTATTTAAGTGGTTTATTCAGAAAGGCACCCTTTGCCGTTCCCGGCATATTATAACCGATTCCCATTCTTCCAAAAAAGATATTGCCGCGATTACCGGGTTTCCCCAAAAAGACATCCGGGTCATTTATTTGGGAATTGAAAATGTTTTCAGAAAAATTAGCGACAACCGGATACTAATGCCTGTTCTTACCAGGTATCAGCTTAATACTCCGTTTATTCTTTATGTCGGTGATATCAACTGGAATAAAAATATTCCCGGTTTAATTAAAGCTTTAAGCTTTCTTGAGAAGGAAAACGGGGCACCCCAATTGGCGCTTGTTGGACGGGGTTTTGTAAATAACAGCGGCAATCTCACGGAAATTAACAAATTGATCTCGGATTTAAATCTTGACGGCAAAATAAAAAGAATAGCCGATGTTCCGCCGGATGATCTGGTTGCCCTTTATAATCTGGCGGAAATGTTTATCCTGCCCTCATTTGATGAGGGTTTCGGATTGCCGCTTCTTGAAGCGATGGCCTGCCAGACTCCGGTTATTTCTTCTGACCGGGGGAGCTTGGCTGAAATATCAGGAAGGGCAGTTTTTTCTGTTGATCCCAACGATTCCGGCCAAATGGGAAAAGCCATAAAAAAACTCCTGAAAAATAAGGAATTAAGGGACCGTTTGGTAGCCGAAGGCATATTGCAGTCCCAAAAATTCACCTGGGAAAAGACAAGTCGGGCAACAGTCAATGTCTATAAAAAAATTCTGGGAATAAAAGAATATTAAATAATGATATTTTTCATCTTTCATTTTTTTATTGTTTGGCGGATATTTTTATTCCTTGCCGCATATACCGGTTCTTTTATTCTTCCGTTTCAACCCCGTTTTCCTTATGCTGATACTCTTCTTATTCCTTCGGGTCTTCCGGCCTGGCTCTGGTCTTTTGCCAATTTTGACGGAGTTCATTATCTGACAATAAGCCGATATGGATACAGCGCCCAGTTTACCCAGGTTTTTTTCCCACTTTATCCGCTTCTTTTGGGACTTGTCAATAAAATTCTTTTTTTTCTTCCGCGGCTTTTTTCAGGACTTATGGTTACCAACCTGTTTTTTTTATCAGCGCTTTTTGTTTTTTACCGGCTCATGAGAATGGATTTTAATGTCCGCCAAATCAGATGGATGATTGTATTTCTTCTCTTTTTTCCGCTTTCTTTATACTTTGGCAGCCTTTATACCGAAAGCCTGTTCCTGTTACTTTTGCTAAGCGCCTTTTATTTTGCCCGCCGACGTCACTGGCTGGCTGCCTCGGTAGTAGCTGCACTCGCCGGATCAACGCGGCTGGTGGGTGTTTTTCTTCTGCCGGCCCTGCTATGGGAATGGTATCTGCAGTCAAATAATAAAAAAGTAAGTTTATTGCTGTCCGTGACCCGTTCTCCGGTTACCTATGTAGTTCCTCTTGGACTTTTGGTTTACATGGTTTATCTGCAGATTAATTTCGGTGATCCTCTTTATTTTTGGCATGCCCAACCCGTATTCGGCGCAGAGCGTTCAGGCAGTTCTATCGTACTGCTTCCCCAAGTTCTCTGGCGTTACCTGAAAATCTTTAAGACCGTTCCCAAAAACAGTCTTACGTTTTGGATTCCTTTTACGGAGCTTGTCTCTTTTTTTCTGGCCGCCGTTTTTCTGATTATTGCCCACCTGAAAAAAATCCGTTTTTCTTATCTTCTTTTTTCCTGGCCGGCTCTAATTGTTCCGTCTTTAACCGGAACGCTTTCCAGTATGCCCCGTTATGTGCTTATTCTTTTTCCCATATTTCCGATTTTAGGCCTTATCGCTTCTTCTAAAATAAAATTGACTATTCTGGCTTTTTTTGTCATTTTATTGGCCTGTTATACAATTCTTTTTACCCGGGGATTATGGGTTTCCTGAAATTATTTCATTAGAAAAATATATGGATTTATTGATCGGTATTCCGGCATTCAACGAGGAAACAATGATCGGTAAAGTATTAAAATCACTGCCGAAAAGAATACCCGGTATTGACCGCATTGATATATTGGTTGTTGATGACGGTTCATCCGACAGAACTGCTGCGGTGGCAAAAAATTCAGGCGCTTTAGTCTTAAGGCATATTATTAACCGCGGTCTTGGTGGCGCCCTGAAAACAATATTTGCATATGCCGGTAAATACCGGTATGATCTCCTGGTGACAATTGATGCGGACGGACAGCACCATCCGGCTGATATAGTGAAAATCCTCCGGCCGGTAATTGATAACGGTAAAGACGTGGTTATCGGTACAAGATGGAAAAATTCCTTAAAGAAAAAATTTATTCTCCGTTATCTGATAAATCAGCTGGCCAATTTTTATACTTTTTTACTCTACGGGATAGAAACCGGTGATTCGCAATCCGGTTTCCGTTCTTTTTCAGGAAAAGCGGTCAAAAAAATTAATTTGAGTTCGGACGGAATGGAAGTATCCAGTGAATTTTTCAGGGAAATTTACCGACATGGTCTTATCTATGATGAAGTGCCGGTTAAGCTTATTTATACCGACTATTCCCAGGGTAAGGGTCAGCGTCTGTCAAACGCGCCCAATGTTTTTTTCAGGCAGTTTTTAAGACTGTTAAGGTAATATGCCGTTCACATTTACCCAAATTTTTTTAAGCCTGTTTTTATTATTCGCCATCAGCCGGGTAGTTATCCGTTTCCGGGAAGGCATACTGCCTTTGTTGGGATTTGCTTTTTGGCTGGCGGTTTTCGGCTTTGCCATTGTTATCGTTCTGTTTCCCGGATTAACCAGCGTATTGGCCACTGTTGTGGGGATCGGCAGGGGAGCCGATTTTGTGATATATGTATCAGTCAGTCTTATTTTTTTCCTTATTTTCAGACTGTATATCTATTTGGAGGATATCAGGCATGATATTACCGAAATTATCACGCATTTGGCTCTAGAGAATAAAAAACGGAAAAATGCCCGGAAAACTTCCTAAAATCAGTATAATTACTCCCTCGTTAAATCAGGGAAAATTCATTGAGCGTACGATTAAGTCCGTTCTTGACCAGAAATATCCTCAGCTGGAGTATATCGTCATGGACGGCGGATCAACTGATCAAACACTCCGGATTCTCAAAAAATACAAAAGCAGGTTAACTTATTTTACCGGACCGGATAAAGGCCAGTCTGACGCTATCAATAGGGGATTAACCATGGCAACCGGTGACATCGTCGCCTACATTAATTCCGATGATTATTATTTACCGGGTACATTCGATTACATTACCCGTGCTTTTTCCGAAAAAAATGCCAAGTGGATAATAGGTATGTGCCGGAATGTTGATACTAATGGGAAAAAAACCAGAAATTATGTTTCACTATGGAAAGGATTATGGTATCGGTTTCCCTTTCCGGTGAAATTTAAAAGCAATATTTTATATATTCTTAACTTTATACCTCAACCGGCAGTTTTTTGGAAGAGATCGGCAATGAAAAAAATTGGCTTTTTTGATGTTTCTCTGAATTTTGCCATGGATTATGATTTCTTTATCCGTTTATTTAAATATTCATCACCTGTAATAACAAAAAGGGAATTAGCTTCCTATACCATTCAAAAGCAAGCTAAAAGTTTCAGATTCAGTAAAGAATCATTTAATGAGAGTTTAAAAGTTGCCAAAAGATATACTTCTTCACCTGTTTTTTTAACTCTCCATTATTTGCATGACCTTTTGGCATACAGAATTTATATAAATTCATCACAGTAATAATTATATAATTTACTTTTAAACCAAATTTATGAACGGGGTGTTTTGGAAAAATAAAAAAGTCCTGGTTACCGGCGGAAACGGATTTCTCGGCGGCGTTCTGGTCAAACAGCTTAAAAAAATTAACGCCCAGGTATTTTCCCCAGCATCAAAAGAACTCGACCTGCGGATAAATAAAAATTGCCGAAAAGCGGTTTCAGGGCAGGAGATAGTCATACACTTGGCTGCAAAAGTCGGCGGTATCGGCTATAACCTTAATCATGCCGGAGAAATGTTTTATGACAATATAATAATGGGAGCGCAATTGATGGAGGAGGCCAGAATTGCCGGTGTTAAAAAGTTTGTCGCGTTGGGAACAATTTGTGCATATCCAAAATTTACCAGGGTGCCTTTTAAGGAAAAGGATCTTTGGAACGGTTATCCTGAAGAAACTAATGCTCCGTATGGCCTTGCTAAAAAAATGCTTCTGGTACAATCTCAGGCATATCGCCAGCAATACGGTTTCAACTCCATTTTTCTTTTACCGGTTAATCTCTTTGGTCCCGGTGATAATTTTGACCCGCTTTCTTCCCATGTTATTCCGGCTTTAATAAGAAAAATTTCAATTGCAAAAAAGAATCATTCAGCCAGTGTAACGGTGTGGGGAACCGGCAATCCGACCCGCGAATTTTTATATGTTGACGATGCTGCGGAAGGAATTATTTTAGCCGGTGAAAAATATAATAAATCCGAACCTGTAAATTTGGGGGCCGGCTTTGAAATAACAATTAAAAAATTAGTTTACGAGATTTGTAATCTTATGGAATATCATGGCAGTATAATTTGGGATAAATCCAAACCTGACGGGCAGCCCAGAAGAATGTTAAACACGAAAAAAGCGTTCATGGAATTCGGTTTTAAAGCGAAAACCGACTTCATAACCGGATTGGAAAAAACAGTGAATTGGTACAAGAAAAACCGATTTTAATTCGGGGATAATTATTTTGAAAAAATTTTTATCAGGGTATTTATTTCTTTTCCTGTTAATTCCGGATTGTTTCCGAAATAGAGACCCTGCTCATGAATCAGCCGGGCTTGGCTTTGGGAATAATTAAAAGAAATTTTACCCATGTATTTGCGGAAAAAAGGTTGGGTTGTAATGTCTCCCCCGACAATCGGTCTTATTTCCACTTTTTTTTCGCATTTGGCTACCAGCTTATCGCGTATTTCTCTTGATTTACAAATAAGGGGAAAAGCAAAATTGGAGATAAAATCCAAATGGTTGTATTTAACCGGATAATAAAGTTTAGGGTTAGTGTAAAGATATTCAGCCAGCCTTTTGAAATTATCCCTTCTCTTTTGGTTAATTTCATCAAGATATTTCAGTTGGATATTTCCCAAAAACCCCGCTATCTCGGTCGGTCTCAAATTGAATCCCAAATCATAAAATGTATAACGGGAATAAAAAGTTGAGTTGACTTTAAAGCGGTTCCGTATGCTGTTTTGTCTCGCCAAAGACAAATTCCTGTCCCAACCGTGGGCTCTGACAATCCGCAGCATCGAAGCCAGGTTGTAATTGTCCGTCAGAACGGCTCCTCCCTCAACAGTTGAGAGATGATGCCCGACATAAAAGGAAAAAGTTGAGGCCAATCCGAAATTGCCGAGCTTCTTTCCCTTATAAATGCTCCCCAAAGCTTCACAGTTATCCTCAATAAGAATGATCTTGTTGTCACGGCAAATTTCAGCGATTTTATCCGGATCGGAGCAAAATCCCAGTAGATTTGTCAAAAACAGCATTTTTAACGGATATCTTTTTAAAGTTTTATGAACCGTTTCAGAGTGTACATTCAGAGTTTGCAAAGAAACATCAACCGGAACGGCAGTCAGACCAAGCTGAATAAGCGGCATGACGTTAGTTGACCAGGTTAGGGCGGAAAAACCGACCATATCGCCCCGTTTAAGAATCCCCAGATTAATAAGAGCCATGATGATTGCCAGGTTGGCGGAACTGCCGGAATTTACCAATACGCACTGTTTCCGTTCCTGATATCCTGAAAAATTTTTCTCAAACAGTACGCATTCCCGCCCAAAACTCAGCTGCTTGGTTCTGTTTATAAACTCTGTCAGATTTTTCTTGGTTTCAGATTCTTTGAAAAAAGTTGATTTGATCAGCTTAATCATAATTTTTTTAATTTTTCAATTAAAATTATTCCCTTTAATGATTTCCCTTAAAAAGTAATAAATGAATTTAATTCCCGTGGGAATTGCTGCCGAACCACTTTTTCCGCCGACCCTTTTGCCTTCCCGGGTTGGAATTTCAACGATTTTCATCTTTAATTTTAAAGCTCTAATGGTCATCTGAAATTCAACCGCGTATCCTTTTGCATCAAGTTTAAGTTTCCGAAAAGAAGTTTTCCTTATCGCCCTGTATCCGTTAATACTGTCTGTGATTTTACTTTTCCAGATGACATTTACAAGCAGTGTGAATCCGCGGTTAGCCCATGCCCTGAATTTTAAGATATTATCATCTTCTTCATTTCTTGATTTTTTCGTAAACCGGGAGGCGATTGCCATATCCGCGCCTTTTATCAGCTGTTTGACTAACTTTGGAATATCGGCCGGATCTTCATTTCCGTCAGGACTGAAAAATATAAGGTATTTTCCCTTGGCTTTTTTGAAAGCCAGATAAAATGCCTCCGCCCGTCCCGGATTTTTCTGCTTCAAAACCGGAATTTTATTTTTAAGGAAATATTCGACTGTTCCGTCGGAAGACTTGTAGTCAACGGCAAAATACTCGTCAACCTTTTTAAAAGGTATTTTTTTAAAAAGATTTTTAACACCGTCGATTTCATTCCGTGTCAGGATGATAAGTGTTGTCTGTACCATTCAATTGTTTCCTTCAGTCCCTCTTTAAGCGGTGTTTCGGCGGTAAAACCGATTTTAGCTGTTGCTTTTTTTGTATCACAGCTCCTTCTCGGTTGTCCATCGGGTTTAGAAGTATCAAATTTAATTTTGATCTTCGAACCCGTAAGTTTAAGAATTAATTTTACCAGGTCACCGATAGGGATTTCTTCATCCGAACCGATATTAACCGGATCGGCCACGGGATATTTTTCGGCGGTCAAAAGTAATCCCCTGGCAAAATCCCGGGAATATAAAAAAGACCTTGTCTGTTTGCCGCTTCCCCATACAACTAAAGGATTTTCCCCGTCAAACACCCGTTTGATTATACCCGGAATGACATGCGAAATTTCCGGGTTAAAGTTATCCCTGGGTCCGTATGCGTTATAAGGTCTGGCGATAGCTACTTTCATTCCGAATTCGCTGTTATAAAAACGGCCCAGAAGTTCCGCCGTCCTTTTGGCCCAGCCGTACCCCAGGTTGCTCGGTTCGGGATCACCGATAAACCCTTCCGATTCCGGAGTCGGGATCGAGGTATTTCTCGGATAAATGCAGGCGGAAGAAACAATAAGGAATCTATCCGTTCCGTTCTCATACGCCGCTTTAATCATATTCTGGGCAATTCTGACGTTATCTTCAAACATTATGGCCGGATGAACTATGTTATATTGGATTCCGGCGACTTTAGAGGCCAGATTAAGAATAATATCCTGATTTCTTGATGCACGTTTGGCCTGAATATAATCCGTCAGATCAGCTTTATAAATTCTTATTCTTTTTTTATGATGACTGATTTTCTCGATGTTTCCGGTTTTAGTTATTACCGACACTTCAGCTTTTTTTTGGAGAAGCAAATCAACAACATGGGATCCGATAAATCCGGCACCGCCCGTAACCAGAACTTTTTTATTCTTCCAGTAATCATTCATGGTAAACAATAGTATATAATAAGACAGCAATCATCATTAAGAATAAGTTTATCTGCATTACAAATTAAATTAACAAAATGAGACGAAATTATCTTCTGCTCATTTTTTTTATTCTTTTTTTTCAAATATTTTTTATTCTGATTGACCGTCACAGCTATTATTTCGATATGAAATATTATTTAAATACCTCATCTGTTCTGCATGAGGCTTTTAGAAATATATTCACATATCCATTATCATTCGGGAAAATACATTATTTCTTCACAATGCTTTTAACAGGTTACCGGCCGTCTTTATATTATATTCCCGGTATTATTTTAGGTAGCCTTTGGAAATTTAATGCCAAGATATTTGTAATTATTACTTACCTTTTTTATTTCACGCTGGCTTCACTGACAATTTATTCAGTTGCTCCAAGGAATTCTCTGGAAAACATTTATAAAACTGCTTTTTTACTGTTTATTATCAGTCCGCAAATTTTAGTTTATGGAAGATACCCTATGGTTGAATTTCCGTTATTTTTAATAGTCGCTGTAACTATTATTCTTTATTTATATTCTGACAGTCTTACCCGTTCTCCTTATTGGCAATTATTCATAATATTTTCGGTTGCCGGGATGCTAATTAAATTCAGCTATGTTTCTTTTGTAATCTATCCGGTTTTGTTTATCGCGGTTCTTGACAGTCTTTTAATAATTAGGTCAATGGGTTGGCAGGGCTATTTATCAAGGTTTGAAAAAGAAAAAAATTTCCGAATCTTACAGGCAGCTTTTTTTCTGTCTTTATTTTTAATCGGTCTGAGTATTTTTAGCGGATTCAAAGGTTATTTTCTCGGCAATTTACACCACTTTTTAAGAACAGAGGTTGCCGGTTACTGGTCATACCCTTATCAAACCTTTCCGGAAAAATTATGGTGGATTTTAATAGCGCCCACGCAAATAACAACCGTTCCGGTACTTTTATTATTTATTTTGGGAATAATTTTTTACGGCCGGAAATTGAATAAATTGTATATTTTTATTTTATTGCCCCTGATTCAATTCGGTTTTTTCATGCAATCAAAAGGTGCCAGACTGTTTGCTCCGGTTGTCTTTCCCATTT
Organism: Candidatus Gottesmanbacteria bacterium RIFCSPHIGHO2_01_FULL_40_15; assembly: GCA_001779115.1. Lineage (GTDB taxonomy): Bacteria > Patescibacteriota > Microgenomatia > 2-02-FULL-39-11 > 2-02-FULL-39-11 > 2-02-FULL-40-10. The sequence goes on from MFJF01000015.1 coordinate 73,063, forward strand.
GTCTCGTCGCGGCTTACGGATTGAATCATTTACTCAGTAGAATGCCGACTGTTTTTAAAAAGAGATATTTTTCTATAATTTCCTTATTTATTATTATTAATATGTTCAGCAGCGTTTTTATTTCCCTAGATCACGCTCCGGCATACGAATATCCGGAAGGAGGCAGCATTGATATTTTTAACGGTTTAACCGTTCAGGCAGTTACCCGGGGAGGTTGGGGGGAAGACAAAAATATTTGGGATGAAAAAGTTAAGGATATCACCGGGATTATTCTGGACAGACAGGTGCAAAAAGCCACTGTTGTCCATCTATACTATACTGTTAAATTACCGCCTTACAATCAGGAATTGGAAAAAAAAGGATATAAGCAGGTAATCGATGAACTCTTATGGCCGGAGGCTCAACGGTTTCCTATTGAAGTATTTACTGCAAAAAATGTATTTATCATCAGAAAAACCGGAAACTTTACCCATTGGGGGGAGAAAGGTACGGGGTTGGAACTTGAAAGGAATTTACGGTTTTTAAACGGACGGTTTGCCGATAATACTTCAATTTGGCGGAAAAAAACAATTAAACTGAATGATGTAATATTACCTGATAAATCAATAGTTGAAATATTTTACAGATATGATGATTTGACTGATGAAGAAACAGTCCGGCTTTATGAAGAATTCTTAAATTATGATTATCCTAATGCAATAAATATAAAAATCGCGGAAAGTCTGATTGAATATTTTACAAATTCAAAGGAGCCGGAAAAAATATATTACTGGCGAAGTTGGGTTAAAAATGCCGAAATTCATCCGAAAGTTATCCGTCTGCTTTCAGTTAAAGACATTAAAAAAGTTAACGAAATTCGGGAGAAGCTTCTAAATAATTAACAGGAGTAATTAACTAAATTGAAAAAAATTTTGGTTACGGGACTGTCCGGGTTTATCGGAACCCGGTTGTCAGAATTATTTCACCGATATTCATTAATCGGAGTAAGCCGGTCAGTTTCCCGAAATGGAAGGATTCCGGCCAGGAATATGATTAAAGCTGATATTACCGATGAAAAAGAGTTAAGTAAAAAAATAAACAATATTGAGTTTGACGGGATAATTCATTTGGCAGGGATAACTCATATAGACAGGTGTGAAGAGGATAAAATTAACGGAAAAAACGGCCTTGCTTGGAAAGTTAATGTCACCGGGACGGAAAACATTATCAGGGCATGCAGCCAAAGCGGCAAATTCCTTCTATTTCTGTCAACAGAATGTGTCTTTGACGGAAAAAAAGGTTTTTATAAGGAGTCAGACACGCCCTCTCCGGTTAACTGGTACGGCCGGACAAAATATGAAGCTGAAAAGAAGATTTTGAGCAGTAAAATTAATGCCTGCATATTAAGATCGGTATTGGTTTACGGTCATTCAAAGGGTTATAAAGTTGATTTGGCTAAAAAATTTTTCGAATTGCTAAAATCAGGCAAAAAAATATCAGCAGTCAATGATCAATTTGTGACTTTTACTTTTATTGATGACCTGATTGGTGCAATTAATCTGGCTTGGGACAAGAAACTTACCGGCATATATCATTTTGCGGCAGAGACCTCTTTATCACCTTTTGAATTTGCCCGGACTATTTCTTCGGGATTTGGTTTAAATAATAAAATGATAAAACAAACAACTCTTGAGAAATTTTTCGGTAAATCACACCGCTTGCGGTTGGTCAATTCCAGTTTGAATTCGGATAAATTCAGGGAATTTTCCCGTACCAGGGCTAAAAATTTGGAAGATGTTGTACCCATACTTGTCAAAAGATGGGGTAAACCGGGAAATATAAAGTAATGGAAATTCTTTTTGTCATATCATATTTTTTTCCTGCCTGGGCTTATGGCGGACCCGGAAAACTGGTCAGGGAATTAGCCCGGACATTATCAGATCGGGGTTTCCGGCTGGCGATTTATTCGACTGATGCTTTCGATCTGAAAAGGAGAAGGAAAGAGATTGACAATAAACTTTTAAAAAAGGAAAAATATAAGATTTATTTTTTCAGAACAATAAATAACCGCTTCAGCTATTACAGTAAATTTTTCCTGTCTCCCGGCCTTGTTTTGACTGCCGCAGCTGAAATCGGAAAATTTGATCTGGTACACCTGCATGAATTTTTTACCGGAAATGTTGCTATTATTACTTTCCTGGCGGTATTATTTAAAATTCCTTATATAATTTCCGCTCACGGAACTCTTGATAGTTACCGCATCAAACACCGCAATTTCGGCAAAAAAATTTTTATGATTTTTTTCGGAAAAAGAATCATTAAAAATTCAGCCGGATTTGTCGCTGCAACAGTTGAAGAAACGGAAGAATATAAGCTTTTGGGTGTTCCGGCTGCTAAAATTCATCACATTCCCAACGGAATTGATCTTAAAGAATTCGATAATATGCCCGGAAAAAACATATTTAAAAAGAAGCACAATATATCCGCCGGGGAAAAAGTGCTTTTATATTTGGGGAGAATACATAAATTAAAAGGTTTAAGACATTTAGTTGAGGCAATGCCGCTAATCAGCAGTCAAATAGACTGCCGCTTAGTGGTTGCCGGCAGCGATGACGGCTACCAGGAGGAACTTATAAAACTTGTAAAAAAAAATAAAATCAGTAATGTGGTATTCCCCGGGTTAATCCAGGGGAAGGAAAAATTACAGTTATACAGGGACAGTGATGTTTTTGTTTATCCTTCCTTATCCGAGGGATTTTCTTTGGCAGTCCTGGAAGCTGCTGCCGCCGGTTTACCGCTGGTGATTACATACGGCTGCAAATTTCCCCAAGTGGCAGAGTATAATGCCGGTTATATTGTCAGTGCCAAAGCCGAATCTTTAGCCTCGGCAGTGATTAAGATATTAAAAGATGAAAAAAAAAGAAAATCTATGGGTCGCTCGGCCGGAAAAATGATTAAAAATGATTATTCGATAACAGTAATGGCAAAAAGGCTGGCCGGACTGTATAAAAATATTTCCTGAAAATGGTTAAATTATCCAAATTATTTTACGAAAGTACATATAAAACCGGCTATACATTTAAACAACCTAAGGGAATCAGTGGATTAATATTCAAATTATTCCGGAGATTTGAGGAATACCGTGAGGATGCAGTCTGTAATATGCTGCCCGGCGGTGGGCGGTTATTGGATATAGGCTGCGGTGACGGTAATCTGGTATTTAAATCACTAGATTATTACTCGGAAATTTATGGAATGGACATCGCCGGAACAAGATTGAAAGTCGCCAGAAAGAAAAGGAACGGACTTAAACCAAGAGACCGGAAAAAAATAAAGTTCGTTTTAGCAGATGCCGATCAGCCTTTTCCCTTTAAAAATTCATTTTTTAACGCGGTAACACTGGTGGCCACCCTTGAGCATTTTTTTGATCCGTACTTTATTTTAGGGGAAACTAAAAGAGTATTAAAAACAGGCGGCCGGATAATAATTGAAGTTCCCAATTTGGGATATCTGCCCAGACGTCTTTGTGTATTAACCGGAAATTTACCGGTAACCAGCGAGGATGAAGCCGGTTGGGACGGAGGTCATTTGCATTATTTCACTTTTAAGACTTTAAAAGAATTATTGAAAGTTGTAGGATTTACTGCCGAAGAGGAAACTTGCTCTGGGATATTTGCCGGGTTAAGGAGATGGTGGCTGCCTCTTTTGGCAGCGGATATAATCATAAGTGCTAAAAAATAAAATAAATATATGTGCGGAATAGCCGGAATATATTATTTTAACGGGAAAAAAGCGGATAAAAAAATCTTAGACCGGATGATTCAGGCTTTAATTCACCGGGGACCAGACGATCAGGGTAACAAATTGCACGGCAATGTCGGTATTGCCAATTGCAGACTGGCGATTATTGACCTATCCAAACGCGGCCGGCAGCCGATGACTGACTCTACCGGAAATGTCAGCATTACTTATAACGGTGAAATTTTCAATTATCAGAAGTTAAGGGAAAAACTTCTCAGGTCAGGCTACCGCTTTAAATCGGAAACAGATACGGAGGTTATCTTAAACGGTTATCTTAAATGGGGAGAGGGGATTGTTTCCAAATTAATCGGTCAATTCGCTTTTTGTATTTGGGATAAAAATACAAACAGTTTACTGTTAGCCAGGGATCAACTGGGTATAAATCCGCTGTATTATATTCAAAAGGGAAATTTTTTTTTATTCGCTTCCGAAATTAAAGCTTTAATTGCCTCAGGTCTTATAAATCGGGAAATTAATCCCCAGGCAATTCATCATTTCCTGTCTGTATTTCATATACCGCAACCCATGACAATTTTTCAGGATATAAAATCACTTTTGCCGGGCCATTATCTTAAGGTTTCCGGAAACGGACTGAAATCAACCTGTTTTTGGCAAATACCTCTGGGCGGTTGGAAAAATAACCGGCTGTCAAAAAATGAAATAAAAGAAAAACTTAGATATCAGCTTATTTCTGCGGTTGATGCTGCCAGCGTATCAGATGTACCGGTATCCGCATTTTTATCAGGAGGAATTGATTCATCAGCCGTAGTTTCTTTATTAGCTCAAAAAAGTTCATATCCGATAAAAACGTTCTGCCTTTACTATCAGGGTGACAGCTATTTTGATGAAAGACATTTTGCCAGGATTGTATCCCGGATGTATTCAACCGAACATAATGAAATAACTGTCAGTAATACGGAAATTAAAAATGAGTTACCCAAAATAATTTATTTTTATGACCAGCCTACCGGCGGATCTTTTGAAACATACTTTATTACGAAAGCTGCCGGTAAATCGACAAAAGTTGCCTTATCTGGACTGGGAGGGGATGAACTTTTTGCCGGATATCACTCGCTGATTTATAAATGGAAATTTTTGTCTTCTCTGTACCGTAAAATACCCGGTCCATGGCTCAATTTCATTCATCATTCTTTGGAAAGGTTACCCCTTAAAGCTGATCTGAAGCATACAATCACAACCGCCGATAAATTTTTAAGGCTTAGTAATCCGGTAAAACAGCGCTTATTTTATTATTTTGTATTTAATGAGGCTGAAAAAAAGAAAATGTATTCGGCTGAATATCTTTCAAATAAGGACAATTATGAAACTGAAAAGTATTTCACTGATCTTGCGGATTATGTCAAGGAGTATTCCGCTGTCAGCCAGCTTTATTATATGGATTTGACAAGTTATACGCGTGACGACCTTCTATTAGGCATGAACATGATGAGCATGTGTAATTCTCTCGAAGTCAGAGTCCCCCTTTTAAATCCGGAACTGGTTTCTTTTGCCGACAGTATTCCGCCGCATTTAAAATACCAAAACGGTATCTCAAAATACATATTTAAAGAAGTAGTCCGGGAATGGCTGCCGGAGGAAGTAATATACAGGAAGAAAAAAGGATTCGGTTTACCGAGGTCCAAAATAATGAAACAAGGTTTAAAAAAATACATTTATAATTGTTTGAATTCTGGCATTTTTATTAAGAGAGGATATTTTAATCCTTCCTATATCCGTTCTCTTACTGATACGTTTTTCCGTGATAATTCAAAAAGACACCTCTGGAGCCAGGATCTGCAGATTTGGATTCTCTTTATTTTTGAATTATGGTGCCGTCTCTATCTGGACCGGAAAGAAGTTACAGTTCCTTCAATAACACTCTCAGATTTAGTAGATCTATGAGAATAATTCATCTGATAGATTATTTCCAGCCGAAACTGGGCTACCAGGAAACTTACCTTGCCTTAGCGCATTTAAGATTGGGACACCATGTTACCGTAATAACATCTGATCGCCACTATCCGTTTTCCGATTATGCTTCAGCTTTCCAGAAGATATTGGGAGAAAGAAAGAAAAAACCGGGCAAATTTAAAGAATATGGCCTGGATACATTAAGACTTGCGGCAATTGAAATGCCTTTCACTCCGGTGATATTTCTTCGTAATTTAAAGACTGCCTTAGCGCATTTAAATCCTGATATGGTTTTTTGTCATGGGATATTTTCAGTTGTGTCATTTCAGGCAGCCCTTTATAAGGAACAATTTTCATACAAATTGTTTTATGACAGTCACGCCGCTGATTTTAATACGGATTTTGAAAATTCATTATTAAAAAAATTCTATTATTTACTGTACATCAAACTGATGGCACCCGTTATCAAAAAAGCCGCCGATAGATTATTCGCAGTAGGGGAGGCGGAAAAGAAGTTTCTTCTGCGTTTTCTTAAAATTCCCAATTATCGGGTTGAAATATTAAGAGTTGGCATTGATCCTGTTTTTTTGAAAGCTAAAAAAGAGAAGCGGATGGAAATACGCAGAAAATTGGGCATTTCGCCTGATGAATTTGCCATTATTTACACCGGCAAAATCGCTCCGGGGAAAGATTTGCCTGTATTACTCCGGGCGGTTAAATTGCTTGAAGGATTGCCCGTAAAAATTCTGATTATTGGCGGAGGTAACGTACATTATATCGAAAAATTAAAAAAGCAATATCCTTTTCGGGAAAAAGTTATTTGGACCGGTTTTATTACCAATAAAATGTTAACAAAGTATTATAGTGCTGCTGACACGGCAATCTGGCCCGGTAATCCGTCAGTAGCTGTTCTTGAAGCTATGGCCGCCGGATTACCGGTCATTATTTCCCGTTGGTTTGGTACCCGGTATTTGAATAAAAACAAAACAGTTTTGTCATTTCCCCGGGGAAATCATATAAAATTAGCTAATTTAATTAAAATATTATCAATTAATAGCCAATTTAGACAAAAATTGGGAATAAAAGCCCAATTATTCATAAAAAATGAATTATCTTGGGATAAAATCGCAAAACAAGCTATAATTTAGTATATTTACCATTAAAATTGACTTCATATGAAATTTTTATTATCATTTTCTGCAATTATTTGTATATTTTTCTTCTTTTAATACTTTTATGTCTTTATGATTAAGATTGGTGTCATCGGCAGCGGTTATTGGGGTAAACATCACTTGAGAATATTTTCACAATTACCTTGTGAGCTTATCGGAGTAGCTGATATCAATCCGGAACATGCAAAATTGGCAGAATATTTTAAAATTCCTTTTTATAAAGATTACAGAAAATTACTTAAAAAGGCGGACGCGGTAACTGTTGTCACACCTCCGGCTACCCATTACGAAATCGCCAAAACCGCACTTTTAAGGAAAAAACATGTATTGCTGGAAAAACCTTTTGTCTTAAAACTTTCTCAAGCTCAAAGACTGTACAAATTAGCGGAAAAAAATAAAGTTCATCTCATGGCCGGTCATACTTTTCTTTATAATCCGGCAGTCAGATTAATCAGGCGGATGTTAACTGAAAATAAATTAGGTAGGATTTATTACCTGACAATGGAATGGATGAATCTGGGAATAATCAGAAGTGATGTAAACGCCTTATGGAATTTCGCTCCTCACCCTTTTTCCATCCTGAATTATCTTTTTGAAAAATTACCGGTAAAAGTTTCTTTCAGCGGACTGTCATTTATTCAGAATGGTATTGAAGATTTTGTATCAGGCAGTCTCTTTTATGAAAATGGAATTGTTGCGCACCTGGTTTTGTCCTGGCTTCATCCGGTAAAAATCAGGCAGATTACTTTGGTTGGCAGTAAAAAACTAGTCAGATTTGACGATGTTAATAATGAGTCACCGGTTGAAATTTTTGATAAAGGCATCACCCCTGAAGAATTCTTAAAATACCAATCCTGGGATAATTTTGCCGAGTTTAAGGCCAAAAAACGATACGGCCTGCTGGAAATTCCGGAGGTGGATAAAATTGAGCCTCTCAAAGAAGAACTGAGGGAATTTATCAATGTTTCTGAAGGAAAAGTTAAATTGCTTTCAGATCAATTCACTGCAGTTAGTACAATTGCTTTGTTGGAAGCTGCCCAAAAATCAATGATGAAGAAAGGAAAAATAATAAGTGTCTCCGGACATTAATATTCTTTTAACCGGTGCCGGTACCCAGACTTTTGCCAATGTAATTAATCCGTTAAAGGATTATTATCGCAATAGAGTCAAATTGGTTGCCTGTGACATGGATCCGATGGCTTACGGATTATATTTAGCCGATAAATCTTATATTATTCCTCCGGCAGTAAATAGTAATTTTATCAAAAGAATTGTTGAAATTTGCCGGTTGGAATCGGTTAAAATTATTCTGCCGTTATTGTCGCTGGATATGCTTCCCATATCAAAACACAAAAAAGAGTTTGCCGATATGGGAGTATCTGCGCCAATTTCCGATTATAAATCGATTAAGATCTGTTCGGATAAAAAATTAACTTATGATTTTTTCCGCCATCACAATATACCGACTCCGGCAACTTACCTTCCCGATGAGTTACCCGGGAAATTAGATTTTCCGGTAATTGTTAAACCTCGTCATCTAAGCGGAAGCAAATTTTTTCAAAAAGTAAACTCCAGAGATGAACTTCCGAAAATAACCGGTTGTGTACCCGATCCGATTATCCAATCTTTTTTGAACGGCCAGGAATATACCGTTGATATTTTGGCTGATCTGGAAAGCCGTCCTGTCGGAATAGTACCGAGAAGCCGATTGAAAATATCGGCTGGAAAATCAGTGGTGGGTAAAACTGAAGATTTGCCGGTTTTAAGAAAATTAATTGAATATGTAATTAAAAAAATTCCCCTTATCGGACCCGCCAATATTCAATGCTTTAAAATTAACGGCAATTTTTTGTTCACCGAAGTGAATCCCAGATTTTCGGCAGGCGGACTGCCGTTATCTGTTTCCGCCGGAATGAATTCACCGGTACAGCTGGTAAAAATAGCATTGGGCCAAACCGTTCCAAAATTAACAAAAAATTACAATAATCTATATCTGTTCAGATATTATACCGAAGTGATTGTTACGGAGAAAAAAATAATCAAATGACCAGACCGTTTTCCGGATTGAAAATACTTGTTACCGGCGGAGCCGGTTTTATCGGTTCGCATATTGTTGATTCTTTGGTTTCCCAAGGAGCAAAAGTAACGGTTTTGGATAATTTTTCATTCGGACGCATCGATAATTTAAGCACAGTCAGAAGTAAAATTAAAATTATTAAAGCCGATATCAGGGATTATGGCAAACTGGTAAAAGCCATGGAGGGGATCGATATGGTTTCACATCATGCCGCACAATTGGAAATAATCAGGGCAAATAATGATCCCTGGATCGATCTTCAAATCAATTTGCTCGGTACCATAAATGTTTTAAAAGCAAGCCGCATCAAGCGCGTTAAAAAAATTATTAACGCTTCTTCAGCTTGTGTCTATGGTCAGCCTAAATATAAAAAGCAGGATGAAAATCACCCTGTAGAGCCGAATTGGGAATATGGGATATCAAAACTCGCTGCTGAAAAGTATTGCCGCATATTTACAACGTCGTTTGGCATTCCCTCGGTCTCTCTCCGATACTCAATCGTATATGGCCCACGGGAATGGTACCGGCGTGTTCTGACGATTTTTATCAAAAGAACCATACAGGGAAAGCCTCTTGTTGTGTTTGGCGACGGTAAATTATACCGTGATTATGTATACGTGGCAGATGTGGTCAAGGCCCACAACTTATGCCTGATTAAAAAAGCGGCAGACGGAGAAGTTATTAATATCGGATCAGGAAATTTAATTACCATTTTGAAATTAGCAAGACTGGTAAATATTGTATCAGGAAAACAATTGCCGATTATCCATGAGCAGGTTTCTGAAGGAGGGGAAAGCCGGCAAGTTCCCGGTAAGAAAAGAAATCCTCAGGATTTAAAAGGAATGTGCCTGGACAACAAAAAAGCTAAAAAATTATTGGATTGGCAATCGGAAGTCACTTTGCCGGACGGAATTCATTTTGAATTGGATTGGGCAATGAAAAATCTCGACCAGTGGCGTAAAATTAAATACTCTTAATGATTTTGAAACTTGACCGGATTGCCGGAAAATATTCCGAAGAAAAAGGATTTGAAAAGGTTATAACTTCATACAAAATCCGGGAAATTATTAAGTTTATCAAAGGCCCTGATGTGCTTGATTTGGGATGCGGTGAAGGCATAATCACCCGGGCAATCGCTTCGCTGAATTTTCATGTGGTTGCCGTAGACGGTTCGAAACTCAAACTTCAAAAAGCCAAAAAGAATATTTCAAATAATAATGTAAAATTTATCCATTCTTTTTTTGAAAATTTTGATCCGCCGGTAAAATTCAATTCCATTGTTATGAGCAACATTCTGGAACATGTCAATAAGCCCGATAAATTACTGACCCGGGCTAAGTCGTGGCTCAAGCATGACGGCAGAATCATTGCCACAGTCCCTAATGCCGATAGTTTAAACAGGTTGTTGGGTTTAAAAATGGGAGTAATTTCCGGTAAAAAGGAATTGACTGCTGAAGATAAACATAAAGGTCATCGGCGGGTTTATGATATGAAATCATTGAAAACTGATTTTAAAAGCGCCGGTTTTAAGGTCAAATTTATGGGAGGTATTTTTCTTAAACCGTTACCCCATAAATATATGGAAAAAATAGGCGATGAAAATATTTATGAAGGACTTTATAAACTTCGTCTGGAATACCCGAACTTATGTTCTTCGTTAATCGCGGTTGCTTTAAAATGAACCGGGTAAAAGCTGTTTTTTTTGATTTTGACGGTACTATTTTTACATTGAAAATGGATTGGTTAAATCTGAAAAACAATATTATTTCCGAATTCGGCCTTAAAATTTCTGCAGAATCAAATTTTATGAATAATATATACGATCTGAAAAATGACAAAAAAAAGTCGCAGATTTTAGCCAGGATCACCTTTGAAGAATTGAAAGGAGTTGAAAACGGGAAACCTGATCACGGTTCTATAGATTTTATAAATTTCTGCCGTAAAAAAAAATATAAATTAGGTGTTGTTTCCAGAAACAGCCGTAAAGCCATATTATCCGGCTTGGGTAAAATGCGGCTGTCTGAAATACCGGTAATTGGCAGGGAAGATGTTCGAAAACTGAAACCTCATCCGGAAGGATTAATTAAAATGATGAGTATGCTTTCAGTATATCGGAATGAGTGTATTTATATCGGTAATGATGCGGTTTCGGACAGGCGGTTTGCTGAAAATGCGAAAGTTAAATTCATCCACCTGAAGAGCTGGAATGAAATTAAAATCAACTGCAGATCGTGGAACTGATCCTGACTATATTAATACCGGTTGTTTTATCGCTTTCAGGTTTACCGTTCCTTTTGAAAAACAGGTATTTCCGGGAATTCCCGGGTATTCTTCTGTTGGCAATTTCCGTCCAATTAGGCCTATCCCTTGTGATATTTCCGATGGTAATTTGGGGTTTAATTTTTGCATCGGGATTTGTTGTGATTGCCAGAATAATTTTCATATTATCTATCCTTCTTTCCGCAATTGGTCTTTATACATTCCTGCGGAATAAAAAATTTTCCATAAATCTAAAAGAAACGATTAAACTTGTTAAAAATCCTGTTATTGCCGTAACTTTTATATTCTTATTTATCTACTTCTTATTGTTTGCGTTAAAACCCGTAATTGACTCGGATATAATCAGCAGTTATCTGCCGCTGGGCAGAAGTATCATCAGATCTGACAGTATTCCCCGGCTTAATTATTATGATAATAAACCGTTTGTTATACCCCCCGTTGCCGGTCCTGTTTTATTCTCATTTTATTATGCACTTTCAAAAAATATAACCGGTGAAATTTTCCGGTATATAAACCTGCCGTTTTTCTTTTCATTCCTGATTTTTTCTTATTATATATTCAGAAAATTTCTGAACAAATCATATTCTTTATTGGCTCTGGTAGTACTTTTAACAACACCCCTGTTGGAAGATCTTATTTTCAGTGCCGGTCTGTACCCGGATTTCATTTTTGCCTCACTGTGCCTTTTTTCCTTTTGGCTCATGTACTCTCTGGCAAATACTCCAAAAGCGACAGGACAAAATAGAATATCATTTTTTATCTGTATGTTGATGGGAATTTCAATTGCGCTGGCTATGCTTTTTAAATATCAGGCAATTGTACTTTACGTCATTGCTGCCGCTTTTATATTGTCTCAGAATTTAACCGGTTTGTTGAGAAGTCTGGTTTACCTTCTGGATTTATCACCCCTCTTTTTAATGGAGTATTTCTCAATTAATCCTTATAATAAATTCCCGTTATTTGTTGAATTGGTATTTATCCTGCTGATTACAGTCGCCCTTTTTTTACTTCATAAAAACATTAAACCTTTTAAAAAAAGTAATTTATTGAACTTGTACATTTTTTTTATTTTCAGCCTTCCGGGTTTTATTTTTATTGTCAGAAATTTTTTGGTATTTAATGGTCTTAATGAAACCTCATTAATCTATAACTGGGCTGTAAGTATGGAAAAAACAGTCGGAGAAGAAATTGAACAGGGAAATCTGTATTCAATTTTTTCAATCTTTTTAGCGCCCGCTTTATCGGCCTACTGGTTAATTCCGAAAATAACCGGATTATTCATTATGATAAAAAAGAACCGGAAGCATTTTCTCAATTTGTTTATTATATTTACCTGGACAGGCTATTGGGTTATTGGAATGAGTGCGGTTACTGTCAGATGGTTAATGCCGATTCTGCCTTTTCTGGTCTTAAGTATAATGGTTGGACTTAAACATTTTTTTAAAAAAATAAATTATTTTACTCAAATAATTTTTACGGGCATTCTTTTTATGATACTTTCATCCAAATTCATATTTATTAATTTGGGATCATTGCTTTCAGGGACTGAGAATTTGCGTCAAATAGCCGGGCAGCAGCAAAGCGGCAGCTCCGTTATAAGAAACGGTATTGATGGATTTTTAAAAACAATTATTTTTACCCTGACCGCCCGTACTGAATCGGAAAAAGATATATTACAGTTGTTAATCTTGTCTGTTATTTTTTTTATTCTGATAAAAAAAATTGCAGATCTATTTGGTTCTGCCAAATCATTAAAAGTCATTTTATTAACAGTTTTTATCATTTACGGCAGTGTGTTTATGTGGGTGTCAAACGGCAATTTACTGAATTTTACAGAACGTGAAGCTGATCTTGTATTTGACTATTGGGGTCAACAGAGGTATTTGATTCCATATTTGAAAAATCATTCGGAAAAAGATGATATAGTCTTATCCTACAATATACAAACCGGACTTTCATATTATACCAACATGCGGGTTTTTAATTTGCAGTATGGTGCCGGATTACAAATCTTTTATCCGATTTTCAATGAAACCGATCCGGAAAAAATCCACCTGTTTTATAAAAAAAACGGATTTAGGTATTTTGTTCTCCTGGATTATCAGGAATCGAAAAAACATTGGACCAACTTAAGAAAAAAAACAAAAATTTTTGATATTCTCGATGATAAGCGTTACAGTACTCTTGTACTTAGTCCCAATAATAAATCCCACTGGAAACTATATGAAATCAATAAATTATAAAATTTCTGTTCCGCTTGTTGATCTGAAGGCGTCCTATAAGGGGATAAAAAACCAAATTGACAGGGCAATTGCCGGTGTTTTGGGAAAAACTAACTTCATAATGGGAGATGAAGTAACCGGCTTTGAGACTGCTTTTACCCGGTATATCGGTACAAAATACGCTATCGGAGTTTCATCCGGAACAGCCGCTATTCATCTTATCCTGAAAGCTCTTGGAATTGGAGCAGGAGATGAAGTAATTCTCCCTTCCCATACCTTCACGGCAACTGCAGAACCGGTAGTTTGGCTGGGAGCCAAACCGGTCTTTGCCGATATTGCGCCGGATTATACCCTTGATCCGACACGTCTGGAAAAACTTATCACCGCCAAAACTAAAGCTGTTATTCCCGTTCATTTATACGGATTACCAGCTGATATGGACGGGATTTCAAAAATAGCATCCCGCTATAAAATTTCAGTCATCGAGGATACCGCCCAAGCCCATGGTGCAGTTTTTGGCAAAAAAAAGACGGGAACTTTGGGGATTGCGGCCGCTTTTTCATTTTATCCGGGTAAGAATCTGGGTGCCTATGGTGATGCCGGTTGTGTAGTCACCGATAACCGTCTCCTGGCTGATGCTGTCAGGAAACTGAGAAACCATGGCAGGACGGAAAAATACCGGCATCAACTGGTTGGCTACGGTGAGCGGTTGGACACACTTCAGGCAGCCGTGCTTTCAGTTAAACTTAAGCATCTGGAACGATGGAACCGCCAAAGAAGGACTGCGGCAGCCCTTTATGACCGGCGGCTTAAAGATATTCCTCAAGTAACAATGCCTGAGACAATATCCGGCCGGCGGCATGTCTATCATTTATATGTTATTCAGGTGGAACAAAGGGACAAACTGAAAAATTATTTAAAAGAAAAGGGGATCGGGTGCGGTATCCATTATCCGATTCCTCTGCATCTCCAACCGGCTTATAAGTTTTTAAGATACAAGCGGGGTGATTTTCCCGATACCGAAAAAATCTCCGGTAGAATTTTATCTCTGCCGATTTATCCTGAAATAACCACCGCTCAGATAAAATATATTACCAAATGCGTAAAAGAATTCTATTCCTGATATTCGTAACAGTCTTTCTTAAAGAGCTGGTTTGGATTGCTGTGGTTCCACTTTGGCATTTTCCGGATGAGCAGGCCCATTTCGGCCAGGCAGCATACATTGCCGAGAAAGGCAGCCAGGTGCCTTATCCTCCGGAAAATGATTTGACGGAAGAAATATTGATTTATGAGAAAACTTTAGGGACAAAAAGGGATAAGTTCGGCAATAACAAATTCACTTTTCATCCACAATACCGGATTGACTATTCCGGCCATGAAACCGGTATTTTTGAAGAAAGTCTGAAAAATTTATCGTCAAATAAGGAATACCGGCAGATGTCAATTCACGAAGCATCACGCTATCCGCCTCTGTATTATTTTCTTATTTCTTTAAATTACCGCCTTTTTTACGGCCGGGATCTCATAATCCGGGTTTTTGTCGCCCGCCTGTTCCAGCTTATATTCTATATGGGTGTTGTTTTATTAGCCTATCTGACCGCCAAAAATATATTTGAATCGGTGCTGCAGCAGACTACAGCCGTCATGCTGGTCGCCTTTCACCCCATGTTTTCATTTGTCTCGGCCGGAATAAACAGCGATAATGCCGGTAATTTAATTTTCAGTGTATTTACCTATATTTCAGTAATAACACTTAAAAAGGGCATAAACCTCAAAAGATTGATCGCCTTAATTCTTACCCTTATCTTATCGGTTAATATAAAACCTCAATTTATTGTCATCCTGCCTTTGATATTTGTGCTTTTAATTATCGCCTTTCTGATAAAAAAAAGACAAAATTCAATAAATCCGGGCAGGATTCTGTTTACGGCTGTTGTTTTTATAATCTCCATCATGCTTTTGTGGCGGTCCGGCAGGGACTTATTTTCCATAATATTCCGTTTTTTTTCACATTTTGATGTTAACCTGGTAACCGGGCACATTAAAAACTATGCCCTTCCTCAGCTTTATCATGAGGTTATGCCCTGGTATTGGGGAATCTTTAACTGGCTGGGGGTAACCTATATCCGCCCGGTTCACCGGTTGGTCAACTGGATCAGCTTGACAGCGATTATAGGTCTGTCTATTTATTTTCTTAAAAATGTAAGAAAAAAAATTTATTGGCCAGTGAGCGGATTTTTTTACCTGGTTTTTTGCAATCTTTTATTGTTTTCTGGAATCTACCTTTATGATTGGCTGGAAACAGTAAGAACTAAATATCATCTTGGAGTCCAGGGCAGATATTTTTTCCCGTTACTGGTTTCTCAAATGATTTTGATCTTCCAGGGGTTCCGGGCGCTGTTTTCTTTCACCGCTTCCCTGAAAAGCTGCCTGGTGAAATTGTTGGCTGTTCTGATGGTAATCTTTCACTGGTATGCCCTGTTAGTCGTATCCGCTTCATACTATGACCTGTCATCTATAAGAATGTTTATTGTCCAAGCCAGCCAGTATAAGCCGTGGTTTTTTAAGGGAGGGTTCCTTTTTAGCCTTATAGCCCTGGCGATGTCCGTCAATCTGGTTTTTCTGCTACAATATTTAAAAGAGCCTGAAAATTATGGTACCGCAAAGAAAGAGAAAAGTTAACAGAACTTCTCTGATCCTGTTTATAATTCTTCTTTTGGCCTTTTTTTTCCGCTTTTATAAACTGACGGAATGGTTCAGTTTCGGTATGGACCAGGAGTATGAAGCATTTCTGGTAAAAAATATTGTCGAAGGCAATCATATTCCATTAATCGGGGTCAATGCCGGAGATACCGGAATATATCTTGGCCCTTATTTCATTTACCTATCAGTCATTCCCTATCTTTTATTTCTGGGGAATCCCCTGGGTTTTGCTGTAACTGCCTCGTTTCTCGGTGTTGTTGTCACGTATTTAATTTTTGTCATCGTTAAGAAACTTTTTTCACTTCCGGCCGGTCTTTTTGCCGCCTTTTTTTATGCCGCTTCTTTTTTAGCGTCATATTATGACAGAAGCTTCTGGAATCCCATGCCCGTGCCTCTTTTGTCTCTTCTGATTGTCTATTTTATTTACAGGATAGTTAGGGGAGACGGCAAATATCTTGTCTTTTTAGCTTTTGTTTTCGGGTTAATTTTTCATACCCATTTATCGCTTTTGATTTTTACACCCATTCTAATTTATGTTCTTATCGTAAACCGGCAGAAATTCAGCCGCAAAATAATAATTTGGTCACTTTGCGTATTTCTTTTTATGTTGGCTCCGCTTCTTTTATTTGAACTCCGGCATAACTTTACCAATTCCAGGGCGGTAATTAAAAGCTTCTCCGCTGAAAACAATTCCCAAACTTCCGGTTTTAATAACCGGGTATACCATCTCATGAATTTTCTGGGGCGTTTCATTTGGATTCCGCCCGCTCCGGACCTGTTTGTTGAAAAAGGCATGTGTCGGGATCTTTTGTGGTTGAGGAAAAATGCCTATCCGGAAATAATCGGGTTAACCGTTCTCGCGTTGGCGGTATTTTTATATTTACATCATCCCGGGAAAAGGTCAGCCGCATATGCATTGGTAATGGCTGTTTTTTCAATGGGGCTTTTGGCCGTACTTTTCTATCGGGGTAATTTTTATGAATATTACTTATTGTTTCTTCTGCCTTTCCTGGCGATTGTCCTGG
Organism: Candidatus Gottesmanbacteria bacterium RIFCSPHIGHO2_01_FULL_40_15; assembly: GCA_001779115.1. Classification (GTDB taxonomy): domain Bacteria; phylum Patescibacteriota; class Microgenomatia; order 2-02-FULL-39-11; family 2-02-FULL-39-11; genus 2-02-FULL-40-10. The sequence goes on from MFJF01000015.1 coordinate 90,233, forward strand.
GTATTGTGGTCAGTATTTTAAACCGGTCGGAAAATTTAAAACCCTTAGCCGTTCTTATTGTTTTCGTTTTCCTGGTATTAAACCTGATTACACTTTTTACCGCGCAAAACAGTTACACCCACAATAACAAGATAGCAGTGACCCAATTCACTAAAAAGTATGTTTCGCAGGATACATTTAATCTGGAAGCTCTTGGTGAATGTCCGCGTTTTGGAGGCTGGCGGTATCTTTTTGAGTATAATGTCGGAACTCCCGTTCATTCCTATATGGACAGCTATTTTCAATGGCTCTATCAGAATAAAACACCCTCCGGCCAGCCTGAAAAAGTTGTTCTTTTGTCAATGATTGACGCCCGCTCAGCACCAAAAACCATTGCCCGCTGGCAGGAAGATAAAGTCAGGTTCCTGACGGGATATAATATACTGGCTGAAAAATTATTGAAAAACATCCATGTCTTTATCCTGTCCCCTATAAAGTGAAGAAAAATAAACGGTTCATACCGATAGCCTTTCCGGAAATAAGCGGCAATGAAAAATCATATCTGCTAAATTGCCTTAAATCATCCTGGATTTCCTCAAAGGGTGAGTATATCGACAGATTCGAGGAGGATTTTGCCCGGTTCATCGGGAGTAAATATGCGGTATCCTCATCCAACGGTACTACCGCCCTGCATTTGGCGTTGGTTGCTGCCGGTATCGGACCCGGCGACGAAGTTATTTTACCCGATCTGACTTTTGTGGCAACGGCCAATACCGTTAAATATACCGGAGCCGAACCGGTTTTAGTTGATGTTAACAAAAAAAGCTGGCAAATTAATACCCGTCTAATTGAAGGAAAAATAAATAAAAAGACCAAAGTGTTGCTGCCCGTTCATCTATACGGAATTCCTTCCGATATGAAAAAAATCATGGAAATTGCAAAAAAATACAAATTGACGGTTATTGAAGATGCAGCTGAAGCTCACGGTGCAAAAGTTATGATGGGAGATGTATCTTTTAAAATGGCCGGTTCGATAGGTTTAATGGGCTGCTTCAGTTTTTACGCTAACAAAATCATAACTACCGGTGAAGGGGGTATGGTAGTAACTGATGACCGGAAAAAAGCGGACCTTATGAAAATGCTCCGTGACCACGGGCAGGATCCAGGCAGGCATTATTATCATCCTTTAATCGGATTTAATTATAGGATGACTAATCTCCAGGCCGCCTTGGGAACAGCCCAACTTGAAAGAATTCAAAAATTACTTAATTTTAAATCCCGGATTGCCGCTCTTTACACCAATATGCTTTCAAAAGTTGCCGGTATTTATTTTCCGGAAATTCCGGCCGGAACAGAAGCCGTCTGCTGGCTTTACTCGGTTATTGTAGACAAGCCGTATCCTTTAAGCCGGGATGTCTTAATTAAGAAATTAAAAAACAGAGGTATTGAAACCCGGCCTTTTTTCTACCCCATGCACCGCCTGCCCGCCTATATTTCAGAAGAAAGTTTCCCCGCTGCCGATTATTTGTTCCATCACGGCATAAACCTCCCCAGCGGTTACAACCTAACGGAGGGTGATATCAAATATATTTGTGCTGTTATTAAATCATTTTCGAAATGAAGGCTAAAATTAGATTATTGGGTAATTTGCTTGTTTCGGAAACTGCCAGAAATACTTACGCCGTTTTTATCGGTAATGCTGTTTCAGCCGTATTGGCTTTTATTTTTACCGTGACTTTGGTCCGCCGGCTGACTCTGTCGGATTTTGGTTATTTTTCCGCCCTGCTTTCCTTCATGCTGCTTTTAACGGAACTTTCTGATATCGGTATCGGTCAGTCGCTTTCTTCTTTTCTGCCGAGACTGGAAAAAACTGTATCTGCTCTTCACAGCTTTCTTAAAGCGTCATTTGTTATCCAGTTGGCAATTTCATCCGTTGTGTCTTTTACCATTATCATTTTTTCATTAACCGTCTCACGGCTTTTGTTTCATACCGATAAGTTTGCCGGCCTGGTTATTTTGACCGCAATCGGTATTTATGCCACAGTCCTTTCCAATTTTGTCAATAATTCTTTATCCGCCAGGAAAAAATTTTTAAAAGTCGCCTTTCTTACAGTTTTTGGCGCTTTTTTAAGACTGGCACTTCTGATTGTAATAATACTTTTTTCCGTTGTTACCCTGAATAATTCCGTTTTGGTCCAAAGTCTGTCTCTGGTGATCCTGATGCTGGCTGCGCTTTCCGTTCACAAATTTTCTTTTCTTAAATCTCCTCTGATAAAAGGCGATATCAGGAACCTGATCTTTTTTGCCGGATTTTTGGGATTAGCCCGGAGTTTTACGGCAATTGCTTTCCGTCTGGATGTTCTCATGCTGGTAGCTTTAAAAGACGCCACCGAAGCCGGCATTTATTCAACCGCTTCCAGGGTTATTTCAATATATCCTTTACTGGCGGGCAGTTTCATGATGGTAATTGCTCCCAAAATAGCCGTCTTGAAGGGAAATAGGGAACTTATTGATTTTTCCAAAAGGGTACTTTTTGCCACAATCCTATTGGTTGCTTCAAGTATTTTTATGATCATTATTGCCCGGCCGTTTATGCTGACGCTTTTTGGTGATAAAGTAATTCCGGCGGTTACCGTTTTTCGCCTTTTGCTTATTGCCATGATTTTTTTTGTCGCATCAATACCGCCCGTTTCCATTGCCGTTTATTATTTGCGTAAACCATATATCCTGACCGTTAATTCCGTCCTCCAGTTAATAATAGTTGTTATCGGCAATCTTATTTTAATTCCGGTTCTTGGCCGCCACGGTCCGGCCGTATCTCTTATTATTGCCTATGGCATATCTCTTTTATTAACAACGGTAATGACCGTTTATCACTTCCGACTGAACAATCCGGTCAGGCTTAAACCCTTATTAAAAAAATAATTTTCTTAATTTATTTTATACAGGTAATAGCGGTTATTAAAAACTGCCGGAAGGGATCTGTAGAATACCGGAGAAACAATATAATCAGCTTTATATAGGCGGGCTAATGCGGTAATTGACGAAATGCTGTGGTTTTGATACCCCAGGATTATCTCTTCAAAAGAAATTTTATCCGCCGGGCATTTGGATATATTGCCCAATAAACACATCCGTTTATACCACTGGTAATAGTCTCCGGGATGAAATGGAAATGATTTCCAGTCGGCTACAATGGCTCTTCCTGCCACCAGACGGAATTTTTCCAAATCAGGCGGAACCAAAAAAACAGCATCGGCAGGGGTATTTCCGCGGATATATTCCTCAATTTCCGTTTCCTGGTCCCTGAACTGATAGTAGTTGGAAAAATTGAATTTCCCATGATATCGCCATAAGGAAAAATAAATAAGAAAAAGAGCTGTCAGAGCTGTTTTGCCGGTTCTGTTATAAAAAAGGATAAATAAAAATCCCAAAAAAACAGCTGCCAGCCCTGCTTTACCGCTGCCGGTTATTTTCCCGGCTACCGGCAGAAATACGGGAATAATGGCCAAATAGGAGGGTAGTTTATTGTTTTTTATCCCGTTAAAAATGACGGTTGTCAGTCCCGTCATCAGAAGCCAATATACATAAATTGTCAAACGGAATGGTTGCATAACCACCGGCAGGTAAAGGGGATAAAAATAGAGGGAAAAACTCCCCAGAATTATTAGAGCAGTACAGATGGCAACAGCAGAATAAGTTAATATTTTAATTTTACCCGGCCAGTATCTTTTAAACTTTATAAATCCCAAAAGGGATATTGCCAAAAACAAAAAAAACATAAGATAGTCGGCAAGGGGATAAGCCGTGGGCAAATAATGGTGCCGCCCGCGCATCATTGCCGGAATCTGGATCTTTAAAACACCTGGTATATTGTCGGCAGGCAGCGCACCGTATAAATAAATTAAAGGTATACAAATAATGAAAAAAGGTAATATACCCCGTTTTAATAAGTCCGGAATATTTTTTTTAAGACCCGTCACTGTTAAATAGACAAAGTAAGAAGTGTTAAAGATAAAAAACGATTCAAAACCGATAAGGGGATGGAAATAAGCTGAGATAATATACAAAAGGGAAGATAACAGTATTTTATCCCGGAAAAGACATGAAATTGCCAAAAGCGAAAATGCCAATGACAGTTGGGTAACGGTAAAATCACCAGTCACCAGAATATTTCCTCCCAGGCTGAAGGTTTGCCCGAATAATATCACAATGACGGTTAGAATTGAGCTTAAATGGTCTTTGGCGATACTGTCCGATAGCTTATAAGTGGCTTGGGAAATAAGAAAAACGGTTACCACAAAATGAAAGAAAAAAATAACCGGCAAATTTGTAATTTGGTTTAGTCCGGCCATATAAACGGAAAAAAAATACCGCGGTCCGAATTTTGATGCCGTGTTAAGAAACCAGTCGTTGACCAAATAATTGCCGGAAATAAATCTTAGGATGATGGGGATCTGTTCATATTGGTTGCTTGATACAAAGGAATATTTATATAGAAAGGGGAATATCAGACTTAAAAAAACAATAGACCGAATCATATCCGGATTATTTTACCATTAATTAAAGTTTAGTTTTACAGAGTTTCAGGCTATAATCGAGCCATGTCGCCAAAGATAAAGACATTCTTACCTGTTTTTTTCTCAGGCACCGCCAAAGATACCTATATAATTTTTACCGCCAACATTTTTACCTCATTTTTAGCGTTCCTTTATACCATTTTTCTGGCCCGGGCTTTTGATCCCCGGCTGTTGGGTATTTTTTCAGCCGTTACCGCATTTATTCTTTTGACTTCAGATGTTCTTGATCTGGGAATCTCTGCATCCCTGTCCCGTTTTTATCCGGAAATAAAACGTAAAAGGGGAGAAGGAAACGCTTTATCTTTTGCCGTTAATTCCTTCAAATTCCAACTCACCTTGACAATTGCCGTTATCCTTTTGATAATTATAACTTCCACAAATCTGGCTAATATTTTTCTGGAAGATTACCGCTTTTATTACCTTTACCTCCTTTCGGCTGCCGGAGTTTTGGGAACGGTTTTGACCGCCTTTGCCTCCGCTCTTTTGGCAGCCCGAAAAAAATTTATTGCCGTAGCCGTCATAAGCGTTACTTCCACTTTGACTAAACTGCTTCTTCTGGTATTACTTTTTTATCTCAACCGTTTTATCCTGTCTCTGGTTCTTCTCGCTTTCGTGGTTGCTTCATTTGTTGCTTTTTCTGTCTCTACCCGGTTTTTAAAACTGGCGCTTTTTAGGGATAAATTCAGCTTTATGGAATTAAAAAAACTTCTCTCATACTCCCTTTTTATTGCCTTATCCCGTATATTTTCCGCGGTATCGGGCAAGCTTGATGCTTTGATGCTTATTCCTCTTTCATCAGCTTTCGATGCCGGTATTTATTCCGCTGCCTACAAAATTGCCTTTACCTATATTCTTTTGGCCGGCAGTTTCAGTACTGTTATTGCTCCCAGACTGGCTTCATTTAAAGATGTCGGACTGTCGCTTCCATATCTTAAAAAAATAATCCTGGCAACTATGCTGATACTTTTGTCTATGGTAGTCTTATATGCTGTCGCTCCGTTTTTTGTCGTCTTTATCCTTGGCCGCCGGTATGTTCTTTCTGTTGATGTATTCCGGTCTCTTCTGTTGCCGACCGCTCTTTTTGTCATGACTATTCCATCAGTCAATTTTCTTCTTTACGTTCTGAAAAAACCCTGGGTATCAACATTCAATACTTTTATCTCTCTGGTAATCATGTTTTCCGGTAATTTATATTTCATTCCGGCATTCGGGAGGTTCGGTCCTGTCTACAGCCTGACGGGAGCTTACGGATTTACCCTGATAAGCTCGGTATTCTTTGCCGTTTATTACTATTCAAAATCATAAATCCGATGAAAAAAAACAATTGTACTGCCTGTATGGTTGTCAAAAATGAAGACCGGTTTGTCTGGTACGGCATAAACTCAGTGCTTCCCTATGTTGACAGATTTCTGATTACCGATACCGGTTCAACCGACAAAACAGTTGAAATAATAAAGGCAATAAAAGATGAAAAAATTGCATTAACCCGAAAAGAAAAAGTAACTCCCGCTCTTTTAACCCGGTATCGTCAGGAACAGATTGACAAAACAGAAACTGCCTGGCTCTGGCTGGTTGACGGAGATGAGGTCTATCCGGAAAAAACCGCTCAAAAAATACGCCGGATTATGTCGGAAGGCGATAAATATGACGGTATTATCGCGCACCGCTTTGATCTTCTCGGAGATATTTACCACCGGCAAAGGGAAACAGTCGGCAGTTATAACCAGTTCGGGCTTCGCGGTCATTACGTATTGAGATGCCTGAGAGTTAAAGCTTTTTCGGACCTTAATGTGTTAGGTGATTATCCCGATGAATATTTTGCCGACGGCGCCGTTCATGTTAAAAAACGGGGCAGGGACCGTTTTGCCCTGGTTCAGGAACCGCTCTTTCATTCCATGTATCTGCAGCGGTCAACAGCGGGAAAAAAACTGCAAAATGTCTTAAACCGGCAAAATTACAAGATAGAACTGGGATTGGCTGTTAATCCGGAAAATCTGCCCGATATTTTTTTTGCGATACGTCCGCCGATCGTCCCGGAAGTTTTGGGAAAAATAAGCGTGATATATCTTATTGCCGCCGCTCTTATTACTCCGGTAAAAATATTAAAGAGAAAATTGATGGAAATTAAAATTTAGGATCTTGTCACCATGAAAATCCGTCCAATAATAATATATCCGTTTCTTATTGCCTTTTATCCCGTCATTTTCGCCTACGCTGAAAATATTAAAGGTCTGATACTTCCTGAAGTATCCCTGCCGCTGTCTGTATCTTTCTTTCTGACATTAATGCTGTTTCTTTTGGCTAAAATCGTTTTCAGGGATTGGTATAAGGCAGGCATTGCCGCTGCAATTATAATTATTGTCATTGAAAATTATATACTTGGTTTTGACTTTGTCAGAAAGACTGTCTTAGATCAATTTATCAAAGGCAAGCATAAATTCGGATTTCTGGTGGTCACAACAGGTCTTTTGATCTTTTTATATTTTTTAAGAAAATCAAAACAGCGTTTCCGGTTATCCGCATCCATATTGAATGTTTTTTCAGTTATATTGATCTCTTTACCTGTTGTTCAGATTGCCGTATATGAGATATCTAATAAATCGCCCACTATAAATGCAGTTACTCTGCCTAAACTGGAAAAGAATGGCCATCCCCAAACCGGGGAATTGCCGGATATTTATTACTTCATATTAGACAGATACGGACAAAATAAAACAATCAGCTCAAATTACGGTTATGATAATTCTGTTTTTATTAAATCCCTGGAGAAAAAAGGATTTCATATTGTGTCTGACAGTTGGTCGAATTACACAACAAGCGCACTTTCACTGGCCTCATCTTTAAATATGAGTTATCTGGACAATCTTGCCCAAAATCCGGGTATTAACTCGGCGGATGAAAAAATTCTTTTGAAACTGATAGAGAATAATCTCGTTGTAAAATTTCTCAAAAGTATGGGATACAAATATATTCATGTCGGATCATGGTGGAATGCAACGGCAAAAAATAAATATGCCGACAGAAACATCAAAGGCGCTCTTGCTTTATCCGAATTATCTCAAGTCATTTATAGCCGGACTATTTTTTATCCGATTACGGTTAAGCTGAAAGTGCCTCTTTTAGACGGCCGCTATGCTCAATTTATAAGAATTCCTTCCCAGTTTTCCGAGATTGCCAATATTCCTAAAATGAAAGAGCCTACATTTATTTTTGCTCATTTTCTTATTCCTCATCCTCCGTATGTCTTTGATAAAGACGGAAATTTTATAACTGAGGAAGAAGAAAATAAAAGAAGCGAAAGGGATAATTACATCGGCCAATTGGAGTACGCGAATAAAAAAATACTCGAATTGGTAAATACATTATTAACTTCCGCAAAAGACAATAAGCCCATTATTGTCATTCAGGGTGATGAAGGACCGTATCCCGGGGAATATCTCAAAAACAGCCTGAAATATGACTGGAAAAAAGCCGGTGATGATATTATTCAGCAAAAAATGGGAATACTAAACGCGATATATTTTCCCGATAGCCGGTATGAATCTTTTTCTCCGGTGACTTCACCGGTCAACTCCTTCAGGATTGTATTCAACACCTGGTTTAATCAGAAACTCGAGCTATTACCGGATATAAGTTTCCTCTCTAACGTCGGAAAACCTTACGATTTTGTGAAAAAAATCGAAAGAAATCAGAAATGAAGATCGCTTTCATAAATATTTATCAGGGTCTTGCCTATAGGGGAGCGGAGCGCAGTACCGAAGAGCTCTGTTTACGATTAGGTGTTCAAAATAGAATTACTCTAATTTCTGCCGGAAACACCAACGTTCCGGAAAAAGTAGAAAAAATAAAAATCCCGATATTACTTCCTTACCTTCCTGATAGTTCATTCTCCTTCTTTCGCCGTTTCTATCTGGATTTATGGAGTCTGCAAATCTTAATATTTACACTTCGCTGTCTGCCTTATCTTTTAAAGAGAAATTTTGACATCCTTATTCCCGTTAACGGGGGATGGCAGACGGTAATTATCAAATTAGTCACAAGAATAAAACGGTCCAAAATGGTAGTTATTGGCCGGGCCGGTATCGGCCGGGATGATGCCTGGAATTTACTGACCTGTCCTGACCTTTTTATTGCCCTGACAGGAAAAGCGGAAAAATGGGCCGGAAAAATTAAACCCGGTGTCAAAATTGTCAGGATTCCTAACGGTATTGATCTTGAAAAGTTTCACCCCCGGGTCAAACCGGTCAAGTTAGATCTGCCCCGGCCGGTCATTTTGGCTGTTTCTGCCCTGACGGAAAATAAAAGGCTGAAATTGACAATAAATGCCGTTGCCGCCATGGAAAAACCTGTTTCACTACTTATCGTCGGCCGGGGTCCTCTAAAAGAAAGTCTACAGAATCTGGGCCGGCAGCTTTTGGGACGGGACAGATTTATGATAACTCAAGCCGGGGCGGAAGATATGCCGGCCTTTTATACCGCCGCCGATATCTTTACCATGGTATCGGTTGACACTGAAGCTTTCGGTAATGTCTATCTTGAAGCACTTGCCTGTAATCTGCCTGTGGCGGCGCCGGATGACGAAAACCGCCGGGAAATAATAGGCCCGGCCGGTCTCTATTGTGATCCCCGTGATCCCCGAACTTATGCTCAGGTTCTGGAAGAAGCATTATCGAGAAATTTAGGCAATATTCCCCGGTCCCGGGCGGAACAATTTGATTGGAAAAGGATTATTAAAAAGTATGATAAAGTGTTAAAACAACTCATGAAAAGATGAAATTATCGATTATCATCCCGGTTTACAATGAGGAAAAAACAGTGGGTAAAGTACTGGATAAAATATGCCGCCAGCCCCTCAAATGGAGCCGGGAAATAATTATTATCAACGACGGGTCAACCGACAACACCAAAAATATTATTAAATCTTTCCTGATAAAAGCCGAAAAGGAAAAATATCAGGTTAAAGTAATAAATTTTGATAAAAATTACGGAAAAGGTAAAGCGGTTTCATCTGGCATAAAAAAAGCTACCGGCAACTATATTCTTATCCAGGATGCCGATTTGGAGTACGATCCTGCCGATATTCCCGCAATACTAAGCGCTGCCGGCCGTGTCCTTGAAAATAAAAATAAATATGTCAGTGTTGCTGTTTACGGCAGCCGGTTGATGAAAAACCCCGTTAATATGCCGTATCTTTATATAATGGGCAATAAATTTCTGACAGGGTTAACCAACTTCATATTCGGTACCCGCCTGACGGATATGGAGACAGGTTACAAACTTCTCCCTGCCGGACTTATCAGAAAAATGCCTCTGATATCAACCCGCTTTGATTTTGAACCGGAAATTACCGCCAGGCTGATAAAAGCGAAAATTCCAATAATCGAAGTGCCTATTTCATACCGGGGTAGAACCCATTTGGCCGGTAAAAAATTAACTGTCAGAGATTCAATCGGTGCTTTAAAATGCCTGATTTATTTTCGTTTTTTCACTTGAACAAAAAAGCAAATGAATAAGCTTTTGCTGATTTTTCTGATAGTAGTAGGCAGCGCCTATTCCGTTATTGCCGTTGCCGCTCACTATCAGTTCCGGACTTTCGGTTGGGATTTGGGATATTTTGACCAGATAATCTGGTTATTAAGCCGCGGATTCTACCCTTTCAGTACTTTAAATAAGGTGAATTTTTTAGCCAATCATTTTTCACCGGTTCTTATATTCTATGCTCTGCTTTACCGGATCCATTCTTCTCCGGTAACCCTTCTCATATCCCAGGCTTTTTTGGTCGTTTTTTCCTCGTACCCCCTTTTTCTCTTGGTCTGGGAAAAAACGGGCAGCCGGCTTTTAGGAATGGCCGTAGTTATTTCTTTTCTGTTTTTTATCGGTACCCAGTGGAGCATACTCAATGAATTCCATGAAGCGACTTTAACCCCGCTGTTTCTGTCGCTTTTTTTCTTTTCTGCCGGCATAAAAAAAAGGAAGCTGATTTTCCTTTTTTCAATAATCGGCTTACTTGTTACCAAGGAAGAATTTGCGCTTTTAACAGCCGCCCTGGCTTTCCCTTTGTATTTTTATTACGGGCTAAAAAAACAGGCGGTTATTCTTTTTCTGTTTTCCCTGTTTTTTTTCTTTTTCCTGACTCAATTTTTCATGCCGGCCATATCGGAAAAAGGTGTATACCAGCATGCTCATTTGTCACCAGAAGCCCCATCACCCTGGGAACTGACCTTAAAAATCTTGACTGATCCTGTATATATCCTTAAAAGTTTCCTTTCTCCGCCGGTAAAAATTCAGACTCTTTTAATCAGTTTTTCTTCATTTGCATACTTGCCGCTTTTTGCCCCGTTTTCCGTTTTAGTTCCGGTTATCGAGCAATTTCTGATGCGGTTTCTGTATACCGGACCGCAGTTTACTGTTTTTACCAATGTCAACCATCATGCCGCTCCGATTGCCGTTCTTCTGCCCGTTTCCGTTGTTTTTGCGGTGGTGCGTCTTATGAGCCGGTTCCCCCGTAAAAAAAGATTCATCCTTTTGTCTTCATCCCTTTTAATTTTAGTTGCCAGTGTGTTTCAGGATATTATTCAAAAAGCGCCTTTTCATTCCATTGTTAAACCGGCTTTATATCAGGAGTCGGAGTGGCAAAAAAACGCCGGGAATGCCTTAAAACAAGTGCCCTTAAACAGTTCCGTTGCCGCCCAAAACAGCCTTTTTCCCCATTTATCGCAAAGAAAGGAAATTTATCTCCTACCCGAAACAGGCAATGCCGATTTTCTGGCGGTTGATTTAAGTGACGGGCCTAATAAATTCTCTCCTCTTAATCTGCAAAAAACCCGAGTTTTAATTTATGAGTTGGAGGAAAAAAATATATACCGGGTTTATTTCCGGAAAGGCGATGCCATTATTTACCGGAAAGTAAATTAAACGCTTTTTGCCAAGTATTATAAGCCGAGTGTAAAATACGCGTTAAACAAATAATGATTGATGTTAAGAAACTATATGATACCCGTTTTACTTCCTTTGAAAGGATAAGGAAAATTGAATTATGGAGGATTTTATGTCGCCGGTTTCTCCAGCAGTACATTAACCGGAACGGATCGATCGTTGATCTGGGAGCCGGCAATTGTGAATTTATTAATAATATTGAATGCCGGGTAAAATACGCGGTTGATATAAATGACGATCTTAAAAAAAAAGTAAAAAAAGGCGTTCGCGTTAAAATTGCTCCGGTTAAAAAACTGAAAAATCTTTTTCCCCATAATTCCGTTGATGCAATATTTATGAGCAATCTGTTGGAACATCTGGACAGCAAGGAAGACGTCTTCAGACTGTTAAACGAATCTTTTGCCGTCCTTAAAAAGGGCGGCCGGTTACTGATCATGCAGCCGGATATCGCCCTGGTTGGTGATTCATATTGGGATTTTTTTGATCATAAAGTTCCCATCACTTTTGCCAGCCTTTCGGAAGTGCTTGTGACCGTAGGTTTTAAACTGAGAAGTTACCGCTATCCTTTTTTGCCTTATTCAACCAAAGTCAAATACCTGCCGCTCTGGCCGCCGTTTTTGAAAATTTATCTTTATTTAAGGCCGCTCCATTATTTTTTCGGAAAACAGTTTTTTATCTGCGCTGAGAAATAATATGGATATTTCCGCTTGTCTGGTCATAAGAAATGAAGAAACACTCCTGGAAAAAAGTCTGGAGAGCCTCAAAGGGATTGCTGATGAAATAATTATTGTGCATGACGGGCCATGCAATGACCGCAGTCTTATTATTTCCCGAAAATTTGGAGCTAGGGTGTTTGTCAGAAAATTTGTCGGTGAAGCGGAATACCACCGGCCTTTTTCCTATGAAAAAGCAAAAGGGGATTGGATTTTGCAGATTGATGCCGATGAATATCTGCCGTCTTCCAAAAAAAATTTAATCAGGAAATTAACCGGCAGCAAAACTTGTGACGCCTACAGTTTTGCCTGGCCTTATCCGGATGAAAAAGGGTATATCGGCAAAGGACCTTTTAGCCAGACATACAAACCTTGCCTTTTTCAAAAAGAAAAAATGTACATGCTCGGTCTCTCGCATGAATATCCCCGGACTTATGGAAAGATATGCCGAATTTCGAAAATCCAATTATTCCACCCGCCCCGTTTTGATAATTATTCCCTTAAAGTTTTTAAAACCAAGTGGCGCCGGTGGGCAGCTATTCAGGCTGAACAAATAAAAAATATAGAGAATCTGCCCCGGTTCAATATGGGCGGGAATAACCATCTTTCTAAACATTATGGATATATAATAAAACACCCGTTTATAAGCGGTATTAAGGAATCTTTTAAATTTTTACTGCTTTATATATCAAGAGGCATTCTTTTTTCCGGAATCAGAAGTTATAAAATTGCTTTTTTTGAAATCTGTTATATCTGGCTGGTCAGATTTTATACATTAAAATTTAAAAAAGGTTGAAAATCATGAATGAATATAATCAAAAAAGAATCAATCCGCCATTCTGGCAGCACGACTGTCACATATTAAAAAGGCTTTATCGTGAAATTAAAATTGAAGTGCACCGGTGGGTTAATAAAAATTCTGAGGTTTTGGATTACGGTTGCGGCCCGGCTCCATATGAACATTTATTGACCGGACGATGTTCCCGCTATATTAAATTGGATATCGGAAAAAACAACTCGGCTGATATCCTTGTCCTGGAGAACGAAAAAATTCCTCTGCCTGATTCGTCATGGGACGTGATACTTTCAACCCAGGTATTGGAACATGTGGCTGACCCCGGTTTTTACCTGTCTGAATGCCGCAGACTCTTAAAACCCGGCGGAAAACTGATATTGTCTACCCACGGCATCTGGCCCTATCATCCGTTTCCGGAGGATTATTGGCGCTTCACGGAATCAGGGCTTAAAAAAATATTGCGTGATAACCGGTTTAAGACAGTCAACTTTAAAGGACTTATCGGGCCGTTTGCTTCATCCGTCCAGTTCACTGTATTATTATTGGCAGACTTTCTTGTTAAAAAGCCTTTCCCGGCCAAATTGATTCTGGTTCTTTTATCAGTTATATCCAATATATCAATTTCAGTTTTAGACTCAATTTTTCCTTACCGTAAAAACAGTGATTCAAGCCTTTATTTTCTATGCGCCGAAAAATACTGATCGGAATTATTTTTACCGGCCTCATATTGAGGTTTATCGGCCTCAACCAGAGTTTTTGGCTGGATGAAGCCGCTCAGGTAATTGAATCGGAAAGAGTTTTTGCCCAACAGATTGATTTGGCTTCTGATTTTCACCCGCCGCTTTATCACTTACTGCTTCATTTTTGGCTTAAAATCGGAAACGGTGAAATATTCTCTCGGCTGCCTGAAGTTATAATGGGAGTTGTCAGTATTTTTTTGGTTTATGAAATTACCCGCCTTTTAAAATTCAGCAATTTTTCCGCTCAATTAACCGCTTTTCTTTTGGCCGTCAATCCCTTTCATATTTATTATTCCCAGGAAGTCAGGCCATACATGCTGTTTAGCTTCCTATCACTGTTAGCAACCCGTTTTTTTCTGACCGGCAATTTAATTGCCCTGGCAATTGTTGTTTCCCTCTTGGTCTATACCAATTATTTTGCGTTCTTTCTTCTTTTGGCATTTCCTGCCGCATCCCTTTTGTCCGGATATAAAAAAGACTTGAATAAAGTTTTACAATCATTTTTCTTGGCGTTTCTGATATTTTTGCCTTGGCTGCCTTCTTTAATGAGGCAATTGGAAATAGGTTTCGGAAACGGATTGCCCGGTTGGAAATCAGTTGTTTCGGTTTCCCCGTATAAGGCGATTCCTTTGATTTTAGCCAAGTTTATCTTCGGTAAAGCTTCAATTGATAATAATTTCATTTACGCACTGGTCCTTATGCCCTCCATCATTGCTTTTGCCGCCAGTGGTTTTCTTGCTTTTAAAAGTAAAAAATACCCTGTTTTGTTTATGCTTTTCTTCGTCCCTTTGATTTCAGCTTTGACAGTTTCATTTTTTCTGCCCGTTTTAGCTCCGCAAAGAATGATTTTTTTGTTGCCTTTTTTTCTGATGATAATTGCCGGATCGGCTGACATCTGGAAGAAATGGGGAATATTTTTATCACTGGCAGTTGTCATCACTTCTCTTTTCGGCCTGATGCTTTATTATTTAAACGCGCGCTTCCAGCGGGAAGATTGGCGATCATCCGTGCAATATTTAAAAGAAGACTCATACTCAATAAAAAGTTTGGTGGCATTTGCTTTTCCGGAAGCTTTCGCTCCTTTTATCTGGTATAACCGGGGTATTCTGGAAAGTCGCGGTTATGCACAGGATTTCCGGGTTGGGCAGTCTGACATCCGGAGACTGAGTCTTGATTTATCAGGCAGGAATACGGTTTATTATTACAGTTACCTTGACAATCTGACTGATCCCAAAAATTGGATACAGCGTAAAATAAACGAAAACGGTTTCCAGTTGAAAAGTATCAGGGATTTTCCCGGAGTCGGTTTTGTCTATAAATATGAAAAAGACTGATCACCGCAAATACGCATTGGCTTTCAAGACTCTTTTGAAAGGGCTTATATTTTGGCCGGATTGGCATCCTGAGGTGGCTTTAAGATATTTGCCTGTTGTGGCTGAAATTAAAAAAATCAAACCCAAACCCAGCGTACTTGATGTCGGATCAGGCGGCCTGGGTATCGCACCGTATCTTAAAAAAAAAGTTACCGGAGTTGATATCAAATTCAACCCGCCATACCATCCCATGCTTGAAAAAATATTGGCTTCAGCCCTGAATCTGCCCTTTACCGATCGGGTTTTTGATGCGGTCATCAGTGTTGACACGATAGAACACCTCAATAAGTCGCAAAGGGGAAAAGCCGTATCGGAGATCATCAGAACGGCACGGGCGTTGGCCGTTATTGCCGTTCCCTGCGGCAGACAGTCACTTAAGCAGGATAAAAAGCTTCACCGGTATTACCGGAAAAAATTCGGTAAAAACTATGTTTTTTTTGAGGAGCAGATAAAATACAAACTGCCAGAAGAAGAAGAAATGGTTGAGTATATAAATCAGGCAGCTAAAATAAATAAAAGAAATTTTTTTCTCAAAATTATGGACAATGAAAATTTGGCCTTAAGGGAATTTCTGATGAAAGGCTGGATGTCAGAAAACTTCGCCGTCAATATTCTTTTCAGGAAGGTATTTCTTTTGGCGATTCCGTTAATGTCAAAGTTAAACGGTAAACCTGCCTACCGTAAAATCTTTATTGTTAAATTAAAATGAAAATTGCCATTGATGTTTCCCAGGTAGTTTTCGAGGGAACCGGTGTAGCCAATTACACCAGGGATCTTATTTTTAATCTTCTCGTCAAAGACCGCCGGAATCAATTTATTTTATTTGGATATTCCCTCAGGAGAAAAAAAATTCTGGATTCATTTTTAAAAAGCATTCCCCGGGAAAACGGCCGGATTAAATGTATATCACTGCCCGTTCCGCCCTCCCTGGCTGACCTCATCTGGAACAGGTTTGGCATTTTATCCCTGGAGCATCTGATAGGGCCGGTAGATATTTATCACTCATCTGACTGGATACAGATTCCTTCCCCCGCCAAAAACATTACCACCGTTCATGATCTGGTTGTTTATAAATATCCGGAGACTTCATCTCCTTCAATTATTGCTGTTCAAAAAAGGCGGCTTGCCCGCGTTATCAAGCATTGCCGTCTGATACTTTCTGATTCCATGGCTACCAAAAAGGATATTATTGACATTTTACAGGTGAATGAAAACAGAATTTCAGTGGTTTATCCCGGAATTTCCCCGATTTTTAAGCCTGTCCCTGAAGAAAAAATTAAAAAGGTTTCAAAAAAATACAATATAAATTATCCTTATATTTTATCAGTGGGAACAAACGAACCCAGGAAAAATATAACCAGTTCTGTTGACGCATTTAATATATTTTTAAAAAACCTGCCGCCCCGTGAAACAAAGGAAAAACCGGCTCTTATTATTGTCGGAAAAAAAGGCTGGAAAAGTAATTTTTCAAGCCATACTCCTGAAATTATTAACCTCGGTTCAGTTGACAGACAAGACTTACCCTCTCTTTACGGCGGAGCCCGATTTTTAGTTTATCCCTCTCTTTATGAAGGTTTTGGCTTGCCCGTGGTTGAAGCTATGGCCTGCGGTTGTCCGGTCATTACCAGCAATAAAGGTTCGCTTGCCGAAGTTGCCGGACAGGCGGCATTAATTGTCGATCCTCAAAAGCCTGAGGATTTGGCCATTGCCATGATAAATCTGGAAACGGATAATAGGCTGAGGAAAAAACTTATCGCCGCAGGCTTAATAAACTGCCGCCGCTTTTCCTGGTCAACGGCGGTCGAAAAAGTTCTTTTAGCCTATAACAGTTTAATAAAAAAATAAGGATCGGATAATATGCTGATCGGAATCGATGCCAATGAAGCCAATTCTATCGACCGGGTCGGTATCGGCCGTTATGCCTTTAATGTTTTGACGGGTTTGAATAATTTCCGGAAAAAAAGAAAAAAAGACAGCGTTTCTTTCCGGATCTATCTGAAAAACAAAAAATTGCCGGAACTGCCGGAAAGCGGCAGTTTTTGGCAGTACCGCCAAATAAGACCGGGCTTTCTCTGGACTCAAACCGGTCTGCCGTTATATCTTGGTCTGACACGGGAAAAACCCGATTTATTGTTTTCCCTTTCCCATTACGCTCCTAAATTTTCTCCTGTTAAATCGGTTATATCAGTCATGGATTTATCCTATATCCGTTATCCCAAGTTATTTAATAAAACGGATCTTTATAAACTGAAAAGCTGGACTTCCTTTTCAGTCAGCCAGGCAGCCGGAATCGTCACTATCAGCCATTTTTCCAAATCGGAAATTATCGATTATTACCGGGTTGATTCCTCTAAAATAACCGTTGCCTACCCGGGGTTTGATCAAAAGCAGTTTAATCCGGATATAAATCCTAAAGTAATTGGTCCGCTTAGGACAAAGCTTAACTTTCGGGGTAAGTATATCCTTTATGTCGGAACTCTCCAGCCGCGTAAAAACATATCCGGTTTAATTGAAGCATTTTCCCGCCTGGAATTGAAAGATGTAAAACTTGTTATAGCCGGAAAAAAAGGTTGGGCATATAAAGAAATATTCAATAGGTCCGGCGTCCTTAATATTTCAGATAAAGTTTTATTTACCGGCTATGTTACCGATGCACAATTGGCCGGTCTCTACAATAACGCCCTCTGTTTAGTCCTGCCTTCCTATTACGAGGGTTTCGGATTGCCCGTGGTTGAAGCGATGGCCAGCGGTTGTCCGGTGATTGCCTCAAACTGCAGCAGTTTGCCGGAAATCGTCTCAGATGCCGGAGTTCTAATAAATCCTGATGATACTAAAAGTATGGCGGCGGCAATTAATAAAGTAGTAGTAAGCTCCCGTTTGAGAAAATTCCTGATCGGAAAGGGTTTGAAAAGATCAAAAGAGTTCAGTTGGGAAAAATGCGCCAAAATCGTCTATACTTTCATTACCGGGTTATCCCACAAAAGTAACCGGATTGAAAACTGATATTATGGCCGTCTTTTACGATAAGAACAAACAAAGGTTGTCAACCGGGCAGGCTTTGAACAAAATCCTTAACCGGTTCAATAACATATTTCTTGATTTTGAATTAATGCTTTTAAGAATTACCGGCAATATTCCGAGCCATACGTTCCGCTTGTTTGTTTACAGGTTGGCCGGTGTAAAAATAGGCAAAGGTTCAGCCGTTCATATGTGGTGTAATTTTTTTTATCCCCCAGGTATCACCATCGGAACGGATTCGGTTATCGGAGACCACTGCTTTCTAGACGGCCGCGATACCCTTAATATCGGCAGCCATGTTGATATTGCCTCGGGTGTTTTGATTTATAACTCCCAGCACGATATTGAAAGCCCCGATTTTGGTGCTGTTTACGGCCCGGTCGTAATTGGGGACTACGTTTTTATCGGACCCCGAAGCATCATCCTTCCGGGGGTAACAATCGGAAAAGGTGCCGTTATCGGCGCCGGAGCAGTTGTTACCCGCGATATGCCTCCTTTTTCAATTGCCGCCGGTGTACCGGCCCGAGTGATCGGGGAGAGGAAAAATAAAAATCCGGCTTACCGTTTAGGCCGGGCCAGGTTATTTCAATGACATTCCTATGGTTAAACGATATCTTCTTGACGTTATTATTGTCAGTTTCAATACCGCCACCCTGTTACGGCAAGCCCTTCAGTCGGTCCAAACAGAAGTTGTTGAAAATAATATAAAGGAAGGGACCAGAATTACAGTTATTGATAACGCTTCAACAGACGGCACTTCCCAGATGGTCAGGAAAAATTTTCCCGGCGTTTCGCTTATTGTCAATAATAAAAATACAGGCTTTGCCAAAGCTAATAATCAGGCTATCAGAAAAACCTCCGGTAAATATATACTACTTCTTAACAGTGATGCCATAGTCGGGAAAAAGGCAATTAATGCTCTTATAAACGAGTTGGAAATAAATAGCAAAGCAGGCGGCTCCGGCCCGCGGCTCGTAAATTTTGACGGAGGTAATCAACCGTCTTTTGGGTTTTTCCCGACACCATGGAGGGTCCTTTTTTGGATGCTGTTTATTGATGATATTAAATTCATTTCAGACTTTTTTAAGCCTTATCATGCCCGGCACGATTTTTTTTACCGCCGGAGGCGGACTGTCGACTGGCTATCCGGTGCCTGCATTTTGGTAAGAAGAGAAGCTTTTGAGAAGGCCGGTCTGTTTGACGAAAGTATATTTATGTACGGTGAAGAAGTTGAGTTTTTTTATAGAATGAAAAAATCGGGTTTTGAAGCAATTTTTACCCCTAATGCAATAGTCCGCCACAAAAAAGGCGGATCAGGCAGAGGAACGGAAAGCGGAATTGTTGAAGAATATCTGTTCATAGTCCATTTTTACCGTATATATTTTCCCGGATTAGTAGTTCCTGTCAGGTTTTTGCTGAAGCTGGGAGCTTTGCTGAGAATGATCCTTTTTGCTATAATCGGGCCTACAAAAAAGGTATCTCTTTATGCCAAAGCTTTTAAGGTGGCTTGATGACCGCCTGTTGTTTCTTTTCGCCGGTTTTTTATTGGCTTTTATTCCCCTGTATCCCAAATTACCGCTATTGGATGTTCTGCCGGGGTATATTGTCCGAATCAGACTGGAAGATATTCTTATAGCCGGATGTTTTGTTCTTTGGCTGATTTACCTGTTGCGCCGGAAAATAACCCTTTCCGGTAATCCTCTTTTAAAGCCGATTGCCGGATACCTGGCAGTCGGACTACTTTCAATAATATCGGCAATTTTTGTCATCAGGACAATTCCCCAGGAGTCTCTCCATATACAGAAATCCCTGCTCCACTTTTTCCGCCGGGTGGAATATTTTTCCCTTTTCTTTATTTTCTTCACTTCCGTAAAAAACATTAAACAGATTAAAACCTATCTGATAATCCTTATTGTTACCGCCCTTTTGGTCTCGCTTTACGGATTCGGACAGAAATATCTTTATTGGCCGGCATATTCGACCATGAACAGGGAGTTTGCCAAAGGCTGGCAGCTTTACCTCACCGAGCACGCCCGGGTTCTGTCCACTTTCGGAGGTCATTACGATTTGGCCGCTTTTGCCATGATGATGCTTATAATTCTCTGGAGTCTTTTTTTCGGTTTGAAAAACCTGTTTTGGAGATTACTGGTATTGCCTGTATTGGCGGTTGTCTTCTGGACTTTAATTCTGACGGCCTCCCGCACTTCTTTTATCGCCTATTTGACAGGACTGATACTGATGTTCTTCTTTTGGAGCTACAAAAAAGGCATTTTTTGGGCAATCTCGCGCTATCTGATTGTAAGCTTTACCTCAATTATAATTATGCTGTCATTCGGCGACCTCTCGGAAAGATTTACCAAACTGTTGCGCATTGACCAGAGACTGTTAACCTTTTCACGGATTCTCAAATCCCCAATTGGTAAACCTCCGGGGGATAAAGCTCTTTTTCTTGAGAATAATCCGCAGGCGGCTTTATCGGAAATAACTTCTAAAAGTGACGCGCCGCCCAAATTGGCGCGCCCGTCGGATGTCTTCGAAGACATTCCCCTGGTAGTAGAAAAAAACGGATCGAGATCGGCTGTTAAAAGAACTTATTCCCAAACAGCTTTTATGTATGACCTCTCAACAGCCATCAGGTTTGACGCTCTCTGGCCGATGGCTATAAAAGGTTTTGCCAAAAATCCGCTTCTCGGGAGCGGCTATGCCACTCTTAATAAATCTAATCTGACTGATTTTACCGAAGCCGAATCAACTGATAACGATTTCTTGAGAAGCTTGGGGGAAACGGGAATACTGGGATTTGCTTTCTTTTACGGAACACTCCTCTTTATAGTATTTTACCTTTGGCGCAGTATCGAAGTGCTTAAAGATCCGCTGATTTTCGCATTTATCGCCGGATTTGCCGGATTGCTGTCAGGACTTCTGGTAAATGCGGTTTATATCGATGTTTTTGAGTCTTCCAAAGTCGCACTTTCCTTCTGGGCATTAACCGGCATTACTCTGTCGGCGGTAAAAATAGCCAGGACAGGCAAGGGGAAAGTTTTGGAAAAACCCAGACTGGCTGATCTGGATAAGTTTATTACCGGTGTTAAATCAGCAGTTAAAAAGATAATCACAAGCCATTATTTTTACCTTTTTTTAATAATGGTTTTGGCTTTTTCCCTTAGATTGTACCGGATAAAAACACCGTTGGCCGATTGGCATTCCTGGCGCCAGGCCGATACGGCCAGTGTCTCCAGAAATTTTATTAAACAAGGAATTAATGTACTTTATCCGACATATGACGATCTTTCCAACGTCGCTTCAGGTTATGATAATCCTAAAGGCTTAAGATTTGTCGAATTCCCCGTTTACAATGTGGTTCATGTATTTGTTGATCAGTTAATTACCGGGTACGATCTGGTTATCAAAGGCAGATTGACATCCGTTATTGCCTCTCTTTTTTCCTGTCTTTTTCTTTTTCTTATTGTCAGAAAATACCATTCCGCCGCCGCTGCTTTTCTTTCTTCCTTCTTTTTCGCCGTTATACCCTATAATATTTTTTTCAGCCGTGTTATTCTCCCCGAACCTTTACTGGTGGCTACCAGTCTGGCTATGGTTTATTTTTTCGACAAGTGGCTCGAAAAAAAGTCTTTAAGCCGAATGTTACCCGCGCTTATATTTTCCGCTCTTTCCCTTTTGATAAAACCTTTCGCGGCCTTTCTGTTTTTACCCATGATTTATCTCTGGTTTATTCGTTTTAGGTTTAAGGCCGGTTCAGTTGCCGGACTGTTATTGTTTATGGCAGCGGCCAGCCTGCCCCTTTTAATATGGCGGTGGTGGGCCGGTCATTTTCCCGAAGGAATTCCGGCTAATATGTGGCTCCTTAATGGTGACGGTATCCGTTTTAAGGGAGCCTTCTTTTATTGGCTTTTTGCCGACAGGTTAGGCAGGCTTATTCTGGGATATTTCGGTTTGCCGCTTTTAGTATTTGGAATTCTGGCGGAAAAAAACAGGGAAGGGCATTTATTTAATATTTGGGGTCTGTCCATGCTTTTATATATAACGGTCTTTGCCACGGGTAATGTCCGTCATGACTATTATCAGGTTCTCACCATACCGGTAATAACAATTTTTCTTGCTAAAGGGGTATTATTTTTAATTAGTCAGAATAAAAATTTGTCCGGCCGTCTCAAAGTGTACGCCATTCTAATTGTCCTTTTTATTTTCATGGAAATGTTCGGTTGGTATTTTATCCGGGATTTTTACAATATTAACCATCCGGAAATAGTGGAAGCCGGCCGGGCGGTAGAACTGAAGACTCCGGGTAACTCGCTTGTAATCGCTCCCTATAACGGCGATACCGCTTTTCTGTTTCAGACTCAGCGTGCCGGCTGGCCGGTTATGGAAAAATCAGTGGAAGAAATGATCGGTATGGGCGCACATTTCTATGTTTCGGTTAATTTTGACGGTCTGACTGACCGGCTGTTTCAGGATTCCATCGCCATGGACCCGGTCAAAAGGAAATATAAATTAATTGAAAAGACCGATAAATTTGTTCTTATTCAGCTGGTTCCCGACAGAAAGCTTCCAAAATAACTTTATGAGAATTCTCATGCTTACTCCTTATTTGCCTTACCCTTTATGGTCCGGCGGACAAATCAGAACTTTTAATTTGTTGAAAAATCTTGCTGAAAAACACCAGATAACCCTTTTTTCCTTTATCAGGCAGGATTCGGAAAAGCAAAATATTCCCATACTTAAAAAATACTGCGATGAGGTGAAAGTTTTTGTGAAAAGACCTCCCTGGTCAATAACATCTTTGCTATTATCCGGTATTACCTATTATCCGCTGGTTGTTTGCATGTATTTGAACAATGAATTGAAAAAAAATATCGCCGAAGCGATTGACAGGAAACATTTCGATCTGATTCATGCTGAAACATTTTACGTCATGCCCAATATTCCCCAATATGATATCCCCATTTTCCTGGCAGAACAGACCATAGAATATCTGGTTTACGATCATCATACTCAAAATGTCAACTTTATGCCTAAAAAAATGCTGATGGACTGGGATGTTTTTAAAATCCGCTTTTGGGAAAAACGTTTTTGGAAAAAAGCCGAAAAAGTGATTGCCATGTCGGAAAGCGATAAAACTTTAATGAAGAAAATGTTGCCTGATTTGTCCGTTGATATTGTGCCAAACGGTGTTGATACGCAATTTTTCTCCTTCAATAAAAAACATTCACCTCATAAAGTTAAAACAGTTCTTTTTGTCGGAAATTTCAAATGGCTCCAAAACCGGGAGGCTGCCGCATTTCTTCTTGATAAAGTCTGGCCGGTAATATTTAAAAAACTCGGTGACAATGTCAGATTATGGATTGTTGGAAAGCATCCCCCTCCACAAATAAGAAAAAAAACACCTAAAAATGTAACCGTTTCCGATGACATTGACGATATAAGATATGCCTATTACCGCTCTGATTTGCTGCTGGCTCCTATCTACGGACCTGGCGGCACCCGTTATAAAATTCTGGAATCAATGGCGGCCGGTGTTCCTGTCGTCACCACTTCAACCGGAATTGAGGGTCTGTCGGCCGTTAATTTCCGTCATGCCGTAATCAGTGACAGTGCCCGCGGGTTAGCTGACAGCTCTATTAAAGTATTAACGGACCCAAAGCTCTATAACCGCTTGGCCGAAAACGGCAGACATCTGGTTGAACAGGATTACAGTTGGAAGAAAATAGCCGGCAAACTGGACTTGATTTATCAAAAAGCGGTTGCAGGTCGGATATGAAAAAAAAAGAGAAATTACTTACCGTGGTTATTGTCAGCTACAATTCGGGAAATTATCTTCTGGATTGTCTGGATTCATTAAAAAAATCCCGATTTCCCCGGAAGTTGATGGAGATAATTATTTTTGATAATGCTTCAAACGACAATACTGTTTATAACGTCAGGCGGAGATATCCCCAAATAACTCTAATTACAAATACAATAAATTCGGGTTTTGCTTCAGCCAATAATAAGGCTTTGTCATACGCTTCGGGGAAATATATTCTTTTTCTCAATCCCGATACGCTGATCCCGCCTGACACTCTGCCTGAAATCGTCAGGTTTATGGAAACAAAAAAAAATGCTGCCGTTTCTACCTGCCGGGTGGAATTGCCTGATAAAAACCTTGACGATGCCAGTCACCGGGGATTTCCGACACCCTGGAATGCCCTTTGTCATTTCCTGGGTTTAAGCAGATTATTTCCCGGCAGTTTGATATTTAACGGTTATCATTTGGGTTACCGTAATTTGGATAAAATCCACCGGATTGACAGTTGCGCCGGTGCCTTCATGCTGGTAAGAAAATCAGCCGGTGACCAAGTACGCTGGTTCGATGAAGATTATTTCTGGTATGGAGAAGACCTGGATTTTTGCTTCCGGATAAAAAAAGCCGGCCTCAATATTTATTTTTTCCCCCGTGTAAAAGTAATCCATTATAAGGGTATATCAAGCGGAATAAAAAAACATTCGGAAAAGCTGTCAACAGCCGGTTACGAGACAAAATTGCGATCTACCCGGGCCAGATTTGATGTCATGAGGATTTTTTACCGGAAGCATTACCGGTCGGGGGTATACCGAATACTCACTCCGCTTGTTCTGATAGGAATTGCCGTTAAGGAACGATTGACTGTTTTAGGTTTAAAAAATTATCAATATGCGGATAGGATTTGACGCCAGGCTTATTAATCAGTCAGGAGTAGGCCGTTACATCAGAAATCTTCTTGCCGGACTCCTTAAATTTGATCATGGCAACCGTTATTTTATCTTCACAAGAACAAAAGACTTACAAAGAATTAACAAATTGCCGGGTAAAAACTTTGAAAAAATAGCTGTTGATTTAAAATGGCATTCACTTAAGGAGCAAGTATTAATGCCTCGAATTTTATCCTCCTACGGATTGGACCTTGTCCATTTTCCTTATTTTAATGTGCCTGTATTTTACCGGGGTAAATTTATCGTTACTATTCATGACCTGATTGTTGATCATGTTGAAACCGGCCGGGCTTCTACTTTACCTTACCCGCTTTATAAAATTAAAAGATTATTTTACCGCCGGACGGTAAAATCCGCGGTAAAAAGAGCTTCTGCCATCATTGCCATCTCCCAAAATACAAAAAATGAAATAGTCAGCCATTATCATGTTGATCCTCAAAAAATTACCGTAACTTACGATGGTCTTGACAGCAATATAAAAAGACCGGAAAAGTTTTCCTCACTATACCCTTTTGACTACCTGCTTAATGTCGGCAATGCCTATCCCCATAAAAACCTGGAAACTTTGATAGAGGTATTTAGGGATAAAGCGATAAGTTCCCGTCTGAAGCTGGTTTTGGTCGGAGACGACCGGTTTTTTTACCCGCGCTTAAAAAGATTGGTTGCCCAAAAATCGCTTGAATATTCCGTAATATTTTTTGGGATTGCCGATGACAGGCAGTTGGTGAATCTCTATCATAACGCCCGGGCACTTATTACCCCTTCATACATGGAGGGCTTTGGCTTGCCTAATCTTGAAGCGGTTTCGCTGGGTTGCCTGCCGGTTATATCCGATATTCCGGTATTTCGGGAAATTTGGGGAGATGATTTGATAATGTTCGATCCGCGTGAGGTGAATGACCTGAAAAGAGCAATTTTGGAATTTTTAGCTTTATCAGAGTCAGATAAATTACAAATGCTTAAAAAAGCAGACAAAAGAGCAACAAAGTTCTCCTGGCAAAAGACGGTTAAACAGACTCTTCTTCTTTATAACCGGGTTTAATGTTAAAATAAAAGTCTTAAACGCATATGAAATTTATAAAACTGATGTTATTTCTTATCAGCATAAGTTTGATTTTTCCTTCAAAATCACACGCTTATATTGATCCCGGTACTGGCAGTTATCTTTTTCAGATAATTGCAGCATCCCTTATTACCGTGCTTCTATCCGCCAGAACATTTCTGAAATTTGTCCGCAATATCCTTGGTCGGATAACTTCTTTCAAAAAAAGCAAGAAATGAGCAGTGTAAAAATCAATCCCTCTTCATTCCGGGACAAAAGCGGATATGTTTTCCGTACCCAAAGCGGTCTGATAATCCGCACCGTCAACAAGATATATCAGGAGGATTACGATCATTTAATTAAATCGGGACTTTTAAATGAATTATTCAAAAACAATCTGCTGGTTTCCCACCGTGAAGAAGAAGTGGGAAAATACTTTCCCGGTGATTCCTCAATTTACAAAATTTTGGCGCCGCGTAAAATTCCCTTTGTAACTTACCCGTATGAATGGAGCCTGAGTCAGTTAAAAGAAGCAGCGCTATTGACCTTGAAAGCTGCCCGGTTGGCCCTTAAGTACGGGATGATTCTCAAAGACGCTTCAGCTTATAACGTTCAGTTTGTCGGTACCAAACCGGTTCTGATTGACACCCTGTCTTTTGAAAAAAGAAAAAAGAATAATCCCTGGCCGGCTTACCGGCAGTTTTGCCAGCATTTTCTGGCCCCGCTTGCCCTGGTTTCTTTTAGGGACGCCAGATTAATAAACCTGTCGGGTGATTTTATTGACGGGATTGATCTCGATATGGCTGTCAACCTTCTGCCCCGACGGTTCATGCTGAACATCCACCTCTTTATCCATCTCTATTTGCATTCTAAAGGGCAAAAATTGCTGGGAAAAAAATCTCCGGAAAAAATAAACCCGGGCCCTGTTGACAGTAATAAAATTGCCAATCTTTTTGAAAGTCTTGAGCAAGCCGTTAACTCCTGCGGCAAAAAAAAAGCATCCGGTTTCTGGGCACAATATTATTCGGATAATAATTATTCTGTTACCGCTCTTGAATACAAAAAAAAGATAATTGCCGATGCTTTTAAAAAAACTTCAAAAAGTGTTGCTGTTGATATCGGAGCCAATACCGGATTATTCAGCCGTTTGGTTGCCAAAAATTCCCGGTACGTTATTTCCCTTGATAGTGATCCCGATGCTCTTGATGTTAACTTTAATCTGGCACAACAAAAAGGTATCGGAAACATTCTGCCTCTTTTTGCCGATATTACTAATCCCAGTCCGGCCATCGGCTGGCGTAATTTGGAAAGACAATCCCTTATTGAGAGGCTTCCCGGGTCAAATGTTTTAGCCTTAGCTATAACCCATCATCTTTACTTTTCCAATCATCTTTCATTTCTTTCTCAGGCTGATTTTTTCAATTCATTTGCTGAATCGTTATTAATCGAATATATTCCCGACTCTGACAGCCAGGTTAATTCCCTGATCGGGATGAGAACACTTGATTTATCCACTTACTCCGAAAAGCAATTTACCGGTGATTTTGGAAAATATTTCCGCATCATAAAGCGCTTTCCGGTTAATCAGTCAAAAAGAGTTATTTATTTGATGATAAGAAAAAATGCGTTAAAAAAAAGAAGTGTTTAACATTCCTTACCTGCATACTATTCTATTCAGCATCTACCCGGTAGTTACTCTTTATTCCCAGAATCTGTACCAGGTGCTGATAAAAGATGCGTTTTTCCCCGCCATTGTGATGTTGATCTCCGCTTTTTTACTGATTTTTGTTCTTCGTTTACTCTCCGGTAATACCCGTCTGATTACGCTTGCTGTTTCTTTATTTTATCTATTAATGTTTTCATACGGCACCGTATCCAAATATATGGCGCGAACAGGGGGAATTAATGAATTAACTGGTCAATGGTTGTCGGTTTTTATAATTATCCTGTTATATTTTATCTCTCTGAAACTGTTAAAAGTTAACAAGATACATCTTTTAGGATTTACCTCCTTTGTTAACAAAATTTCTCTGCTGATAATTATCATTCCCATTGTTCCCATCGTTTTTAATTTCTATTCAGGAATGCAGTTTCGGAAAAAAGCACTGAGTGATATTTCCAAAACCCAAAAAGTTGATATCGGAAATATTGGGAATTTGCCTGATATTTATTATCTAATATTTGACCGATATGCTTCACAAAGCACATTGTCCGGATACTTCGGTTTCGATAATTCTTCATTCTCCGATTATCTTGAGAATAAAGGTTTCTATTTGGCACAAAACAGCTGGGCAAATTATTACTCTTCAGCCCATTCATTGACCTCCTCCCTTAATATGGATTATTTGGATAATATAATAAATTCAGCGCCTGCCGGACCTGATGATAGGGACTGGACTTTGCTTTATAACCGCCTGGAAGAAAACGCTGTCGCTAAATCCCTGAAAAGCATTGGCTACAAGTATTATCATTTCGGTTCCTGGTGGTGGCCTACAGGCAAAAACCGTCTTGCTGACGAAAATATAAATTTGGGATATTTATCGGAATTTTCAGCCCGTTTGGTTGACAGCAGTATTTTATTCCCTTTAGCCAAAAAGTATAATTTTCCGCTGTTAGACAGCCGATACAATCAATGGCGCAGGATTAACTACCAATTCGACAGATTGGAACGGATTCAAAGTGAAAACTCGCCGGTCTTTGTTTTTGCCCATTTCATTATTCCCCATGAACCGTTTGTTTTTGAATCTGACGGTAAATTTTTAACTGCACAAAAAGAATCTCAAAAAGATATTAATGAAAAATATCTGGATCAGCTGGTATTTCTTAACGGAAAAATAAAATCATTTGTCGATATCGTTGTAAACAGTAGAGGCGGTAACTCCGTCATTATCCTTCAGTCGGATGAAGGTCCCTATCCGGTGCAATATGAGAGCAATAAGGATAGCTTTGACTGGACAACGGTTGATTACCCTTTGGTGTCTCAAAAAATGGCAATTCTTAATGCCATTTATTTTCCTGACGGTAATTATGAAATCCTAAAAAACGGACTGTCACCCGTTAACACGTTCAGAATTATTTTTAACCGCTTTTTGGGCCAGAATCTGCCTCTTCTGCCGGACCGTTATTATTTAGGTAACATGTCACAGCCGTATAATCTGATTGAATATAAAAAACCTCCCCAATAAAAAATAACGATGAAATTAGCCATAGTCTATGACCGGGTAGTTAAATTCGGCGGCGCGGAAAGAATTTTAATGGCTCTGCATGAAATTTGGCCAAATGCTCCGCTTTATACGGCCGTCTACCGGCCGGAAAAAGCCCCCTGGGCCCGGCGTTTCCATATCAGAAGTTCTTTTTTGGATCATATTCCCTATGCCGAAAACATAATAGAGGTTCTCCCTTTTTTTACGCCCTACGCTTTTGAAAATTTCAATTTTGACGAATATGATATTGTTATCAGCATCACTTCCCAGGATGCCAAAAGTATTATCACCAAGCCGCAAACATTTCATGTCTGTTATTGCCTTACTCCAACCCGCTATTTGTGGAGCGGGTTAAATGAGTATTATAACCAGCCGGCTGCCGGTATTTTTAATCCCGGTGTACGTCTGGGTATGAAACTGTTTGTCAACAAACTTCGCCGGTGGGATAAAATTTCCTCAAAAAGACCTGATAGTTATTTGAGTATATCCAAAACGGTAAAAAGAAGGATAGCTGCCTATTACAATAGGGAGTCTAAAGTTATATATCCGCCTGTAGATACGGAAGTTTTTAATCTGCCTAAAGTTAAAACTCTGAATGATTATTTTCTCATTGTCAGCAGGCTGGTGCCTTATAAAAGAGTAGATTACGCCATTGAGGCATTCAGCCAATTACCTTACCGGTTAAAGATTATCGGCTCCGGAATTGATGAGAAAAGGCTGAAAAAAAACGCCGGAAAAAATATTGAATTTATCGGCAGTGATTTGACAGACCGGAAATTAGGCTGGTATTATCAGAATTGCCTGGCGCTGATATTTCCCGGTGAAGAAGACTTCGGCTTGACGGCAGTTGAAGCACAAGCTTGCGGACGTCCGGTAATTGCCTTGGGGAAGTCAGGTACAACGGAAACGGTAATAAACGGAAAAACAGGCTTATTTTATGATGAAAAGTCTGCAGACAGTTTGATAAGCGCGGTCAGGAAATTTTTCAAATACAGCTTTAATCCGGAAAACTGCAGGCAAAACTCACTTCGTTATTCGAAAAAACAGTTCAAACAGTTGATGAAATCTGAGATTGAAAATATTCGGCAAAACCTAAAATCAGTATGAAAGCAATCATATTTGCCGGAGGCGTGGGAAAACGCCTTTGGCCGCTATCCCGAAAAAGTTCACCGAAACAGTTTGAAAAGATTATCGGGGATAAATCAACTCTGCAGCTTTCAATTGAAAGCATTTTGCCGGTTATTTCCTGGCAGGATATAAATATTTCAACCAATACCAAATATATCGGTCAGGTAAAGGAACAACTGCCGGTTTTGCCCGAAGAAAATATAATAGGAGAACCGGAAACAAGGGATGTCGGCCCTGCTGTTGCCCTGGCGACCGCTATTTTGCATAAAAAAACCCCGAAAACCCCCCTGGTAATACTCTGGAGCGATCATATTATCAAAAAAACCGGTCTGTTTCTTGATATTCTAAACTTTTGCCGTGAATATATTGAAAAAAATGATAAAAAAATTATCTTTATCAGCCAGAAAGCCAGATTTGCCAGTCAAAACCTGGGCTGGATAAAGTACGGTAATGTTAAATTTATCAAAAAAAATATTTCCTTTCATGAGTTTGCCGGTTTCCGTTACCGTCCTTCCCTGAAGGAAGCTGAAGATTTTCTCCGGGCAGGTAATTATGCCTGGAATACCGGATATTTTGTCACAACCCCTTCCTTTATCTGGTCTCTGTTTAAAAGCCACCAGCCTGAAATGTTTAAAAGCATGGAAAGAATTTCCAAAGCTTATTTAACCCCGCAATTTGAAAAAGTGCTGGATATTGAATACCGGTTGCTGCCAAAAATTTCCTTCGATAACGCCATATTGGAAAAAATTAATATGGATAACGCTTTCGTTGTCGCGTCGGATTTGGGTTGGAGCGATATTGGAGCCTGGGAAGCTTTAAAGGAAGCCCTCCAGACGGAATCCGAGCAGAATGTAGTGAAAGGAAAAGTAGTCGTTACCGACTGTGAAGATTCGCTGATTTATAATTATACCGACCAGCTCCTGGTGGCAATAGACGTGGATGGTTATCTTGTCGTCAATACCAAGGATGTTGTTCTGGTTTGTCATAAAAATTCCGTCCCCAAAATAAAAAAACTGGTGGAAAAACTATCCAAATCAGAAAATGATCATTTAGTTTAATCCGTTATTTAACTCTTGTTATATGGTTGATGTTTCCGGAGATTTATACGACAGATACTTAAAAAGGTTAACTGATTTTTTCCTTTCAACTGTGCTTATTATTTTATTTCTTCCGGTATCGGTTGTTTTGGCAATTTTGATTAAATTCGATAATCCCGGTCCAATATTCGCCGATACGCCGGAAAGGGTAGGCCAGAACGGCAGGCTTTTTAAAATGTTCAAGTTCCGTTCAATGATAGTCAATGCCCATATGATTCTAAGACAGGATCCCAAATTCCGCGGTTTATATGCCAAATACAAAAGGAACAGTTATAAATTAAAGGATGATCCGCGGGTAACGAAATTGGGAAAATTCATGCGCAAACATTCGCTGGATGAAATCCCCCAGCTGTTTAATGTGCTGATAGGCGACATGAGTCTCATCGGTCCGCGGGCTTATTATCCGGATGAGTTGGATAATCAGCAGAAAAAATATCCCAAGACTCGTATTCTGGTAAAAAAAGTCCTGTCAATAAAGCCGGGTATTACCGGTCATTGGCAGGTATCAGGTAGAAGCGAAGTCAACTTTGACAAAAGAATCGCCATGGATGCCGATTATGTTCAAAAGCGGTCCTTGTGGTATGATGTTAGGATTCTTTTGGTTACCCCTTGGGCCATGATTACCGGCAAGGGTGCTGTCTGAAAATGAACCGGAATTTCAGAAAAATCAAGTTTAATGAAAACGGGGCAGTTTCCGTAAAAAATGTCAAAATCCCGCTATTTTTAAGTAAAAAGGGTAAACTCCTGTTGGCATTTTTTATCGCGCTGTTATTTATCTTTTTCCTGGCTGTATTTTTCCCGGCACGCCAAATTGCATCAGACGTCCAAAAAGTCAGGGCTTCAGGAAGCCGGGTTTATGAACACGCCAAAAACCAGGATCTGGATAAAGTGTCAACAGAACTTGAAGTATTCAGGAGTGATCTTATTGCTTTGCAGTCTTCGGTAAATAAACTTAATTTTTTAGGAATTTTACCAGGTGTGGGTAGATATCAACAAGACAGCCGTCATCTTGCTGCCGGAGCCGTGTATGCTTCCGAGGCGCTTAAAGAAACCGTTCAGACTCTCATGCCGTATTCTGATTTATTGGGGCTAAAAGGCCAGTCAACTTTTGTATCCGGATCAGCCGATGACAGGATCAGGACAGCTGTTGAAACGATAGAAAAGATTGTACCCAATATAGACAAAATAGGCCGTTTGATTTCACTTGCCGAAAAAGAAATATCATCTGTCGATTTCAACCGGTATCCCCAAAGAGTTGCCGGAAAAAACGTCCGAAGCAGTTTAATATCAGGAAAAAAACTTTTCTCGGAAACTGCCGTGCTTTTCACTAAAGCACAACCGTTTCTTAAAAACCTTCCCGATATTTTGGGAAATAAGGAGAGTAAAAAATATCTTTTTCTTTTCCAGAATGATGCCGAACTTAGGGCAACCGGAGGATTTTTAACCGCCTATGCAATTTTTAATGTTGACAAGGGAAAACTTACAGTTGAAAGGTCGGATGATATCTACAAGCTGGATGAGGCAAAAAAGAAGCAATTTCCGGCACCCGAAAAAATTCTGACATATCATAAAGGCGTCACCAATTTCCACCTCAGAGATTCAAACCTGTCGCCTGATTTTTCCGTTTCAATGGCAACTTTTGAAAAATTATTGAAAGACTCAAGCGTTGATTTGGGAACATATGACGGAATAATAGCCCTTGATACCCATGTTCTCGTATCAACAATTGAAATTCTGGGTGATTTTAATATCAATGGCCGCACTTTTTCAGCCGAAACCGATAAACGATGTAACTGTCCTAAAGTCATCTATGAATTGGAAGATTATGCCACCAGGCCGGTAGCTTACGTCAGGGAGGACAGAAAGGGAATAATCGGATCACTTCTTTATGAAATAATGCATAAAGCCCTCGGTGTTTCCCCATCTCAATACTGGGGAAAACTTTTTCAGATGTTTATAGATGAAGCCAATCAAAAACATATTCTATTTCTGTTTAAAAATGAAGATGCCCAAAAAGGTATTGAAGCTCTCAACTTCGCCGGGAAGATAATGGCGTATGATGGTGATTATCTCCACATTAACAATGTCAATTTTGCCGGTGCCAAATCCAATCTTTATGTTAAAAATTATGTCACTCAGGAGATTCAAAACAAAGAAAATAAAATCGAAAAAACCCTGACCTTGACTTATAAAAATCCGGCTCCGGCCTCAAATTGTAATCTGGAAGCCGGTCAGCTTTGTTTAAACGGAATATTGAGGAACTGGCTAAGAGTGTATGTTCCCCGGGGAAGCAAGCTCTTGGAATTTAAAGGTTCTGAAATGGATGTTAAAACATATGATGAATTGGATAAAACCGTTTTCGAGGGGTTCCTGACGGTTAAACCGCAGGGATCGGCAGAAGCCAAAATCGTCTACCGGCTTCCTGAAAACTTTCCCGCAGATACGCCTTATAAAATACTTATCCAAAAACAACCCGGTACCGGTGAAGAGGAATTTACAATAAAGGGGCAGGGGAGAGAGGAAAAGCTCATCCTTAACACCGACCGGGAAATAATCTTCAACTGAAATAGATCAGAATCTCCATTCATGCAAAAAACTTATAAAACTGAAGTCATAATAATCAAAACATTTGATATGGGAGAAACAGACAGGCGCCTCACTGTTTTTTCCCGGCGTCTGGGTAAACTGATCGTAATTGCCAAAGGAGTGAGAAAAATTAACAGCCGCCGGGCTCCTTATCTTGATTTGTTTAGTCATCTGACCCTTTTTCTCTCAAGGGGCCGGACTTTTGATATAATTACGGATGTGGCCCCCCTTAATGTTTTTTCAAAAATCAGGGAAAACCTGCCGTCGATTGCCGTTGCTTTTCATATGGCGGAGCTTACCGACAGGTTGCTGCCTGAACGCTTTCCCCAACTTCAAATATTCTCCCGACTTCTCCATGACCTGATCATTCTGAATTCTGTGAAAAACGCTCAGTTAAAAGCTTTATGCGACAACTACGGACTCTTTTTGCTTTGGGAACTTGGATACCTGCCACCGGCAACCGTTTTAACAGGCAGTAAATTGGACCGGTTTCTTGAAGAAGTAATGGAAAAAAAGATAGAAAGCTCGCGTCTATTGACAAAATTGAGCTGACCGATAAAATTATTTTGCCGTTCTCTTCCCGTTCCTTGTGGCTAAATGACGGGATTTTTTATAAAGCAGAATTCATATGGTTACAATGGATAAAATAGTCAGTTTGTGTAAAAGAAGAGGATTTATATTACAAAGCAGCGAGATTTACGGCGGATTGGGATCTTTCTACGACTACGGTCACTACGGCGTACTTCTTAAAAATAATATTAAAAATCTCTGGTGGCGTGATTATGTTCTTAACAGAAGGGATATTTTCGGTCTTGATTCTTCCCTGATACTTCATCCCGATGTTTGGAAAGCTTCCGGCCATCTTTCCTCTTTTACCGATCCTTTAGTTGAATGCAAAAAATGCCGTCGGAGGTTTCGGGCAGATGATTTGGAGGATGAAAACAGAAAAAACAATATTTGTCCGTCATGTTCCGGAGCATTAACCGGGGAAAAAAGATTTAATCTGATGTTTAAGACTTTTATAGGTCCCGTTGAAGATTCAACTTCAGTTGTTTATCTCCGCCCGGAAACCGCCCAGGGAATTTTTGTTAACTTTAAAAATTTCCTATCAACATACGGTATGAAAGTGCCGTTCGGAATAGCCCAGATAGGCAAAGCTTTCCGCAATGAAATCACGCCGGGTAATTTTATATTCCGGACACGTGAATTTGAACAGATGGAAATTGAATATTTTGTAAAACCGCAAACAGATGAAATTTGGCATAAAAAATGGATCAGAGAAAGATTCGACTGGTATCTTAAATATTCAATTAATGTGAAAAATCTGCGGTTAAGGGAACACACACCGGACGAATTATCCCATTATTCCAAAGGCACGACTGATATTGAATACCGATTTCCCTGGGGTTGGGGTGAACTGGAAGGAATTGCCAACAGGACGGATTTTGATCTTAAAGCCCACCAGAAATACTCAGGAAAAGATCTTACTTATTTTGATGAGGAAAAAAAGAAGAGTTATCATCCGTTCGTCATAGAACCATCAGCCGGAGCCGACCGCTCGGTATTGGCTTTTCTGATAGACAGTTTTACCGAAGATGAAAAAAGAATATATCTTAAGTTGCACCCCTTGATTGCGCCCGTCAAAGCTGCCGTATTTCCTTTGGTATCAAATAAGAAGGAATTGGTTGAATATGCCCGCGATATTTACAGAATGCTTCAAAATGTATTTATTGTTCACTTTGATGACCGAGGTAATATCGGTAAAAGATACTATTCCCAGGATGAAATAGGCACTCCCTTTTGTATCACTGTTGATTATGATACACTTCAGAAAGATTCGGTAACCGTCAGGAACAGGGATACTACCCGGCAGGACAGAGTAAAAAAAGAAAATCTGGTCAGTTTCCTTACGGAGAAAATATATTCCTAGAAAACTATGAAAAAATTTATTATTCCGGGTCTTATTTTTTTCCTGATTTTAACTTCAACCATTTGGGTATTAGCCCGCTCAGGTAAAAAAGAGAGTGAAGTTGAAATTATCCCCACGCCAACAGTCGTTCTGCCCACCATTACCGATGACATCAAAATCGCACTCACCCCATTAAACAGTAACCGTCAGGTAGTTCTGAAAATTACCGGAATACCCCAAGATATTGAATCAATCGAATATGAATTGACTTATCTTACCGGGGATGGTTTACCGCGCGGAGTTTTGGGCCAGATAACCATTGACGGTGAAAGTGAAGTGGAAAGAGATGATATTGTTTTGGGAACCTGCTCAAGCGGCAGATGTGTTTATGATTCCGGGGTGGAATCAATTGACTTGTCTTTGAAATTTAACGGCCGTTCCGGAGTCTCTGTTTACCGGAAAACATATAAGTTGTAAAATATTAGTTACAAATAACAAAATGATTTACGTCTATATTGGTGATACAGCCATAGAGGTAGTTGAAACCAAAAAGCCTTTATTAACGGGTAGCGATAAAATAATCTCCTGTTCCCGAAAAATCCTATCCGAAAAAATTATTGAAGAAGGAAAAGTCACCGATGAACCCGGATTGATTGACGCGTTAAAAACTGCTTTAAAAAACGCTTATCCGGCAGAAATAAAAAATGGCGAGGTTGGAGCTGTAATACCGGATTTTAATATTACCGTAAAAAGAATTAATTTTCCGGCACAAACAAAACCGACCACGGAATTAATTCTTAGTGAAGCAAAAAAATATATTCCGGGCGATATCGCCGGTTATGAAAATTACTACAAGGAAGTAAAATCGGAAAGCGGAGTTCAAATCCTTTATACCGCCATTCCGGTTGATTTAATTCTTTCATATGCCTCAATTTTTAAAAAGACCGGCCTCAATCTGACATTTTTATCTTCAACTTCATTTTCCCTTTATGCCCTTTTGCAAAACAGCGGTATTTTAGGCAGCGGGGTTTATTATGCCGACATTGGTGAAGACATAAAATTGTATCTTATGGATGCTATCGGCCCTTCAGGATTCTGGCATAAAAAAGTAACCGGCAAAACTTTTGTACCTGACCTCAAAGCTCTACTGAAAAAGGCGGTTGAAGAATCCGGCTTTTCAGGCTTGAGATTATTAATCGGCGGCGAAAAATCCCTGGAAGTTAATCCCCAGGAACTGACCAAAGCACTGGACACGGACACGTTGAAAATGGGACCGGTCCTGGACGAGATAGTCTCCAAAGAAAAAATTAATTTCGATACCGGCGGCGTCCCGAGTGTTTACTTTGATAAAGTCTTGGGACTTATAAATCTGTCAAAGATGGCTGATGTGCCGAATTTTGCCGCTGATTTAAAAAGTATCAGCAAAACAGGAAGTGTTGTGCCGGATCCCTCTCAGAAACCATCACTACCTATGGTAGTTGAAGAAGAAAAGGAAGAAAAACCAGAACCGGAAGAAGAAAAAGTAAGGGAAATCTCCGAAGAAATAAAAGATACACCGGATGAAATTAAAGTTAAACCTTCTCCACTGATTACCGATAATATTATCGAATACAAAAAATCTCCCTGGCAATCCGCCTTCAGCAGCCGTTTCCTGATATTAGGTTTATTCCTGTCAATAGCTCTTATTCTGGGCGGAAGTTTCCTGGTAATCGGTCAAAGCGGTTCATTGAAAGTGCCTTTTATCTCATCACCGTCATTAACACCGACACCGACCCAGGTTCCTTCTGTTACCCCGACCCCGACGGTTGATCCGAATTTGGAAAGAACTGATGTCACTCTTTCAGTCTTAAACGGTACGGATAAATCCGGCTTTGCCCGTACAGCTGCTGATGAATTGGAAAGTTTAGGATATGAAGATATTAATGTCGGCAATGCTGATAAGGATGATTATCCAAAAACTGTAATAAGAATAAAGGATGAATCAAGAAAATACCTTCCGCTTATAATAAATGATCTGAAAGATAAATTTGACACCTCGACTGTCGAAACCCTCCAGGAAGATTCCCAGTACGACGCCGTTATAGTATTGGGCGCCTCCTGACATATCCACAATGCTATTGCCGAGTGTTGTTTCCGGTGATAATTTGTAAGTTATGCTTCGCTTCCTCAAAGTCGGGATTCAGTTTTAAGGCTTCTCGGAACTGCTGCTCTGCAAGAACTACATTGCCTTCTGAGAAATACAAGTTACCTAGGTTATAATGAAAAGTGGCACTTCTCGGATTTTCCTCTAATGCCTTCTGTAATAATGTCTGACCTTTTTGTGAGTTGCCGCTTCGTAGATACATGAGAGCGTATGTCTCAATCAAGCTGGCGTCATGAGGAAAGTAGATTAGAAGAGCTTCGTAGTGCTTTCCCGCACTTTCCCAATCACTCAATCGTTCATACACAGAAGCTAGTTGTTCGTGAATTGCAATATCGTATGCCTCCTGCGATCGAGAGGCCGTTCTCTGGTTGAGCGCATATGCAGTTTGGAGTTCCCTAACCGCCTCAGATAGTTGATTTTGGTTGGCAAGACTCAGTCCCAAGGCAATACGGGGTCTTACTTTATTAGGTGATTTCGCCACAACATCTGACCAAAGCTTATATTCACTGCTCCAGATGTCATTGCGTCTTACTGTTGCAAAAATAAGAAGAGCAAATATCGAGAATAGGGCAAAAGTAGCAATATGTCTACGGTTAGGCGTTCCAAGCTTACTGTATATATATGCATATCCAATACTCACGAGGATAAAAAATCCTACAGAAGGAAGATACACGCGGTGTTCGTTAATGACATCAGTAATGGGTATGATTGTGGATTCGACCAAAAGAGCTATGAAGAAAAATAGCACGCCGAATGCTGCTAATCGGTTGGTTTTAGAAATTGCAAGAGCACCAGTCAAGATACTTAACAAAAGCAATAGTGAGGCTGTCATATTAGGTTCCAGCAGGGATCGAGAAATGGGGTAATCGTAGTCCAGATTCTGTCTTACCGGAAAGATAAGAAGTCTTATGTATGTTCGAATTACATTCAGTTGCGTCAGAATATAATCTGTACGTGATAAAGAAGGTGTACCGGATGGAAGCGAGATGAGCGCAAGAATATTAGAGTTAGAGATTTCGATCGCTATTAAGTAGGCGGTCAAAGGTATGGCGAAAAAAGGCAGAAGCAAAACAACCTGTTTTTTCCATGGACGTCCACTTGGAAAAAAAAGTGAAAGCGAAACAAGCGTGATGGGTAAAGTGAATGCAATCTCCTTGCATATTAACGTAACCCCCATGGCGATGAATGCGCCGATGTATGGCATCAAACGCAGTTTCTCTCTGGTGGCTTTAAGATACAATAGCATTGTAGAAAGATAGAAAAAGGCTGCCATCAAGGTAAGACGCTGGGAGACATAAGTTACCGCTTGTGTCTGTATGGGATGTACAAGAAAAAGAACTGCAGCGGTGAAGGGAATAATATGATGTGAGACGCTTCCATCAACCTTTAGGTTTCGAGTCTTCAGGATAAGTCGCAGAAGGAAGAAAATTAGCAGTGAGTTTGCTATATGGAGCGTGACATTGAACAGGTGGTATCCGAACACGTCCCAACCGCCTATGCGAAAGTTTATGGCAAAACTGTAATAGGGGAGAAATCGTAGGCGGTGAACCTGCAAGTGAGGAATTACTTCAAGTTGTGTCGTTAGAGGATTTTTTAGAATGCCGTTAATGTCATCGAAAATAAAGGGAACATGTAGACTGTTGGTGTAAGAAAATATTCCAAACAGGATAATAATTACAATAAAAACCGTTGAATACGGAAAATTTCTCATGCGGTTACATTATACATATAGAGCCTTGATGAGAATGTTATTAAATACTTTTCTTCAGTAAAAAAAAGTTGTTTTCCGTTTATCAGTCGACAAAAAGACTGAACTATTAAAAAATCTCAGAACAAGTAATCCCGAGGTTTTACCGTACGACCATTTCTTTCGGAAGCATTGCTTTGATGGATTCTGCAATTTGAAGTGAAACGTCTTTTTTATCGGAAGAGCGGGGAATGAGCGGTTCTCCGATTTGAAGATAAGGCATCCCGTTTAAGCTTACTGCAATGGCTACAGGCAAAACTTTACCTCCGAATGTTTCAACGGTATCAATTGCAATTTGTCCTGCACCGTGTCGGAGGTCTGAATCTTTTTTTGTTTGATTTATATTTTCGCCCCAATCTCCTTCCCCGGCCAGAGCTACAATTCCGCCCCGGGCAAGTTGAGAACGAATAGCTGAATTTACCTTCTTTCTGCCTTCCCGATAATCCGGTCGAAGCTTATTATTGGGAACAAGAAGAATGCGGGTTGTCTCGTCGTCATTAATATTATAAATATAAGCCAGTTTTTTCATGAAAGATATGCTCCATGGGAAATAAGCATTTTTTTTTGAAGGAATCTCGCCGGCGGCAATTAGAGTAATGTCTTTTCTTCCTGCTATATCATCATCCGAGAGAATCGCCAGCAATGTAAAAATCCCTTCTACCAGCACAGGAGTTACCGGATGATTAAAAACAATAAAAACGGAAGTGTTGCCGATATGATTCAGATTTTCCTGTCCGAAGATTTGAATTTTATTTTTCATCCGGATTCGGTTTGAATCCTCATACAGATCCCGTTTATTTCCCATATAAAGGGAGTAGATTATTTCTCCGGCAAGCTTGGGAGGAAATCGGCTGATTGTTCTGCTAATATCCAACTCCGGTCGCAATCCCATAATTTCCTATAAAGGGCAGGAAATTTATTCCAGTATAATACAATAAAAATAAGAAAGATCATACTTCTTCTGAAATTCGATTCCCGATATCTGATGCAGTTTTGCTCCGGATGCGGATTGATTTTAGTTGTTGCCTCTTGACAAATGGCTCCCTGCGTTGCATTATGGGTATAAATGGTGATAATTGGTGAATATTGTAGATTTATATCCCTGGTGAGCAAAGTCGAACCATGTTTTTAGGTACTTTTGAACCGAATTTAATGGAAAAAGGCCGGCTGGCCCTACCCAAGAAAATAAGGGAAGAATTGGGCGGCCGCCGTCTTGTCCTGACAATCGGATTTGATCATTGTATTTTCGGTTTTACGGAAAAAATGTGGGAGACGGTTACCGGTCCGGAGATGTCCCGGCCGCTTTTTTCCGATAAAGTCGGCCGTGATCTAAGAAGAAAAATGTTTTCGGAAGCCATAAGCATTGAACTTGACAGTCAGGGCAGATTCGTCATTCCGGCCAATATGATCGATTTTGCTCAAATTACGGACACGATCAGAATAATAGGCGCCGGTGATCATTTTGAAATCTGGAATAAAAATAAATGGGAGGAGTACCGGGCAGAGATGATTAAAAGTCAATAGAATCATTCTGCCTATGATTGTATCTGAATATCATCGCCCGGTACTTCTCCGCAAAGTCCTTGATCTTTTAAAAATCGAAAAAGGCAGGATCTACCTTGACGCTACCGTTGGCGGGGGAGGTTATACCAGGGAAATCTTAAAAAAAGGCGGATTTGTGTTGGCCTTGGATGCCGATATAAACGCGGTTGAGTTTTTAAGAAAAGATGCTGATCTGGCCGGCTTTTTGGCAAGAGGCGAATTGATTCTGGAAAATGAGAATTTTATACGGGTTGAAGAAATTGCGGATAAACACGGGATTCAAAAATTTCAGGGAGCCGTCTTTGATCTGGGTCTTTCTTCGTACCAGCTGGATAAGTCCGGAAGGGGGTTTTCCTTCCGTAAAAATGAGCCGCTTGATATGAGATTTGACACCGGGGGCAGAGTAAAAGCCAGTGACATATTAAATACCTATTCGGAAAAGGAGCTTTATGAAATATTTACGAAATATGCTGAGGAACTCCATTCTCGGTCAGTTGCTGTTGCTGTTCTTCGCGCCCGTTCCCTGAAGGGAAATATTACAACTACAGGGCAATTGAACGAGATTATCAGGAGTGCCGTACCGGTTACCAATAAAAAACAGCTGGATAAATCATTAAGAATGATATATCAGGCTCTAAGAATTGCCGTAAACCGGGAATTGGAAAATTTGCTGGAAGGACTGGAAAATTCCATACACCGGTTGGGGACGGAAGGAAGAATAGCTGTTTTAAGCTACCATTCGTTGGAGGACCGGATAGTTAAAAGACTGTTTGATGATTACCGGAAAAAAGCAGTATTAAGAATAATTACCGGCCGGCCGGAAAGACCCGAATGGAATGAAATTAAGGAAAATCGCCGGGCCAAATCGGCCAAGTTAAGAGTCGGGGAAATGATAACAAACGGTTTATGAAAAAAATATTAACATTTTTCAGTTTAATAATGACGGTTATGTTTGTAATATTCAGGGTCGTCATTCTCAATTATGATTCAACCAAAGGGGTGGAATATGAACTGCTTAATCTGAAATTAAAATCATTGGAAATTGAAAATTCACTTCTTTCACAACGAATCGCATCTTCATCTTCCATAATCAGTTTATCCCAAAAAGCAAAATTACTGGGTTTTAAATCGGATACGGAAATAGTATCATTATACGGACCCCAACCGTTGGCTGCTGTTGCCAATACTCTTTAAAAGGGTATGAACAGGCGATTGTCACTCGTATTCATTATATTTCTTGTACTTTTTGCGGTGATTTATTCCCGTCTCTTTTTCTGGCAGGTGATATCTGCCGAATCACTTAAAGGTTTTGCCCAAAGCCAGACGGGGCGGTCGCGGGTAGTCAAAGCCAAAAGAGGCAGCATTTTTTCCTCAGATGAGTCTCCTCTGGTTATCAATCAACCCAGTTTTCTGATTTACGCTCAACCGCACTTGGTTAAAGATAAATTAAAGCTAACAAATACCTTATCTGAAATCCTGGAAATTGATGAAGCGAGCATTTCAGCCAAATTGGAAGACTCTGTTGAACTTAAATGGGTATCTCTGGCCGAGAAAATCGAAGCCGGTAAGGCCGGAGAAATTAAAGAGAAAAATTTGGCAGGAATCGGTTTATCTCAGGATTTCAAGCGTTATTACCCTGAAAGTTCCATGGCTGCCCATTTATTGGGATTTGTCGGAAAAAATCATAACGGACAAGACCAGGGGTATTTCGGATTGGAAGGGTATTATGATGAACAGCTGAAAGGCCGGACCGGTCTGATAAACGAAGAAAAAGACGCTTTAGGAAATCCCATTCTGGCCGGATTAAGGGAAATAATAGCTCCCAATGACGGCAACAACCTTTACCTGACCGTTGATAAAACAGTTCAGTTTATTGTTGAGGAAAAATTGAAAAAAGGAATGGAAAAATACGGAGCCGCAGAAGGTACTGTCGTTGTAATGAATCCTCAAACGGGGGCTCTACGGGCCATGGCTTCTTATCCTTCATATGATCTAATAAGTCGTGAGAACTTCAATACCCGGTTATATAAAAATCCCGCTGTTTCATCTTCATTTGAACCCGGTTCCACCTTCAAAGTTTTAATAATGGCGGCGGCAATCAATGAAAACAGCGTTTCCCCCAATGATGAATATGACGAATCGGGTCCGCTTGAGTTGGGTGCCTACACCATTAAAACATGGGATCAGAAGTACCATGGATTGATCAAAATTCCGCAAATATTACAATATTCATCCAATGTGGGCATGGTATATATTTCCGAAAAGCTTGGGAATGATAAAATGTTTTCATATTTGGATAATCTCGGAATGGGGCGTCTGACGGGAATTGACCTTCAGGATGAATCATCACCCGATTTGCGTTCCAAAGACAGTTGGAAGAAAATCGATTTTGCTACCGCCTCATTCGGACAGGGTATTGCTGTTACGCCTCTCCAGATGATCAGGATGGTCTCAGCCATAGCCAATGGCGGTAAACTGGTAAAACCATACATCGTTGACCGCATAATTGACTTTTCGGGCAGGACAATTAGCAATAAACCGCAAATAGTCAAAAAAATCTTCAAAAAGGAAACCGCTTCAATAGTAACGGAAATGATGGTTAACGCTGTGGAAAAAGGGGAGA
Source organism: Candidatus Gottesmanbacteria bacterium RIFCSPHIGHO2_01_FULL_40_15 (assembly GCA_001779115.1). GTDB lineage: Bacteria > Patescibacteriota > Microgenomatia > 2-02-FULL-39-11 > 2-02-FULL-39-11 > 2-02-FULL-40-10. Next base: position 134,138 of record MFJF01000015.1, read on the forward strand.
CCAAATTCTTAAAACCGGTCGGGATAAGGATAGCCGGCAAAACCGGAACTGCCCAAATACCGATCGCCGGTCATTACGATACGCAAAAAACCATTGCTTCATTTGTCGGTTTCTTCCCGGCTGATGACCCTAAACTGATAATGCTGGTGACTTTAAGGGAGCCGACTTCCTCACCCTGGGGATCGGAAACCGCCGCTCCGCTGTTTTTTGATATCAGTAAAGAACTGATCAAGTATTACAACCTCCCGTTATCCAATTGATGTGAATTTATCTGTTTTTCATGTTTTTTGCTATAATTAGCTCCGTTTCTAATGCAATTCCTTAAGAATCTGGCCCATTTGTTAACAGCAATTCTTGCCTGTTTCTATTACCGCTTTCCCGGCCGTTCTTTGACGGTTGTCGGAATTACCGGTACAGACGGAAAAACAACCACAAGCTCACTGGTTTATCATATTTTGGCATCAGCCGGATTGCCGGTAGCGCTGGTAACAACTGTCGGAGCAAATATCGGTAATAAATTCTATGACACCGGCTTTCATGTCACGACTCCTTCTCCTTTCAGTTTGCAGCGTCTGATGCGGCGCGCGGTTAAATCAGGCAGCCGGTATCTGGTACTGGAAGTCACGTCGCACGCCCTTGATCAGTTCCGGACATTGGGTACCCCGATAAATATTGCTTTGATAACCAATATTTCCCATGAGCATCTGGATTACCACCGGACTTTTAACAGTTATAAAAATGCCAAAGCAAAAATACTTCGCGGCGGGGGACTTGCCGTTTTAAACAGGGATGATAAAAATTATGATTACTTAAGGAAAAGGACAAAACGGAAAATTATCTCCTTTTCTCTTAAAGACAAGGCAGATTATACATATAAAGATTTCCCGTTCCGTTCGCTTTTATTCGGTAATTTTAACAAATACAATATTTTGGCAGCCTTTGCGGTTTCCGATCTTTTAGGTGTGGAGGAAAAAACCATATACGGGGCAATAGCCGGATTTGAAGGTGTTCCCGGCCGGTTGGAAAATATCAAAAATAAACGCCGGATAAATATTTTTATTGACTTTGCCCATAAACCCAATGCCCTCAAAGAAGTTATTTTAGCGGTGCGGACTAAAACTGAAGGTAAAACTATAGTCGTATTCGGTTGCGCCGGGTTAAGGGACAGGCTAAAAAGGCCTATTATGGGAGAAATTGCCGCGACGCACGCGGATTATACGGTGATTACCGCCGAAGATCCCCGGACTGAGGATGTCAGGGTCATTATAAATCAGATAGCTGAAGGGTGTTTAAGAAAAAATGTCAAAGAGATGAAAAAAATTCAATATGGAAGAAAAAACCGACCCGAAGGGAAAATTCATTTTAAAATTCCCGATCGCCAGGAAGCTATTAATTTTGCCATCAGAGATCTGGCTAAACCGGGTGATACGGTAATAGTTGCCGGCAAAGGACATGAAAAGTCCATGTGTTACGGTAAAATTGAATATCCCTGGGATGAAAAAAAGGCTATTTTAAAAGCTCTCTATGGTCCAGTCAAAAATTCTCAAAAAAATACCCTCGGTTGAGCATTATTTCCTCAACCGCCGTGATTATTCCGCCAGGCGTTATAATGGTCTTATAAAAAAAAGCGTCTCACCGGAACAGGTCCACTCCAATAAAGTAGTCCGGATGGAAAAAAATTTCAGAAATAAAATATATACCGGTGCCGACGGCTTGATTGCCGATTTTCCGGTGAGTTTACTGATTAAAACAGCCGATTGCCTGCCGGTATTTATATGTAATCGGAACCCGCAAATGATAATTGCCCTGCACACCGGTTGGCGGGGTTTATTAAAAGGTATTATAGATAATATAAAATTTTCAAAACTTGATAAGTCCGGACTGTCAGGCACGTTTGCCGCCATCGGACCTCATATCCGTTCCTGCTGCTACAAAGTGGAAAATGACGTCTTCGGAAAATTCAAAAAGTTGTTGCCTTCCACGGTTGGCTTTTTCCGCAACATAAACAATGATAAATATCTTGATTTGTCGGCTGTTGCTATCTTTCAGTTGGTGAGTGTCGGTCTTGCGCCGGAAAATATTGACGATGTTGCCGTTTGTACCTCATGCGATCCCGCTTACTATTCGTACCGCCGGGATAAAACCGATTACCGGAATTTCAATTTAATTAAACTTAAAAATGGTTAAAAAAAACTCCGGCAATAAATATTATCTGGTCGGAATAAAAGGCGTTGCCATGACGGCAATGGCAGTTTACCTGAAACAAAAAGGGATGCACGTTGAAGGATCAGATGTTGAAGTTAAATTCCAGACGGACAAAATTTTATATGAAGCCGGAATAAAAATTAAGTCAGGATTTACAGCCGCAAATATTGACGCTTCAAAAGGCGTAGTCATATCAACAGGCGCTCATGGCGGCGCTACCAACATTGAGTCCAGGCAGGCTCAAAAACTGGGTCTGCCTTTTTATATGCACGGGAGGTTTCTTGGTCTGGAAACAAGTTTCTATCGGGACGTGATTGCCGTTTCCGGTTGTCACGGTAAAACCACAACGTCGGCAATGACTGCTTTTGTATTATCTGCTGCCGGCTTTGATCCCTCCTATGCCGTCGGTACCGCCTATATTAACGGGCTTGGTCCGGCCGGCCATTTTGGCCACAGTAAATATTTTATCGCCGAAGCTGATGAATATGTCACCTGTCCCATTACCGACAATACTCCCCGTTTTCATTATCTGGCTCCAAAAACCGCCGTAATTACCAATATTGAATATGACCACCCTGATATTTATCCCGATTTGGAAAACGTAATTAATGCTTATATTGAATTTACCCGAAAAATGAAACCGGGCGGGCTTCTGATCGCCTGCATTGACGATCCCCAAGTTTCACAACTTTTACCAAGGATCGATTCTGCCCGGGTAATAACTTACGGATTTTCCCGAAGGGCTGATTTCCGTATAGAAAAATTTTATCAAAGTCACGGATTCCAGTTTGCTAAAATAACCGCCAGAAATTTGACCGTTTCTGAATTAATGGTAAAAGTTCCGGGGAAACATAACCTTCTCAACGCTTTAGCCGCTGCTCTTATTTGCCGGGAATACGGCCTTAACTGGACTTCAATTAAGGATAAACTGAAAAACTTTTCAGGATCCAGCCGGCGTTTTGAATTGATATTTAAAGGAAAAAAACTTTCACTCTATGATGATTATGCCCACCACCCGACCGAAATTAAAGCTACCCTTAACGCGGCCAGAAGTTTAGCCGGCCGCCGGCTTTTGATTGTTATTTTTCAGCCTCATACATTTTCCCGGACAAAAAGACTCCTGAATTCATTTGCCTCATCATTTATTGAGGCTGATAAAGTATTGGTTGCGGACATTTTTCCTTCAGCCCGGGAGCAGCCTGATCCGGCTGTATCGTCAGTCCTTTTAACAGACGAAATGAATAAGTATAAAAGGAATGCCCGGTACGTATCAGGTCAAAAAAACGCCCTTAAATATTTGACCAATATTTTGTCCGAAGATTCTATTCTTATTACCATGGGTGCCGGAGACCTTTATACTTGGCATGATAATCTGATATCTCTTATAAAAAAATATGACCGGGAACTATAAGAAAATCATAAACAGTTTAGGGAAAAACCGAATCCGCTTTAATGAAATATTGTCGGGGTATACCAGTTTGAAAATCGGCGGACCGGCTGATCTGTTTTTTAAAGCTTCCACTGTTGAATCCCTGGTTGAAGCTGTTTTGGCAGCCCGAAACTCTCATACCCCTTTTTTCGTATTGGGCGGAGGCACAAATATTCTTTTTCCCGATGAGGGTTTCCGGGGACTTGTCATCAAAAACGAAACTTCCCGTATCAGGTTGAGGGGTTTAACCGGTAGAAAATATGAAAAAAAGACCCAAAGTTCTTTTGTTGATAAAGTTTATCTTGAAGTTGACAGCGGAGTCAGTATTAATCGGTTAGTCAGATTCAGTATTGAACAGAATTTAGCCGGTATGGAATATTTTTTAGGCCAGCCGGGAACTGTTGGCGGAGCTGTTTTTATTAATGCACATAATATGAAAGAAGGAGCTTTTTTTGCCGATCGTCTCATTTCAGCAAGAATTTACGGGAAGGATTGTGAAGAAAAAAATGTTCCAGGAGAATATTTCCGCTTCGGTTATGACCGGTCCGCCATTCAAAAAACCGGCGAAATTGTATTGACAGTTACCCTGGAATTAAAAATAGGATATAAAAAGTTACTTTGGGAAAAAGCTAAATCCTGTCTGGAATACAGATTTAAAACACAGCCCGGAGGAGTTTTTACCTGCGGATGTCTTTTCCGTAATATAAAACATAGCGATGCCATCAGGCTTGTAACACCCGGTTATACCTGTTCGGCCGGATTTCTTTTGGAGTCGGCCGGGTTAAAAGGCAAGGCAGTCGGCCGGGCAATGCTTTCATCACATCATGCCAATTTTCTTATCAATATGGGCGGTGCCACGGCTGCCGATGTGTTAAAATTAATAGCACTGATAAAAAACAAAATCACTCAAAAATACGGTCTTGAATTGGAACCTGAACTGGTCATCGTCCGAAGTTTAAATTAATTATTATAAACTCATAATATAAAACCGAAATGGACAGATTAATAATTGAAGGCGGACATAAGCTTGAGGGAAACATCAGTATAACCGGAGCTAAAAATGTAGCCATGAAAGTTATTCTGACGGGGCTTTTGACCAAAAAAGAGATAGTTGTTGAAAATGTTCCCTTGATCACGTCAGTTTACGGAACAGCCGATCTGGTAAATCACTTGGGAGTTAATGTGAAAATTTTTGACAATCACACCATGAGAATTAAAGGCAACGGTTTAAACGGTTTTACTATACCTCTGGATATGGGAGGACTCTACCGAACGGCCACTATGGTAATCGGCCCGCTTCTTCAAAGATTCGGTAAGGCCATTGTGCCCAATCCCGGGGGTTGCCGGCTGGGCAAGCGTCCGGTTGACTGGCATATATCAGGTTTAAAAGCTTTGGGAGCCCATATCAGTTATAAAGACGGATTTTTTTATGCTACAGCGAAAAAATTGAAAGGAGCCCGATTTAAATTTGCTAAAAATACCCATACGGGAACGGAAACCCTTATTCTGGCCGCGGTTAAAGCAGAAGGAGAAACGGTAATAGAAAATGCTTCGCTTGAACCGGAAGTGGATGACCTGATAAGACTAATAAATCAGATGGGAGGTAAAATCAAAAGAAAAGATAACCGGGTAATAGTCATAAGCGGAGTTAAAAAACTTAATGGAGCGGATTTCAATATTATGCCCGACCGGAATGAAGCCGTAACATTTGCCGTCGGTGCTATTTGTTCCGGCGGCCGTCTACTAATTAAAGGCGCCCGGGAAAAAGATCTTTCCAGTTTTTTGGGATACCTGAAAATAATCGGAGCCGGATACCGGATTGCCGGTGAGGATACCATTGAATTTTCCGGAAGAAAAAAGCTGAAACCGTCAAATATAACCACCGGACCTTATCCCGGATTCATGACCGACTGGCAGGCGCCGTGGGCTCTGATGATGACTCAAGCCGCGGGAATGTCCAGTGTGCATGAAAGCGTGTTTGAAGACCGGTTCAGTTATGTTGAACAGTTAAGCAAAATGGGAGCCAATATTGTTCCTTTCAAGCCGTTGGTTAAAAAACCTGCCAAATTTTATAATTTTAACTGGTCTAAAAAACCGAAAGACCGTTATCAGGCAATAAGTATCCACGGTAAAACTCCTTTGCACGAAGCCGTCCTGGAAGTTGCTGATTTGCGTGCCGGAGCGACTTTGGTTTTGGCGGCGGTAATTGCCGGAGGAAAAAGCATAATTTACGGAATTGATCATATTGACCGGGGATATGAAAATATAGCCAGTCGGCTTGGCCGTTTGGGTGTTCCCATTAAAAGGCTTAAAGATTGAAATTTCGATATGACCGAAGATGTAATTGCCGTTATTTTAGCAGCCGGAGATTCCGGTAGGCTTTGGCCGGTTAAAGATAAACTTAATCTGTATTTTGGGAATATCACTCTGTTAAACCATTCGGTGCGTCAGTTAAAAAAAGCCGGAATCAGCCGCTTTATAATAGTCACCGGTAAAAAAAACAGACAGAATATTCAAAGTTTAATCCCGGAAAAAAATGCCGGAATTTCATTAAATCTGATTGTCCAGGAAAATAATTTGGGCATGGCCGGAGCTATTCTTGCGGCAAAAAATCTTATAAAGGACAATAAAATTATCGTTGTTGGCCCCTCCGATATTGTCGAGGATTATCTATTTTCAGATTTTAACCGGCTTTTAGCTGGCGACCCGGAAGGTATTTTTGTCGGCAAAAAGTTGGATTCTTACTCTCCATTGGGTTTTTACGATATTGACGCCGGTACGATTGCCGGTGTCAGGGAAAAACCCGGTCCCAGCAAGGCAAAAGGTAAACCGGCAGCCATTATACTGGATTATTACCGTGACAGTAATAAACTTTTAACGGCAATTTCGGCAGTCAGATCAACAACTGATGATATTTATGAGAAAGCCAAAGACATACTGGTTAGAGACGGCCTTGTGATAAAGCTTTTAAACTATAACGGTTATTGGGGTTATATAAAATATCCCTGGCACATTCTTGAAGTTGCTTCCTATTTCCTGAATAAATTTCCCGACAAAAAAAATGAAGCGGTTCTCCATGAAACCGTTACAATACGGGGGCCTGTATTTATCGAAGATAATGTTACCATCCTGGAAAATGTCAAAATTCTGGGGCCGGTATTCATCGGAAAAAGCAGTCTTATCGGACAAAATTGCCTTATACGGGAATCGGTAATCGGAGAAGGCAATATTATCGGATTCGGTTCGGAAATAACCAGATCCTATCTGGGATCAAACTGCTGGTTTCATCAAAATTATATTGGAGATTCGGTTGTTTTGGATAATACTTCTTTCGGATCAGGTGCGGTAATTGCCAATTACAGGTTGGACGGGGGGAATATCATTTCTGAGGTTGAAGGCAAGAAAATTGACACCAACAGGACCAAGTTGGGAGCAGTTGTCGGCAGGAATGTCCGAATAGGTGTTAATTCTTCGGTTATGCCCGGAGTAAAAATCGGAGAGAATTCCTTTGTCGGTAGCGGTGTCGTCTTAAATAGTGATCTGCCTGAAAACAAATATATCGAAGTCCGAAAGGATTCTTACCGGGTTTTAAATAACAAGGTTAATCTAAAGACCGGCGCTATGGATAAAAATCTCGGAAATTTGAAATTTTGAAACAAATTAAAAATTCTGTTGAATAATCACCAGTAGAGAAAAATTATGTGCGGAATATTCGGATATATCGGAAATAACAAACAGGCAGCCGATTTGGTCCTGACAGGATTAAAAAGCCTTGAATACCGAGGTTATGATTCATGGGGTATTGCCGCGGTAAACGAAGGTGGCCGAATTCTTCTCGAAAAAAAAACGGGTAAAATCGGAGCGGCTGAATTTAACTTTAAAAATCATAGCCGGATCGCTATCGGCCACACGCGCTGGGCTACTCATGGCGGGGTAACAGTTGCCAATGCCCATCCCCATCTTGACTGCACGGGCCACTTTGCCCTTATACATAACGGTATCATAGAAAATTATGATGAAATAAAAAAAGCGCTTCTAAAGATTGGTCACCGCTTTATATCTGAAACCGATTCTGAAGTAGCCGTGCATTTATTGGAAGAGAATTATAAAAGCCTTATAAAGAAAAATAAGACAAATTCACAAGACTCTCTTTTCGTCGAAGCACTTAAAATAACTTTTTCAAGTTTCCGGGGACTTAACGCGGTCATTGTCTTAAATGCGAAGAACCGGACATTTGGTGCTGCCAAAAACGGATCACCCCTTGTGTTGGGTTTTGGGAATAAGGAAAATTATCTGGCTTCAGACAGCCAAGCCATATTGCCTTATACGAATAAACTGTATTTTATGGAGGATCAGGAATTGGTATTAGTTACCAAGGATCAAATCAAGGTGTTCGATTTGATTTCCGGAAAGGAAAAATCCATAAAGCCGGTTTCTGTTTCCTGGAAAACCGAAACTGAAGATAAGGGTAAATTGCCCCACTTTATGCTGAAAGAAATTTTGGATCAGGGAAAGGTAATTAAAAACATCGTTACCGACTCCGATGAAAATATAAAAAAATTTGCTTCCCTTATTTCTTCATCCTTTGGAACTTACCTGGTCGGATGCGGAACGGCCGCCTATGCCTGCCTAACCGGTACTTATATTTTTTCTAAAATTGCCAAAAAACATGTTAATTTTTCAGTTGCCAGCGAATTCGGATATCTGATAGATTTTTTAACCGAAAAGAGTCTGGTTATCGGCCTATCCCAATCAGGTGAAACAATTGATCTTATCGATGTCATGAAGAAAGCCAAAGAAAGGGGAGTTAAACTGGGGGCAATTGTCAACGTGTTGGGATCAACCCTTTACCGGATGACTGATAATAAATTGCTGTTAAACGCGGGAGTGGAAAAAGCAGTTGTATCAACAAAAGCTTTTACCGCCAAAATTGCCCACCTCCTTTTAATTGCATACGCTTTAACCGGTGACATCAATAAAGGGAAAACGGAACTTCGCAAGGCTGTAGAGATACTGGAAGAACTTTTTAAACCGTCATCCTTAAACGCGATAAAGACTCTTGCCACAAAATTATACCGCCATAAAAATATATATATTATCGGCCGGGGTATTTCTTATCCGATAGCCCTTGAATCTGCCTTAAAAATTAAGGAAGCTTCCTACATCCACGCTGAAGGTTTTGCCGGCGGTGAATTAAAACACGGGGTAATCGCTTTGGTTGAAAAAGGAACTCCCTGTTTGGCCTTTCTTCCTAATGATGAAACTTATTTTGATACGCTTTCGGGAGTCATGGAAATGAAAGCCAGAGGCGGCTTTATCATCGGAATAGGTTTCAAAAACCATGAAGTATTTGATGAATTTATTAATTCCGGAGATTGTCAAATGGCCTCAGGCATCCCCAACGTCGTTGTCGGGCAACTGCTCGGTTACTATTTGGCATTGTGTCATGGAGTTGATCCTGATAAACCCCGAAATCTCGCTAAATCAGTGACCGTCAAGTAGAATTTTGCATAAATGAATAAACCGTACATATTAATACTGCACGGCTGGAACCTGTCCGGAAAAAGATTTACTCCGCTGGTAAAATTTTTAAATCGCATGAACTTCAGGGCTTTTTCACCTGATCTGCCCGGTTTTGGCAGGACACAAAAGCCGAAAAAGTTTTACATGCTTGATGACTATTGCCGTTTTGTCAATTCCTTTTTGGACTTAAAAAAGATTGACAGCGTCGTCCTCGTCGGTCATTCTTTCGGAGGCCGGATCGCCATTAAAATGGCCGCCCGTTATCCTCAAAAAATTAAGGCAGTTATTCTGACCGGTACACCGGGGCTTTTGCCCGTAAAAAAGGTTAAAGTCCTTTTTTTCCTGGGACTGGCTAAAGCCGGCCGGTTGATTTTCTTACTGCCTTTCCTGTCAGTCCTTAAAAAAATTTTTCAGAAACTGCTTTATCGCCTGTCAGGTGCTGCTGATTACTATCATACAGACCAGCGGATGCGCCTGACTTTCCAAAATATCGTCAGGGAAGATCTCCGCGGATATTTGACTGAAATAGGAAAGCCTGTTTTCCTCTTGTGGGGAGGACGTGACAGGATTGTTTCACCAAAAATTGCCGTTGAAATGAAAAACCTGGTAAAAGGCAGTGAACTGCAAATCGTCGATACACAGGGGCATGATTTTCCCTATATTAATCCGCAAATCTTCAGCAAAAAAATTGCACAGTTTCTGAAAAAGATACATGCTGTATAATTTTGTTCTCATTGTTTTTACCGCCGCGTTCATTTTTAGGACAGTCAAAACCCTTTTTTTCCATATTTTTCTGTGGCAGTTGAAAGAATTCCGTCCGGACAGAATTATTGCGCATCTGAAAACAGATTACGGCAAAAAGCTGCTGGTTAATCCTTTAAATATTATCAAATGGATACTTTTTATTGTTATTTACTCAATTTCGCTTATAAATATAAACCTGGTGGAAGTTCCCTTCAGTTTCCACATTATTATTTATTCTTTTTATTTATTTTGGTTTATTTGGCTGATTGAAACTATTAGTATTCCTTTTGCCGTACTGCGATTAAGATTTAAATATCCCGTACCCACGGTAAAAAGCTTTTCAGTTCTGGTTTTTTCCTCAGTACTTTTACTTTTTCCCTTTATAAGTAACCCGCTTGAAGGCATGCTGCTCCTGGGCCCTCTTTTTGACCGGTTATTGCCCCTTTTTGTTTTTATTGCTGTTGTTCTGGTAAATATTCCGGCTCAAATTTATAAAGGACTGATTGTTTTTCTGGCAGCCAGAAAAATTAATAATTTCACTGGTGTGAGTAAAATCGCTATCACCGGCAGTTACGGCAAGACGTCCACCAAGGAATTTTTAGCGGCTCTGTTGATGTCAAAATACAAAACGCTTAAAACACCCGGAAGTTTCAATACCGACTATTCTGTTGCCGCATTTATTAACAGTAAATTAACTCCGGCTGATGATTTTCTCATTGTTGAAATGGGCGCTTATACCCGCGGAGAGATCAAAAGACTATGCCGGATTGTAAAGCCTGAGGCTGGTATCATTACCGGCATCGGATCACAGCATCTGGAGCTGTTCGGTTCCGTTTCCAATCTGATTTCGGCTAAGGCTGAGCTGATTACTGCTTTGCCCCAAAACGGTATAATTGTAATTAATGTTAACAACGTGCATTCAGGGAAAATTGAAAAAATTGCCAAAGAAAGAGGACTCCGGCTTATTACTGCGGATATAAAACGGGATGTCAGGGACGTAAAAATCGGAAAAAATTATTTATCTTTCAGCCTTAAATTAAATAAAAAGATTCTTCCTCTGAAGTTTAATCTGGCAGGAAAAAACAATTTAGAAAATCTGTTGTTGGCAATAAAAACAGCTTACGCATTTGGCATGTCTGAGTATGAAATTAAAAAAGCATCCCGGAATATCCGGCCTCCTCTCAAAACAATGAACGTCATAAAACAGACTTCCGATATAACCCTTATTGATGATACATTCAATGTCAATTACGAGGGTATAATATCATCCGCCGCTTACATGAAGCTTTATAAAGGACTCCGGGTGCTTGTGTTAAATCCGATAATCGAATTGGGAGAGATGGCTCAGAATCTTCACTTTAAAATCGGAAAAGAATTAGGCCATGTTTGTGATTATTTGCTGGTAACAAACCGCAATTATTTTAACAATCTTTCGGAAGGCCTAAAAAAAGGCAACCGTAAAAATACCGTAATTCTTCCGGCTGATAAATTGTCGATATCGCAGGTCCGCCGGAAATTATTTTCCGATTCAGTAGTAATTTTTTCCGGAAAGGAATCGGCTAAATGGATCAAATATTTCAGTTAGTATCTTATGTTCAAGCGCCCAATCGCCATCGGTTTATCCCCCAATAATCAGGCTGATGATCTAAAGTACGTATATAAGGCATTATTCAGCCCCAACTGTTTTAAATCCGGTAAATTTACCGGTCTGCTGTCATCCTGGTTCATGGATTATCTGAAATCCGATAATGTGTTTTTTTTCAATAGCGGCAGATCGGCCCTTTTCTGTCTTTTGAAGAGCTTATCAATCGGTCCGGGAGATGAAGTTATTGTCCAGGCATTTACTTGTGTAGCCGTACCTGATCCCGTTATCTGGGTCGGTGCCAGACCCGTTTTTACCGATATCGACGCCAGTTTAAATATCAAAATAGAATCATTGGAAAAAGCTGTCAACAATAAAACGAAGGCAATAATTGTTCAACATACTTTCGGAATTCCTGCAAATATTAACAAGATCAAAAAAATTGCTCAAAAATACGGTATTTACGTGATAGAAGACTGCGCGCACTCCTTGGGAGCGGAATTGGATAATCGGAAAATCGGCGCATTGGCCGATGCTGCCTTTTTTAGTTTCGGCAGAGATAAGGTTGTTTCTTCAGTTTACGGCGGAGCCGCCGTAATTTATAATAATGATAAGGCAAAGCGTATACTTTCCCGCCTTCACCGCAGTCTTCCGAAACCGTCCCTCTTTTGGATTTTCCGGCAGCTTCTGCACCCGCTTGCTTTTTCAGTGATTCTGCCTTTTTATAATGTACATATCGGTAAAGTTATTCTGTTTCTGCTATTTAAGATGAAATTGCTGCAAAAGCCCGTCGAGAAATGTGAACTTATTGCCGGAAAACCGGATAATTTTCCGGCGCAAATGCCGGATGTATTGGCCGGACTTCTCTTAAGCCAGCTGTTAAAACTGACGAAGTTCAATAAAAATAGAAAAAAAATCGCCGCCAGATATTTTGCCCGGTTAAAAAATTCCCCTGATTTCGGTCTGCCTCCGGAAATAAAAAATGCGGTATATCTGAGATTTAATATATTGACGGAGGACTCCGCAGATCTTTTGATTTATTTTAAAAAAAGGAAAATACTCCTCGGTAACTGGTATAAAAATATTATTGATCCGAAAAACGTGTCTTTCAAAACTTTAGGGTTTAATCCGGATAAATTTATAAACGCACGAAAATTTGCCAGGTTAAGTCTAAATCTGCCGACTTATCCTAATATGTCCGTTGAAGACGCTGATTTAATTGTCAATCTTTTAAATGAATATGCAGATAAAAAACATCAACGATAAAAAATTATGGGAGGAGTTAATTTCCCGGTACTCTCCCCAAAGCTTCTTTCAATCCTGGACATGGGGTGAATCTGTCAGGTTGACTGGTCCAAATACTCAAGTCTGGCGCATAGCCCTGGTAACCGGTGATGGGGAAATTGCCGGTCTTTCCCAGATTGTCAAAGTTGTTGCCCGGCGCGGTATTCACCTGCATCTGCGTCACGGTCCCGTGCTGAAAAATTGGAAAAGGAAAAGTTTTCACTTTTTGTTGGAATATATTAAGAGACTCGCCTTGAGAGAAAAAGCCGCTTTTATCCGTTTCGGGCCTTTGATTGAAAATACTCCGGATCATCTAGCTTTATTTAAGAAAGCGGGTTTTGTTGATGCTCCAATTCACCGAATGAACGGAGAATTCTGTTGGGTGCTTGATCTGGATAAAAATGCGGATGAATTACTTAAAAATATGCGTAAAACTACCAGATATTTGATAAAAAAAGCAACAAATATGGGTGTTATCATCCGTCGGTCGGAAAGTCCGGGCGACATGGCCATTTTTAATAAATTATATGAAATTACAGCTAAAAGGCACGGTTTTGTCAGGCACAGGGAAGTCAAATGGGAGTTTGAAAAGTTTGTTAAAGAAAAAAAAGCTTTGCTGTTTTTAGGGGAATTTGAAGGGGAAATTAAATCCGCCGCCGTTATAATTTTTTATAACCATCAGGCAATCTATCATCACAGCGCTTCAATCGAACAAAAGATACCTGTTAATTACCTCCTCCAGTGGCATGTTATTCTGGAAGCCAAAAAAAGAAACATGAAAATATATAATTTTTGGGGAATAGCCCCGGATGAAAATCCCCGCCATCCCTGGACCAATCTCACTATTTTCAAAAAAGGTTTTGGCGGAAGAACGGTTGAATATATTCATGCCCAGGATCTGCCTGTGAACATTTTGGGCTATACGAAATCTTATTTATTGGATTATGGAAGAAAACTTCTGAAAGGTTACTGAAGTAACGTTAAAAGAAGCGGAAATAAGCTATAATGGCAATACAATCAGTATGGAGCGCTTGAAAAAACATCATATTTCATTCAAAAACGCCTGGTCCGGAGTCCATTGGTCTTTTACCAGCCAACCCAATTTTATGATCCATCTCATTTTTTCAATAACCGCAGTATTTCTGGGGATCGTACTTGGGATTTCAAAAATCGAATGGTTAATTATTATCCTTTCCATAGTTTTTGGATTGGGAGCGGAGATGATTAACACATCAATTGAAGCCATGTGTAATTTAATAACAACCGATTGGAAAAAAGAGGCTAAAATTGTCAAGGATGTTTCGGCCGGCATGATGCTGATTATTGCCGTGGGTACATTAATTATCGGACTTATTATTTTTATTCCGAAACTGTTATTAATTCTGCCCGATTTCTTCTGATATGGGATTTATTCTGGGTATTTTACTGCTGTCATTTATATTGAATTCTCTTTCAATTATTCCGTTTATAAATCTTCTGTACCGTTATAAGTTCAGACGCCAGAACCAGACAACGGTTGATGCATGGGATAAGCCTACTCCAATATTTGATATGTACCACCGTAAAAAAGCCGGCATTCCCATAGGCGCGGGGTTTCTTTTGATATTGTCAACAACCCTGATTTTCCTGTTTACGTTTCCCGTTATGTATTTTTTTTGGATTCCGTTTACTTCTGTTTATTCCAATATCCAATCGGAGCTCAAAATTCTGCTGACGACTTTTATATCTTTCGGTCTGATAGGGCTTTTTGACGATATTAAAAAGATCTTTTTCGGTAAAAGGGAAAAATTTTTCGGCTTAAGATTAAGACATAAACTAGTCCTTGAAATAATTCTTTCCCTATTAATCTCATATTGGCTTTACTCAGAGCTGAAGATTAATATTATCAACGTTCCATTTCTGGGTGTTATCGATATGGGTGTTTTTTTTGTTCTCTTTTCATCATTTGTCATAATCTCATTTTCCAATGCTTTCAATATCACCGACGGATTGGACGGATTAGCCTCGGGGGTATTAATGATATCCCTTATTGCTTTTTGGGTAATATCAAGTTCAATTCTTGATACTCCCTTGACACTGTTTATTGCCATATGGTTAGGTGGACTTTTGGCTTTCCTCTACTTTAATATATATCCTGCCAGAATTTTCTTGGGTGATGTCGGCGCTTTATCATTTGGGGCGACCTTAGCTGTTATCGCCCTTATTCTCGGAAAGTCCTTTTTACTGCTTATAATTGGAGGTGTTTTTGTAGCGGAAATTTTCACGTCCCTTATTCAGCTTTTAAGCAAAAAATACACCGGTAAAAAAATCATGAAAGTAGCGCCTCTTCATCTTTACCTGCAGCATAAAGGTTGGCACGAAACTACGATTGTCTTTCGGGGATGGTTGGCCACGATTGCATTGGCCGTATTCGGATTGTGGCTGGCTTTTATAAGCTGACGTAAAATGTTCCAGTTTTTCTGTACTCATGAAAAAATCCAAAAATCTGACTTACCTTACGCAGAAAAAAAAATCTGATTTCTGGTTATTGCTTCTGACTTTCGCTTTTACGTTTTTTGGAATTCTTATGATATTTGAAGCATCCAATGTGGCCGCATTTGTATCTTTCAATGATAAATTTCATTTTGTTAAAGACCAATTTCTTTGGGCAGTCCTGGGTTTTATTCTTTTGATAATATTTTCCAAAATCCATTACCGGAAGCTTTTCGTTATGGCTGTCCCCATGCTGACAGTTACTATTATTGCCCTTATCGCTGTGCTGATTCCCGGCATCGGAATAAAAGCTCTGGGTGCCAGGCGCTGGATAAATCTGAGCTTTTTTTCCTTTCAACCCTCGGAATTGGCAAAAATCAGTCTGATTCTGTATTTATCTGCCTGGTTTACCAATAAGGAAAAAGGCAGGTTTTTTCACTTTTTATTTCTGACGGGTCTGATTGTCGGTCTGGTTATTCTTCAGCCGGATTTAGGTACGGCAGTAATTTTAACTGCCATATTTCTGGCTGTTTATTTTATCTCCAATGCGCCTCTTTTTCATTTTCTCATTTTATTGCCCGGGGCGATTTTATCCGTAATTTTTCTGGCTCTTATTTCTCCTTACCGTTACCAAAGACTGATGACGTTTTTTGATCCCAACCGGGATCCTCTTGGAGCTTCATATCATATCAGACAGATATTAATCTCTTTGGGCTCCGGAGGATTCATCGGATTGGGACTTGGCGCATCCCGCCAAAAATATCAATATCTTCCGGAAGCAACAACAGATTCTATATTCGCCATAATCGGCGAGGAGGCGGGATTCCTGGGAACATCTTTCATTATTTTATTATTTATCGTCTTTCTATACCGCATTTATCTGATAGTGAAACATTCTCCTGATAATTACGCCCGGCTTCTTTCATCAGGGATATTGTCGCTGATGGCCTTTCAAATTATCATTAATCTCGGTGCCATGGTTGCCATATTTCCCTTAACGGGTGTTCCCTTGCCTTTTTTCTCTTATGGCGGTTCCAATCTTATCGTGACTTTATTTTCCGTAGGCATACTTCTTAATATCAGCAAATTTCGGGTCAAAACCAAATAAATATGTCGTCGTATACCATTTTTATCTGCGGTGGTCATTATGCGCCGGCAATTGCCGTAATTGAAAAATTACAAAAGGAAGTAGCCGGTTTAAGACTTATTTATATCGGACGCCGATTCTCTTTCGAAGGCGATAACAGCCTTTCAATAGAGTACCGGCATTTAAGGGATTCTCCGATCACTTTCTTGCCTATAATTTCCGGCAGATTGTCACGGATTGTTTCCCTGTCCTCAGCTTTATCTTTGTTAAAAATTCCCTTCGGATTTCTACAAAGCCTTTTTTATATTATCAAATACCGTCCTGTCCTGGTCGTTTCATTCGGCGGTTATATTGCCCTTCCGGTGGCGGTCGCGGCAAAAATTACGGCTGTTCCGGTAATTACTCATGAGCAGACAAAAGTATTGGGATTGACTAACAGAATTATCAGCCGTTTTGCCCGTCTCACCTGTCTGACATACGGAAGTACCGAAAAAGTGCCCAGGAGCGCTAAAACTGAAGTGACAGGACTTCCTTTAAGAGAATCAATCATAAAACCCCGGCCGTCATCGATAACCGGTTTTGGTGATCCCCGGAAACCTCTCATTTATATAACCGGCGGCAGTGCCGGTTCATCATCAATTAATAAGGTAGTATTAAATAGTTTGCCGGAATTGTTGAAAAATTACCGCCTGCTTCATGTTACCGGCACGGCCGATGACTGTTTTTACTACAAGCGACTGTCACAATACCGGAGCCGGCTTGAAACAAAACAGCGGGAAAATTATAAGCTGTTGGACTATCTTGATTATAAAAATGTCGGAGATGTACTGAAAAAAGCCCGATTGGTCATCAGCCGGTCAGGGGCTAACTCAATCGCCGAACTGCTCTATTTCGGCAAATATGCCATATTGATTCCATTGCCCTGGGCAGGGGATTATGAACAGCAGAAAAATGCCCAAATATTAAAAGAAGCGGGACTGGCGGTAGTAATTGACCAGAATGATTTTAATAATACAACGCTTTTGGAAGCAGTTCGGAAAATCGAAAAATTTAAAAAGAAAACCGTAACACCAAAAAATTCTTCCGGATTAGAATTGCAGGCTGCCTCCGTTTTAACCGGCAAAATAATGGAATTAATTGGATTCTGATTAATGAAAAAAATTAATGCCGTTTTATCCCGACGCTTAATTGGTATCTTATCGGGTAAATTATTAAGAATTATTGTGCTATTCCTTTTTTTTGGATTTTTTATTCTTGTAATCTCTTTCCTGTGGCAATCCCTTCAGGTGAAAAAAATAAATATTATCTCAGCTGACACAAATATCAGTGGTCTGTCTGTATTTAACGGGAAAAACCTGTTGTTAATTGATACGGCTGAAATTAAGGAAAAGCTTCTTGCCGGCAATATATATCTCAAAGACCTGACACTTAAAAAAATATATCCCGGGCAAATTCAAATGGATACTGTCTGGCGGATTCCGGTTGCCCGTATAATTAATTCGTCTACGCCATTATATATTGATTCTGAAGGTTTTCCGGCCAAACCGCCCCCGGACCCGGATTTAGAATTTTTGCCTCAAATTGAAGTCACCCGGGCGGTCTTTAATAAAAACAAAGCCGATTGGCGTGTTATTAAAGCGGTATCTTTAATAAATGAACTCAATAAAAAGGAGATCGGGGTCGATAGTGTCGGTTTTTCCAGTTCATCGGCGCATATCAGGGCAGTTGTTGATGACAGTGTTGAAGTATTTATGCCCGTCACTGCTGACCCTTCTTATCTCAGCGCCTCTTTACAAACAATAATCTCTAGGTTTAGAATAGAGGGGAATTTTATTGCTAAAGTTGATTTCCGATTCGATAAACCGGTAGTAATTCTTAAAAATGAATAAAAAATATTTACAATTACTTGATTACACTTGATTGCAGATGAATAAAAGAATTATTGCCGGAATTGATATTGGCAGTTCCAAAGTAACAACCATAATTGCTTCCGTCCCCGAAACCGGTTTAACCAATGTCATGGGTGTTGCTACGAATAACAGCCGAGGAATAAGAAAAGGTCAAATCGTTGATATTGAAGACGCCACTCAAAGTGTTGTCAAAAGTCTCGAAGCAGCCGAAAGAATGGCCGGTTATTCTATTTCTTCAGCGTTTTTATCAATAGGAGGCGCCCATATTTCATCGCAAAATTCCCATGGCGTTGTTGCCGTTGCCGAACCCAACAAAGAAATCACTCCCGAAGATGTCAGCCGGGCGGTTGATGCCGCCAGGGCGGTCTCATTGGCTTCAACCCGGGAAATACTGCATGTGGTGCCACGTGAATTTATAGTTGACAGCCAGGAAGGAATTAAAGATCCGGTCGGTATGACAGGTGTCCGTTTGGAAGTGAATACGCATTTGATAACCGCCGGTTCGACAGCCCTTAAAAATCTGGAAAAATGCGCTTCATTGGTCGGCATTGACGTTGACGGGTTTGTTTTTAACGGTTTAGCCTCAGCCTCATCCGTATTGACGGAAACTGAAAAAGAGCTGGGAGTAGTCCTGGTAGACTTGGGTGCCGGTACAATGGATATCTGTATTTTTATAGACGGCGCTCTTGCTTATTCTTCAGTACTGCCGATCGGTGCCAGAAACATTACCAATGATCTGGCCATCGGATTGCGTGTTTCACTTGAAAGCGCCGAAAAAATCAAACTTATGTTAAATCAGAAAAATAATAAACCGGCACTTCCGGAAAAAAACCAGTTTGAGCATCTTTTAACTACTAAAAAAGAAAAGCCTAAAGAAACATCCGATGACGATATAGATATTTCCTCTCTGAGTTTACCCGAAGGAGTATATAAAGTATCCCGAAAAACTTTAGTTGAAGGAATAATTAAACCCCGGCTTAATGAAATATTTACCATGGTCGGCCTGGAAATAAAAAAGAGCGGTTTCGGCGGGCTGACTCCGGCCGGTATTGTCGTTTGCGGAGGCGGGGCCGAAACCATGGGTATTTTGGAAGCAGCCAAAAGAAATCTGGCCATGCAGGTGCGTTTGGGTAGACCCTCCAATTTAAGTGGTCTTATAGACGAGATTGGCCACCCCGCCTACTCAACAGCTGCCGGATTGGTTCTGTACGGTGTAAAATCCGACGTGTCCGGTAAAGAAAAATTCTCTATCGGAAAATTAAGTAAATATGTCGATGCCATGCCTGTTCAGGGTGTTGTCAAAAAAGTAGTAGATCTGGTAAAATCATTTCTCCCTTAAGTCTTTCACTGCCCGGAAAGGAGCGAATCATATGCTGATTAAGCCTGATATCGCAAGATTTGCCAAAATTAAAGTTGTCGGTATAGGCGGCGGAGGCTGCAATGCCATAAATTCCATGATCACTGCGACCCAAGTTCAGGGAGTGGATTTTATCGGCGTGAATACTGATGCCCAGGCGCTCCTGACTTGTTCCGCTCCGGTTAAAATCCAGATCGGTGAGGATATGACTAAAGGTTTAGGAGCCGGCGGTGATCCGGAAATAGGCCGCTTGGCGGCCGAGGAAAGCCGTGAAAAAATCAAGCAAGCTCTTATGGATTCGGACATGGTCTTTTTAACCTGCGGAGAAGGCGGCGGCACCGGAACAGGCGCTTCACCGATCATAGCTGAAATTGCCAAGGAGATTAATTCTTTGACCGTATCCGTTGTAACCAAACCCTTTTCATTTGAAGGTACCAGAAGAATGCTGGCGGCTGAGGAAGGAATACTCAATCTCAAGGAAAAAGTGGATACGTTAATTGTCATACCTAACCAGAGAATCCTCGATGTGGTTGATAAAAAAATGACACTTGTTGACGCATTCAAAATAGTTGATTCCGTTCTGGGTCAGGGCGTTACCGGAATTTCCGATCTGATTACGCTTCCCGGTCTTATAAATGTTGATTTTGCCGATGTCAGGACGATCATGCGCGATGCCGGTTCGGCTCTCATGGGTATTGGAACCGGGGTCGGGGAAAACCGGGCCGCCGCCGCAGCCCGTATGGCCATCTCATCGCCGCTTCTGGAAATATCAATAGACGGTGCCAAAGGTATACTTTTCAATATTACCGGCGGATCTGATCTGACCATGAATGAGGTCGATGAGGCTGCCAAATTGATCGCGGCGGCAGTCGATTCCGATGCCAATATAATTTTTGGTGCCACCATAGATGAACAGATGGTTGATCAGGTAAAAATAACCGTTGTCGCTACCGGTTTTGACGAAACCAGGAAAAAATTAAAAGAGCTTTCCGCCAAGCCGGATATAACTTCAATGTCCAAAAGTGATGCCGTCGCTGCCAATAACATCACCGATATCCAGGAAAACCCCGAAGAAGACGACGAATGGGACATCCCCGCATTCCTAAGACAGGGGAAACACTAAGTATCCAATTATTGGAGTCCGAATTGTTTCCTACTTTTGAAATTACAATTTTCTTCAATCTACAGAAGGAAGTCGCAATAAAAAAACTTTAATGTTTATAAAGAGATAAGTACAAGTCCGCCTATTATGGCTAATATTCCGATTGTTTTATTTAAATCAATATTTTCTTTTAAAAATATTCTGGCCAAAAAGACTGTGACCAGAGCATAAGCGCTGCCGATGGGTGCCACGATTGAAGCCGAAGTTGATGATACACCATAGGAATAACTGAAAAACCCTCCGATATCAAAAATACCGATTAATAAAAGTAATATAAAAGGAAATTTTTCCAGTTTAGGGATCAACGGTTTATGGGAATAAAGGATAAATACAGACAGAAAGAGTAAAAGGAATAACCGGAAAATAAAGGCAGGTAAGAACCAGCCTAAATCTTTGGTGGCAAATACTAAAAAAAACAGGGATACGCCCCATCCCAACATGGCGATAATTCCTTCATTAACACCTGCTAATAAATTAATTTTTTTCAGTTTAATAAAATCGTTAATATTTATAGATAACAGGAGAATGCCAACCACAATAAAGCCGATGGATAATATTTGAGTACCAGAAAGTTTTTCTTTAAGAAAGATAACTCCTAAGATAGCAGTTACTAATCCCCAGGCTGCGCCAATCGGGCTGACTAATGATACCTGGGATTTTTCCAAACCTTTATAAAAAGCAAGGTAGGCAATGGCCTGCAGAATCGCTATAATTACCAGAAGAGGTATGATTTTTGGGACGGAAATGAAATTATAAGTGCGGAAATTAATAAAAAAATAAATAAAACCCGTAATAAAACCGAACAGTTGCATCCAAAAAAGAGTTAAAACGTTTCCTAATTTACGCGAAGCAAGAGCAGCTAAAAAGATAGCTGTTCCCCAAAAGATCATACTTAAAAGACCGGCAAGAATTCCCATACATGAGGCAGTTATTTTACTTTAACACTTTTATTGCATAAGTAAAAACATCACGCGCCTGATCAAAGGTAAAAAAGATTGCTCCGGCTCAGGAATCTTATAGTAATAAATACATAATCTTGACTTTCCGAAATTTTTTATAGCATAATAAATTATGACCGAAAGTCCGCAAACACCACCCGTATTTAAGGATCAAATTCCTCCTGCGGAAGCACCGGCAGCCCAGGGAGCAGCAACAACCTATCAGGCTCTCAATAAATTGAAAGCTGTTGAAGACAAATACAAACAAAGGGAAGGGTTAAGTCAGTTTGTTGAGTCCCAACCAACACCGGAAGAAGTTAAAGGCAGAATAGAAGCAGCAAAACAAGCGGAGGAGATGGCACAAACTAAACTGACAGAAGCTTTAAGAACTGATAATGTTGTGGGAGAGTCAGGATTAAATAAACTGAAAATAGTCAGAGATCTGAAAGGTGGGAGGACAGAAGCAGAAAGAGCAGAGCAGGTAGGTGAAGCGGAAGAAAAGACGAAAAGAGCCATTGAAGTGAGGCTTAGTTCAGAAGACGATTATACAGCCGCTAGTATGTTCACGAAAGAATATTTACAAAAAGAGTCTGATCCGCAAAGAATCGCAATGTTAATTGACGCAAACTCAAGACGTGGACCATTGAGAGCAAGCCATGAAATGATTACCGCCTTGCACCGCCAAGACTTAATCCAACAAGAAATTAAATATTATCAAGAGAAAGGCATAGAAGTACCTGCCGATAAAATGCTACCTCTTGAAGTGTTTACATCTTTAAGAGATAGGATTGGTAAAGAATGGAAATATACAGAAGAAAATGTTGATGCGTCAATCCGCATGTTAACAACATTTCATGAGTCTGCCATTGATTATACCGACGCGCATGGTTTGAAAGTTGACCAAAGGGTCTTGACTGAAGCTGTCCAACAGGGAATGGATATTACTAAACTTATTGGCTCTGGCGGACCATGGGACTTTGCAGCAAGAAGAAAAGGCAAGTCAGGCGCGGGAAATATAAATTTTAGTGATGTCGGTTATTATGCAATTGGCTCATTTCAGCTTGAAGAATTTTTTAGTAAACACAGAATTCCCGACGGTGAAGCAAGAGTACCTTATATAATGGCCTATACAGGTGGAGTTATGGAGAACGGGGCGCCAGCAATGGTTGCACACCATATGAGGGACTGGTTGGTTGATACTTTACCTTCAACACAAATAAGACGGGTCAGGAAAGAAGGCCAATGGGTTGATGAACAGACGGAACCGTCACCCAGAGGATTTGGCTCTTTAATTACCAAAAACGATTCATATTATTCATTTACAGTTGAAAGAACCGGAACATATGATAAAGGATTAGTTGATGTAATGCAAAAGGCAGGTGAAATAGTTCATTCTGTTGACCAAAAAATGAAAGATAGGCGTGTTGAATGGGGTCAAGTCCGTCAATTTGCTGTTGAAGAAATCAGAAATCCCCAATTACTTCAACCTGAACAGTAACTAGTAATTCATAATATCTGCTGATATATTTTCCATTCCCGATGATTTCAGGTAAAATATAGACTTATTAATTAAATCCCGATATATGTTTAAGCCGGTTGATATAAAAGTGGATTTTGCCGCGAAAGAACGCGAGATTCTCTCCTATTGGGAAAAAAATAAAATCGTTGAAAAATATTTATTCAGGAACAAAAATTCGAAAAAGCGTTTTTCTTTTCTTGACGGTCCGATAACCGCCAACAATCCCATGGGCGTCCATCATGCCTGGGGCAGGACTTATAAGGACTTGTGGCAGAGATATTTTAATATGAAAGGCTTTGCCCAGAGATTTCAGAACGGCTTTGACTGCCAGGGATTATGGGTGGAAGTAGAAGTTGAAAAAGACTTGAACTTAACAAACAAAAAAGAGATAGAAAATCTTGTTCCCGGTGACAAAAAGAAAAGCATTGCCAAGTTTGTCGAGCTTTGTAAAAAAAGGGTTTTAAAATACAGCCGCATCCAGACTGAACAGAGCAAGCGTCTGGGTTACTTCATGGACTGGAATAATTCCTATTACACCATGTCGGATGAGAATAATTACATGATCTGGCATTTTTTAAAAACCTGTCACAGTAACGGTTGGATATACAAAGGTGTTGACAGCGTGCCCTGGTGTCCCCGCTGCCAGACGGCCATTTCCCAACATGAAATGCTGACGGAGGATTATAAAGAGCTTTCCCATGAGACTGTTTTTATTAAACTGCCCCTTGCCGATAGAAAGTATCCTGATACTTATCTTCTTATCTGGACGACAACTCCCTGGACAGTTCCGGCTAACGTGGCTGTAGGAGTCAACGTTAAATACGAATATGACGTCTGGCAAAAAATTGGCGGGACCGAAAAGCTAATATTTATAGGAGAAGATGACAACGGAAATATTCCCCTACGCAGCTATAAAGGTAAGGACATCACAGTTTCTGAATACATTTTTACAACAGCCGGCCAAAAGAATTATAAAAAAGTTAGTGTCATTAAAGGATCGGATCTGGTCGGTCTTAAATACTACGCCCCCTATGATGATCTGCCTAGGGTTCAGCAGGCTCAAAAAGAAAACCCGGTCACTTTTCACACCACAGTCGATGGATCGGAAATTGTCGTTGCCGGAGAAGGAACCGGGCTTTTGCACGTCGCTCCCGGTGCCGGTAAAGAAGATTTTGATCTGGGTAAAAAAGAAAAGTTGCCGGTCATATCGGTAATCGGAGATGATGCTTCCTATCTTGATGGTATGGGAGGATTTTCCGGTAAAAACGCCAAAAAACATCCGGAATTGATAATAAATGATCTGAAAGAAAAAGAAGGAGGCAGGTATTTATTGGGTACATTTCATTTCCTCCACCGTTATCCCGCCTGCTGGAGATGTAAAACCGAACTGGTATGGAAAGTAGCTGAGGAATGGTACATCGCCATGGACAAGACTCCCCGGTCCGGATCTGGCAAAAATAATAACACCCTCAGGGAACAGATGAAGAAAGTCGCCAAAACAATTGATTGGCATCCCGAATTTGGTTTGGAAAGGGAACTTGATTGGCTGGAGAATTTAAGCGACTGGCTGATCAGCAAAAAAAATCGCTATTGGGGTCTAGCCTTACCTGTATTTGAGTGCAACTCCTGCGGCTGGTTTGATGTTATAGGTTCCTATGAAGAACTGAAAAAAAGGGCAGTTTCCGGCTGGCAGGAATTTGAGGGCAAAAGTCCCCATAAGCCCTATATTGACGAGGTGAAAATAAAGTGCGGCCAATGCAGCAGGTCTGTTATCCGGGTTAATGACGTCGGAAATGTGTGGCTGGACGCCGGAATAGTCCCTTTCTCAACTTATGTTGATCCCCAAACCAAAAAATTAAGTTATACGACCGATAAAACTTACTGGCAAAAATGGTATCCGGCGGATTTCATTACCGAATCTTTTCCCGGCCAGTTCAAAAACTGGTTTTATTCGATGATAGTCATGTCAACTGTTCTGGAACAGAAAAAACCCTTTACTACTGTTCTCGGCTATGCTTCAGTTTTGGGTGAAGACGGCCGGCCGATGCACAAATCATGGGGTAACGCCATAGAATTCAATGAAGGCGCCGATAAAATCGGTGTTGATGTTATGCGCTGGATGTTTTCCAGTCAAAATCCGGAACAGAATATACTTTTTGGGTATAAAAAAGCCGATGAAACCAGGCGAAGTTTCCATCTTATTCTTTGGAATGTATATAATTTTTTTGTTACCTACTCCAATATTGACAATTTCGAGCCGCCAAAAACGGGTGCGTTTTCCCCGCAACAACCGCTGGATCGGTGGATACTGTCAAGATTGAATTCCGTCATAAAAGAAGTTGATAAAAATATGCTGCTGTATAAGGCGGATACCGCCTCGCTTACAATTGAGGATTTTGTCACTGATTTATCACAATGGTATGTCCGCCGCTCCAGAGACCGGATCGGTCCGAGTGCGGCGGATGCAGAAGATACCGGGTACTGTTATCGGACTCTTTTTACAATTCTTCTGACGCTGTCAGGACTTATTGCTCCCTTTGCTCCGTTTATGGCCGAATCGATTTACCGAAATTTGACGGGCCAAATATCAGTGCATTTGTCTGATTGGCCTGAGGCCTATCCTACTCTAATTGATAAATCCTTGGAAGAAAATATGGCAAAAGTCAGAAAAATTGTTGAAAAGGGACATGCCAAAAGAAAAACTCTCGGAATAAAAGTCAGAAAACCGCTTTCCGAATTGGAACTTCAGGCCGACGGTGATTTTTCCAAAGTGCCCCAATCTCTCTGGCAGATAGCCGCTGATGAATTGAATGTCAAAAATCTGGTTATCAATAAAAATATCCGATATCCCATAAAAAGGGTTGAAGTCAGCCGGAAACAGCTCCAAGCTGAAGGTCAGGCAAGGGAAATAATCAGGAAAGTTCAGTTAATGAGAAAAGAAGAGGGGCTTAAACTTACTGACAATATTATCCTCAATTTAACCGGCTGGCCGGAAGGGTTTACCGAATATATCAAAAAGGAAACGCTTGCCCGAAAACTTGTCAAGGGTAAAAAAGATGAACTTGTTAAATTATGAATTTTCTCCGCAGATTAGATCCTTATCTTTTGATACCGGCCGCCGGAATATCGGGAATCAGCCTTTTTCTTCTAACAACCGGGAAAAATAATCTCTTTCTTCCGCAGGTAATTTTTATAATCATCGGTTTGATACTGTATTCCGTTTTTTCATCATTGGATTACCGCGCTTGGCCAAAGTTTCACTATATTTTTTATGTTTTTTCGCTTCTTTTTCTTGTACTTGTTCTTTTTACACCGACAATCAGGGGAGCCCATCGTTGGATTGATTTTGGCTATTTCGTCCTCCAGCCGTCGGAAATTTTAAAACCGGTAATAATTCTTTTTTATGCTGCACTTTTTGCCGGAAAAAATAATATAGCGGGCGGCAATTTCCTATGGCCGATTCTGTCTTTTCTTCCGATACTGGCGATGATATTTGTCCAACCTGATCTGGGCAACGTGCTCATTTACATGATATTTTTTGTAGCACTTCTGATTATTGCCGGAACCGGTATTTCATTTATTATAGGAGGAGGATTTCTCGCAGTCTTTCTACTTCCGGCCTTTTGGGCGCTTCTTAAAGATTATCAAAAATCCAGAATCATAACTTTTCTTAATCCCAATATTGACCCGTCAGGTGCCGGATACAATGCCATTCAATCAATGATTGCCATAGGCAGCGGGGGATTGGCAGGTCTTGGGCTTGGCGGAGGAACTCAAAGCCGGCTTTATTTTCTTCCGGAATATCAAACCGATTTTATTTTCGCTACCCTGGTTGAATCGCTGGGATTAATAGGCGGATCAATTCTAATAGGCTTGTATATCTTTATGCTAATTAGAATACTGATGATTTGCTTTAATTCGGAGGATGATTTGGGAAGGTTTATATCGGCAGGCATTTTTTTTCAAATCTTTGCTCAAATTTTTATTAATATCGGTATGAATCTTGGCTTGCTACCGATAACCGGTATTACTCTTCCACTTTTATCATACGGGGGTAGTTCCATTGTCAGCACTTATATGGCACTTGGTTTGGTTAGCGCCATAACCTCAACTCTCCCTAAAAAGCTCCTTGTGATAAGATAAGTTATCATTTATAATATTTGTTTATTATGAAGTACGCTGTCGTTAAAAGTGGAGGTAAACAGTATGTTGTCAGTGAAGGTAATACTGTTACCATTGATAAAGTTGACGGGGAAGTCGGTAAAAATTACCGGTTTGACGAAGTCATGCTTCTCAGAAACGAAGAAGTAGTTTTAATCGGCACTCCCTTCCTGGAAAATGTTCAAGTGTCAGGCAAAGTCGAAAAACAATACCAGGGTAAAAAACTCCATGTCATGAAATTCAAGGCTAAGGTTAACTATCGGAGAAAAATCGGTTTTCGGCCTCAATTGACCGATATTTCGGTTGAGAAAATAAGCTCTGAAAGAGAAGCGGCAAAAATAAAAACAAAGACAAAACCGGTTAAGAAAGCGGTTTCCAAAAAGACAAAGTCATCCGTGAAAAATTCTTGACAAGCGTGAAAAATGAGTGTACACTCCAACCAGGAATTTTCAGTTTTTTTATGTTAATTTATTAATTTTTATTTTTAATTTATTATGGCGCATATCAAAACAGCCGGAACAACCAAAGGAAATCGTGATTCGATAGGCAAAAGACTTGGTGTAAAAAAATACGGAGGCCAAATTGTAATACCCGGCAATATTATTGTCCGTCAAAGAGGCACCAGAGTCCATCCCGGATTAGGCGTAAAAATGGGAAGAGACCATACTATTTTTGCCGTAAAGGAAGGTACCGTCAATTTTATCAAAAAGCTCAATAAAAATATTGTAAACGTAATATAAAGGTTTAAAAAGAGAATGGTAAATCAATCAAATTTTCAGGAACTGATCCAGCTCGATATTAATCTTCTTCAGCCGAATCCTTTGCAGGTCAGAAATCTCATTAAAAGTGAATCATTGGTCGATCTGGTCGAATCTATCAAAGAGCATGGTATTTTGGAACCGCTGGTAGTGGCCAAGACTCCGGCCGGTTATCAGATAATTGCCGGTGAAAGGCGCTGGAGGGCATCCAAAATCGTCGGTTTGAAATCAATTCCCGTGGTAGTCAAAGAAACCGATACAAGAGGCATGTTGGAGTTGGCTCTCGTAGAAAATGTGCAAAGAGAGGATCTTAATCCGATAGAAAGAGCCCAGGGTTTTCAAAGACTTGTTGATGATTATTCACTTGCAGTGACTGAAATTGCCAAGAGAATTGGAAAAAGTATTGCCTACGTCTCCAACACTTTAAGACTGCTCGCTCTTCCCGATGCCATAAAAGACGGAATTATATCAGGCGATATTACCGAAGGTCATGCCAGGGCTATAGCCGGTTTGGGAGAAATAAAGTTAATGGTTGAAGCTTACAAAAAGATTTTAACCGAAGGTTCTTCAGTCAGACGGACAGAAGATCTGGTTAGAAGGATAAAGGAAGAAAAATCAATGCCGGTCAGAAAAGGGCAGGACAGGATCCAAAGCGTAGAACTGGAAACACTGGCCAAAGACCTGTCTGAAAAATTAAAAACTATTGTCAGAGTGAATCAATCAACCGTATCGGCAAAAATACAGATTATTTTTAGAGGCGCTCCGGAAGATACAACCGAATCAGTGAAAAAAATGTATCAACTTCTCATCAACTCTCATTCCCAGGGATCATAACTTCAATAAATAAAATTCACCACATTATTAACTTATTGTATTATACTTCTATGCCGTTGAAAAAATTCAAGTGCAGGTTATGCAATTCTGAAAAATTAGATTTTTTTTTAATGGAAAATAATTATAAATTATACCGCTGTTCTTTCTGTAAAGTAGTATCGATATATCCTCAACCAACTAAAATCGAATTGGAAAAATTTAATAAAAATAAATACAATTCCCTTCAAAATAAGAAAGCATATTTTTCGGCTAAGAATAAATTATACGAAAGAGCCCGTTTAGATGACGGATTTATAAAAAAATTTAAACCGCGCGGAATCCTCCTGGATGTTGGTTGCAGCTACGGATTTTATTTGGACGTATTTGGAAAATCCGGATTTCAAGTTCAGGGAATTGAACTTGCACCAATAGCAATAAAATATGCTCGAAATAAGTTGAGATTAAATATCCTTAAAGGGGATGTCATGACATATAAATTTTCAAAAAGATATGACATCATAACTCTATATGAAATTATTGAACATATACCCTCACCAAATGCACTATTCAAACGAATTAAAAAATTATCTAAAAGCAACGCGTTACTTGTAATTCAAACACCCAATATTAACAGTGTCTATTTTAAACTTACTGGAAATAAGTGGTTTTGGCTGCTTGTGCCCCAACATATTAATCTTTTCTCAGTCCAAAGCCTTAAAATTTTACTTAAAAATCACGGTTTCCAGATTTTGTTTACCAGAACTTGGGATGACTATGATGAATTTGTAAAAAATATTTTATTTGTACTCCGTTTAAAAGATAAAGGAAAATCAAAAATACTTTATTTCTTAGGATATAAATTACTTTGGCTTTTCAGTCCGTTATCAAGTCTTTGGAGTAAATTTGGTTACGGGGGAGAACTCACTTTATTTGCTCAAAAAATAAATTAACGGCTTTTATATTTATTAGCTTTTATAACAATCAATCCCTTATAAATTCCGTATATACAAGCGGCTCTGAATCCTTTGTAACCGTCTTTATATCCTTGAAGTTTAATAAATGACCGGTAAGTGTGTCTAATAAGTTCAGTAATTCCTTCTACGAGTGATATATTATTATTAGTCTTCGCAAGAACTTCTGCTTCAATATCTATATATGGAAGCATTCTTTTTATTGAAAAAAATGAATTGAATTTGGTTTTTGACGGATTATGATAAATTTCAACGTCAGAATTTATTTTTGTATTGTTTTTGGGAATATTAGGGAATTCATGTACTTTACCGATATAATGAACGTTTTTTTTCTTAAATAGCCTAAGTTGGTAGTCAGGATAAAAATATCCGTATTTAAGATAATCGCGCCGGTTAATGTATTGTCTTCTTGGAAACCAAAATCCGTTAATATTTTCTGACGTGATAATTCTTCTAATATTTTTTTCGGAGGATTTTGGAAGAGTTTCATCAGCATCTATCATCAAAACCCAGTCGCATTTGGCTTTATTTAATGCTTTTTCTCTTAATTCTCCAAAATTATTATTAAAAGGTATTTTATAAATAAAATTTGCATATTTTCTTGCTAGCTCTATTGTATTGTCCGAACTTCCGGTATCAACAACTATCAGTTCATCTACCCATTTGATCGACTGAATACATTTTTCAATATTTTCTTGTTCATTCAGCGTTATTACAATACCGGTAATAGATTCCATTATTTTTTCTTAATTATCCATCCCCCGTCAGATAAAGTATATACATGTTCATAGTTCTCCCT
>MFJF01000016.1 GCA_001779115.1 Candidatus Gottesmanbacteria bacterium RIFCSPHIGHO2_01_FULL_40_15
ATTCGTAATTTGTGAGCCCGGAGCGATTCGAACGCTCAACCAACAGCTTAAAAGGCTGCTGCTCTACCATTGAGCTACGGGCCCGCGGACGTAGTAAATTATAACATCTGGGCCTTAAGCGGACAAATAAACAAATCAGGAATTTAGTTCCAGTTTACGGGAAGCGGAGCGGTATAAACAGTAATCGCAATCAGGATTGGATAGCGGCAGATTACTGTTGTCAAGGCATTTTTTTATTTCACCTAATACATCTCTTACCCAATCGAAATTGCCCTGGTAAGAAATTATGTCAATATCAAATTCCAGCTTGCCGTCAAATGCCTGCCGGTCGGTTGAACCGTTGCAGTAGACAAAATAGCCGGTCGGGGAAACCTTAAAATTATTTTTGTGGAAAAGCCACTGGTAAATTTCCATCTGCCTTTTATACCCTATTTGCCAATCAGCATCCAACGACACTTTTCCGTCTTTTGAGGTTGATTTGTAATCGACTATATGAAGTTCGCCGGAAGGATTTACCCAAACATCATCAATTGCTCCGAAAACTTCAAAGTTGGATTCCGGATCATGGTACCTTATTCCCCTTTTGTGGTCCCGCCAATCATCAATCCGGTCATGGCGATAAGGAATGGCATCAATACCGTATGTTTTCATCAGGGGATGACTTTCGCTTTTGGCTCGGTGAATATCGAATTCTTTTTTCAGCAGTTTATCCACGGCGCTGTTTAAACTGAAAGGAAATCCCGGAGGCTGACTTACTCCCAATTTACGGTCGAGATAAAAACAGCGCGGGCAATTGAGAAACAGATCAATTTTGGATCTGCTCAATTTGAACGGAAGCAAAGACAAAGAGTCATAGTGATTTCTATTTTTACCAACTGAATAAAATCTGGACATATTAAATATCGACGGCGAATACGGGAAATTTTACGGCGAATTGTTTAACTTCCTGTCTTATTTTTTTAATTTTAACATTTTTGGAAATTTCTTTTTTAAATCTGATTATATATTCTTTCCTGTCTTCCTTTTTATCCGGCAACCGGGAAACTGCGACTGTATCGATAATATTTTTAATCCAGCGGGCAATTTTAACCATATCAGCTTCCTTCATCCCTCTGGTTGTCAGAGCCGGAGTGCCTAATCTGACTCCGGAAGGGTAGTAAGGAGAAGATAATTCACCGGGAATAGTATTTTTATTCAGGGTAATTCCGGCTTCATCAAGGGCATATTCGGCAAAAAATCCGCCTCCCGGGCCGAAAACCGGATTAAGATCAATTAAAAGGAGGTGATTTTCCGTACCGTTACCAACCAGTTTGAATCCGTTCTTTATCAGTTCTCCGGCTAATTTTTGGGCATTTCTGACTATTTGCCTGCCGTACTTTTTAAATGCCGGACGTCCGGCTTCATGAAGAGCAACAGCTATTGCCGCAGTCGTATGATCATGAGGACCACCCTGCAGTCCTGGAAAAACGGCTTTATCTATTTTTGCCGGAAGATCAGGATCTTTTTTTATTCCTTTCCGGGTGACCATTATCATACCTCCCCTAGGGCCCCTTAACGTCTTGTGGGTCGTGGTGGTAATGATGTGGGAATATTTGGCAGGATTCATATGGGCTCCGGCAATAACCAGCCCGGCAGTATGGGCAATATCCGCGGCAAAATAAGCTCCGCAACTGTCGGCGATCGCGGCGAATTTATCAAATTCATACTGGTAGACATAGGCCGTAGCACCGGCCCAGATCAATTTCGGAGAATACTTTTTGACTAATTTTTTCAGTTCATCAAAATCAACGCGGCCGTCGGGTTTAACATGGTACTGGACACTGTTATAAAATATGCCGGTTGCCGAAACTTTCCAGCCGTGCGTCAAATGACCGCCGTGGGTTAGATCCAATCCCATTACGGTATCGCCGGGTTTTAAAACTGCCAGGTAAACAGCCAGATTGGCCGGTGATCCCGAATAGGGCTGAACATTGACATAGGCCACATTAAAAAGCTTTTTGGCTCTTTGCCTTGCTAGTTCTTCAATATCATCGATATTAACATTTCCTCCGTAATACCGTTTTTTCGGATAACCCTCGGAATATTTATTAGTGAGAATTGAACCCATAGCCTGCAAAACGGCATCGGACACATAATTTTCCGAAGGAATCATTTCCAAACCTTCCTTTTGGCGTTTTTTTTCCCTGATAATTAATGCGGCTATTTCAGAATCAGTATTTTTAAGCGGATCAAGTGTCATTTAAAACTCTCTAATTATAAAATTTCTAACCTCCATTTTTACAGACGGAAGATATTATTCAGAAGTAGTTTAAGGGATTATGTCATCTTTTTGAATATTTTATACAGGCTGATAAATACTCCATAAACAATGCATGCGGTTTTAAGGGCCGGCTCTTATATTCAGGATGGCCTTGAGTCCCGAGATAAAAGGGATGGACTGACCGGGGCAATTCCATTATCTCCACCAGGTTTTCAACTGCGGACCTGGCTGAAAATTTCATTCCTTTATTGATAAAATGTTTAGCGTAATGATCGTTAAATTCATAGCGATGACGGTGGCGCTCACTGGTTAAACCCTTTTCCTTATTTATGAATTGACCATATTTGTTATAAGCATCATGGGCAATGGTATCCTTTTCTATCCTGGCCTGCCAGGCACCCAGTCTCATCGTTCCCCCGTATGCCCGCCTGGCCATGAATTCCTTTTGGGCCGGCATCAAATGTATAACGGGATAAGGCGTATGTTTGTCATTTTCTGTTGTATTGGCTTTATTCCAACCGATGACATCTCTGGCAAATGATATTACTGCCAACTGCATTCCATAACAGAGTCCAAGATATGGTATTTTCCGGTCACGGGCATAACCCGCCGCCTGAATCATCCCTTCAGCACCGCGTTCACCCCAACCTATCGGAACAATCATACCGTCAACTTCCGGCAGTACATTTTCCAATCCTTCTTTTTCCACTTTTTCGGCATCAATCCAAACAGTTTTTAATTTAGCCTCGTGAGCCCATGAAGCGTGGTCTATGGCATCCATCAGGGCGGCATAAGAATCGCGAAGCTGATATTCACCAGTTTTAAAATATTTTCCGACAATGGCAATTGAAATCTTGTTTTTTTTCGGTCCCTTAACTTTGGAAATAAGGTTTTGCCAGTTTTTCAGATCAGGTTCCTTATAGGCTAACCCTAATTTTTTGCAGATTCCCTGCAGAATACCCTGTTGGTGAAACTGAAGCGGAACCTCATAAACATTATCCGCATCAGGACTGGAAATGATATCTTCACTCCTAATATTACAAAAAAGCGAAAACCGATCACGCCTTCTTTTATCAAGCGGTTTTTCACTTCTGGCAATAATGAAATCCGGCTGGATGCCCATGGAATTTAAGGACCTGACGCTTTGCTGCGTCGGTTTGGTTTTAGGTTCTCCCAAATGAGGCGGAGTAGGAAGATAACTGACATGGATATGAATAACATCGCCCGGATTTTTCAGAGTGAGAATACGGGACGCTTCATAATAAAAAAGATTCTGATATTCCCCGACGGTACCTCCCAATTCAACGACAACGATATCGGCATTGTCTTTTTTAGCAGCTAAATTAATCCGGTCAATTATTTCATTGGTAATATGGGGAATGCCTTCGACATCTTCACCCCGATATTCGAATCTTCTCTCACGGTCTATAACTTCCTTGTACACCTGACCCATAGTGATAAAATTATGCCTGAACATGTTTTTTCCTAGGTATTTTTCATAGGTCCCGATATCCATATCGGCTTCAGTTCCGTCTTCGCAAAGGAATGGATCACCGTGTTCAATGGGATTTATTGTCCCGGCATCGATATTAAGATAGTTTTCACATTTAACGTTGGTGACTTTATTGCCCGACGCCTGTAGAAGAAAAGCTATGGAAGCCGAAGAAATGCCTTTTCCAAGACCGGAGAGGACTCCGCCTGATACGAAAATATATTTACTAGGCATAAGTTAGGATATCAAAATTAATTATAGAGTGTCAATACTTTTAGCCTTATTACCGGCCAAATAACCACTTCCCTTACCGACATTGGTATTTACCGGAACATTTTTCCGGCATAATGGACAGTCTTTCTCGTTCCAGGCAGTAACTTTAATTTCAGCCAAGGCAGCAAAGGGAATACCGAATGTTTTTGAATTAACTTCATCAGGATTTCTGTTAACCAAAACACAGACAGCGTAAATTTGTCCGCCCGCACCTTTAACGCTTCTAATAACCTTGGCAACTGAGCCTCCGGTTGAAGTGACGTCTTCGACAAGGAGAATCCTTTTGCCTTTAACCAACCGGTCATAACCCCTTTTAAATACCTGGTTATTGTCAGAAGTTTTATCCGTATAGACAGCCAGGATTTCCCGATTTTCGAGTTCTGACAGGTGATGGGCGGTCCACTGGGAAAGAATTATCCCTCCCAAAGACGGACCGACGACCGCTTCAATATTTTTGTTCTTAAATTTTTTGGCGATTACAAGACAAAGCTGAGAGATTTTTCCGGTATGGGGATAAATGGCATCCTTATTTAAATATGAAGAAGAATGTTTACCTGAAGTAAGGATAATATGGCTATCGGTAATAAATCCGCCGGATTGTTTGAATATCTTCAATACTTGGTCACCTGTCATCTTATTTTTATTCGTTTATAATATATACGAATAATATCAGACCGGCAAGAAGGAGCACGCCACATGAAAGCATTTATTTTACATAATATCGGATCTTTTGATAATTTGAAGATAAAAACCCTGGCCATACCCAAACCCGGAAAAAATGAGGTGACAGTTAAAGTTGATTTCTGCGGGTTAAACCACCTGGACCTTTTGATAATAGCGGGAAAAAGACCGGTTTCCGGAAAATTTCCGCTAATTCTCGGTTCTGAATTTACCGGCAAAATTGCCGATCCCGGTAAAAGCCAAAAATTTGCAATAGGTGACACTGTGGCCGTATATCCCTGGACTTTCTGCGGAAAATGCCCCCAATGCAGATCGGACCGGGAAAGTATTTGTGACAGGGGAGGAACATACGGCAGAACTAAAAACGGCGGATTGGCGGAATTTGCCGCTGTCGATGAAAAAAACCTGGTAAGAATTCCTCAAAAGCTAGACAGCGGTAAGTTTTGCGCTTCCGTTCTTTCGGCAATAACCGCAAAACATATGCTTGACCGGATAGGCATTAAAAACGGATCAACCGTTCTTGTCAACGGGGCAACAGGCGGCGTGGGTACAGCGGCAATTCAATTATTGAAAAGAAAAAAATGCCAGGTTATATGTTCTACTTCAAAACCTGAAAAGGAAATAAAATTGAAACATCTGGGAGCTGATTTGACAGTCAATACTAAACATATGGTCAATTCTTTAAAAGAAAAATTCCCTGAAGGCATTGAATATATTGTAGACGCGATCGGAGGAAAAATCTGGTCCGAATCAGTGCAACTGCTCACCAAAAACGGAAACATGGTATTTTGCGCAACGACTCTTGAAGAAAATGGTCAAATCAACATCGGGCAGGCTTTTACCCGACAGATTAATCTGATGGGCAGTTACGGCGGATATCTTTCCGATTTAAGGGAAATCATAAAATTTGTGCGAACCGGTGCTTTCAATCCGATTATTGATTCCGTTTATCCATTGGATAATACAAAAGAGGCTCTACTGAAACTCTTAAACCAAAAAGTTTTCGGTAAGATCCTAATTAAAGTCAACGGTAGTTATTGATTTGGTTTTTTAAATTGAGAGCCTGCTGGCGCGCTGCATCGGCAAAATCCTCGCCTTGGGAGGCAAAGATTATACCGCGGGAAGAATTGATAACAGCATTTCTGCCGTCTTTATCAACTCCCGCTTTTACTGTTTTTTCCAAATCCCCCCCCTGTACTCCGACACCGGGAATCAAAAGCGGCATATCATTTGCAAGACGTCGTACAATCTCAAGTTCAGCAGGGTAGGTAGCACCGACAACAAGAGCGCAATTGTCATTTTTATTCCAATCGTCAATTACGTGCTGCGCGATAATTTGATAAAGAGGCCGGCTGTTAACTTTTAAATCCTGGAACTCCCCTCCCCCCTCATTGGAAGTCCGGCATAAAATAAAAATTCCCTTATCCTTTCTATCCAAAAATGGGGCCAGAGATTGCTTCCCAAGGAAAGGATGAACAGTGACGGCATCGGCATTAAGATAATCAAAAACTAATTTTGCATAGCCGGTATTGCTGTTGCCGATATCTCCCCTTTTGGCATCAAGAATTACCGGAATTTCCGGATAATTTTTTTTAATGTGATCAAGAGTAAATTTGAGCTGAAGCAGTCCGGACATGTTCTGCGCCTCATAAAAAGCGATGTTTGGCTTAAACGAACAGACTAAATCAAAAGTAGCATCGATGACAGCCTTATTAAATTCGAATTGAGGATGTTTTTGCTTTTTAAGATGGACCGGTAGCTTATCCAAATCAGTATCCAGGCCAATACAGAGAAGGCTGTTATTTTTAAGAGTTAAGTTTTTGAGTTTATCTTTAAATGTCATTAATGGGCGATGCCGACTAATTCCGACAGATTTTTTATTTTATTTTCAGTCAAATATTCGGATAAATCTTTTTTAAATTGATCATAAATTCCCATGCCTTTAAAATAGACAGCCGTTCCCACACCGACAAGTGTCGCTCCGGCCATCATTATTTCAACAACATCCTGCCATTTGGTGACTCCTCCCATACCGATAATAGGAATTTTAACGGCTTTGTAAATATCATAAATACATCTGACGGCGATCGGGAAAATTCCCGGCCCGGTTACACCGCCTTCCCTATTTCCCAGTACCGGTTTTTTCTTTTTAATATCTATTACCATACCGGGTCCGGCACTGTTTATAGCCACTATTCCGTCAGCCCCGCTTATCTCGCAGCTTTTGGCAATTTCGGCAATGTCGGTGACATTGGGCGAAAGTTTTGCCAACAGAGGAGTTTTCCCCGTAATTTTTTTTACAGCCGCAACCACTTTGCCGGCTCCGCCTTTTTCCATTCCCAATGACCGGCCCAACTCATCCTCGGTATTGGGACAGGAAAGGTTTAATTCAATAAAATCGGGTTTTAAAAGATTAACCTTTCGGGCAAGACTGACAAACTCTTTTATTTTTGTGGAGTATAAACTGACAATAATTTTTGACTTATCTTTATTGAGATTAACAAATTCCTTAATTTGGACAAGGGACTGTTCAATGCCCGGATTTCTCAAACCCACAGAATTTAACAAACCGGCGTCATATTTCCACATTCTCGGCAGAGGATTTCCTTCCCGCTTTTTGACCGTTATTGATTTAAGCGTGACTCCGCCGACACCGGCATTTACAGCCCTGAAGTGCTGCGGAATTTCTGTTATTATGCCGGATGGCAATATAAGAGGGTTTTCAAATTTGACACCGCAGAATTTAATTTTTAAACCGTCCATATATGTTTATGTTATCACGGAAACATTTTTGCCTGAACCTTTCCTGGCCAGGATCCGTCCGTTTTCGAAAACCGCCATATTCCTAATGACAACTTTTTTAATTCTCCCCATGACTTCCCAGCCGTGAAAAGGAGTCCAGCCGCATTTGGTTAATAAGGAGCTGTTATCAATCCGGTATTTATCATCCGTGTCAACTTCAACATAAGAAGAATCGTCTTTGGACAGGCCGAAGATTTTTCTGGGGTTAACACTGGTTAATCTGATCAGATCTTTTAGACTGAGACGGCCATCATTGACCGCGGTCAGCATAAGGGGCAGCATGGTTTCCAGTCCCGGAACTCCCGGAGGAGGATTGACCGATTTTTTTTCAGCTAAAGTATGCGGCGCATGATCTGATACCAGACAATCAATCCAACTCAAATTTTCCCATAAAAAGTCCCGGTCTCTTTTTGTGGCCAATGGAGGCTTAACAAAGTTTAGGACTGTCTCAATAGGAGGACGGTCCGAGCCTTTTACCGAAGTATTATCCAGAAAAAGATGGTGGGGGGTAACGTCGCAAGTAACCGGTAATTTATTTTTTTTGGCGTATATAATTTTTTCCAGGCTTTCTCTGGTATTAATATGAGTAACATGGACTTTATTTTTAAATTTTTCAGTTAATTTTATGATCAAATCCACCCGGTCTCCCTCGGCATGAAATACGATATTTTTATTTTTAGGCCAGGCGGCCATGATAGCTTTAATTTTTTCCTCATCAGCGACAACATATTTACCGGTGGTCAGACTCAGGTAAACTTTCAGTCCGACAACGTATCCGGCGACTTTTTCAAATTCGTGAGTATTATCACCGACTGAACCGAAATATAATCCCCAATCGCATACCGCTTTTTTTCCGGCAATTTTGAATTTATCAAAGAGGACGCTTTTTTTAAAAACAGGTATGAGATTATTGGGCATGTCAAAGACGGTAGTGATACCGCCGGCCAGGGCTGATACGGAACCGGTATGGAAATCCTCTTTGAAGGTTTGACCGGGATCGCGAAAGTGGACATGAATATCAACCAGTCCGGCAAGTTTAATAATTTTCATTATTGATCTCTCAAGATTAAATCAAGCAAAGCCATTCTGATATAAAGACCGTTTTGCAGCTGTTGTCTTAAATAAAGGGAACCGGGATAGTCATCAAGATCATCCGAAATTTCTCCGGCGGCAATCGGCAACGGGTGCATAATGACTGTGTCTTTTGCCGAATTTTGTAAAACCTTCCGGTTGACAACATAGTAATTTTTAATTTTTTCATATTCCCCAAGATCGGAAAACCTTTCTTTTTGTACCCTGGTTACATAAAGAACTTCGGATTTTCCGACCACGGATAAAAGGTCATCAGTTTCCGTGACCGGGCAATTTTTACTTTTCACATAACCCGTTATTTCAGGAGGCATTTTCAAAACTTCCGGAGAGACAAAGTTAAAATTAATTTTTAAACCTGTTTTGGGAAGAAGCTTGGCCAGGGAATGAACGGTACGGCCGTTTTTCAAATC
Organism: Candidatus Gottesmanbacteria bacterium RIFCSPHIGHO2_01_FULL_40_15; assembly: GCA_001779115.1. GTDB lineage: Bacteria > Patescibacteriota > Microgenomatia > 2-02-FULL-39-11 > 2-02-FULL-39-11 > 2-02-FULL-40-10. The sequence goes on from MFJF01000016.1 coordinate 9,011, forward strand.
ACCGATCAGGGAGACGGTCAGCCTGCTTTTTCCTATAAAGCGGCTAACAATAGTGAAGCAATCATAAACTGCCTGTGAAGGATGTTCTCCGATGCCGTCCCCGGCATTGATTACAGGGACTGAAGCCACCAAAGCGGCTATTTGGGGCATACCGACCTGGGGATGTCGGACCACCAGGCAATCAGCATAGGATGAAAAGACTCTTATGGTATGTTCAAACGATTCCCCTTTTTCAATAGAAGTGTTTTGCATCCCGTTTAAGGGGATGATGCCTCCTCCCAGCCTTTGCATGGCGGTTATAAACGATGAAAAGGTCCTAGTTGATGGCTCAAAAAAAAGAGCTGCCAAAATCCGACCCTGCAACCTGTTATCACCGCCTTTTTGTTTAACCAGACTGATTAACTCCCTGGCTTTTTCAAATATCACCGTCAGATTTTCAGATGAGATATCATCCGAAGAAATCAGATCCTTAAGAAACAGGCTGTTTTTCATAATTTTTCCTCCTCACCTTTACTTTTTATGGTATCAAGATATTCTCCCCAGGATTTTATTTTCAAATCAGCGGTTTCATATTTATAAAGGGAATTAATGAAAAGATTGGCGATAGTTGATTTGGTAAATAATGGTGTATTGGTATCGACCGTTGCCCTTCTGATAAGGTAGCCATCGGTTGTTTCCCGGTAAAATTCCCTAACCCCAAGATCTTCCCTGTCGCTTAAGTTTATGACAACGCCCACTTTTTTATCTTTAATCATATCAAGAACATCAGGGCTCTTTTTTTCATGAACTTTAAAGACGTGAATGGCCGGAAGCCTGTTAATCTCGAGAAATTCAGCAGTTTTTTCTGTGGCATAAAGAGTAAATCCCATTTTATGCAATAGCCTGCATGCCTGGAGAAGTTTCTGCTTATATTCACTGCCTCCCAAAGAAAGTAAAGCCGATCTTCTTTCAAGGCCGGTTCCGGTTGAAAGCAGAGCCTTGAGATATGCTTCATTTATGTCTTCGCCAAAACCGGCAACCTCTCCGGTTGATGCCATTTCCACTCTTAAAATCGGGTCAACGTTTTTAAGTCGGGTAAAAGAAAAATGCGGTACCTTGACACCGTAATATTGGGGACGCCTGATTTTTATTTGGCCGACTTTCTCCTTAATCATAACCTTGGCTGCCAGCTCAATAAAATTTATCCCTAAAACTTTGGAGACAAAGGGGAAGCTGCGTGAAGCCCGCAAATTACCTTCAATTACCAATACTTCAGGCATCATTCTGCTTCCTTCACTTACCAGAAACTGGATATTAAACGGCCCGTCAAGTTTGAGGGATTTAGATATTTTAATTACATCCTCCTTAATCTGTTCAACCGCTTCATTTGAAAGGGAAAAAGACGGTAAAACCAAAGTAGCGTCACCGGAATGGACTCCGGCATGCTCCACATGTTCCGATATGGCCCAGGCGACTATCTGTCCTTTCCGGGAAACAGCGTCAAAATCAACTTCCTTAGCGCCCCTAATGAATTTGGAAATGACAACAGGATATTCGGAATTAATCATAGCTTCCGAATTTTTAAAATAATTGTTGAGAGCCTCTTCAGAATGGGCAACGAACATGGCCTTACCGGATAATACATATGAAGGGCGGATCAGGATTGGGAAGCCGATTTTTCCGGCAAAATCAAGCGCTTCCTTTCTGTTTATTAATCTTTTCCAGGGAGGCTGGTTGATATTCAAATCATCAAGCAGAGCGGAAAATTTTTCCCTGTTTTCAACTTTATCGATTATTTCCGGCTGGTGTCCTAAAAATTTTACTTTTCTTAATGCTAATTTAGACGAGAGAGTATTGGGAATCTGACCGCCGACCGAAACGATAAGAGGACATTTTTCAAGATCAATAATGTCCAGAATCCGCTCCAGTGTTAATTCTTCAAAATAAAGTTTATCCAAAACATCAAAATCGGTTGATACTGTTTCCGGATTGCAGTTGACCATTATTGAGGAGTATCCGTATTTTTTAATCGTTAAAGCGGTGTTAACGGCACACCAGTCAAATTCAACGGAAGAGCCGATCTGATACGGACCGCCTCCCAGGATGGCTATCTGATTTTTCTTATTAAATTCGATATCATGACTGTCACGGTTATAAGATAAATAGAGATAGTTTGTTTTAGCAGGAAATTCGCCGGCTAAAGTATCTATCTGGCAGACTTTCGGCAGAATACCGTTTTTTATCCTGATTTGGCGCACCTGTTCTTCTTTTAGATCATAGATATTACCGATCTGTTTATCGGAAAATCCCAGTTTTTTGGCCGACAGCAGAAGCGGTTTGTCAATCCGTTTTAACCTTGACGCTTGTTCGAGCATCTTTTTATAAAACTTTACCAGTTCTTCAATTCTTTCCAGAAACCAAAAATCAATACCTGTCTGGTTATAAATTTCCCTGACGGACTGACCGAAATAAATGTTAAAAGCGATATTATACGGCCGGTCCGGCCTGGGTTTAAGTTTTTTAAAGCCGGGAATCTTTAACACTTTATTGACAATATTTTTATCCAGGACATCGGAAATTATTCCCTCATAATCAAGATCAAGTGAACGGATTCCTTTTTGGAGAGCTTCCTCAAAAGTTCTGCCGATGGCCATTACTTCACCGACACTTTGCATTTCGGATCCGATAATATCAACATGATCTTTAAATTTAAGAAAATCCCAGCGGGGGATTTTAACCACCACATAATCCAGGGCCGGTTCAAAAAAAGCTGATGTTGCCTTGGTTACCTGATTTTTTATTTCAGAAAGTGTGTATCCCAAAGCAAGTTTGGCAGCAATATAAGCCAGCGGGTAGCCGGTTGCCTTTGAAGCCAGTGCCGATGAGCGGGAAAGGCGGGCATTAACTTCTATTATGCGGTAGTCGCTGCTTTTAGGATCCAGGGCAAACTGGATGTTGCATTCTCCGATTACGGGTAAAGCTTTTATTACGCTAATGGCAACAGACCTTAAATTATGATATTCCCAGCTGGTTAATGTTTGGGAGGGTGCAACGACAATTGATTCACCGGTATGAATGCCCATAGGATCAAAATTTTCCATATTGCAGACAGTAACGGCATTATCCCTTTTGTCCCTGACCACCTCATATTCAATTTCTTTCCACTGTTCCAGATATTCTTCAATTAAAACCTGGGGTGTCAAAGATAAGGCTTTGCGGCAGATTTCCAATAGTTCCCTTTTTGTCCTGGCCACACCTGAGCCCAAACCGCCCAATGAAAAACCGGCTCTGACAATAACGGGGAAAATAATCAACCCGGCTGTTTTTTTAACTTCGTTCATTGTGCGGCATAAATGGCTTTGAGGGACTTTGAGTCCTAAACCGGTAATCGTCTGTCGGAAAAGAAACCGATCTTCGGTTTTTTCTATGGCTGAAACGGGTGTGCCTAAAACTTCTACATTGTATTTCCGGAAGATATTTTCCTTATTTAAGGCCAGACCGCAATTTAAGGCTGTCTGGCCGCCGAATCCGAGAAGAATTCCTTCAGGCATCTCCTTCTCAATTATTTTTTTGACAAAATAAGGAGTCACCGGAAGAAAATAAACTTTTTTGACAAACTCATGGGAAGTCTGAATGGTAGCAATATTGGGATTTATAAGAATGACATCAATGCCTTCCTCGTTTAAAGCTTTAGCGGCTTGAGAACCTGAGTAATCAAATTCACCAGCCTCTCCGATTTTAAGTGCTCCGGAACCCAGCAATAAAATTTTTTTGTAGGAACGGTTTTTCATTTTAATAATTTCACAAAATAATCAAAAATCCAGTCGGTATCGAGCGGTCCCGGAGTTGCTTCCGGATGGAACTGAATGCTGATAAAGGGTAATTTTTCATGCCTGATGCCTTCATTGGTATTGTCATTCAAGTTAATAAACCAGGGATGCCAACCGGAGGGTAGAGACGAGCCATCAACCGTAAATCCGTGATTTTGAGTGGTGACAAAACATTTTCCGGTAAAACAATCTTTGACCGGCTGATTTTGTCCCCGGTGGCCGTATTTTAATTTATAAGTATCGGCCCCTATTGCCAAAGCCAAAATCTGGTTACCCAAACAAATACCGAGGAAAGGAATTTTTTCACTCAGCAGTTTTTGAACGGTACCGATCGTCTTTATTGCCATTTTCGGATCACCCGGACCGTTACTGACTACCACTGCATCAAAGCCTGAAACCCCATTATTCCGGTAAGGATCAAAGTCCCAGGGAACCCGGACAACTGAAAGATTCCTAGAAATCAGATTTCTGATTATGTTATTTTTAACGCCGCAATCGATAAGCAGAATTTTTAAACTACCTTTACCGTAAAAAAGCGGTTTGCGGCAGGATACTTCTTGGACTAAGTTTTCCTCATTGATGTCTTTTACGTTTTTTAAAAAAAG
>MFJF01000017.1:0-632 GCA_001779115.1 Candidatus Gottesmanbacteria bacterium RIFCSPHIGHO2_01_FULL_40_15
TATTTTGTGGAACAAATCTGTAGGTACCAGCACCACCACTGCCAAACCAAAGGGAGTTGACCCAACCGCCGGCCTGTTGATAGATGTTATCACCTTCCGGTGTGATGCCGGGACCGCATACGGCGGCGATTTCGTCCGAAGTAAAACATTTTAAAGCGTTTTTAAGCCAATCCTTATGCGGATAAGCATCGTCATCAATAAAGGCCAGAATTTCTCCCTTTGCTTTTTTGGCGCCTAAGTCTCTTTTTTCAGCCGGGCCGGTGTTTATGGGGATAGTTCTTATTTTATTGTTCTGGTGTTTATTTTTGAGGTCAGGGTTTTCGTTTTTGTCAGGGAGAAGGATTATTTCAAAGTTTTTATAGCTTTGATAAGAGAGATGTTTTAGACTTTGATAAACATAGCCAGTATAGGTGCGAAAGGGGATAATAACAGAGAATTTGATATTTTTTGATGTCATTTATTAATAATATGAGTAATTATTATATAAATAAGTCGTATATTAGGCGCCGCCCTTTTTGGGATTATTGATATCTCTCCAGGTGAAGATGGATATTATCATAATTTATTTTCGAATAAAACGGACGGGATTTTAATAAATATTTCCCGTTACTTTTTGACTCCTTCACATCGGG
>MFJF01000017.1:713-7286 GCA_001779115.1 Candidatus Gottesmanbacteria bacterium RIFCSPHIGHO2_01_FULL_40_15
ATTTATTGATTTTGTATATCAGTTGGGGGGATTTGTAAAGAATTAAATGAAGTTATAAGATCTTTTCGGATTCAGTAGTTTTTAATATATTTTCATTAAAAAGAGGTTATAGCCCGTTTTTATGCCATTCAGAGAATATACAATTTTTTCCAGTAGAGTATTTTTTGGCCTGTATTTTGAAGTCATACAGGCAAATATTTCTGCGGCTTTTTCATCCCGACTGTTTGCCCATTTTTTTAGAAATTGTTCCCTTTCCATATAAATATTAAAATTGATCACGGCGGTTTTTTTCCTGTTGGGGAATAACGTTGATTCCCTGATATGGTATAAATCGTGAGCTAAATCCGTTTCCAATGCCGCTTCGTTAATCATTCGCTTTAACGGATTCTGCCAACCTGAGGCAATTTTACTCAAATATCCCGGATTTACAATTATTTGCCTGCGTTTTATTAACCTTTGTTGATCTTCATCATAATTTATTAAATAACCTATTCCTATTAATGGGACCATTTTCTGTTGATCCGCTGTTGCTATTCTGATCAATTTTTCCTCAGGTATGCTAAGACCAAGAATTTGGGAGATTCTGGTTATCTGCCTGGCCATGACAAATGCGATTCTATTCCTGGTTTCTACCGGAAAATCAGACAGATTATTTTCCAGATCAAGTTGCTGATAAATTGAATTTGAAAATTGCTGCAGCCCATCCATACCCGGCAGAGGAACTGATTCAAAATTTTTTAATACAGCGCCCGGACGCCGGACAAAATGTTCCATGGTCATAGTGTTTTCCGGTTATAAGAAACGTTTATCATAATATTAATAGTCGGATTATTATGACAAACTATTATATAGTTTTTTAACAACCCAGGGATTGGGAAGGGACAAAACGGTCTCCGGCTATAGAATAAATTTGTGAGTCGAACAGGAGAACCGGAAGCCCGTCTTTGCCTTTCAGAATATTTCCCTTAGGGTCAATATATATTTTCAGGGGACCATACGATAGACTAAATTTTCTGTCATATATGTGGAAAGGTATAAATAAGCCGTTGTCAAGCTCTTTTACCTGGACCAAAGCTTCCTGGAGTCCGCCCGGAACAGTTAATAAAAGAGATTTGGTTGTTAAAGTAAGACTATCGGGAGGGGATAATGACTGGTGCATCAGTTCATCTCTCATGGATTTCAGTTGGGGACGGAGACCGTCTGTTTTTTTTGACTGTATATTTGACAGGAGTTCCAGTTCCGTTTGGCGAAGACTGTCTAATGTCCGGGCAAATTGGGAATTATTCCATGAAAGTATATCTTTTGGTGTTAAATCAAGGACATTACGGCAGGAGATAAGTAAGTTTGATAGTCTCCAGAATTCCAAATCTATGACTGAAAGCGTAGCAGGACCGGTTTGAAAATCCATATTCCGGAATTTTTCCGGAAAATTCTCTCTTTGGATATCGATGAAATTTAAGGTTTCTTCAAGATCAGATTTTTGTTTTTCCGATAATTGATGTTTTTTCAGATTTTCAAGAAGAAGCTTTGTCAGATGAAGCCTTAAAGGCTGGTAGCGGTTTGCCGGATCCACTGATGCGGAATAGCCTCGTAAATTCATCGTATTTTCGTTTAGCCTTATTAAATCCAGATCATGCAGGGCTTTTTTTAAGTGATCTTCAAAATTAACAGCAGGCCGGTTTCCGGGACTGATTTGTTTATTTACCGCATCCGTAATAGTTTTTGACCCGATTATTATCCGGTGGTTTTTGGCGGACTGATCTTCAAATTCAGGAAGAATCCGGCGCAAATCTTCTATTTTTTGAGACATATTTTTATATGATGAGGAAATTTGGAGCCAGTTTCTTTCACGAGCAGCCAGTCCGGGCCAAAAACCTTCCGTTTGCGGTATTTGGGGATTTTGGAAAACCAGAACCGGTTTTTTACGGTTTTTTTTATCTTTTTTTTCATCCGGATTTTCCTGTTGTCCGTCACTATTATAATTTTTTAGTTTATTGATCGCTCTATAAAGAATTAATCTTGTATTTTCTTCAGTAGTTTCCAAAGTTTGAGATATTATTTTAGTTTTTGAATACTTATTTCTTTTTTTGATATCAAAAACCAGATGATTTAAATAGAGTACGAGTTGTTCCGAATCTGTGAGACTTGATAGCATTTCGACTGAAAGCGCGGGGAAATCAGCTAATTCATCAACTGAATCGGAATCAAAAGAATCGGTGAAATCCGATATGATTAAGTGTATTCGATCGGATTCATCAGTTTCGTCAAACGGGACAGGGATGTTATTATTTTTTTTCAGTCTTGAATGGTCGATTTCCACCCTCTGTGCTATTGTGAAAATCAGTCCTTTTATATTCCTGTATGGAAGTTTGTATGTTCCCGAACGGATTTTTTCAAGAAATTTGAGCATAGCTGTCTGCGCCCAATCTTCGGATTGCTCCGGAGGAATTCCCCGTCCGCGGAAATAATTAACTACGTACGGGAAATATAGATTAAATGATTCGATAAAATATTGGATTTCAGGATCCGGTGGAGACAATCCGGATTCCGGAACAAAATTATCCGGTTGGGTTAATAATATGTTTTCAAGCGGAACGTTATTCTGATGACTAATTAAAGATTGTTCATCATCATCAAGCCGGTTTTGGTGAATTATCCTTATCCCTTTGTCGGTTTGTGTTGTCCGGAAATTATAAACAGCCAGGACATTATTGATTTGCTCAAGTCTTTGCATGTCTATAGGAATAAGCCAGAGGCCGGTATTGTCGGAAAATCCGGTGTCAATATAAGCGGTGGATTGTTTTATTTCAGGAGAAGTAACAGGAGGAGCCGGAAGCGGTCCAGATTCTATTTTTTTCATAATTCATATTTAGCAGAGAGCAGGAGTTACGAGTATTATATTGATAAATCAATATATTTCAATCGGGAGGGGAAGAGCCTGGTGAAAAGTTTTTCAGAGGTTTTAAATTACCTGATTGAGATAGTAATTAACCTGATTTTCCAAAAAAGATTTGACTTCATCATGTGTGTATGATTTACCAATATATTCAATCGGCATGACTTTTATATCCTTAAAATATGTCAGTTGTTCAAGAAATAATGCTGAGTTGAATTCGCCGGAAAATTTCTTTTCGGCAAACCGGATGATTTTTTGTAAGGAGAGAATATTTTTTTTAATAACCAGAAAAAAGTCCACATAATCACGCCAAACTGCTCTTCTGCCTACCGGGTAAGCTTTATCAGCCATAATATCCTCTACTGAAGCCAGCGGAATCGATTTTGTGGAAATCGGCTTATTTAGCAAATTGAAGTAATACCAAAGAACGGTGATGCTAACTTGGTTTTTGGTATAAAAACTAATTTGATCCGATGTATCGACGAAATATTTGATATCACCAAATATCTTTTTTACTTTAAGGCGGATTTTATTATTAATTTGTTTACTTATGAAGATATCGAAATCAACCGATTTGCGGTGGTTGATCTGTAGAGCCAAAGCATTACCTCCTGCCAAATAACCTTCTTTATCAAAATCACGAAGCTGCAGAAAAACATCCCGCCCCGTTTTATCCAATATTTCGAGGAATATTTTTGACATATTTTCTTTCGTCGATCGTAGATCCGGGCAGATGAAGAAGATGTTTTGTTATTAAATTGAATCTGGAAGGGGTATAGTCTTTATATGGAGTTTCCTTAAAAATCCTGATAATTTCCGATTTAGGATAATTTTTAAACAACCAAATAATATGATTCAACCGACCGTATGAAAGTATCTGATGAACTATATAGGGTGCATCTTTACGGGGATTTAATTTAGTGATATCGGCAGACCATAAAATTGCCCGGAGATATTTTGGGATTTTATTCATAGAGCAAGCTAAAGTATAACATAATAACTATTATTAAGTAATAAGAATTACCCTTGAGGCGGTAATCCTAAGCCACTGCCGAGGTGGTTGACTTGCCCTAAGCGGCGGACTTATTTTTTGCGGTCGTAATAGCGGAGGATGTAGAGGCGGTAGAAGATGGCGGCGGTGTCGATAAGTATGTGGTATATGGCGTTTAATGTCGAGGCGTGGGTTAGGTCACCCAGATTGTATTTTAATCTGATGGGTGCTTCGTAGATCCTTTTAAAACCCAAGTGGCGGGCAACAGCCAGCATTTCCAGGTCAAAGGCGTATTTTTTAACCAGAAGGCGGGGAAGAATTTTTACCAGGACTTTTCTTTTATAGATTTTCAGGCCGGCCTGGGTATCCCTGACTTTGAGATTAAATAACACTCGGATAATGAGCTGGTAGCCGGTTGATAATATTTTTCTGGAAAGAGGATAAGTAACAATTGAAACGGGATGACGTTTGGAGCCGATTATGACATCGGCTTTGTACCACTCGAGGTGTTCCAGAAGCATGGAGAGGCCGTTGGGGTCAATTTCCCTGCCGGCGTCAATAAAGGCAATGTAGTCGCCTTTAGCCTTTTGCATACCGATTCTGACGGCATGGCCTTTGCCCTGGTTTTTCTGGTACACCAGAGCCTTTACAGAGGGCGAAACGATCTTTTTGACAGCCCGGTAGGTGCCGTCGCCGAAGCCGTCAACAACAACTATTATTTCGTACGGGTATCTGATTTTTTTAAGGGTATTTTCCAGTCTTTTTATATTTCTGACGATTGTTTTGGCCTGGCGGTAAGAGGGGACAATAACGGAAAGAAGGTGGTTATTACTGTTGGCCATGGTAATAAAACAGCGGCAGACGGGTTTTAATCAAGTAAATAAAATTCTTTGCTTCTTTATACCATATTAAAATTATCGCGGAAATAAGATAGAGGAGGCTCGTGAGGATGTTTATGGAGATGACGGTAAAAACAGACTTATGGAAAATGAATATGAGTAGGGTCTGGAGGAGAGGAAAGATAGGCAGAATATAGAGGGCGCGGTTGAATGAAACCGACAGAAGGAAATAGGTAACGATATGGTTTAAAGCATAAATGGCCGTGAAAAAGGAGAAATGAACGAGGTAGGGAATAATATTCAAATATTTGCTGCCGAATAGCAGATTGACGATAAATTTGGGAAACAGATAAAAGGCGAGGATGGCGATCAGGGATATAAATGCCGATCCGAAAAGGCTGCCCAGGAGGGGAAGCAGGTAAGGATCTCCACCCGCTTTTCTTTTGGTGATTATGGGGAACATGACAGTAACGAAGGGAGCAGCAGCATAGAAAATGCTTTTTGAAAGAGTTGACAGGGCAACATATTCTCCGGCGGCAACAGGGGAGAAAAAATGGCGGACCAGAATAATGTCGGCATTTAAGAATGAAACCAGTATCAGAGTGGTGATTATGACAGGGATGATTTCTCTGATGTTCTGGGAATAAACGGGAGGTTTATTTTTTTTATACGAAGGCAGGAGACGACTGATTTCAACAACACTCATAAAATACCGGATAAGACCGCCGGCCGTGATGCCTATTAAAGCTCCGTAAAGACCCCAATTTGCCAGAACGACCAGTATGGACAGAGCAAGCTTGGATAAAACTTCAACAGTGCCGTTTAAGGCGATCAGGGAGAAAGCCAGCATGCCGGTCAGAACAGAACCGTTAAGGGATGAAAGTCCGGCCAGAATGAAGTTTAAGCCCATGAAGATAATAGGGAGTGGTGAGCTTAATTTCAGAAAGCCGGAAATAAAAAAACTGGAGATGAAAAATAAAAGGAAGAGGGTTAACGAGACGGCAAATATTTTCGGCAGAAACCAGGAATGGATTGATTTGATGCCTTTTAGGTCCTTTCGGCCCAGGCGGGAAGAAACTGATTTAATAATGTAAATATTAAAGACGGACAGGGGAACGGCGGATAATACATAGAGGGAGAAAAGGGATCCCAGTTCGCCGTAAACGGCTTTACCCAAAAGACGGGCCATGACCAGATTGAAAAGGAAATTGCCGAAATTGACGAAATTATTGGCCAGGAAAATAAGAGCGCTGCCCCTGACCAGCTGGCTGCCCGTCAGCCTTTTTATAAGCCGCATAGTGATAGTTTATAAAGTTTTCGGAGATTGTAAAGGGACGGGACGAATTAATAAGCACAATCTTTCTAGGACGGACGACAGGCGGGTTTTGAACAATTAGTCGGGGAATCTTAAAATTACTTCCAGATAAAAGCGATCAGTTTTTGCCAGAAGTTTGTCTGGTTAGGGGTGGGCCTGGGAGCGGCGGCCATTTGATTTTCCACTCTGACAGGTTCGGTAGTGACGGGTGTGTACTCATCAAGAGCCTGGGCCTGCATTAATGAGTTTTCCTGGGTGTTTTCTTCATAAGACTGATAGGCGAGGGTATCTCTGACCGGAGCCATACTTGTCTGGTCACCCAGGACTTCTTCGCCTGTTTCATTTGATGAAGAAGATCCGCCGGCAACTGCCCACCATTCATTGGACAGATCGCTTACGGAATAGCCCTGGATTGCCTGGACGGCGAAATAATATGTCCTACCGGGAACCAGGAATGAAACGGTGTAATTGTCGGTATCAGGAAGATCAGGGGCGGAAAAGATATAATTTCCGGGAGATAATCCGAAATAGA
>MFJF01000017.1:7326-29195 GCA_001779115.1 Candidatus Gottesmanbacteria bacterium RIFCSPHIGHO2_01_FULL_40_15
CCTGACTTCACCCGGATTTGTAGCTCTTGGGAGAAGCGAAATATTAGGCTGAATCAGGATCGGCGCTTTATCCAGTTTGGGACCGACTCTTGAAGGAGGACCTCCCCAGGAGTTATCGACATCCGGACTCCAACCGTAAGGCTCGGCATTGACAATCCCGGTGACTAAAATAAAAACGGGGATGATTGAGGCTATTGCTAGTCCCAGAAATAATGATTTGTATTTCATCAGATTTACATTTGCTCTGCCTAAGCAATTTACAATATAAAACAGATTAAATTCTTTTGTCAAGTATATCAGATTCAAAGGGCTTTATATCAATGTAAGTCCAAGTGGAACCTTGCCAAGGGTTAAAGGGCGGGGGGACACATTCCGGGAATTTCGGGGAGGAGACAGCGCGGTTCGCTATCAAGACAGGCCGGCCTGGGAATGCAGGTAGGCAGAGGACACCAATTTTCTGCAACCAGGAACCGGCAGATGTTTTCGGCTTTGTTGTCTTTCCAGACAATGCAGTCATAAGGCAACGGTTTGCAGACTGTTGAAGGTGTAATTGTCGGCGGCGGCGGAGGCGTGGACGGTTCAGGAGGCGGTCCGGAGGTCGGTTTGGGACACCAGACGTTATTTTGCATGGGCAAGCAATACAGGAAGTAATTGCCGTCATCTGATTTTATTCCGTCAGCGCAGGGCGGTCTGGGAATACAAGAAACAACGGGAGTAGGCCAGGGGCACCATACTATTCCGGGCATGGGATCACAATAAAGTGTTTGGCCGGAATCATCCTTAACTCCAAATGCGCAGGGCGGAGGCGGGAAGCAGGTTATATCCGCAGGTTTAGTCGGAACACTTGAAGGAGGCGGTGTTTTAGTAATGTCGCAGCGGCAGTCATTACTGTCGGGACAGACCGGATTTTGGCAGGTATATCGGGGAGCGGGCATACCTCCTGCTCCTGTAGATTCATCCGCCGATTGCTGTTCTATCAAGCCAGAAGAAGTTGAGTCTGCCGGAGATACAGGATTGGGCAGGCATTTTAGTCCCTGGGCGCAGATAAAATCAGGTCCTGAACAGGACTGGCCGCAGGCGGGAATATATTTGGTAGGGAAGGGAGTTTTGGTCGGAATAATTAATTTTTCATTCAGCAATTTTATTGAGTCAATCATGATAACATCGTTGACCGAAATGCCGTTTTTGAATTCAATTTTTATGGCTTCAATTATCAGCGGATTGAAAACCGGTAATTTAACCGTAAAATCGCGGAAGTTAGAGTTTATTCTTCCGGTAATAGGCAAGGGTCCGGACCACTTTGTATCTGCGAATTTCTTAATAAAAAGATTGAAGGTGAAGTACGGATATGGAGGCATGGGGCAGGGTTGGAAACTGCAGTCGGGAGGGACACGGCCGACGTAAGTGCCGTCAGGACATTGTTTTACGTCGGCAGGGCAGGCGATTCCCTCACCCGTTGCGCTTGGTGATGATTGAGTTTCAGCTAAGGACAGTATTTCCAGATCCTGAAATGACAAATTTTCAACCGGAGCTGAACCTGAAATCTGGTTGCGGGCTGGTTTCTGGTTATTTTTTATTATAGCCAGGTTAATGGTGAAATATTTTAGCGCCTGGGGCATTCTGGCCATTACCTGGGTGTTGAATATAAGCGGAGTAAAACCGGTCTGGCCGATTCTTATTTGGTAAAGGCCGTCTTTGGCGATTGCTTCCCTGGTAAACCGGCTTTTCCAATCATCAGTTTTTTTGTCAAAATTCCATTCTTTGATAACCTGGGCGTTAGTTTGGGCCTGGCCGAATTCGCTGACGGGTGTTGAGGCGATTCTGGCGGAAACCAATATGACGGCGACAACAGCCGAGGCAAAAGCTATCGACAGAAGATATTTTTCCAGCTTAGGCAATTTGTGATATGAAAAATATGAAAAAGACACCTTTAATACCATATTGGAGGGTTTTTCACGGTTTGTCAAGAGGGCTAATCAAGTTAAAAAATAAAAGCTAAAAAATAAAAAATAAAAGCTAAAAATTAAAAATTAAAAATTAAAAAATAAAAGACAAAAGAGAAGATTGGGAAAGTTACGGGGAGGTGGTGAAGTATTTGAGATCGGTGACAAAAGAATTGTTTTGTCCGTCTCTTAACTTTAGGCGGAAGAGATACCGGGTACGGGGCTTTAATCCGGTGAGGACGATGTTGTGATCAGGGGAGGGGCTGTCGGAAATAATAAACTCTTCCATTTCCAGACTGGACGGACCTAAAATTGCTGATGAAATAAAGGGTATTTGGGTTTTAAACGATATGCTTACTGCGTTTCCTGAAATCTGATCCGTTTTTATGTCAGATATTCTGCTTTCCGCGTGAATTCTCTCATCTTGGGCTTGCTGAAGGCTGGTAATGGTGGTGAAAGTGGTAGCCAAAAGGAAAAGGAAAGTTACCACAGGGACAAAGACAACCGAGAGGGCGGGGAAGAATTTGGAGCCGACATCATAGGCGGAGACAGTTTCATCCTGATGTTTTTTGAATTCCCAAAGGTCTTTTTGGGCAGCCCAGATTCCCAAACATTTTTTACACCAGAGGAGTTTGACGTTTTTGGGGACGGCGTCACCCTGAAAGGGTTCAAGAGGATGATTGTCGCCGGGGCAGAGATGTTTTTTCAGCTCAGTTACCTTTTTTTTGGGAAGAACGGTCAGATTGGCCAGGGTTATAATTTCATGGAAAGGAATCCTGTTTATTTCATACGGATCAAACCAGGTACCGCCGCAAAACCCACAGTGGTCAACTTCAAACCGGCCGCCCTGGTTGGTCGAGACCGCTATTTTTTGCAATTGGTTGCCGCAGGTAGGACAAAACATATTTCTAGTTAAAAAATAAAAATTAAAAAATAAAAATTACAATTAAAATATTAAAAATATAAAGCTAATTCTGTTTCTAGTTAAAAAATAAAAATTAAAAAATAAAAATTACAATTAAAATATTAAAAATATAAAGCTAATTCTGTTTTTTGTTTTTACCTTTAAGCGTTAATAAACTTGCTCCTAACATTTTACTAATTTCTAAATTTTCATTTAATAAACTGTTTAGATTTGATCGGTATTGCGGAAATGAATCCATTATTAATTGTAACCAGTATCCGGTTTCATTGGAAGATTTTAATGAAATTTGAACATAATTAATAAATTCTTTTCTTGAACTTGAAGCTTGTGCTTCAACTATATTTGCTCCTATAGAGGTTGCAGATCTTAATAGTTGATTACCGATTACATTAAATAAATATTTACTTGGTAATAGATTTAAAAATCTAATAGTAGAGATAGAAAATTGATAAGTTCTGGTTTTGATATTATTCATCTTATCAAATTGGTGTTTTTTATGACATCGAATATTTTTTGAGAGATGAGGAGTTTGCCTTCTTCGGAAGGGTGGAGATGATCTGCGGAGTTAATGTATTTGGGATCGCCGTGGCCTTTGTTATCCAAAGAAGGAGTATAAGCATCGGCTAAAGGAAGACGGGCGGAGCCGGCGAAGTTCATCAGATTCTGCAAATATGCTTTGGTAGTTAGAGCCGAGTCCCATTTTAAATCCTTGGGCCAATTAAGCACTCCGTCTCCGAAAATAAACGGATTGGGAGAGATGGTGGCGGCAAGAATGATATCCGTTTCCGGGGAACGGTTTTTTATGGTTTCAATAATATTGACCAGCGCCTGCCATTGGCGGTTGAGGTCAGTCAACTCTCCCCCCCAATGATTATAGGCAAAGGATTCAATAACGATTATATCGGGATTGAAATCAAGAAGGGGCGGGAAGTCGCGGTTTAAGTATTTGGTGGGATTGGTCAGCCTGTAAAGCCCGCTTTCGATATCGGTTGAACCCTGGCCGTAGTTTAACAGGGTGAAATTGTGCCGGGGATAATTTTCCTTGAGAATTTGAGCCAGGTGAGGAAGGTTTTCTCCCAGGGTATCGGTCATGGAATCGCCAAGCAGAGCTATAGTATAGCTGTTTTTTAAGGGCGTGAATCCTGATTGGCCAAAATTAAGGGGAACATCCGCGGAAATATTTTCCGGTTTCAGGTTAATTTGAGCAAGAATTTGTTCCAGTTTCTGGTTCAGGGTAGGTACGGGAGTGATAAAATATTGATTGACAGAATCGACTAACTGCTTTGATTGTGAGTTTACACCAAGTGTATTCCTGCCGGAATTGAGGCCAGTTGAATTGCCGTAAAATTCTGTCAGCTGTTTTTTGCCGTTTTCTTCGACAGTTTTCAGGAAGTTTTGGATTTTTTCATATTTTTCACGGGTGAGTTTATCAAATTCATCTGTTTCCTCAATTTGGGCAATGGGGTTTTGGGAATACTTATTGGCAAGGAGATCGCCGAAACTGATTTGGGGTTTGACCGGTGTATTTTGTCGGACAAGCAGGGGAGGCAGATTGTTTTGCGCGAATACTCCTGATGGCGCAAACAACAGGAATAGGAAGGCGGGAAAGAGAAAGCGCAATTTTTGCATTTCTAAATTATTTTAGGCAGATCGGAAAAGAAACATCAAGGGGGAAGTAAAACTCCCCAGGTGATAAACCTAAACCACCCCAGAATTGTTTATAGATTTATAATAATATGATATAATTCCCGTAAGAAATCAGTAATAATAATATTATGGCAAATGATCCGGGTATTTGGGGTGAAGTGAGAGACATATATAATTGTCCGGAAGGACAAAGAGCTATAGTGGGAGGTTTAAGCGGGGAGCCGTTGGTAACTGTGACTTGCGAAGGTTGCGGTGCGCCAAACAGAACACCTGAATTGATTCAACCTCAAATAAAAGTAGATCAGGGAGTAGCAATTTGCAGAGAGCGAAGTACACGCTAAATCTTCTTTTATTATTTCTTAGATCTTCAGAATAAGATTTTCAGTAAGCGATTATTTTCAACCGGGCGTTGTCGAGGCTGACGGGGAAACTCAATGTGCTTTTAAGCCTTACCCTGAAGAGTTTAGCCTGCTGGGGAAGAGCGAAAGATGACGATGAAAGTGTCTGTTCTTTGGAATTCATCACGATATGGCTTCCGTAAACAGGGTAACCGTCGGTGACATTATAAAGTTGTGCTTCGGCAGAACCGTTTTCAGTCGTATTTTTCATGGAAACAATAAAATACGCTTCTTTAATCGTGCCGTATGAGGCGGGGTCAATAAGAGTTTCGGTGGCGATAATATCATCCCAGGAGTTTTTGGAAGTTTGTCCCTGTCCCAGAGGAATAAAATATTCTTTGGCTTTTGGCTGAACTGTTTGAGCTATAGGAGCAGATTGGGCTGTTTGGCCGGAAGTGAGGTCCGGCGAACCGATGGCGGCCGCGGAGGCGGTCTGGGTTATTAAGTCAAGGCAACTCACTGGGCATGAATCGGAAGGAACACCGGAAATACTGTTTCTTATCAAGTCTTCAATTGAATTTGATTTACTGTCCGATTTGATATCGGAAAAAAGGACCGAGCTGCCCGGGTAAAAAAGTTTCAGGTCGATTATGAGAAGATTAACGGCAATAAGGAGCAAAAGGATTAGGATTCCAAGATGGGCAAAAGGCAAGTCGTTTTTCATCACTTCTTTCCAGTTTACAATTTTTATGAAGTTTCTTCCAATGAGGGAGTCGGACTGTCAGCGGGACCGGGGGAAACAGTTGCTTTTGCCGGAGTAGTTTTAAGAGGTGTGGTTGCGGGTAGACTGCCGAAATTGGAGCCTTGCTTTTTAGGCATGGCCGGACATCCGTCCGGGTTAGCAAGACAATACTGATAGCATTCGGCCTCGGTTTTGCAGCCGCCCGGGCCTAGAAATGTTTTAACAGAACCGGGTGCAGTATCCGGAGACAATTTTGAATCTTTAAAACCGGGACAGTCATCAGGATATTTTTGGCAATAGGACAGGCATTCCTTCTCATTTTCACATTTACCTCCCCGGATTAACTCCTGCATTATAGTACTATTTTTACTGCTGATTTGTTGTACGGCCATATATTTGGTTTTGAAAGCAGCACAGATTTTTTTGTTGTCAGGGTGACTGCAGAAATTTTTACAGGAGAGTTCATCTTCGCATTTAAGTTCTTTTTTGGCTTTGGCCCAAATTTCCGGGTGGAATGATTTGGCTTGAACGGCTTTTATAAGATCGTGTTTTTCCCCGAAACTGCGGCAGATATCCATATTTTCAGGCTGGCGGCAGTAATTGTGGCAGGAGGTTTTGCTGTCACAGCCAAGTTCGGTGCGGGCGGCGGTAAGGATAGTATTTGATATCTGGCGGACAGTAGTTTTTATTATTTTTTTCTTAATTGAATAATCCCGGCAGGTTTCCTTATTATCCTCAAGGCTGCAATAATCCCGGCAATCATCAATGCTTTCACAGTCACCCAGTTCTTTTACGGGAAAGGTGATGCCCGCTTTTCCGGCTTTTTCATCATCGGTGACTGTTGTTACTCCCAAAACCCGGCCCTGAAGCACATAATGGCTGTAAGCCCAACAGGCGGGAGTATTTTGGGGAATTTGGCAGTAGAGAGCGCATTCGCGGACATTCCTGCACTTTTTAAGTTCGTCAACCGGATATGATGGGGAAGCGGCTGAAGCAGATTGAGTTAAAACAAAAAAAAGCGGAAGAAAAAAGATTGCCGATAAAAAAAGTTTGATTAAAAAAGTTTTTCGCATGCTGTTATAAATTTTCAAACGGATTTTCATAAGCTGTGTCCGTGGCTATTTGTTCCTCATCTCCAAAGGGATTTTGGTAAGAAGCCTCATTTTCAAACGGGTTTTCATAATCTTCATCGAAAGGATTTTTGTATTCACCTGAAAGGGAGGCGTTTTTTTCCTCTTCAGTGAGGGGAGAATCTTCGGATGACGCGGACGGGGGAGTGATTTGGGGCAGGCCGGCGGTACTTTCGTTATTGCCGGCTTTTCCGGTCATACGGAAATAAAGAAAGGAACCTGAAAAACCGGTAACCGTCAGGATTATCAGAAAAGTAGCAACCATGATCGGGAACTTTCTTTTTCCGCCCGCAGATATGGTAACCGGATTTTCTTCAGGAACCGTATCCTCAGGAGGCGGATTGCCGAATCCGGGGTCAACAGCCGTGGTCGGATAAGAGCGGGGTGGAGGAAACTGACTGGCGGGGATTTGGTCAGTATTCGGCGGAGGATAGGCTGGGGGAGGCGGGGGACTCGGGGGGGAGAAGCTTGGCACAGGTGCAGATGCAGGAGGAGGCGGCGGTTGCGTTGTAGGGGATATGAAGGGAACCGGCTGTTTCGGAGGAACAAGACCCGCTGATGAAACAGGTTGAACCGGTTGAACCGGAGGCCGGACCGGCGCGGGAGGTGACACAGGGTTTTGTTGAGGTTGAGGAGTTTGCCAGGGAAGAGTCGACTCTGTTTTCTGATCTGAAGAAGGAACAGATTGCGAGACAGCCGGCTGTTGTGAAGGCGGATTAACTCCAGAAACGATATGGGCAATAGCGGCGGGGGAAGACGCAGGACCGGTTTGTTGAGACCGGTTATCTCCAGAGGAACTCGGAGTAACCAACGCCTTATCCATGCTTTAATAATATAACCACAAAAAATGTAATTTAGCAATTACATCAAAAACAATCAAATTGTTTCCCGAATCCTCCTAAAACTTGAGGTCGGTGCAGGATCGGCCGATGATGGTGCCGCCCCAGTCGGTGACGGTAAAGCCTGATCTTATTTTATAATCCGGAAGAGTGAGGGGACTGACTGTCAAGGGAGAATCCAGGCCTTCAAAAACCACTCTTGTCCTTATCAGAGTATCGGGGTTTTGAGAAAGAATAAGTTTTTCCTTAACATTTATTAAATCCTCCGGGATCAGGGTGACGAAATACCAGGGTTTTTCTTTGAGTTTTGGCAACCAGTAATCCATAAAATCCTTGACTTCTTTATCGTTAAAGCCGATTTTTAACAGGATTTTATTAAGATTTAGCTTTAATTCATTTCTGGGGAAAACCCAACCTTTATCAGGAATATCAATGCCTTTTATATCGGCTTCGTAGTAAAGGTAGGGATAGGTTTTATTACTCCACCTCGGAGGAGTCGAGGTCGTTGCCTCGCCACCATCCGAGGTGTCTTTAACGCTTAATTGTCCATCAGGTTTGGCAATAATTTTCCACCCGATCAGATTATTGTAAGGCGGATCTGAATAAGTTAACTTACCGTGAAGTGACAGTTTGACGTTTATTTCCGTTTCTTTTTCAGGATAAAGATAGACGGCCGGTTTGCACCAGGGGGTGGCCCAGGTCCACTGGTTTTGGGAAATAAACTCCATGCTTCTTAACTGGAGGGTCGGGTCATGCCTGGTTTGAGTCGGCATATCCTTATCGGTAATCATATAAATATGGGTTATCGTAGTATCAGTTGTTTTAACAAGGATAAATGTCTGGGGGGCAGATATTCGGGAATAAACTTTGAAGTTTTCGGCTTTGGCGTCTTCTCCTGTAAAGCTTATTGTTCCGACCGGATCGTAACAATTATTTTTAGGCAGATTGGGAATACAGATGTTTAAACTTTCCTGACTTTGTGTAATTTTAACCAGGTTGGTTATGCCGGTTTTTATTATTTCCGATTTTGACCATATAAAATAGTTATAATTGGTTCTTTCAATCTGGTTTTGCGGGTTAATCTTATCGGGAAGGGGGGATAACCCTTGGGTAACCGGCAGGAAGGGTTGTCTTATAAATGAAGGCGGAATCCAGAGAATAGAGTCTGGGACGGGTGTGAAATGGGACTGTTCCTGACAATTTTCGACGATGTTTTTTACAAAATAATACGGATTGTTCGGGTCTGATGTAGGAGGAGCCAGTTTGGCCTGTTCATAAAAATCCTGGGCAATGTAAACATCAAAATAATGGGAGCAGGCGTCGGCATTGGTCGAGCCGGCATCCCAAAGTACCGGACAGCCCGGACGGGAAGCCGGATCAAAGGCGTCCCTTTTTTTCAAAACATAGACAAAATCTTTGAGATTGGGATTACTTCTGTTTTCAGGAGGACCGCAATTTTTATCCTGGGTATAGTTGCAGCCTGTATTGTAGCTGAAAGGGTTCCAGAATATTTCTTTGGGCTCGCCGTTGACAACGGTTTCCGCGACTTTTCTCAAGTCAGTGTAATCGGAAAGGGTGCAACTGCCGCGGTGCCGGACGGCATTAATTTGGGCATTTTCCGTTTCCGGGCAGAAACCGGTTCCGAATTGACCGGCCAGTTCATCAGTTTTACAGCTGGATATTCTGACGTCGGACCTGACCTGGATATAGGTTCTTTGAGCTTGCGGCATTTGGATATCCGAAGTATTGCTGTTTAAGACCATATTTTTGCAGTCGGCAACTCCGTCCGAATTGGCGTCGCCATTTGAAGAAAAGACCGGGGGAAGACCGGAGAATTTACCGGGATTTAACTGAGGCCGGTTATCGGGGACATTGATAAAATCATCAGGCCAGCTAAGCGTCAGTTTGATAGCCGGCTGGGGATGAAAGCAGGCGCGGAAGTAAGGCGTGGGGGTTACCAGACCGGCGGGATATGAGGTTTGAGGATTACCAAACCCGACCAGGCCGGCACCTAATCCTATTATCGACGAGATAAGGGCAGCAAGGATAGGCCACATGTTAATAGATAAAAATTAAAAAAATAAAAATTAAAAAATTATCGTTAAAAAATAATAATTAATATCAGTTTAATGACAGCACAGACCGGAAGTTTTTGCAAGAGAGAGGGGAAGCGTGAGCTGAGGGATGAGAATTACGGAATTATTTACTTAATCTTAAATATTTCTAACATTGCGGCAGTATATTGATACACCGGTATGAAAATAAGGGAATTTGCTGAGAAATTTGACGGATTTGTGAAATGCAATTCTAGCGATTCCCTTCAGGCAGCATTGGGAAAAGCGAAAGGCAGTCACAGACCCGTATTTGTTTATAACAGCGATATATATGTTGGTGTTTTCTGGCCATATTGGGCACTTTTTAAAACAAGACCGAACGCGGACGCCAAGTTGAGTGAATTTTTGGGGCCGGTTCCTCATTATTTCTCCTATACTTCCATTTTTCAGGTTATTGACCAGATGCTATCCCTGAGACTTTATGTTATTCCTTTTTTTAATGATAAGGGTGAAATTGAGGGTGTTGTGACGGCCAAAGGGATTATAAAGAAAATATTTGAAGATAAGAAATTGAGGCCGGACTTTTTAAGAAATATAAAAATCCGTAAAGTATCAACAGTTAAGACCACGGACAGTATAAGGAAGATTTACAGCAGGATGAGGAAAGAGGCGATGAGCCGGGTGGTAGCGGTTGACGATGAAGGAAGAACAAGGGCAATTCTGTCGAGGCGGGATATTTATATGGCATTAATCTGGCCGACTGATAAGAGCAGAATGAGAACGCAGAGCGGGAAAACGAAACAGCTGCTTTTTGATAAGGAATGGCCTGAGAAACTGGATTTTAAAATTAAGGAAGTGATGACGACTGAGGTTAATTTGATTGAGGAGAGTGAAGGAAAAGAGGAGGCGATCAGACAACTTATTAAATCCGGATACGGGAGCATATTAATTACTGATGATCTGAAAAAGCCGGTCGGACTGATTTCGAAAAGATCATGTCTTAAGGCTTTTTTGGCATTAAGGGAGGAAAGGATGTTTCCGGTTTTGATAACCGACAGGAAAAAATTACTGGATTTTTTCCGGTTGGAGGAAATTGAAAGGATTTTGGCTCAATACGGAAGGAAAGTAGCCAAAATTGAACCTTTGTCAAGATTAAGGGTTGTCATTGATGCGGTGAAAAACCCTGCAGGCAAGGCAACATCATTTGACCTGACTTTAAAAAATGTGTTCAGAGGGGGCAAGGATGTCATTGTAAAAACACAAACTTATGAAATTAGGGACGGATTAAATGAACTTATCAGAAAAAGCAGGAAAAAGATGGGTTTGGAGTAATATATTCTTCCCGGGTTGTCGGTAATCATATATCTATTATTTAATAATGTTTATGTATATAATGAAATCAAATTTATACCAGAACCGATTACTCGGGATTATATGGGTGAGTTTATACCAAGAAATAATGGTGAACCAAAGGAATGGAGAAGTGAAGAGAGTACTTTTAAACAATATACGGGCAGCGAAACGATATATAAGTATAAATCCGACGGAACAAAAGATGTTATTCATCCGGACGGATTTATTGAACATCTGGGAACTGACGGTTATACGACAACAGGCTTTGAATTAGACGGAAAGTCATTTGTACCTTCCCAAGACGGCGGATATAAACAGATAGGATAGGGATTGTGAAGGAATAATTTTTCTTACATTTTTATTTTCCTCAGCATAACCGTTTCATATAAGAAAATATGAAACTGCTATCTTGCCAATATATCCCGGTTTAAAACCCCTTTAACTCCAGCTTAAATTAAGCGAAATAACTTTTTATGAAAAAATTTTCTGATAGAGAATTAATGAAAAAACTAATAATCGGTGCTGTTATTTTTGGGGGATATTTATTATGGCCCCGTAACGCATCGGCAATTGAAATTAACGTTAACCAAGTGAGAAGTGAGCATAGGGAAATTGAGATAAATCTGTCACGCAAGTCTGAATCAGAAGTAAACAGGGAAATACACAGAGAGATAAAAACCGGTTCAAATATTGCCGTGGAGGTTAATTCCATTTCCGGTCATCATGAGGTTGAAATTTCGCAAAAATCCATAAATATTAATCCGGAAATCAAAATCAACAGAGATGAGATAAGAGTTAATATTATTGATATAGTCAACGGAGAACTCCCGGGAGAACAGCTAAATTTACAAATTGGAGGAGATGTTAATAATGTAAGGGAAGACAGGAAATCCCAGGATAATATAAACGAGAATACAGATGATACCAACAGCGGTGATCCTGAAATCGAAGAGACAAAAAGTAACAATGAAGAAGTTTTAAATGAAGAAGTAACGGAAAATAATGAGAATAATGAGAATAATGAGAGTGAGACAGTCGATAATCAATATTATGATTATGAAAGTGACGGAGCAGAAACAAATTCCGGCGAACAGATCTGGTATTACTTTGTTTATCCGGAGGCAACTTCAAACGGATTCCAGGAAGGATATTTAGCCCAAAATAACAAATATTTGGAGGAACTTCAGACTGAAGAATCAGAAGAAATAGCGGCAGCGGGCGACCGGTTAGATTCAAACATTGTTCCTTTGGAAGAAAAGGCTCCGGGTAATTCAAATACATGGCTTGAAGTACTGGCCGTATTTCTGCCGGGATCGATCTGGTTTTTAAGCAGATATTTAAGCAAGTTAAGGGGGCCTTAAAAAAAGAACGCGTTTTTTCAAAAATTGAATTAACGCATTCTTTTTTTTGTACCTAAATGATCTCTAAGGTAAAAATATTGTGCTTTAGAATCTTACATAACCAATAAATCTTTTAATTCTTCTTTTGAATATTTTTTACCGGAATCCGTGAGTTTTGTTTTTAACTCATCAAGAACTTCTTTTTCTACGTCCATTCCCTGACAGGCTTCGACTATTTCCTGCTTAGAAGCAGGCCAGGTAATATGTTCGTCTATGTGTTTTTTATGTTCATCCCATTGCTGTATTGTCATATATTTTCACCTCCTTCCTTTAATTTGTTTATAGTGCTCTTTTTTTATTAAAAAAATAGAAGGAAGATGTAAGGAGCCGGTAAAGAGGAACGCGAGAGGGTGGAAACTTAATTAAAGAAAAAAAACGAGATTCAGAGATTAAGAATTAGGAAGCAGTTTTTGATCCATTACCACTGTCGACATGTAATAATTTACTTTCAAGCGGAGGAGGTACGGGTTCTTCCGGAGTTTGGGCTTTCCATTCTTTACCTGATTCTCCGGATTCGGGAGGATTTTCTTTGAAATCATCAGCCATTTGCTCGGCTAATGAACCTCCAGGCGGTAATTCAATGATATTCATATTTTTCGTTTCTATTATACACTTATTGAGCAAGGGCAGGCCACGTCGTTCGCGAACGAGGTGGCAGGCCTGGAAGGAATAGAATATATGAAAATAACTTAATAAGAATTTCCAGTGTAAACGCGTTATTGACGGTTTTTTTATTCATAATATTGATAAATATGATAAAATCCCGATTTAATGCGCTTATATGTCTATCAGTGAAAAGCTATCAGGATTACCTTTTCAAAAAGGATATCAGCCGGAATATTATTCCGGGATAAAAGACTGGTTTAATGATATTTATAGGCCACTTCTGAAAGCCAAAGACAGATACCACAAACTTTTTCCATTAAAAGTATTTTTTCTTAATGCAAAAATACCCGCTGATTTAATAATGGAGGGAGCAATAGAATCTGATGAAAATATATTATTAACAGGTGCAGGCGGGGGAGTATCAATTCGTGGAGCAGCGTTTGAAATCCAAAGAATAACCGCCGGTAAAGGAAAACTAGCAGTTATTGATAAGTCTTCTGATTCTTTTTTGAATTCTGAAAATATAAAAATAAAATTTCCTTCAGTTGAAATGTCTATTGCCGATATGACATCATTGCCTTTTCCTTCTGATTACTTTGATACTATTATCGGTGATCTTGTATATTCATATATTGACCCAGAATTCAGAGCGGGGGCTGTTAAGTCTGTCGCCAGAGTGTTGAAGCCGGCAGGGAAGGTATTTTGGACAGTAACAGAGAATAATGTTGTTGAATTAATGGATTTATTTCATCAGACAGGATTGCAAACTGAACAAAGGCAATTATCTTCTATGTTCCTGCTAACTCCTAAGCCGAGGATAAAAAATTATATTCTGGTTACCGGAATTAAAACTTAGTAAATTAGGATTATGTGAGTGTTTTTTTAAATTTAGAAGTTTCGCCTCTTTTAATAAATACCTAATTTACTGAGTTTTAATTGGTAATAGGCGGTAGATTTAAGTGTTCTTCAACTCTTTCAACCCGTTTTCTTAAGTCCATATATTCAGTATCAAAAAAGCCAATTATTTCGTTCATATTCTTTCTTATTTGAACGATATCTTTTTTGACTGATATCAGTTCTTCTTTGACTATTTTTCTGGTTTCCTGCCGGACTATTTTTTGAATTTGTTGGAGGTCGGTTTTATTTAACATGCTTTAACTAATTTACACTAAAACAAGAATTTTTCAATATCTCAAAACAGATCAGAAGAGAGATTGTCTATGGATATCGAAATTCGTGAGTTTGTTTTGTCAGTTTACGATTATGGGCAGCGTCTTTATTTAAAACTTCGAACCATTTTTAATCATTAGCCCGGTTTTCCCACTTTGCTTCCGCCTTCTCTAAGGCTACGGCGGGCAAGAAAGCTGGGAGGGACGAGGTCGGCCTCGCTTTTTTCCTGCCTGCTAGCAGGCCTGGAAGGAATCGAACCCTCATTGGCGGTTTTGGAGACCGCTGTCCTACCATTGAACGACAGGCCTATTTGGTAATTAAAACTAGTGACCGCTGTTATGCCTTTTAATCAAGCCCCAAAGCTTATTGATTATATCAGAATAATAAAAATGAGGGTAGGGTGGGGCGGGTTATTGAGGAATTTGTTTCTTAGGGAATTTTTTACCCGGTCTTGGATCTTTTAGGAGGGGTGGAGTAGAGTCTTTTTCACTTTCAATTCCAGCCTTTTTTCTTTTTTCAGCTGCTATTTCTTCCCTATATTCAGCTAACATAGCATTGCTCCAATCATCTGGATGTTTCCTTTTTACTAATCTAACAGGAATTTTTGGTGTAACTTCTATTGCTCCGGGGATAATAAAATCATATTGATTTTCATCGGTTTCTTCATGAGGAGCAATAATTTTTAAAGGAGTTTGTTGATCAATTTCTTCTTTATCCGGTATGGTTGCCATTTGGAATTTTGAGGGAATTAAAGGTATAGCGGCCGGATGCTGCCGGGAAAATAAAACAGTAATTTCAGGAATAATATTATTGGTAAAAAATTCCAGACGGGGTTTATCGGGTTCGTCAATATTTATTCTGACCAGGGCAACGGGAGCCAATATTTCATCTTCAATTCTAAAACCGGAGGCAATTGCATCGGTAAGGGCGGTTCCGTCGATTTCATAGGCTTCTACAGTTTTAATTTCCCATCTTGAATCTGTACGAAAATATAAGGCGAAAAAGCCCGTTGCAGGGTATATTTCCTGCAGATTATTTTCTGAATTGAATGAAACCGTTAAGCAGTCTTTTCCGGCTGTTAAAGTCAAGCCGGGTTTATTGTTGTATCTTAATTGGGCAATATTCGGTTGAAAACCGATTAGATCTTCAAATTCTACAGAATAAAATTCAAGATCGGAGATTTTTTGTTCAATTCCGGCTGATAATTGTGAATTAATTGCTGTTTCGGGCAAAGTTTCATTTGCCATATATAAAAAAAATTAAATTACTATTAAAAACTCCGCTAATTGCGGAGAGCATGTATTATATCATTTTTTAATTTCTCTTTTGGTAGTTGGGGTAGTTTGGGGTAAGCCTCTTTTTGAATTTTTATAAATCTTTTATCTGTTTCAATTATTCGGGAAGTATAGTAGCAAGTCTTGTGTGGAAGTGAAAGGAGGTGAAAAATATGAAAAAATTATTAATACAAGGATTAGGCGCGGCAACGATTTTTTCCTTTTCGGTAATGCCTGTTTTAGGAGCTCCCAATGGGCCGGCCCCTAAGGCTACCGGCGGAATTTCCTATGAAGCTGCCGGTCTTGACAGACAAGCTCAATTCCAAATGCATGACGGTGATGCTGTCGGAAAAACCGATAAAGGAATGTTTAAATAC
The DNA here is from genome assembly GCA_001779115.1 of Candidatus Gottesmanbacteria bacterium RIFCSPHIGHO2_01_FULL_40_15. GTDB lineage: Bacteria > Patescibacteriota > Microgenomatia > 2-02-FULL-39-11 > 2-02-FULL-39-11 > 2-02-FULL-40-10. Next base: position 23,125 of record MFJF01000017.1, read on the forward strand.
AGCGATGCCAACGGAGACTGGTACACCGTTGAGGTGACAGCAGTTAATGTTTCCGGTGATTTGGCATTTTTTGCCGGGCCGGTAGTTGCTGCCAGTCAACCCGGATGGGTTGGATTGTGGCTATCTGCAGCTGTTCATGACGGGGGAGAACCCGGCGCTACGGTTGACCATATATATGGAATATTTACCGATCAGGCCACCGCTGAAGCAAATGTCAGCGGCGAGGTGGCTCCCGGACCAGCTTTTGCAGTAACAAACGGCAATTTGCAGGTTCATTCTTATGAATAATCAGATAAGATGATTGATGAATTTTCTTAAAGGCTCCGCATTTCTTAATAAAAGGGATGCGGAGCTTTCGTTATGGGGGGAAGCGGAAGAATTTTATCTGATGAATTTGAAAGAAGTGACGGCTTCATTAAATGTCCGGCCATAACCGGCGATAATTATTTCGTGGAAAAGGGTGGGGTGGGTAACGATGACTTCGTCTCTGGGGGAGCCGTCTTTGCTGCTGGTGTCATGGTATAGCCTGGCCAGAACTCCATCCAGGGTAATGTTTTCGATTTTTTCCGGAGGAAGAGGAGGTTTGGGAATTTCATCCTGACAGGCAGTGATGATTGTTTCCTGAGGGTTATCGGGGTTGGTAATAATGGTTGATTTACCGTTTTGGGAATTTTGTTCAAGATAACTGCCGGTATAGGTAAGGGTAAAACCGCAGGATTTATCGGTATAGCTGGATGAACCGCTTTTTATATCCCGGTCCTGTTCGTAGGTCAGTTCGTCAATAATGCTTTCGGTAACGGGAGTCGGAAAGTTAACGGTCGGTGAGGGAATTTCATTGATGTCAGACAGAGGGGCCGGGGTGGGAGCAGTTTGAGAGAGGTATTGGGATACACCGAGCTTTTTGCCGATATTGATACCAATAAGAAGAGCAGCAACGGCTGTCAGGGCAAGAATTACCGCGAGTGTTTGTTTGGGCATTTTTCCTTTTTTAATCCAGTTTTTCGGTTTCTTTGTGTTGTGTATGTTTCCGGCATCTTTTGCAGAATTTTTTGAGAATCAGCTTTTCCTTGTTTTCTGTTTTGTTTTTCTTGGTTATATAGTTTTGAGTTTTACAGACCTGACAGATCAGGGCTATCAGAATGGTATGTTCTTTTTTTGCCATAAGGGAATTATACTTTCCGGCGCATGTTTCTGGCAAGTGGGCGGTTTTTAAAGGATTTCCGGAAGAGGCGAGACTGAAGAAAATCAAGCGGGAGTGGGAATTGAAGAGGAAGGGGTGTCTTTAACCGGTTCTGAAGCGGGAGAGGTTGGTACGGGTGTAGTTGACGGGATGACGGTTGGGACAGCAGGGATGTCAGTCGGTTTGAGATAGGCAATATCAATGATAATATCGCGGACCGGATCGTAAATAATTACTTTATTGGGATAAATAAGCAGTTTATTTCCGTTTCGAGCATTTTTAAAAAAAGGCTGGTCTTTTTTGATCGAATCGACGTTGGTGACATTAATGAGTTGGGGAAGGTTTTCGGGGAGGAGAATATGTTTACCGGCTTTTTTGACGATGTTTTTTATTTCATCTATCGAGGGAGTCGGATTGGCGGGGGATTTTTGGGACTCGAACTTGTTGAGTTTATTTTGGGCGTCAAGATAGAGCTTTAGGCTGACCGCGCCAATGGCAATTGAAATTACTAAGGGAATTACCAGGAAAAATATCAGGGGATGGCCGGATAGGGGGGGTTGGATTATTTTCTGGGATTTTCTATTACTTTTTATCATTTAATATAAAAAAGTGTAACAATTATTTTTTAACAAAGCTATGATGAATTTTATCTTATTTTATAGAAATTTTATTAAAGTCAATACGGGCAATTGTTTTACTCCGGAACTGCCGACTGGCTTGCAATTATCAATTGATCATCAGCCGGAGTAATTTGAATGGTTGCGGCCGGAGTGGGAGTTTGTGCGAGAATTTTTTCTATTTCAGGCGGAAGAGTCGGAGTGATGGTTCCGGTTTGTCTTTGTCCGCTCAGATTTTCGAGAATGAAATAGGTGAAAGGAATATCCCGGTCAACAGGGCGGTCCAGGGAAACAGTAAAGCTTACACCTTCTTTTTTCTCTTTGATAAAGAAGCGGGTAGCCGGAGAATAATCGGCTTCAAAAGTAATCTGGATTATGCTGGTGGCAGTGACCTGGGTTGAGCCGACGGTTGTTTCTTTTTGTCCGGCGGGAATCAGTGAAGAGCCGGCGCTATCAAGAAGTGTGATTTTATTAACCAGAAGAGTTCCCGAGACGATCAGATCGTGGACAAATGCAGAGGAGATATAACCGTCAAACGGAGTTCCGGATGAATCGGTGAGACTATATTGGCCAAAGGGATCTGTGTCAGTTGATTGACCGGGTTTGGGGGTAATCCTGGCAAAATAGCTGCTCAAACAGAGACTGTTGCTTATGTTACATGTTGGCGGAGGCATCGCCAGACCCGGTTTTACCATTACCTTGATTCGGCCGATTTTGGGAGAGTTTTCCGCTTCCACTTTTTCGGCAATAAATTGTTTTAACCTTTCCACTTGCTGGTCTTTGGTTAAGGTCGGGGAGGGGATGTTACCAAAAATAACGGATGAACCGGTTGCGGAAGCCGGTTCTTTTTTATCGGTAGATGGAGAAGCGGTTGCCGCTTCGGAGGAAGTGAAGCCGTCATTAATTGATGCAGATACAGATGAGACAGGTTGTGAAAGTATTTCAGAATTGACATATTTACTATCTGAATTTGAATCAAAATCTTCAAGTGCAATACCGATACCGGTGCCGGCCTGGTCGGCTTTCATGGCAACACCGGGGATATCCGATGAGGTCAGATAATCGCCTTTTTTGACGGGGCCGTTTATGGTTGAGACGGTTACGGTTGATTGACCATAGGTTGTTATTTCTGCACTGTCTGATGCTATATTTTCGGCAACTCCAAGTATTTCATAACTGTAGGAGGAGGAAGTTTTATCGATTTTCATTTCTGATGACCGGGTTGATATTTGAACAATGTCTCCCTGTTTCAGATCTTTTTGCTCTGTATGGAAAACGGCGGAGAGATGATTTTGGGAAAATTGGTCTGATAACGTCAGTCCGGCCAGAGTCGGGGAGAGGGTATCAACAGGTTCGGCTTGTGTCGGACTTAAATTAAATTCCGCTCTTTGACTTTCTTCAAATTGATAAATTTCCAGTCTATTTATGGAAGAACCGGACAATTCAAGTTTTTCCAGTTTATTATAAATATCATTAATCTGGTTTTGCTGTTCCTGAATACCTTTAGTGAGAAGAGCTGTCAGATGATTGTAGGCAATTGACTTATTATCTTCATCTCCATAAACGAGTTCGGGAAGGATTTTTTGCAAATCCTGGGCAGTGAAACCGAAATCAACTCTGCCTGATTCTATATCAACATAGGAGACAGGTTTGAGGGTAAGTATTTCTTTGAGGCCGTAATTGATGGTAGAAAGATCGGCTTGATTGGTCTGATCAGCTGATTCAGTGATAACTCCTGATTTTTGAATAGTTGTCCCTGATTGAGTTTGAAGTAGTGTGCTGCTTTCTGATGCCGTTGTGTCTGATCCCAGGATGAGACTTTGGGTTTTTATTTGTTTTGAGTCAATTGATCCGGCCTGTAACTCTCCAACGGTTAGTTTTGAGAAAGCGGAAACATTAGTAATGTAATTTCCGGATGATTTATCGGCTACTTCAAAAATTGTTTTTCCGTCCGCCTGCCGACTTTTTATTTCCAGATCTCCGGAATTATTGATAGCGATACCGGGGTCATACCAGGATGATTTAATAAACATCAATATTTTGCCGCATTGGACGGCGCCGAGGTCGGAATTGCCCTTTTCGTTTATACCGGAAGGACAGGTGATTTTTTCACCCTGAATTCCGTTTTCCGGATCAAATTGGGCCATAGCCATACCGATAACCGGACCGGCGCGGTCTATTTTTCCGGCAAAACCGGGTGTATCCGAAGAGGTTAAAAGATCGCCGGGATTTATCGGACCGTTTTCGGATGTTACTTTTACCGGGACGCGGCCTGAAAGGGCAACGGGTACACCTGATTTGGCATTTTCATCATCGATCGAACCGATAACCTGGAACGGTCTGCTGGAGACGACGCCGATGGCGTTTTGATCATAGGCTTTTTCTGTTTTTATAACTCCTGCTTTCAGGGCGGGGTCAAGGGAGACAACATCACCTTGGTTTATGGAGAAGTCATTGGTTGAATAAATTTCTGCCAAATCGGAGGCGACACCGACCTCTGATAAAGTCATGTCAATTCTGTCTATACTTCCTGTAATTCCGGTTGTTTCATCGCTTGAGCAAACAGTATATGTTGTTGTTGCTGTTGTGTTGGGGTTATCTACAAAACCAAAAGTTAACACCGGCATTGACCCGGCATCTGATCCGCTTGAGGTTACTTCACCGGGACCGGTTACCGTATCATCGCTGCAGCTAATTGTTCCGTTATCGTTTCCGGATGAGATATCCATGTCTCTTTTTATTTGGACACCGATATCCTGATTGTTGGCACCGCTATTGATAACCACCGATACCTGAACTAATACCCTATCCGAAGAAGATTGGAGATCGATAGTCGCATGTGTTCCATCCCAATAATCAGTTGTATCACCATCGACTATCGAATCTGAGGTGGTATCCGTAAACGCCCTGATTTCTCCAACATTGGTTCCACAGGAAAATTGGTTGGTTGTTGAATCCCAAAGAAGTTTTTGTGTCGGAGAGTCGCAGTCTGAAAGGCCGCCGCCGTTTATTCCTTCATTAGAATCACTTGATAGGGTGAGAGTGTTACCCATAATGATGGTGCCGGTACCGTTGGGGGAAATGGTTATGCTTTCACCCGATTCCTGTGTTGAGATTGTTGCTCCGGCGCCACCACTGTATCCCAATATCAGATCGTCGGCTCTCAAATCATAGCTGTAAGTCGTGTTGGGGTAGAGGAAGGCATCATCAGCCCCGCCCGGGGCGGAATAGAATAGTAGAGTTTCTCCATTGGGACCGGCCGGACCGGTGGCGCCTGTTGAACCGGTAGGACCTGATTGACCTGTTGTACCGGTTGTGCCTGTGGTGCCAGTTGGTCCCGTATGACCGGTTGCTCCGGTTGAACCTGTCGGGCCAATTCCTCCATCCCCGGTCGGTCCGGTTGCTCCGGTCGGACCTCCTTCACCGGTTGTTCCGGTTGATCCGGTTACTCCGGTCGGACCTTGTATGCCTGTTGCACCCGTTGTGCCTGTCGGACCTATACCGCCATCCCCGGTCGGGCCGGTTGCTCCGGTCGGTCCTCCAAAACCTGTTGTTCCGGTTGCTCCTGTCGGACCAAATTGGCCGGTTGCTCCGGTTGTTCCTGTTGTGCCTGTCGGACCCAGTATACCGCTTGCTCCGGTTGATCCTGTTGAACCTGTAGGACCTGATTGGCCTGTGGTACCGGTTGTTCCTGTTGAGCCTGTCGGACCTAATTGGCCTGTGGAGCCTGTTGATCCTGTACTTCCGGTTGGGCCAGATTGACCTGTTGAACCTGTTGAACCGGTCGAACCTGTCGGACCTATTTGGCCGGTTGAGCCAGTTGAACCGGTGGGTCCTAATTGACCTGTTGCTCCGGTTGAACCGGTTGAGCCTGTGGGACCTGATTGACCTGTAACTCCTGTTGATCCGGTTGACCCGGTGGGTCCATACTGACCAGTTGATCCGGTTGAACCTGTTGAACCGGTTGGTCCTATTTGACCGGTTGAACCTGTTGAACCGGTTGAACCTGTCGGACCTGATTGTCCTGTTACACCAGTTGAACCAGTGCTACCTGTTGGTCCTATTTGACCGGTTGCACCAGTACTTCCGGTTGGTCCTATTTGACCGGTTGCACCTGTTGAGCCTGTAGGTCCTGACTGACCGGTTGTTCCGGTTGAACCAGTACTGCCTGTGGGACCTATTTGACCGGTTGTACCTGTTGAACCGGTTGAACCTGTCGGACCGATTTGTCCGGTTGCACCAGTACTTCCAGTGGGACCTGATTCTCCAGTTGA
>MFJF01000018.1:0-38088 GCA_001779115.1 Candidatus Gottesmanbacteria bacterium RIFCSPHIGHO2_01_FULL_40_15
AAAAATTAAATTACCGAATAGGAGAGGAAGTAGCGACGAGAAAAGCATACGGCAATGCTTTGAAAAGATTGGGTAGGGATTATCCTGATCTGGTTTCACTGGACGGAGATGTCAAAAATTCCACATACGCGGAGATTTTTAAAGAGGCTTTCCCCGGGCGCTTTTTTGAAATGTTTATTGCCGAACAGAACATGGTCGGGGCGGGAGTCGGAATGGCCAGACTCGGATTTATTCCCTTTGTTTCATCTTTTGCCTGTTTTTTAACCCGAGGGTTTGACCAGATTAGGATGGCCGGGATCGGGGGAGCAAACGTTAAATTCTGCGGATCCCATGCCGGAGTATCCATCGGGGAAGACGGACCGTCACAAATGGGACTGGAGGATTTATCAATGTTCAGGTCTGTTTTCGGATCGACTGTTTTATATCCCTCGGATGCGGTTTCAACGGAGAGACTGGTTGAGCAAATGTTAAAAACAGCAGGAATCTGTTATATCAGGACAGCAAGACCGGCAACTAAAGTTATCTACGGCAATGATGAGAAATTTCCGGTCGGAGGAAGCAAAATTCATAAGGTCAAATCTCAAATGTCAAATGTTAAATCTAAGGTGATTATTGCGGCGGCAGGGATTACTTTTCTTGAGGCTATGAAGGCACAGGAGGAATTAATTAAAGAAGGAATTGAGGCGATTGTTGTTGATTGCTATTCGATCAAGCCGATAGACGGAGAGACTTTAAGAAAATTAGCCGAAGAAGCAAATTATTTTATAACTGTTGAAGACCATTATGAAGCGGGAGGATTGGGGGAGACGGTTCTTAATGTTTTCGCTTCCGATCCGGTTGTTAAGGTTCATTGCATGGCTGTTTCCAAGTTGCCAAGAAGCGGAAAACCGGCAGAACTAATGAATTTTGAGGAGATTGATGCTGCCTCGATAGTAAAAAAAGCCCGCAGCATATTACATTAACGTCCAGAAAATTAGCGCAGTAAAATTCAGTTTGATGAGCTTTCGGAATGCAGGAGAATATTTTGAAATTTCAATTACCCGCAAAAACAGCTGGATTTTAGCAAGCTCCGTTACTTTCATAATAATGTCTCTTTTTTCCCTGATTGAAAACTCTTTTTTCCGTGTTGAAGATTATTTTGTACCCCGGTCGATGATAACCATTGCCAAAAAAGCCGTAGCATGCGGCAATGGTAATCAGCCGGAGGAGCCAATGCCAACTTTAAAACTTATTGCGCAAAATAAAACCGATACCTGCAAACTTTTTATGGACGGGAGTGATTTGAAACAAATTTATGCTGAGATAAAGGAATTTAACAAGCTTGAGGAACTGCATCTGGCGTCAAACAGGTTAAAAACCCTTCCCAAGGAAATCGGTGATCTTCCCATAAAATATATTGATTTGGGAAAAAACCAATTAGTGACAGTTCCCAAAGCGGTTCTGGAACTTGAGAAACTGCAGAAACTGGAAATCGGATTTAACCAGATCAGAACAATACCCGGAAACGTAAATAAGCTGACGGAATTAAGATTTGCCAGTTTTAACAAAAATTTAATTATCAAATTACCAAGAGCAATTGGGGAGCTTAAAAAACTTGAATTTCTGGAACTCGGGGATAACAGAATTGTAATATTACCAAAAGAAATAGGCGGGCTTTCCAATCTTAAAGAATTGTATTTATACAATAACAGCCTGCATAAAATTCCGGTTGAAATCGGACTTTTGGAAAAATTGGAAATACTTGATTTAAGGAATAATCGGCTAAAAGATATACCCGAAGAAACAGGAAATCTGAAAAATCTGAAACGTATTGAGCTGTCAGGGAATAATATTAATAATGAAGTAATAGAAATGTTGAAAAAAAGGCTACCCGATACAAAAATTGTCAACATAAAATGAAAAGGAGAAGAATAATATTACTTTTACCGGTAGTTCTTTTAGTTGTTTTAACAGGCTGTTTTTTGTTGATCAGGAATAAAAAACTTTATGATGACGAATATCCCCATTATCAGCAGATTGAGGTATTTCTGAAAAGGGATTTAAGGATTGTTAAGGGTTTATCAAAACTGCCGGGCTATCCTTTGGCTGTTGCAGCATTGGGGGGACTTTTTAATTTGGAAAAATTACCAAACCTGCGGGCAGTTTCATCCGGATTATCTCTTTTGTCAATCGCGGTCTTTTTCATACTGGTGAATTTCATAGACAGACAGGCAGGTATTATTAAAACACTGCAATATATCCTTCTTCCCATCCAGTTTCCTTTTTTATTTCTTTTGTACAGCGAGGGGTTTTCCAACCTGGCAGTATTTCTGATGATTTATTTTGTTTTGAAGAAAAAGTATTTTCTTGGGGGGATTCTCAGTATTCTCGCTGTAATTATTAGGCAAACCAATATTATTTGGGCGGCAATGATGTTGATGATTGGTTATTTATTGGAATACGGTCCGGCAATTAACCGGGATTTCTTGAGAAAATATTTATCCAAGACATTTATTTTTGTTGCCGGTTTTTTACTTTTTATCCTGTTCGTTTATCTGAATAAGGGAGTAGCCGTCAGGGACCAGGCTGCCATGCCGACTTTCCAGGTTCACGCCGGAAGCGTCTATTGGACACTTTTTTTACTGTTTATTTTATTTTTACCCGTTCATTTAGCCGCCACAGGCAGGATTGCCCGCAGAATTGCCCGGAACCGGTTAATACTTATTCCTCTGATTATTTTTGTTATTACCGGCGTTATTACTTTTAATAATCTTCATCCGATGAATACGAGCTGGGAGCATTTAAGAAACAGAATCCTTCTATTATATTCTTCGGATTTATGGAAAAGAACAGCTTTTTTTATCTTCATTTCATATACCGTTTTATCATTAAGCACCATAAAATTAATAAAAAAAGAATATTATCTTTTATATCCGTTTGCATTTTTATCAGTTTTCCCTTTTTGGCTGATTGAATCAAGATACAGCCTGACGGCAATTATTCTTTTTATGCTGTTTAGAAAAAGCGGGAACAGGAAATTGGAATATCTTATCCTGGCAATTTTTGCCGTGTTCAGCCTTATATTTTTTAAGGGGTACCTGAACCGCGATTTTTATTTGTGAAAAGAGGAAACGGTTCGTTTTAAAAAAATGCCGCACAGAGAAAACTGAAAAATAATAAAAGGTTCGCTCCTTAAACCCGCTTTTTGGGCTAAGGAACGTAAATTAGTTAAAATTATTTCAGTTTTTGGCTTAAGACTTTTGGAGCGGGGGTATGTTTTTGCGCGTTACCGGGAAGTCATCCGGGTAAACCTGCATCCGGCAGGCTTTATGACTTCATCCCGATCTATCGGGACGCATATCCGTTTAAGCATTTTCCTTCTTTACTCCTCTTAGGAAGGTGATATTGAGTTTTGACGGACCCCCATGTGAAATTAAATATTAAAGAAGAAACGGTAGTGACCAAAACGGTACCATAGATCCTAGTAAGGAACCAAGGAAAACACCGAAAGTCACAAGTGAAATACAAAAAATAACTTCACCGTTACTTCTGGCAAAGGCAAGCGCAGTTAATAGTGCAAGAATTACTAATCCGATAATGGCAAGGATTGGTTTTCCTACAATAAAACCTATTAGAAAGCCTACGCTGAAGGCAAGAATATAATTTTGGAACTGGTGCATGTTCATTTTTTTCTTCTTTTTTTCCAAATATCTTTGGAGCGGGGGCATGTTTTTGCGCGTTACCGGGAAGTCATCCGGGGAAACCTGCATCCGGCAGGCAAATGACTTCATCCCGAACCATCGGGACGCATATCCGTATAAGTTTCCAGAGCGGACCCCCAAATACACTGCTTCAAAAGATTAACTGAAGCAGTGCCGAAAACGGCAACCGTGAACCGGAAAGGCTACCAAAAAGAACACCCAGGCCAAATCCGGCGACAAAACCGGTTTTGGTTCCGGCTTTGCTAATTAACGCTAGGACTACTGTAATAAGCAGGATAATAAAACCAAGCCAAGCTAAAACAGCCTGACCTAAAGCAAATCCGATTATCATCCCGCTTACAAATCCCCAAAATTCGGGGTTTTTTTTCATTTTTTATTTTTTCCTTTCTGAAGTGTCACCCCGGCACCCGGATTCTCTACCGGAAATTATTTTCCGAATAGAGTTTTTTCAGACAGAGGCTTCCCTGTTCACAAATTGTCCCCGACAATTTAAGGGGATAGTTAGTCTGGCTGATGGGGAGAAAGCCGGCCGGAAATTTCCCTATTTTTAAGACCGATTATCTCCCCAACAGCTTATTTAGGATATATTCTCTGTGCGGCTTGTTAAAGAGCTACCGTTTTAATGAATAACACAGTAATAAAAGATGAATGTAAGAAAGAGAGTCTTACCCAATTCTTATGTAAACTTCAATATCCTTTTATGCGGTTACCTGATGATTACTCAAATCCATTTTATAAAAATTTATCAGGGAGACAGATAATGATCAGAGGCATAGATTCAGTTCTATTATTCAGCAAAGATCCGAAAAATTTGGCTGATTTTTACAAACAAAAAGTCGGACTTGAAGTGGAGCTGGTGGGGGAATACGGAAATAATTTTGAAGAGAAGATATTCGGGGTGAAGGCCGGAGATTCAAATCTCCTGTCAATTCTTCACCATTCGAAACTTAAAGGACCGAATAAGGAACCGGAGCGGTTTATGATTAATTTTGAGGTTGACAATATTGAGGAAACGGTTTCTAAACTGGAGAAAAACGGGGTTAAAAAAATACAGGAGATTTACCATGTGGAAGATTACGGAAAAATTGCCACGTTTGAAGATCCCGACAAAAACTACTTCCAGATGGTGCAGGTAAGGTCATAAAGATACGGATTGACATAACAGGATAAATCTGATAAAAGTCAGGTTTAATATGGCAATTTCCGAAATGGATTTTTCACCTCCCGAACAAATTCCCAAAGAGGAACTTGAAACTTTGGGACTGGCCGAAGAAATCGGTCCCGGAGACGGGATGAAGCATGAACCCGACGACAGAGAACCCCGATATTGTGATAAAGAAGACCATATGGCAAGAAGTGATGCCGCAAAAAATGGTCTTTCAAGACCTTAATACTTATTCTTTTATATATGAAACTATTAATTTATAATAATATGCATGAGAGAATTTTCTTCAAAGATCTTCATAGACGGAGGAGAACCGGAAGAAACAAAACTAGCTTCGGAAATTCTTCTTAAACAGACCGGCCGGCCTCTTGACGGACAAACGACCAACCCCACATTGATCGCAAAGAAACTTCGCGATCAAAACTCAAAATTCAAAACTCAAAACTCAAAACTAACAGAAGAAATGGCTTTGAGTGAATACAAGCGAATTGTCCAAGAAATGAGCAAAATAATACCAAAAGGTTCGATATCAATTCAGGTTTTTGCCGATAAATATACTTCTTTCGAGGAGATGCTTGATCAGGCCAGGGACAGAGCCGGTTGGATTAAAAACGCCTCAATTAAGTTTCCCTGTACACAGGAGGGATTAAAAGCGGCTGGCACTGCCTGTATGGAAATGCCAATTAATATAACTCTGGTTTTTTCCCAAAACCAGGCGGCGGCAGTTTATGCAGCCACTAAAAATAATAAATATCCTATATTTATTTCTCCATTCGTAGGAAGACTGGATGATAAGGGAGAAAACGGGATGGATGTTGTTAAAAATATCATCAGGATGTATAAAAACGGAGACGGTCATGTGGAAGTTCTTACCGCTTCAATTCGCAATATTGAGCATATTCTGTATGCAATACAACTCAAATCAGACATAATGACTATTCCTTATAAGGTTTTCAGACTATGGGCCGATAATAAATTTGGAGCACCTGACAGTAATTATGTTTATAAACCTGATAATCTTAAGGAAATTCCATACCGTGATAATATTGAATTGGGAAAAGACTTTAGAGAATACGATTTAAGCCATCCATTGACCGATGCGGGAATTGAGAGATTCTATTCCGACTGGACGGGTATGTTTGAACAGATTTGAGCAGTATTTTGAGGCTAACAATGTATAGATTTGATAAGCCTAATATATAATATTTTATGGAAGACACAACTGACCATTTGGATTTTTTAGGAGATTTAGTCAATCTTCCCGAAGCCTATTACGGGTTTATTTACCATTATTACCGGGCTGAGGTTTATCGGGAAACGAACTGGAGAAACCGGCTGGACACTACGACCAACTGGTCAATTGTGGTAACGGCGGCAATGCTTTCTTTTGCTTTCAGCAATTTTACCGCTCCCCATTCATTAATCCTGGTTAATTATCTTCTGGTCTGGTTTTTTCTTTATGTTGAGTCGAGGCGGTTCAGATATTACTGGTTACTTCGGGAGAGAACACGGATAATTGAAAAGCAGCTTTTGTCCCAGATTTTTTCGGCAAAAGCAATAAAACCTGATGTCAATAAATGGAAGGAAAAATTATCGGACAGCTTTAAAAATCTCAATGTGCCGATGTCCAGGCTGGAGTCGGTAGCCTGGAGGCTAAGGAGAAATTATCTCCTGATTATTCCGGTGGTTTTTGCTTCATGGTTGGCCAAGGTCCATATGTCACCTTTTCCGGCAGAAACGCTGGATGAATTTTTCAGAAATGCCAGAGTATGGTTTTTTCCGGGAAATATAGTTTTTACAGGATTCCTGCTGACGGTAATAGCTTCTTTTGTGATCGCTTTCTATATTCCCCAGAAATCGGAACACTCAGACCTGCCCTAATTTCCTTAACCCGTAATAAAAAAATTCACCTTATGAATCATCAAATATGGAAAAAAGGGTATTATATGCCGATTTTTGGTAAAATACGATAATTTTTTATGAATGAGAAAAAACCATACGGAATGTATCCCATTGATTTCCGTAACGAAAGAAGACAAGCTTTAAGTGTTATTCTTTTTTCCGGAAGCGCCATTATTACGGCAGGTTGCGGATTATTTAATCTATTATTTCCGCCCAAAGACAATTATTCGAGGATAAAAGCAACTTCTCAAGCTTTAGCCGGAGATCCGGAAATGCTTGATATAACTCTTGAAAATTTGCCGAAATCACTCAGAGACAATGCCGTGAAGATAACCTTTAAAGGAAAGAGAGAGATAGACGGAGCGGAAGGAGATTTTTTTGCCTCAGGGATGGTGCTTCGGGAAAATAATGAAAATATTATTATTGTCAGCGGAAAGCATGTGCTGTTTCCGGAGGGTATTGAGATAGATAATCTTTCTTTAAGCCAGCCTCAAAATAAAGACAGCAGGGAATTAAAATTCTCAAGAGAGGATATAATTGGACATTTTCGGGGAACTGGTGAAAACGAGGCATCAATATTGGTTATTAATAAAAAATCTCCTGGTAGATTTACCGCTTACAGCCCGATAATAATAAACCCCAGACCGTTAAATGCGGGAGAAGTATTATTTTCAATTTCATATCCTGACGGAAGCGGAGCAGTAGGCTGGTTTGCAAATAAATATACGGTAACCGGGAAAACAGGAACTATTGACGGAATCTCAAATTTATCAATATGCACAGGGATCAATAATTCCGGCGGGAGCGGCAGTCCGGTTGTAAATATTGAGGGTGAATTAGTCGGATTTACCATGGCCGGTCATACGGTTATTGAGGAAGTAGGGATAATAAAAGCGACTTCACTAAATGATCTGGTAACAAAAATTAAGGAACAAGACTAAAATTTCTCTTACTTTGACTTCTGATGTTACAATACTATAGGATTTTATGCATGAGAAAACCAGAAAAAAGTTGACATTTCCCATTTTATTAGGTTTCCTGGCAACTCTCGGAATACCGTTTGTTGTTAATGAATGCCAGAGAACCCAGGGAGTGGTACCTGTTGATACCGGAAAATCTATTCCGCCTCAAGTATTTGCAGAAGAGACACCTGTTGATTTTGGGCCTAAACCGCATGATATTCCGTCAAATTGCAGAATGATTAATACACCCGATGCCTCGAATTTTAATGATAAGCTTCCAAGAATTAATAATGCGTTCAGAGCTGCTGATAATATGGGAGATCCCGGTTTGAGTAAATTACCCTATGAAATAATATATGGACCTGACAGTGGAAAGTCCGGATCAGTTACAGTATATTCGTGGGATCAGTTCATGGAAGCATTTCATGAAACCAATAATGGTGATTTGATTTGTGCTATTGATCCTTAATTATAATTCTTTTTCCAGCAGTAAATATCTTAAATTTCTGCCTATCCAGGGACCGGGGCCGGTGGCAATTGTAGATAATAATGCACCTGCTGATAAAGCTGTTAATTCCGAACTCTGTGTTGATAATCCGTAAAATAATCCGCTTGTTTCAAACGCAATAACTCCGGGAATTAATAAATATTTTACGTATCCTTTATCGGATAATCGAGATGCTATACCAAATACAGAACCAAAGCCTACACCAATTAAACCCCAGGTTAACGCATGATCTGTTGCAGAAAATTGTAAGGATAAGGATGAGAATTTCTCTTTTAATACAGTAAATGAATACATTAGATGTTTATTGATATCCTGGCCTCTGTTTTCGATTAATTTTGAAACTTTATCCGCTAAGGAATTTTCCTGCATATTTAATGCTATTTTTTCAGAAGGAGTGAGTGTTTGCCGTAATATTTCAGGATTCATAAAAATAATAATTTTGGTTATGAAGTATAGCATTGAATTGGCTGTAGATCAAAACTATAGGTTTTTTGGGGAAAATCCCGATGTGCAGGTAGGATTCCACTCCCGGAGTGGAAAGTGTTTCTGATTTTAACAGGAGTGTTTTTTTTGGAAAAAATAAAATTAAGCTTGTTCTTACTTAATTATTTCCCTTTTTTGGATTAAATATTACCTGATCTTTTTACTATGACGATCTATTAATCAAATCCGAGGAAGGGAGGTGATATTAGAATGAAAATGCTTATATCTTTTTTGGCAGCGGTGGTTTTTGCCTTTTCAGCAACTGCGGTAATGGCACAAATCACAGACTACACGGCCGAAAATGTGACCGGTAACATGACAAATAATATCACGACGACTCCGACAACGACTCCCGAACCACAGGGAGGCGGACCGGGAACAGTGGCAGAACCGGAGGGAGCTCCCAATACAGGAATGGGAGGGACAGCCGGTTAAATAATTTATAGGAAGACGGTGGCGGTAAGCGGGGGAACTTTTTGATCCTCCGACTTACCGTATATATAAAATGAAAAAAATTCTGTTAACCCTTGTTATTGCAGCCGGATTGCTGTTTGGTACAATCGCCGGAGCAAAAGGCAGTGAAAAGTTAAATTTCCGGCAACTTTTGTTGTGGCACAGCCGGCCAAATACAGTGAAAATTCCGGATATTGATGTTGAAGCTAAAGTGGAATGGGTAGGAGAGGATAACCAGGGGAATATGGACATACCCAAGGACACTGATAATGCAGCCTGGTATGAAAAGGGATACTATCCCGGAGAGAAGGGCAGTATGGTAATAGCCGGTCATAAAGATTCCAAAACCGGTCCGGCCATTTTTTATAATCTGGATAAACTTTCATTCGGGGATGCGATCACAGTTTCGGATATGAAGGGGAAAATTTACCGTTACATTGTTTTTGATAAAAAGCTTTATGAAGAGGATATGTTTCCGGTCAAAGAAATATTCGGAAAAACTGATTTTAGCATACTTAATTTAATAACCTGTAAAGGAACTTTTAACAGAAGTGACGAGAGTTATTCCCACCGATTGGTTGTTTCGGCAAAGTTGGTAGAATAAATGGAGAGGTATTTTATTTCAGAATTAAATATTCAACAATAATGATTATTCCCAAAGTATTTACGGCAAAAAAAAGCCATATCATACGCTCGGATAAAGTAAGATTTTCCAGTGTTTTTTCAATTTGGCGGTCAACCGGGTCGGAAGCCATAGCAAATTGACAAAAAACCCCGGCTGGTGTAGATTTATGCTGCAACACAGAAAAACCAGCCAATGGTTTCTTATGGTTGCCAAGCCGGAGTGAGTTTACCCAACGAACTTCCGGCTTGTAGTTTTAATTCAATTAATATTTTATGGGATTAGGCGGAGTTTAACCAATGCATAACAGATATGCATTGACAGTCAGGTTCTTTTTTCCATGTCTTTCTCAATGAGTTTTCTTAAATAGACAGATTTGGGTATTTTGTCTATCCTTGATAATTTTTTCAGAAAAGTGGCAATTTCGGGAGTTATAAAGAAGGTAAAGCGCGTATCGGCAGTTCCCTTCACATAATAAATATAATCATCAATTATATCGGATAGAGTTTCCGGGCTGTATTTTTCACACACTACTCTCTCGTCCCGATAGTGGATAAGAAGTGTTGGGGGATTGCCTGATGAATAGAGGATAAGGACAGGTTTATTCAAATTAAGGGCGAGGGATATTTCGTAGCCGATTGAGATTGAGAGAAAGGTTGTTTCAGCAACAATAAAGTCACTTCCTTTTATCCACTTTTCCAATTGTTTATGGAATTTAATCCGGTCTTCCTTTTTTTCCAGTTTTACTTCCGATTCAGTTGAGTTGATAATATGGTCCGATATGACATGGCAATTTTTGAATTTTAGATGGTTTATTATTTTTAAATAGTTTTCCAGATAGTGTTTTTTTCCGGTTATTGAAGCAGTAAAATAAACAGTTACAGGTTTTTGTTTTTTAATTTTTTTCATACCAGGTTTATTATAATTTTATCACAGTTTGTAATAATCAGAAGATATTAAGGGCAAAAAGCGTGTTATAATCCGGTTTAGGATCCGGTTAAATATGAAGAAACTTATACAGAATTATTTATTTATTTGTGATGAGGCATTTTTGGGCCAGGGCGGGAAAATGAACATCATCGGAATTTTCCGGACTATCAATATGTCCAAGCTACCAGGGACTCATTTAAAAACCGTTTTGGTCGGTAATTTTGATGTTCTGGATAATTCATTAAAAGAGGTAAGCCTGGAAATATCCCTAACTGACAGCCGGGGCGTATCCCAGGGATTGACGGTGGGTCCGATGAAAATGACCGTTCCGGAAAATAACAAAGGCAGAAATATTAATATTCTGATTGAAATGGGTAACGTGAAGTTTGAGAAAGAAGGGAAATACGCATTTCTGGTTAAAGCAGACGGCGAGACAGTCGGAAAAGCCGATTTTACCGTTAATCCTTTAAACCAACCGACCAATATCGGGGTAAAAGGGAAGACAGTTAATTAAAAATATATGAACATACTTAGAGATCCGATAAATATTGTTGAAATGAGAAAAATGGCGGTTTCCAAATTCGGCCTAATGGTAAAAGCGGTAGTTGATGTTGAAAAGGAAATTATGGCTGTTTACGGCGATCTTCATGCCGATGAGGAAAAATTGCTTATTGAGGACGGATCCGAGCAGCATAATTTATGGGGAATAAATATTTATCCTGAAGAATCAGGGGATAATTTGGTTGAATTTGATTCCATGATCAATATCAGGCCGGTTATGGATAACATGACCAGGAGTGTTGAAAATCCGGTAACCCGGGAGAAAATTATAAAAATTGTTAAAAAACTTATTAAAAAGTGAAATTTATTCATAAGGATTTGGCTGCGGGACGATGGAATGAACTAAATTTAGCCGAACAGCTGGCCAATGTCGGAAGCGAAGTGGAAAGAACAATAAGTTGGAGGAATAAGGGTAAACAGGAATACAGCCGGCAGGCATTTATGCGTGCATTAGAGCTTGTTTTTTTGACAATTTCCGCACCCAATAACAGAAAAAGATTGAAAGAGCTGACCCGGTTATACGAAGTGCTGGCGGATTATTTTGCCGGAGACAACATTTACGGATCATCGGATGAGCTCTGGCGGAAATATTTTTACTTTTTTAATTATATTGCCAGAAAAGATAAATAAGAGGTCAATCAACAGGTTCAAATGAGCCGTTGAGCTTGAGGTAATAAAGGATGACTTTCAGGCCGGGATATTTTTCCACAATTTCTTTTTGGGCTTTGAGAAGATCCCGTATGTGAGTTCCGGCCGATCCCTGTTTGCCGTAAGCTCCGCAATCCTCGTGATTTATGAGATAAACTTCCTTTATATGGTGAAGCCGATGTGATACTTCCAGCTGTTCAAGCACAAAAGGAAGATCTTTTACTCCGCCGGCAATTGAGAGGCGGTCGTAACCGTCTTTTAAATCCTCAACCCAGGATATGAGAAATTTCTGAATGCGGAAATCGATACAATGGACAATAATTGAGCGGCAAGAATGAGCTGCTTTCATGGGCATATCTTAGCACAGGCGATGGTTTTATCAAGTTGAAATAGTGAGAAAGATGACTATAGGATTTATCTTCTGGCAGGATGATTTGTCGTGGCCGGAACATCTATTTCGCCTGGATGCGGAAGATCGTGTCGGTCTAACCAATCCGGTTTACCCAGAATTATTTCTTGAATTTCTTTTGAAGTTTCCCAACCATCGAAAATTACTTTTGCTTCCAAAGCTAATTGTTTTTTAATTTCAGCCAGTTTCCCTTCGAAACCTATTTTAGGAGATTGATCCGCCATAGAAGTTAATGATAAGTCCATTATATTTTACATCATAAAAACAAATTTTTCATTTAATTAGGAAGGTTATGACGGGACAAAACGGATTTTTGATATAATACTAGGCTGGTATGGATGATAAAAGAATTATTTTTAAACGCAAATACCGGTGAACTAAGTCTTTTTAACTCTTTAATTAATGAAAGAGCGGTCAGAATTTTTCCGGTAATTTGGGAATTTACGGAGAAACGGGGAATAGAGACTGACAGATTGCTTCAGGAAGGCATAACTAAAATAGATCCGGCGATGGGAATATTCGGATCGGCAATAGGCATTGCTTTTGGACTTGCCGCCAGAGAAAGCGTTAAAGATCTTATTGCGGTTGAGATTATTGAAGCTTTGGGTTGGACGGCGACAACAGTGATGGGAGGAGACGCTTTAGGAGATGCATTTGCCGTTTCCATGGCAGCTTCAGCAACAACTTTTTTAATATCCAAATTTTTTCCTTCCAAGAGAGAATTATAAAGAAGCTGATCTTCCTGTAAAATATAAATATCCGTGAAAATCATTGCCCATCTTGATATGGATTCATTTTATGCCTCAATCGAGGAGCGGGATAATCCGCAATACCAAGGCTTACCGGTTGCAGTCGGTGCTTTACCGAACGGCGGCAGCGGACGCGGTGTGGTTTCAACAGCCAATTATAAAGCCCGGGAATACGGAATATTTTCGGCAATGCCCATTTCCGTTGCCTGGAGATTATCCGAGGAAGCAGGCCGCCAGGGCAGGCCGAGAGCAATATTTCTGCCGGTTGACATGAAAAGATACGCGGAAAATTCCAAACGGGTAATGGAAATTGTCAGACAAGTGATGGAAAAAGAAGTCAAATCGGCAATAATTGAACAAACGTCAATTGATGAGGCATATCTTGATTTATCGTTTACCGGGAGTTATGAAAAAGCGGAAAGTTTAGCGGAAAAAATTAAAAAGGATATAAGAGAAAAAGAAAAACTGACCTGTTCGGTCGGTATCGGACAGAACAAACTGATTGCCAAGTTAGCTTCTGCCAAAAATAAGCCTGACGGGTTGACCGCAGTGACGTTATCCCAAATTTCCGGGTTTATGGATTCGATCGGCCTGAGGGATATTCCGGGAATCGGACCCAAGACAGAAGAAAAGTTAAATAAAAAGGGAATCATGAGTATTTCCGGTTTACTGAAATTAACGAAGGATGAACTGGTCGGGATGTTCGGGAAATGGGGGGAGGATATTTATGATAAAGCACGGGGAATAGACGAGTCAGAGCTTGAGACCGGCAGGGAGACAAAATCCATCAGTGAACAGGAAACATTCGGGAAAGATACTTTGTCCGGATTATTTTTGATTGAAAAGCTGAGGAAGTTAGTGAAAGAAGTTCACATAAGAATGATATTGGAAAATATCAAAACATTTAAAACTGTAACAATTACGGTCAGATTTTTTGATTTTGAAACGAAGAACAAAGCCCACACCATTGAAATGGCATCAGATGACAGGGATTTACTGGAAAGAGAAGCTCTAAAACTTTTCCTACCTTTTTTGGACAAAAGGGGTAATCCGAAACTGAAACCGCTCAGGTTGATCGGAGTCGGGATTGAGAATTTCAACAGGAAAAATGATAATAATAAAGAATCCGGAAAAGAGAGGTCAGGACAAACGGATTTATTTGATAACAATCAAATTTGATTTTCCAAAATATATAAGTATAATTCTTTAATTCATGGCAAATATAAGCGAATTACCGGCATTTAGAGAAATTGCTGAAACAGTAAATTTTAGCCGGATAAAATCACTGGTTAACGAAAGAGGATCAGAGTTGAGTGCCGCAGCAGCAGCGGCAATGTTACCGGTAACGGATAAATTAGATAACGGTTTTTCCAGCATCAGGAATATGGGAATATACGCAATATCAGTACCCACCGGATATTTAGCCGGACGAGATGTTGCAGGAAGAGGTTTAGGAGAAACATTGGGATTACTTGCTTTTGAAATCGGTTCATGGGCGGCGGCAAATCATTTCCAGCAGCCGGAACTTCAATCAGCAAGTACCGCTCTACTTATAAGTTCAGCCGGAGGCATTATTCACGGTATAATCCGAAATACCGCTCGGGAGAAGAATGAATGAAAGAGAGCGAGTATATGACTGAAGCAGGCATTCCCAATGAAATCCGAGAAACTAAAACCGCGCAAAGTTTAAGGGACACATTTAACTTTTTAAAGTCCCAAGGTAAAAAGCTTTTGGAAGAAGTAAATAACAGCAGAGTTACAGTCATGGCCGGCTTGGCGCCTATTGTGGGCGCTTCCATACTTCAGGAGAGAAATTATCCTCCGGTAACTGAAGACCCGTTTGTTTATATGGCTGCTCCATTGTCAGCAGCCGCGGTATTAAGCCGTACAACTGAAGGGAGATATAAATTATATGTTTCAGCTGGAGCCGTAGCATTAGGTACGGCAGTTTCTTTAGTTACAAACGAGCCGGCTGCGGCGATTGCCGGTGTTTCAACCGCGGCAGGATTCGGATTAGGGAGTATTTTAAGAGGCCGAAGGCTTCCCGTAACTGAATAAAACATAAATTGAAACCAAAATGGAATTAAGAGAATTATTTATTAATGCCTGTCAGATGGCTTCTTTTACTGCAAGTCAGATTAAGGATTTAGAGAAGAAAATTGTTGAAAACTCTTTAAAATCAGCTGTTACCGGAATGTATGAAGTATTGGGAAAAAAAATAAATAAAAATGAAGCGGAAAGTTTAAAAACGGAATTTGAAGCTGAAAAGAAACTTACCGGCAAGAGTTATTCATCCGAGCAGAAAATAGAGTTGGTGAAGAGGATTTTTAACAGATATTTGAAACAGGCGGAAATTGACGGGATAACTAAAACCGCGTTTGACGAGGAATTCCGGATTACAGCCAAAACAATTTCAGACCATCTTGATCAGAAGGATCAGCAGGTACAGGCACTTCGGAAACAGTTAGAGCAGGCATAAATTTCCTGAACTTCAAATCTTTTAGGTATTTTACAAATATTAATTTAAAGAGTATATTAGTCGAATCAAATTATTATTTAGTGTAAAAATGACACGAATTAGTGAGCTTGAAAATAACTTTATTCCTCAAATTATAAATATTGATCGGATGGTCGGTCTTAAATTACCTTGGCGTAATGAAACTCCCCGGAAATTTAGAGTTATTTATCCTATATCCCATGAAGAAATTAAATTACCAAAACCTATTGAAGCTGACAGCGTCATTGCTTTTGAACTTGAGAGAATGAACAGATACCGGAAAGCATTCGGACTGGAACATACGGATTTGATAATTGAAGATCTTAAATCCGATCAAAAAATTTTATTATCTGACGTAAGAATGGCAGTAGCGGCATCAAATTCACTGACTTTCACTCTGGATGAGGAAACTATCAAGGTAAGAAGTTCATGGGAAAATTCCCACCATGATCATTTCCATGACAGAAGAGAAGATAAATGGAATTGGACATTTGTTTACAACTCTCCGGATAATTTTTACGGGAAAAACCGTTTCTTAATATATTCATCGGCACTTTTTAACCGCTGGCATGATTTTATGCAAAATGAATATAACAGGATGAAATCCAAAGGTATTGATATTGATACCAGACTGGGACATCAAAGCGGAGCGGCAGTTTTGTTATCACTTTTTACTGAAGAATACGCGGAATTGACCGGAATGGACGATAAATATACTAAAACAGCCAGTACAATCTGTAATACAGCCGCTTTGATGGCTTTGTGCCACGATCATTATCAGACCGCAATACTTTTGGAAACGCTGTCGACCGGATCAGGAGAAAATCCGGTTGATTTGAGCGACAGCGAACTGAAGGAATCTTTTTTAGCCGGTAATCTGGATGTAGCAAGAATGAGAGAGAAGGATTTGGTCCGGCTGCATAGGGCTATAAGTGGAATAAGTGCAGAGAAAGGTTTCGGTCTGACGCCTTTTTTAGAGGATAAATATGCAAAGGAATTGGCAGAAATGGAAAAAAGCGAAAAGTTTTTATTTGACGGCGGGAATATCAGCGGGGAAGAACGGGAACAATTGAGGATGGTTTTAGAATACGGGTTTGCGGCTGATTTGACAGATTCGATCAGTCCGACTGACAAGGCGTTATGGAGAAGATATCTTTTGGAGAAATATAAAGACCGAATACAGTTCGATACCGATACAAAGGAAATTAAGGAAGGTATCGCCGGGCTTTCCAATGGGGTTAATTATAAGCATATCTTTTCTCTCCAACATGATATCGGCCGGGTTTGGGCTGAATGGTTTTTATTGGGCAATTTAATCAGAAACAGCCATTATCTCAGCTATAACGGGGAAAAGACCAATGCGGGGAACATTCAACTGCAGGAGGGGAAAAGAAGAATTAATCATATATTAAAATCAGTAATCGCTTCAACGGTTGAAGATTTTAATAAAACGGGAGAAGGCTTGTTAAGGAAAGACCCGAATTTAATAACAGAAATAAAATCCGGCCTGATGGATGAGCTTCTTAAGAAAAAAGAGGAAAGGATCAGAGAAATAATGAGCAAATATATTTATTATTACAAACTAGCCGCCAACGGCAGCCGGTCAGTTTACGGAGGGGAACAAGCATCTGCAGCACTGGAAAACAAATTCGGGCAGCTTTTGAGGGGAATCAGCCAAGAGGAGGGGAATATCAGGAGACATTTAAAAGGCAAGAAGCTGCGTCATGAGGGAACCGTTACACAATTGAAACCGGATAATGCGGATTTAATAATAAACCGATTCCGGGAATTGAATAATTACGTGGCTGAGAAATTATTCAATCAGTTAGGCATAGAGCGAAAAACATTTAAAAATAAGTTTTGGATGCCTTACGGATCTTATTATTCACTCGGAGATATCAGCCAGATGACAACAATCTCAAATTTATGACTTTTGACCGCCTATCACGATATAAAGACCTTCTACATTTTCACCCAGGAGAGTTTCCGGAGGTTGTTGTATATTAACTAAAGCTCTATTATTGTCCTGAGATTTTTTTTTAAGAAACCCGATACGATCAAAAAGGACTGACTTTTTCGGAATTTCCGGAGGGGGTAAAATTCCGTCTGTCGCTAAAAGTACCGGCAGAATATCCAAATCTTCAAGCGGAACAAATTCGGAATCTATTAAATCATTTCTTTTTTTTTGGTTCAGGAGCAAATTGAACGGAGGATAACGGAGATTAACCGGTCCTGTTTTATACAAGTCCTTTTTTGTCCGGCGGGCATAAAAATTAGTGCCCAGGGAACCGATTACCGCCTGATAAGAATCAGGATTTAAATCAAACCAGCTGAAAGAAATTCCGGAGGCGGAAATAAGGTCTTGAAGTATTTCTTCGGATTTTAAATTCAGATCGCGGAAATCCACTTTTTCAAATAAAATGTTTAATATTTCCGGCGTTTCCGGGAGAGGTGGTTTATCCGGTGATGTTATATGAGCTGACGCAAACCGGTAATAAATGTCAGTAAATTTATTAATTATAAATTTACCAAGAACAGATTCAGTAACCATATTATCATTACAATCCATATATAGAAATTCCGGCATGGAAACATCCCAAACCAAAATCCGGTCAGGAAAAATATAATGACCGTCACCCTGAAATTGACGAAACTTTCCGTCCAAACCACGCCGCAGATATTTCATTCGGTATGCAATGTTTCCGGTTAATTTTCCGGATTTTTCAAATACCGTAACCGCGGGCAATATTCCGCCGGTCTCTATAGGTTGGGTTGTCATAATTTAATCTAATTGGCAGGATTAATCTTTGGGAGGATCCGATTAACGGGATGCAGGAATTCAATATATTATACAAATATCAGAACAGATTACAAGTTGATTAATAATTTCAACCGGGACTTGATTGGGATGAAATCTTAAGTCATACTCATTAATATATGGCTAAATTTGTTCCCGATGTCAAAACCCAGAGATGGATAGTAATTTCGCAAACCAGAGTAAACAGGCCGGATGACGCCAATGAGGGAGAAAAACCGAAAGCATGTCCCTTCTGTACCGGCAATGAAGCGATGACACCTTCTGAAATCATGAGAATAGGCGAAGGAGAGAAGGATAAACCGGGTTGGAAAATCAGGGTAATCCCCAATAAATATCCGATTACCGATGTACATGAAGTAATAATCCACAGCCCCGATCATGATAAGAACATAGAAGAATTAAATATTGAACAAGTTACAGCTCTTTTGAGGGTCTACAGGCAAAGATTCCAGGCACACACGTTTGACGGCCAGGTGATGATTTTCTGCAACCACGGGGAGCATGCCGGGGCATCCTTACACCATCCCCATTCACAACTGGTCCTTATTCCGAAACAGATAAATTTGGACGCACTGGTTCGGGAGCCTATAATGAACGTGATTGAAGATAATAATTTCTTTGTTACATACTGCCCTGATTTTTCCCAATGGCCGTATGAGATCTGGATTTCACCCAAGAAAGAAGGAACTACATACGGCGAAGTGACAGATGAAGAAATAAAGGATTTGGCTGATCTTCTCCAGAATTCCCTGTGCCGCCTGAAAAGCAAGCATAACGATCCGCGGGTTATGAAAATCAATCCCAATATTCAGTTTGCCTATAATTTTTATATCCACCACGCCAAAAATTGGTTTATACGGATTATTCCCCGGATGGTCCACCGCGCCGGTTTCGAGCTTGGTACCGGTTTGTCGGTCAATATTGTTGATCCGACGGTAGCGGCACAGGAATTAAAGGTTCAGTAAACTTATTATTAATGACAGGAAATACAGGTAAAGAAGGGGTTGGAATCAGTCCTGAAGATGTCGCACTATACAGCGAAAAATTTCCGAAATTGTCTCCGGAGGAGATTCAAGACGTGATAGTCAGTTATTTGGAAGGACTTGATGGAAATAATATCATGATTTTTGTCCCAATATTTATTGAAAAAAAATTGCATGAAAGAAATATGCAAAAACAACTGACTGATCTTAATGAAGAATTCGTCAAACAAATATTTCCGGATCAGTTAACAGCTCAACCGCAAGAACCGTCGGAACAGTTTCAGATAAGAGACACTTTGCTTCCAAAAGTTCTTAAGACCATCAGAGGAGTTATTTTCCGCGGATAAACCTTTTAATCTTACGATTTTCTTACACTTAACTTTCTTTGTGAAAATTTTAGTATGAGAAAGTTTAAAAATGCCAGGCATAGAATCGGGAATATCCAATTTTGATAGTCCGAAAGTATTAATTACCGGTGCGGGATTATTACCGGATGAATTAGCTCGAAACGGATCCGGAAATCCGGAAGACGTAATTTTTCGCGAAGAAAAGATTGATATTTTTAAAAATGAGGAGCAATTAGTCCAATTGCGGGCAGAGTTAAAAGAGAAGGGATTTGTAACCCAGAAGGGAGAAGCAGTTAAAACAGGAGTAAACGAAGCAGCGACAATTCTAAGAGAAATCAACAATGGAAGGACTTTGAGAGATTTTATAAGTAAGTCGGGTAAAATACTGGCCGGTACGGCATTAAATCAGAGGATAAAAAGCATTGAATCAGGCAAGTTCGATATAAGAAAAGAAAAAGAAGATGACGCTTTATTAAATAAAAAATTAAGCCTAATATGGGATGGACGAAAACCGGAAGAACTTCCGGGTTGGGGTCAGGGAATCAGAACAAATCAGCCTGTCCCTTTACCGGAGAAAATTAACCAGCGTTCTGCCAAAAACAGGAAAGAAACAGTAAGACAAATTAAAAAAAAACTGAAGCGGTTCGTAAATCCGGAATCCAAATTATCATATCTTACAGGCATGGCGGCAGGTACACTGCAGCAATTTTTGGCAAAAGAAGCATTAAAATCCATGCCGATGCTGACATATGAGGACCGGTTAATGTTGGCCAATACATTCCAGGCAGCAACGGCCATCGCGGCTGTCGGGGGAAATTTAGTAATCGGTAAATTACAGAATAAATCCGATTTATTTAAAAGGCTTGAGAATAAGATAAAAATCGAAGATATAATCAACGGTTATATATTATCAAGAGCAGTAGTAGCCGCATCGCGCAATTTCGGAGCTGAACATCCTGAAATCGGGGAGAGAATTTTGGGATTTGTAAAGGGTATTTTTAACGGGGACGGGGGAGAAGTAACAGGTGAAACCGGTTTTATTAAGAATGATATTTTTCCATTGGATTTTCCGGAAGCGGATGCACCCGGATCACATGCAATTTCAGACCGGCATGATTTTATTGAACACAATCCAGCGACGGCGCAACCGGAAAAATCTCACGTCCGGCCCGGAATTGCAGCGGTGGCGGAGGAAAATTTTTTGGGGAAAGCCAATGTTCC
Organism: Candidatus Gottesmanbacteria bacterium RIFCSPHIGHO2_01_FULL_40_15; assembly: GCA_001779115.1. GTDB lineage: Bacteria > Patescibacteriota > Microgenomatia > 2-02-FULL-39-11 > 2-02-FULL-39-11 > 2-02-FULL-40-10. The sequence goes on from MFJF01000018.1 coordinate 20,960, forward strand.
TGACGGAGGAAATAAAGGCATCATTTTTGAGAGTAATCCTTCAGATCAAAACGGAGAAAAATTTGACGAAATTGTCCCGGTAGCCGAACCGGAAGCTGCAGAAAACACGGGAAATTTCGGGGAATATGAGGAATATATTGTGAAAAATGGTGATACATTAGGTCAAATCGGATTGGAACACGGTTGGAAGGATCCGTACGGACATAATATGACGCAAACTATTGTCAGAAACATGACGGAACTCATTTCAGATGAAAATGCGGAAGCAATCTCGGAAGTAGTAAAAAATCCCGGAATGGCAGCCCGGATAGGCGGCAAAGTAACCCGGTTTTGGGAAACAATAATGGCAGCGGCAAGATATATACGTCCGGGGCAAAAATTGTTAATTCCTGTAGGGGAGGGAAAATAAATTAAACCTGACCCTTTTGCTGCAGACCCAAAAGCCAAAGAACTGCTTCTTTTTTATACCTCCGGTCGCCTCTTGAGTTTATCCTGATGGCGGGAAGCTTTCCCCTTTTACCCCATCTTTTAATCGTCAGGGGAGAAACGCGCAGGATTTTAGCAACTTCACGGACAGTTAATAATTCGGGCCATTCATCACCAAGAGCCATAAACTTATTCAGCAAACGGTTGACCCCATGTTCAAGCAGGGTTTTTGAGTACGGAAGCAACTGTTGCCGACTCCTTATTTAAATGTTAATAATCCGGAGCAGAAGACTCGAATCCAATATCAATTTGATATTTACTGTAACATATGAATTTCAATATTGTCAATAGTAATCAAAGAGGTGCAATCAGAATGTTATAGAATGATGTACTTTAGAGGATGGTGAATGTAATTTTATCGCAGGAGACGGCGATGTTTACAGCAGGGTTGAAAGTACCCAGCTGAAGGCTGTTGACTCCGGTCGGCCGAAGGACAGTGATGGTTCCTTCAAGGGTGTAACCGGGAGTAACTTGAGGAGGAAGAGGCGCCGGCCGGGATGGCGGAATTCCCAGAATTATTCTGATTAAATCTCCAATAAAGCTTAAGGGATTGAATCTGTTTTCTGTTTGCGCGCCAAGAATCCCGCTGGATTGGCCGTTGACTACATAAGATAGAGCGGGAGTGCCGTTTATATCCAGCCATATATTATAAAAACCGGCTTTTTGGTCATCTGAAGGAACAGTGTAGGCCCATGATGTTTGGTATCTGTCTGTAGTTTTCGGAATTTTAACGCCATTAAGAGCACCAGAACTTGTTATTTGCACCCCGTCCCTTTCCACATGATAGATAACCGAAACCGGACCTGTTTGGGCCGGATCGGTTGCCCTGACAATGGTTGTTATTTTAAAAGTTGATCCGACTCCAATCTGACCCTGAACTGAAGTTTGCTGGCAAATAAAAGCTTTGACAGGTTCTTTGGTAACCGGCGGAAGAGAAGGAGCTATATTACCTGTGGTCGGATTTACAGGTTTTTCTTCTTTAGGTTTTTCCGGCCCCTGACATGAAGAATAGCACTGGATTTGTTTGTAATCGCAGTAACCCAAACCGGGATTACAATATTTTTTTGTTGAATCCAAAATATCTATCTGGCCGCATTCTCCGGGATCAAGCCGGGCTTTATCACAGTCGACAATTGTCCGATAAGCACCCGGATCGGAAAAACCGCAGTATTGATTGTTACCGCAGCCTTTGGGACAATGCATAACCTGGCAAAGACCGGTATATGTTCTTCCCGTATTAACACAAGTTGCACCTTGTGGAGGCCACTTTAACCGGCAGGTTTTTTCATAATCGACAGCCCGGGGTCTAATGTCCTGGGATTGCCTGGAGAAAAAAATGACAAGAAACATTGCCAGAAGAAGGATGAAACCGATAACCAAAGACGGAAAGCTTAAGTTTTTTTGAAACTTATCAGCCGCTTTTTTTTTAATTTTTGGCATTGCTTTATCCCGTAATTCAATGCTAGGCGAGAGGGTAATTGTTGTCAATACGGGGCAACCAATACCCGGGAGAACGGCAACTAAAAAACATCCGTAAATCAGGGATGTTTTTTAGCCCCGTGATGTCCTTGATAGAATTATTTTAATTCTACTGTTGCTCCGGCGGCTGTCAATTTGGTTTTGGCTTCTTCCGCTGTTTTTTTGTTGACTCCATTCATTACTTCTTTCGGAGCTGATTCTACCATAGTTTTAGCTTCCTGAAGACCCAAGGTGGGAACGAGTTCGCGGACTGCTTTAATGACGGAGATTTTATTGCTACCCGGTGCACTTAAGACTACATTGAAAGTAGTCTGTTCGGGCGCGGCTTCAGCCGGGGCTCCAGCGGGTGCAGTTTGAGGTACGGCCATAGCCGCAGGTGCCGCCGATACGCCGAATTTATCTTCCAGAGCTTTAACAAGATCCGCCAAATCCATGACTGACATTTCTTCCACCGCTTTCAGAATATCGTCTTTTGTTAATTTTGCCAAATAATGTCACCTCCTAATATGATTTTTAATTTTAAATCTAATCCGGTTTTTTGTTTTTAATATTATTTAAAACAATAACGATTTTTTGGAGATTCCAATTAAGACTGTTATGAAGGCCGTAAATCGGTGATTTCAATCCGGCGAAAAGAGTGGCGAGAAGTATGTCTTTTGACGGCAATATTGCCAACTTATCAAAATCTGCCGAAGTTGTCAGTTTATTTTCCAGAACTCCGATTCTAACTTTAGGAAGAGAGAAGCTTTTGGAGAAGTTAAAGAGTTCTTTGACGGCAGCCAGAGGGTCACCGTAAGCAAAAAAAGCGGCATTTGAATCTTTCAGGGACTCGTATAATTTCTCTTTATTTTCTTTTGTTGTTTTTTCAGTTTTATCAAGGGATATTTTAAAAAGAGTATTTTTTACGACAAGAAGATCAGCTTCAACTTTTTTGAGAGATTTTCTTAAATCTTCAAGCTGCTTATGGGTAAGACCTTTGTAATCGGTAAGAAAGAATGCCCGGGCTTTATTGAGTTTTCCGGTTACTTTTTCAACGATTTCGGCTTTTTTCGGATGAGGTGTTTTTCTTTTCATAAAAAAATCCCTACCTACAGGGATTCAGATAATATTAAATCTTTTTCCCTCGGTAGGCTATTTTTAACCCCGCTTAGCGGGGACCTACTGTCTTTAGGATCCAATGATTGTAGCATATGTCCGAATCAGATGGCAAGAAGAAGAAAAGTTAATTTCAGTTTGTGCAGAGGTTGCTGGTAGCGCAGGGTTGTCCCTGAACTGCCGCACCGAAACTGTTTAACTGAAGATAACCTGGACAGATCTGCTGGTTGAAGTAATTGAGAACATCGTCCCAGCCGGCGGCATTGGGAACTACCCGGCAGGTACCCGGACTGCTGGCAATACCAAGGACAGTCGGACGGTGGCAAAGGGAATCTGAATTTCCGGCATAGGCGGCCACAAAGACTGTGGCGCTTATAGGCACTGATTTGAAAACCTGAGCTTCTTTTATGGCGGCATCTTTGGCAACGGTTCTGGAAACATCAATACCATCAATAATTTTATTACCGCGGCCGTCCGATGTCAGGATAACGACGTTTTTAACTCCTGAGGGACCGGGATTATTTTTAAACTGGGTTGTACCGATCCTTTCTCCGCAGACAATACAGGTTCCCGACCCTTCATACTTGACGGAAGTTAATGCCGACTGAACGGTACTTAAACCACCTGATAAATTAGTCAGTTTGATATGGAGTTTGCTCGGTACACTAGAGCCATTTGATGTTAACGACCTGCCAAAAGATGAAATTCCTACCCGGACTTTGCCGTTTTTGGCAGCGGGGGACTGGGCAATTTTATCTATCAAATCTTTAACTGCCTGTTTTGACCATTCCAGTTTGGTTTTGGTAACGCCGTTAACCGTTTCTTTGTTGTTCATACTTGATGACCTGTCCATGACAAACATCAGATCAACAGGTTGGGCGGCGCATGATGGAGGAGTGGGGGAAGGAGCGGCAACCGCCGTAAAGGCTGAATAGCAGACAGGTCCGGCGGCCTGTGACTTTTGAGGAGAAATATCAGTGTCGGAATTCATGACGTAAACTGTGTAAATAAGGGCCGACAATACCATTATCAGGGAAATAAGACTGAGCTCATTTACATGGAAGACAAATTTTTTCAGATTTTTCATAATTTTATATTATTAATTACTTGTTGTTACCGAATATTCCAGCATTTGAGCGCTGACCTGATATGAACCGGTTGACGTAATTTTATAAGATGAAGTCCGGCCGATATAAGTTCCGGTTGAAGTTTTTCCTGCCGGAACCATCTGGGAAAAGACATATTTATTGGTTGTTTTATTGAGAAGGCGGAAATTCATATATCTGATTATTTTTCCTCCTGCGGCTGTTCCGTAAGCGACAAATGAAACATTATTGCCGACTTTTACCTGTCCGCCGACGGGAAGGGCATAGCCGTTAACCAAAGTCACAACTTTAGTGCAGGTCAGAGCATTAAGGTAAGGTGTCGGTGATTTGGTCGGAGTTTTCGGCGGTGGTGTGGGCGTTTTAGTCGGTGTTGTAATAATAACACCTTTACTGAACCACTTGACGCATTTTCCGTCGGCGGCGGAGAAGCGGCCGTCACTCAGGGTAAAGTAGCCGTTAACCTGGAAGTTGACAGGATATTTTCCTCCCCAGTTCAGATCGGGTTTGTTTATTTCACTATATGAAACGGTAAAGGTGGCCGATGTTTGACCTGAGGCAGCGGTTATAACTTTCTGGTATTGGGCAGTACCGCTAAAAAAGATCGGTTTAGTACCATTATCACGGTTATAAAAGGCCAGGGTAAAGCTTTTAATTGCAGTTCCGGATGGCGGTGTGCCGTTGACGGTAACGGTTAATGACTGGCCGGAATTTAAGACCGATTTGGAAATTGATGACGAGGTGCAAACATAAGGGCGCTGAACCGGTGTCGGGGTCGGTGATTTAGGAGGCAGAGGCGGGGAAGTAGGTTCACAACTTTTATCATGTCTTTTCCAAATACCGGTTCCGGGAGCGGCACCGGCGATATCTATCTGTTCCGCACCGCAATTTTTAGAAAAGCAGGCGCTTTGGCAGCCTTCACAGAGGGGAATGTCATTAACTACAGGATCATCTTTATTCCATGACCAATAATGGTTGACCCAAGTTGTGGGGTAGGCATTTGAATAGCAACAGGATTGAGTACAATAATATTGGTTTGTTTGGGCAGCTATTTGTCCGGTTCCGGTTTTGTTGAGGATAAAAAATCCGAGGATAAATACAAGACAACCCGGCAGGAGCAGAAATTTTTTCATTTAAAGCTTATATATCAAACATAAAGGAGTATTTCTCGGCTTGTCAATAGGGAGATAGAGTTGTTAAAATAATTATCTTATGGATATTGGAATGGCACCTGATTTGAGACAAAATATTATTGTTACCCTTTATCTTCTTTTTTCACACAACTATATTGCTTTTGCTTATTTTACCGGAATAATTCTGGGGATAATCCTGTCGATCTGGAAACCCTCCAGGTTTTCCGTTTTTATCCTGTTGGGTTTTGCCGTTCTTCTTTTTTCATATGAATATGACAAGCATATCATTGCCGGGCTAAGGGAGCAGACATTGCAGTCGATTATAACCGTCACACCCCATTTCCGGTTCCAGAGACTAATAAACCTTTTTATTTCAGAAATTTTGCCGGTAGTTTTTTATGTTTCGGGGTGGGGATTAGTATTTGCGGCCGTTATATATGCCGGAATGAAACTGGGGAAGAGTGAAAAGTAGATAACTATTTTTCTTAGTATGAAATGTCCAGTGTCCCGATTTGTTGGTCGGAAAGTTGGAGAGATTTGAGCCAGTTGGTGAAATCATCTTTTGCCGCTGATGTTTTTTGAATTACAGTAAAGCGAAAAAGGTTAGTGTCGCTCAGAAATTCCGATTGAACGGAAAAAGACCCGCTATCATACGGAGTAAAGTTGGCCAGATATACATCGGGATGGTTTTCTCGCTGAAATAGCCTTTCAGCTTCGGCTGCTCCCTCGGGCATAGTATCGGGAATATTTTGCAGGGATCCGGCGGTAGTGAATGAATAAGTGGCTGAGGGAAGCGAGTAATTTTTATATTTGACGATATAGGTATATTTTGTGCCTTCTTCAAGGACCGATTTGGGAGTTATTTCCAGTTGATTGTCTTTAATACCCATTTCATAAGGGAAAGCGGGATTGGAAGAAAATTCGATTACTTCTTTTTTTACAGGCTGATCGAAGGTAATTGTCAGGGAAGTTTCAAGCGGAATATTTTGAGTTTCATCAGGCGGAAAGACGGAGATAATTTTGTAAAGGGCAATGTTGGTGTCATAATCAGGAGCTGTTGAATCAGTATAATTTGAATCATTTTGTATTATTTTGTTATTGTCTAATTCAGTCGTTTGGGTTTTATTTTTGCCGGCATTAAGCCAATAAATAACAGGCAGAAGAAGGATGATCAATCCGAATAAGACAATTATGATGTTTTTTTTAGTTATTAAGGTCATAGATTATTATCTAATTTTTTCTTATCCAGCCGATCAGATTCGGACTGTCTATTGTCGTAATGCTTAATCTGACTTCACCCCGGGTACCCAGGTTGGCTTCAGCTACTTTAAAGACTGACGGACTGAAAACCTCAACAACATAGGCAATATGGCCGTAGGTATCATAATTCCAAATAGCCAGATCATTTGTTCTTATTCTAGCACCCAGTTTTCCGTCGATGAAGCGGTAGCCGGTCGGGAGTCTGGTGGCGAAGTCAATGGCATTTCCGCCGTTATTAACCGGGTAGCCGTACATCCTGGCTGTTGCCGCCCTGACAAAACCGACGCATTGCAGATAAGTATTGTGGATAGTTGAGAATTTCAGTTCGCTTTGAACCAATATTGAGAGATTATTAGGAAGGATCAGTTTATTAACACAGGACAGGGTGGATATTGAGATTATTCCTCCGGGGCAAATCTGGCGGATTTTGTTCACCAGATCCATTACTTCGGCGGCTTTTTCACCTGATGAAGGGACATCGGTGGGTTGGGGTTGGTTGGTTGGTCCTGAAGTTACAGGCGGAATCGGAGAGCTGTTGGAAGCGGGAGGCGCAATTGTAGGTGAGGGTTGTGCTGTCATTGTCGGAGTCCGGGTCGGAGGCGGAGTGAAATTCTGAAGTTTGATGGTTTTGGGAGAGGTTACGATCTGGGCGTAAACGATCTGTTTTTTAATCAGGATAAAGTTTACCAACAGGAGGAAAACGGATACAGGAACTACACTTGCGGGCATTAATATAATTAAGACAAAAGGTGAGGGGGGTTGTCAATCAGGTTAAGGTTATTATCCCGAAGTGTAAAGCTATTCCACTCCCGAAGTGGAAAGAATTTCCAGCTGGTCGGTAATGAATTTTTTGACTGCCGTATAGTTATGGAGGCCTTCTTTGGGCTTGATTATCTGGGCGGATCCGGCATTTCCTGATGTCAGTACATTGGCGGTTGAGAGGTTGATATTTTTAACTTTGAACTGACTGGCTTTGGTAATTGCCGGTAAAAGGAATTTAACGATATCAGTATTTATGTCTGTTGATGTATGAACGGCAAATTCCCTGAAAGATCCGGGCAGATTTTTCAGCCCGTCCAGGCTGATTATTTTGTTTTTAACGGCCGACAGAACTTCCTGCTGTCTTATATTTCTGGACATATCTCCGGCAGATGATCCGTGTCTGGAGCGGACATATTTTAAGGCATCGCCTCCCTGCATTATTACTTTGCCTTTTTCAAAACGGAGGTGTTCATAACGGCAGGGAAACTGTCTTTCCAGTTCAAATCCCGTGTATTTGGCATGCAGTTTTGTAATTTCACCGGGTGTCATACCGCAGGTTTCCAGCTCTTTTCCCTGGACCGGATACCAGGGATCATCAAGAGTTTCACCGATTTCCACTTCAATTCCTTTCAGATTCAGGCCGATTGCCCTCTGAAAACCGACAAAATCAATTCCGATAAAATAATCCGTTCCCAGACCGGTAATTTGTTCAATTAGGCTTTTTAGGCTTTCTGCTCCGTTGGCTACCGGATTTTGTCCGCTTTTCTTACCCGAGGCGGCGGCAACAGCATTTAATTTCATTTCCCGGCCGTCTGCAGTTTTTACCCACAGATCGCGGGGAAATGAAACAAAGGCGATTGTTGCCCTGTCAAAATCCACATAAATCAGCTGGACAGCGTCAGTCAAAAAGCCCCCGTCATGACCGGCGCCTCCGTATCCCAAAAGCAGAATTCCCAGGGTTTTCAGATTGGCAGTATCGGTCAGACCGGGCAGTAAATCATCGGTTTGGGAGAGGACTTCCGACCGGCCGGGATTATTTGAAGAAAAATTTCGGCTAATAATCACCAATGCCAGCGTTGAGATGAAACCTAATATGAGACCCAGCAGGATAAATTTGTTTTTGTTAAACGGAGTAGAGAATTTTTGAACTTTACCGGGCTCGGTTTCGGAATTTAGATTTAAATGTTTATACATGGGCAGGGCAGTAGAGTTTATAAAATTTATCTCATTCCATTATTCCGGAATCCCTGATAATATACCGAATTTCTGATTGCCTTTGAATAACAGGGATTTTCAATATACTTATCAAGAATTTCCTGACAAATCCCCGCAGGATCCATTAAATTTTCAATGAGAAAACCGGATACAGACGGAGATTTTGTTAAGGATATGAAGTTATTAATTTTTTCAATTAATACTTGCGGTTCTTTTTCATCTTTTATCTGTTCCTCTTGTTGTTTCCAAAGTTTATATTTACCTTCATGAGTAAACCAACCGTTTTGAAACACTTTGAGCGTCATATCGGAGTGTAACAGGGAAGCAGCTCTTCTTACAGAATTGTCCGGGTTATCTCTTGCCAAAAGGAAAACTGCTTCCGGAAAGGGAATATCATTATAATCTTTACCTTCAATAATTTTAAACATTTCTTCCGGATCCAATTCCAGATTAATACTCCGGCGCAGGTAATTGAGGGCAGTTTTCATGAGTTGGGGATCACCAGTCAGAATAAGGTTGTTAAAGCCTTGCGCCAGATTATCCGACATTTTCGACATATATATACCGGCTAAATGTTTTTTTACTTCAGGAGAGCTTGAGCAAAGTTTAACTTTAGCTTTTATCAACCGGAAGATTTTGGCGGGTTTTTTTTGACCTCTGATCATTTTAACGAAATCCCGATCATAAGGATCAAAGAGATCGACTTCGGAAGGGCCGATTTCTTTCAGGTTCATAGCGGCGGTACTATATCATAAATATTCTTGGAAATCAAAAAAAAACGTTATATTTTGATAGATATTGATTATGATCGAGCGGGTTGGAGGAGAGTTAGCCGATATTTTTTACTTTATTTTTATTCCGGGCGACATGGTGGATTTGAGAGTTACTTTGCCGATTTTTTTAGCATCAACGGATTTTATTAATGATTGGTAGTTAGCCACAATCTGGTCATCTTTGAATGACAGTTTGCCGATTGCCTGATGGATAACGGGCACCTCCTGTGATTCTGTTTTCCAGTTAAGTTCACCGGCTTCCAGTTTTTTGGCGACTTGGTCAGGTTTTTCCGATATGGTACCGGTTTTGGGATTGGGCATAAGTCCGCGGGGACCCAGGAATTTGGCAACCTTGGCCAGTTTGGGAACAGCCTTGGGATGGGCTACCAGGGCGTCAAAATCAATTTTTCCTTCGGATATTTTTTTGACTATGTCATCAACATTTGATTCGTCGGCTACCATTACTCTTACTTTTTTGCCGGTACCATGAGGAAGATTGACTTTTCCCCTCAACCCAGTTTCCGTCGTATTGATATGAACTTCGACTGTTTCATCGAATTTGGCATAAGAGATTTTTCTCAGAAGCGGAACGGCTTCATTGATATCGTACTGTTTGGAGGCATCCAATTTCAAAAGAGAAGATTGGTAATTTTTGCCCCTGACTCTTATCTTTTTCTTTTTTTTAGCCTTTTTATCCTCTTCTTCGATTTTTATACCTTCATCCTGGTCTCTTTCGACTTCACGGGAGAGTTTTATAAGCTTTTCCAGTTCTTCTTCAGAGTCGGCTCCGACGGTTTTAACCCGTTCGCCGCCTTTCATGCCTGTTAAATGGATTTTTTCCTGCTTTTTATCCTTTTTGCCGGCACCTTCCCTTTTTTTCTTTTCTTCACGCTGAACCTTGCGCTTTTCGCGCTTTTCTTCTTCTCCAGTTCCGCCGATTTGGGTTATTCTTATTTTTCCCATATTATTCTATTTTGACTCCCATTGAACGGGCTGTGCCTTCAACTACTTTAACAGCCTGTTCAACCGTGTCGGTATTAAGATCTCCCATTTTTTCCCGGGCGATGGCTTCAACCTGGTCTTTTTTTAGCGTGCCAACCGCTTCCCTGCCTGTTTTGCCGCTGCCTTTTTCGATTTTAAGCTGTTTTTTTATCATTTCGGCAACAGGAGGTAATTTGGTGATAAATGAGAATGTCCGATCAACATAGACCGTAATAACAGCAGGGATAACCTGGCCTTTTTTGTCAGCTGTTTTCTCGTTATAAGCACGGACGAAATCCATAATCGGCAGTCCGTGCTGGCCCAATGCCGGCCCGACCGGAGGAGCAGGGGTAGCCTCTCCTGCCGGAAGATTAAGCTTTATGATTGTTTTTACTTTTTTCGGAGGCACGGTACAATATAAAATTTAAAAATTAAAAGATAAAAATTAAAAATTAAAAATTTAAAAATAAAATTTACAAATACAAATTAAAAATAGAAACAGGGGAACGGGAAAAATATAAATTTTTGAAGTTTCGGCGTTCCTCCGCCTTCCTATCCCAATCTCGTAGAAACAGGTAACGGAAATATTAACATACAATAGCAAAAAAGTGAAGCGACAAGTTTATTTCAATTTAGTATAAGCAGTTAACGCATTGAGTATTTCATAATCGGTATTAGGAAATACCGATCTGATTTCTGCAGCTCTGCGAGCGCCCAAATTTTCATCCCGTGTGGATTTAATCCAACTACTTTTGCAGGCCGAAATTAATTCTTTAGCATTTTCCGAATTTAACTGATCTCTATGAAAAAAAGCGATTTTATAAGCCAGATTAAGAAATCCTGACAAAGCAAGCCAATTTTCCGGTTTAACTTCAGTTTTAGAATATTTCGTCAGTAAGGATTTGATTAATCTGTCAGCCTGATCAGACTCGATTATTCGCGCGGTTTTGTTTTCAACTTCCGGAGAGTTTAAAATATTTAACAGAAAACGGGCGTATTGTCCTGTTGAAATTATATCATCCCGGTCAGAAGTTGAATCGAGAAAGTAAAAAGTTACCGATCTGATAAAGTCACTGCCGGGGGAAACCGGAATATCATGATAAATATCAGCCATATTTTTCCATAACCGGCGGTGATGAATATCAACAGGAGTTGATTTGATTTTTTCCAGAATTTCCGGATCAAAGAACGACTGTTGTGACCATTGTTTTTGTGTTTCACCGGCACATTCATCATTATCTATATTTAGCAGTAACCAGAAATTATCCAAGTCCATATTATTTGCATTTTCCGGATCGCTTGTTATTTTCAGCTGATTGGCAAACTTAACCTTAATTTTATCCGGCAGATTTCTAAATGCCAGCGCCCTAAAAAAAAGATTGCGGGAAGCATCCAAATCCGCTTCACTTATATAACCCGGAGCAGTCTGGAATTTTATTTCCATGGCATCTATCAGCCTGTTTATTCCCGTAATCCGGGTTTTATCTTCCGGGTCAAAATCAGCCAGAGATTTTTCCAGTTCAATATTTAATTCTATTAAATGGAAAGCTTTAGCCAGAATTTGGGAAATATTCCGGGACCGGATCTGTTCAAAATAACTTGATTCATCCGGTATGCCGCTTTTGAGCGTATAAGTAAATTCATGTATTAAATCCGATCTCCGGGTTATGATTGATTCCCGATTTTCTCCCTGCCATAGTTTTACCAAATGTCCAATTCTTCCTGAATTAATGTTTAATTCTTTCGCCAAAGGATAGACAGCTGTTACAAAATCTTCCGCTTTTAGCGATTTCAGTTCTTGTGCATCATCAGGGTGAAGAAATCGGGCAAATCCGAATAAATACTGGTGCGGATCACCTCCGTACCGTTTTTCAAAATAACGGGGTATTTTTGAGAATATCCGGCCACAGCCCGGAGACGATTCTGTATTCATAAATATTTTCCAGAAAGCATTTTATAATGCTATAGGGTTTTTGGCAAGTATTGACGATTTTGGAAATAAAATAATTTGGATTATAATAGCGGGGCAATTATAATAATAAGAGTTTTATGAAATCTATAGAAGCTATATCCACGCCGCCGGTTCTCGGTGATGAAGGCAGTTTCGGACCGGCTGGGAGAAGAGGCGATATTTTTCGGTATGACCAAACTAATTTAACCGGGATGGTCAGATTAAAATCAATAAGAAACGGAGGAGGTCAACGTTCGTTTTTTGATGAATCCGGAAATATTACAAGACCGGGAACCCCAAAAGTTTCAGAGTCGAAACAGCCGGAAACCGATTCGGTAGGAGATTATTTTGAAAAAATTGTTTATCCGAAAGTTACAAAAACAACATTAGGTCCGCCGACCAATAAAGAAATATTTGATTTATTTCCCGCGGGTGAATAAAGCTTAAAGCGCCGCCTTGACAAATAATTGTTAACAATTAAGCTGCCTCAGAGGGGCAGTTTTTTTATATGACTCCGGTATTACACGAAACACCGCTAGGAAAAAGCTATGAGACTTTTTCGGATTTTATTGCTTCAGCGGAGGAATCAGAAGCCGATCAGGGAATAATCAGGCTTTGGCGGCATTTTGATAATCTTTCACGAATTCCCAGAAATACGGGAAAAGAAGTCGAAGCCCGGGATTACGCGGTTAAATTTGCCCGGGAGCGAAAAAACAGGGGTTTTGAGTATGAAATTGACGGGGCGGGAAATCTGCTTATTATTATTCCGGCATCTGAGGGATTGGAAAATAAAGCCGGAATTGTTCTCCAGGGACATTTGGATATGGTCTGCGCCGGTAAACCGGATCCATCAGTTTACGGCGTTAAACCAAAAGTTGATGATAGCGGAGAATGGGTTTATGCCGATAATACGACACTCGGAGCGGATAACGGAATCGGGATAAGCGCCATGCTTTCCGTGGCAGATGAAGAACATAAACACGGACCAATAGCTTTGATATTTACCGTCCGTGAGGAGGCAATAGACGACGGGGCCAGCCATATGGATTTTAAGAATGAGCTTCAGGGATTTGAATATTTGTTAAATCTAGATTCGGAAGACGGCGGCAAGGCGACAATCAGCAGCGCTTCAACGCAGGACGCATTTATTGACCTTCCCGTATATTTTGAGGAAATAGGAGAAAGAACAATCTGGAAACTGCAGGTAAGTAATCTTCAGGGAGGACATTCAGGCGAGGATATCGGGGAAAACAGAATGAACGCATTAAAAATTCTGGGGGGATTTTTTGAAAATTTGAGTGATTCAAAAAGTGAATTTTCAATGAATATTGTTCATATAGGGGGAGGTTCGGTTCATAACGCCATTCCGTCTGAAGCTGAATTATATTTTACGGCCGTTGGCGAAGACGGAAACAGTCTGACTGAGGAAGAGATCAGAGTCTGGACGGACTCGATAAGAAACGGGATAAATATCAGCAGATATAATCTGGATGACAAAAAGAGGATAAATATTATGCTGGAAGAATCCGCTGCCGGATCGGAACTGGTTATGGACAATAAGTCGTCCGAAAGAGTTATCAATCTGATCAGCAGATTGGCTCATGGTGCATACAACCTGAGTGAAAAAAGCGAAATTATGTTATCAGTAAATCTGGCTACGGTAAGAACCGAACGGGACGAAGTAAAAATAGTGTCGATGATCAGAGGAAATGAAAAATGGCTGACGGAAGCGATGATTGAGGAAATAAATAAAATTTCGAGAGAGCACGGCGGGTCTTTTAGTAAAAGCAATTTTTATCCCGGCTGGCAGGCAGACCCGGAGGCGGAAATAAACTCCATTGCCGGCAAAGCCTGGCGGCAAGTTACCGGAACGGAACTGGAATTGGGATCATCCCATTGCAGTCTTGAATGCGGGCAAATCATCAGAAAATATCCCCAGCTTCAGGCAATATCTTTAGGCGCGGTTATTGAGGGAGGACATACTATAGAGGAAAGGGTAAATATCAGATCGGTCGGGATATTATTTGAATTTGTCAAAAAGTTTGTCGGGGCGGTGCCTTCATAGAATTTTTATATTCCAGAGACTGTTCTAACCTGTTTTTGCCGTTTGTGATATTTTGAGCTTTGTGAATTTCCAATGATTTTTTAATCATTTCCAGGGGGAAAACCGTGGCGATTACGCGGATGAAATCGAGACCGTTTTCTTCCATCAGGACGAGCTGCTCCAATAGTTCTTCTTTTCTTCCGAAGGCTTCTTGCGCATTTTTACCGGCCCAGGTGCTTATTATAATTTTCAGTCTTTCAGGATTTAATTCTGCTGCAGTATCCAAAGGCGTGATGGTTTTTATTAAATCACCGGTTGATATGCCGGAAAGTTGTGCAGCTGAATCAGGATGAAGAAACAACCCCTTTCCATATAAAAACCGGCCGGTGTCAGATCCGAATTTTAAAGCTAACTGATGATTAAGTTCCTGATAGAATCCGGCGGCGCGAACGGTAATTTTTTCAAGGCTCATAAGCGGATAGTTTATCAGGGTGAGCCGGTCAAACCAACTTTTTTTTAATTTTTGACAACTGATGGGGGTTAATATTGAGCTCTGCTACTTTTGTTGTTTCCGATAATATATTAGTAAAATTCAACCAGTAGTCTTTTAACAAATAACGGTTCTTTAATTTTTTAATTTTATCTATATTGACAGAGCCGGAATGATAAAGCCTGAAATTTTTTTCCTCCAAAGCAGAGTAAAGCAAATGTTGCCAGATTGTTTCGATTTTTCTCATATAAAATAGATTATATTTCGATATTCATCGAAAGACAAATAAATAAATTCAGTGCTTATAACGGATTCGGAGTGTAAGGAGTCTAAGATTAAGGGCAGTTACCAAAGTTTACGGATTTGTAAAAAATCGAGCTCAACCCCGATGTCGCTTTGCTTATCGGGATTTCGAATTATAATTTACGGATTTGTAAAAAATCGAGCTCAACAGGAGTTTCCCGGCCGAAGATGGAGACTAAAACTTTAACTTTGCCTTTTTCCTCATCAATCTGGTCTATTGTTCCCAGAAAATCAGCGAATGGTCCGTCAACAATTTTGACCGCTTCACCTTTACTGAATTTAGCCTTAAACCTGGGGGCTTCCAACTCCATGAATTTCATAATAGCCTGAACTTCCTTGTCCGAGATCGGAGTCGGTTTATTGCCCATTCCCACAAATGCGGTTACTCCCTGGGTGGTTCTGACAGCCAGCCAGCTTTCATCATCCAGGTCCATTCTGACAAGAATATAACCGGGAAAAATTTTTTCCTTTGTTTCTTCCTTTTTACCGTGGCGGACAACAACGATATTTCTGGTGGGAACAAGAATTTCAAAGATTTTGTTGCCTAAATTCATGGCGGCAATTCGCTGTTTGAGCGCGGCAGAAGCTTTATTTTCGTGGCCGGAATAAGTATGAACCACAAACCATCTGCCTTTTTGGGGTTTCGCATCAGTTGCTCCGGACAGAGGGGCGGCTTCTTCCTGTTTTTCGGCCTTACTTAGAGAAGGATTTTCCGCTTCCTTAACTGTTTCTGACGGCGGAGGATCATTGACCGGATTCTCTTTTGCCGGTTGAGGTGATTCAGTTATTAAATTTTTAACTTCCTTTTCAGCTTTTTTTTCTTTCTTTTTGGGTGCCATATATCAGTTATAATTTATTTATTAAGAATCAATCCGGTAGCCTGGGTTAAAACCAGATCGAGTCCTCCGATGTAAATACCAAAAACTAGCGAAATAACAACAACGACTATTGTTAATTTGATAACCTGCTCGCGAGTCGGCCAGGTAACTTTTTTTAATTCGTTTCTGACTTCTTTTAGAAACCCGACCGGTCCGCCTTTGAAATCCGGCTTCATCGGTGAACGGATATCAATCATATTATGGCTTACAAGTCTATCATAACCAAAGTAGTCTTGCAAAGAGAATTGAATAGCCTGTATTACAGTTTTGCCCGTCAGAATTTGACATCTTGACAAGCATCAACAATTATGATTAAAATAATTGAAGAAATTATGTCCGGAGCATACTATCAGTGTTTTCTTAGCATTATGAACCTCACTAAAAGCGAGGTTTGGTGTGGTTAGGAAAAATAAATTTAGGAAAATCATACCAAACCCCGCACAAGCGGGGTTTTTTTTAAGGAGGAGGTGGAAATTGATAATACTATGTCATTAATTAAAGAAGGATTAGATATACAACCAATTTCTGTATCAAAAGAATCAATGTTAGGCGGAATCGTATTTCAGCGGGGTTGGGGAAAAGGTGTATCTGCGGCAGAATTACAAGAAGCCATGGAAACATTATTAGAAACTCATGAGCGGGCTGTTAATGGTGATCCCGGTGCAGCTTCAGTGTTAGAAGCGGCAAAAGATATTTTTGGAGGTGATTTTGATTCCGCAAAAAAAAGAATTAGGGAAGTAGCAGGTCAGTCTTCCGGGAACAACCGGTAATTCTATTAACAGAAAGGTAATTAATAAAATTGACATTTTTGGGCTGTCGCGGGCGGTTTGATTAATTTATGAAGGTTTTTTTCTTTCAGGATGCGTCAGACTATAGATATCTCCGTGATAAACAGTTTTTCCTATTATCAATGTAAAGGATTTTCCCCGGGTGAATCCGGTGACAATCGGAACATCCGGTGATTCCGGATAGTCAGAATCTTCATCTTCAAATTCTTGATTTTCACGATCCGGGTATTGATCGGAAAAATTATTGATTACATCTGATGGAAGTGATGTAATAATTTCTTCTGCCATAAATATAATTTTAACTTAGCCCGTCAAAAAGTACTATCATAAGAATTTATTTGACAATTTTCCGCTGATTTTCGATAATGTCAGGTACCTTTTATGAAAA
>MFJF01000018.1:38130-49552 GCA_001779115.1 Candidatus Gottesmanbacteria bacterium RIFCSPHIGHO2_01_FULL_40_15
TTTTCGATAATGTCAGGTACCTTTTATGAAAAGAACATTTCCAAAGGTACGAAAAGCCGTCATTCCCGCCGCCGGATTCGGAACCAGATTCCTTCCTCAAACAAAAGCCATGCCCAAGGAAATGCTGCCGGTTGTCGATAAGCCGGTTATACAGTATGTGGTTGAGGAAATAGTCGCTTCCGGAATTACCGATATCGTAATGATCACCGGCTGGCACAAGCGTCCGATTGAGGATCATTTTGACTATCCTTTTGAACTGGAAAAGCGTCTTGAGGAGGCAGGCAAGGAAAAGGAATTAATTGAAGTAAGAAGAATAGCCGATATGGCAAATTTCATATATGTCAGGCAAAAAGGGCCGTACGGCAACGCAACACCGGTGATGTGTGCCAGGAATGTCATCGGCAATGAACCTTTTGCCGTTTTATGGGGAGATGAGTTTATCCATGCCAAACCGCCCAGGTTGAGGCAAATGCTTGATGTTTATGAGGAATACGGGCAACCGGTTATCTCGGGAGTCAGGATTAAAGAAAAAAGCCATTTAAGCCGTTACGGAATTGCCGATGTAAAACCTGTTAAAAAGAACGTATATGAGATTAAAAGAATTGTAGAAAAACCGGATTCCGATAAAGCGCCTTCCAATCTGGCTACCCACGGGGCGTATATTCTGCCGCCTGAGATTTTTCCCATTATCGAAAACCTGAAACCGGGCAAGGGTGGAGAAATGTGGCTTCCCGACGCGATAGAACAACTTATTAAGATTGAAAGAGTATTAACCTGCGAGATTAAAAACGCCGTATATTACGATACGGGCAATAAATTCGATTATCTGAAGACGGTTATTTCTTTCGGCCTGACACATCCGGACCTGAACGGGAAGTTACGGGAATACCTTAAGGGATTGAAATTATAATTATGCGGGTGGTTCAGGTTGCCTAAGCGGTTCAGGCGTTTTTGGCTCCGGAGATAAATCACTTAGATTTCCAACAGGTGATGAATGTTTAATAGCTTCACCTATTTCCAAAGCGGCCTCTTCCTTTTGTTTCTGATCAACAGGTTTGATATTTAAGAGATCACCGTCTTGTAATCCGGATTGAATTTTTTCACGCATTTTGTGATTCTTTTCAAAACTTTAACTTTCAATTATAACACAGGTAACAGGATAAGGACGGGTGACAAACGGATAAACTCACGGTAAAATACCCCAAAATGATCAACAGGCGTGAATTTTTAACTTTATCCGGTTTACTTTCAGGAGCTTTTGCTTATAACCAGCTAGTTAGAAGTTGCGGCATAAGTCCGCAAAAAGCGGATGATTCCTATTACAAACTCCGGGCAACCGGTGACATCGTACAGTTTTGGCCCGAGTTAGGATCGTTAAAACCGGTAGCAACAGGTGGCTTTGAAACAAACTTTAATGAAATAGTTTATAACAGTTACGTTCCACTGGCCGTAGATAATGAAAATTTAAAAAAAACATTCCAGGCAGTTCAGGATTTTGCCCTATTATATCCTGTTTTTTCACAAAGGAGGCAGGATACAGAAATAATATCCAGAATTTACCCGTTAAGCGGAATGAAAAGGTTGAGTCTTTTTATCATTCCTGAAAAGTTCGATGTCCAATTACCCGAGTTTGTCCGTTCGGAATTCGGAGGGTCAACTCCTTTGCCGGGTTTGCCTATAGCAGTTCCTACTTCTAATATACATCAAGGTGAATTTGCAGTATTTTTGCCTATTTCTGCTGAAGAAAGTGAAAAAGATTATAAATTCGGGGAGTGCAGGGTTGATCAGTTACCGCCGCCATGGTGCCGGGCGTTTGATGAGCCCGGTTGGCTTAGGGAAAGCGAAATTACTTTTATGGCGGCCCGGTCTTCATTACCGGTAAAAGCGGAAAACGTCACACCATTTGAGTTAACACAGCTTGGCGAACCTGAATATGAGGATATTATGGCCAGCATTATTTCGATGCAGCTGGGTAATGCTGCAGTATTAAAGCAGGCCGGATTATCCCATGAGGAAGTATCTTCGGCCATTGAGGCTCCTATAATCGGACATGATAATTTCAGGACAATGTATGATTTATTACCTGAAAGAAGAGTGTTCAAGGATTTACGGGCTTAGTTTTCATAGAGAAATCCGGATTTTAAAGTGAAAAGAACTATACTTTAATCCGGTTTTCCGGCAGATAGTGAAGATACAATAAGACTGTTAACCGCGGGATCTTTCCCTATAATATAAGGGATTCTGTCCCTGTCTTCCTCAAAGCCTTGGCAACAAAAATTTTTTGCTTCATTTTTTAAATCGATAGGAAATCCTTGGGGAGATGTAACCGTCAGCCCGGCCGCTTTAGCCATATTGAGCCAGATTAACGCCTCATGCGGTCCCTGCCCTTTTACCGGGTCCATCATTACATCCAATAGAGACTCACCGGCCGGATATCCGGCTTTATTTCCCATCGCTAACGTTAAAAGCGCTTCTCCTCCCATCGAAGGATAAAAATGATCAGGATCAACGGGAATATTTAATGATTTCAGTAAACCGGATGTTTTCAGAATAGGCAGCCGTCTTTCAAGAGTGGCGAATCTGATGGCAGACTCCGATCTATTAGCAGAAGTTACCGGCGGGCTGATTTCCTGATAACTCCACGGGTTGAAACCGGCCGGTTCCTGATATTTAATATAACGCATTTTTTCACCGTCAAAGACCATCATGCGGTCATCCACCAGACTGATGATAAAACCGAATTCCAATTGCTGGTTCTTATCCAGCACAACCATGCCAGAGGCAATATTTGACCTTTCTTCACCAAACATATTGTATTTTCCGATACAGCTTGAACCGTCCACAGGATCCCAAATTATCAGGCGGCCGGGATTTGGAGGAGGATTATTTTCAAGATCCGAGGCGGTCCATCTCTCATTTTCTTCAACATAAACGGCAGTATTAGATAATTTATTACCAAACACTCTCCGGAAAATTTCCGGACCGACATAATCAATTTCTTTATAGGTGTTATTTTCGGGACCGCCCCTTGAGTGAAGCATTGACCAACCGGATAAATCAGGCTGCCAGGGAGTCCTGAGATCAGGGCGGATGACATGAGCCAGAGCTGTGCCAACGGTTAACAGTTTTCTGTTATCAGACGTAAGAAGGAACTGTTCTGCAAATTCGGAAGCCGTTCGGATCGCCTGATCAAATTGATCCCTGATATCGGTTTCAGACTGAAGAGACGGAACAACCATAATACTTCTATCGGTAAAGGCTACAGGCGGAGAAATAAGTTCACCCATTATAAAATTATACTATAGGATAAGAAAAATATAAAGTTAATAGTTTATACGGCTAAAGGGAAATGAAAAAGTGTCACTTTTCTGTTTGCGATTCTGTCCAATACTCTGGCCGCAGCTGCCTGATCCAATAATACCATTGATTCACCTAAAGTAACCAGGCTGGCGGGATTATCCATACCGGGAGACTCCAGTAAAACTTTTTCCACATTCCGGGGTTTAAGTTCACCGCTGGCGGCCATTACCCTGATTTTCGATCTTGAAAAATCACCATGAGCCTGGGTTATGGCTCCGTCCGGCATTTGATCAGGAGCAGGCACACCACGGCTATTTTCAAATATTGTACCCCGGTCAAGTCTGACATATATCGCACCGGAGTCGGGCGGGGTGCCTTTGGGGACAAAGCCGATATGGGAAGATCCTTCGATGGCATGACCGCTTCTGATAAGATTTTCTATTTGTTTATCTGAATATTTTGGAGGTATCATACTGCCGTCAGCTATTTTAGGATCAGGTCCTATCCCCAAATTAGTCAATGAGAAGGGTACAGACTGTAGTTCCCGTTCAAAGCGGTCTGCCTCCTCAAACGGGTCAGCAGCAGCTCCGTCAGGCCTTATCCATTGTTCGGGACTTATACCTAGGGGTATGCCTAATCTTTGGTCAGTGTATACTTTATAGGAAATCGGATAATTGGGATGACCGGAATAAACGGGATAGTACTCGTCTACGGTAGCGATTTTTCTTCCTTTAAGAAGATTTTTAAATAAACCGGATTGTTTTTCCATGAGAGCATAATGCTCTTTCCAGGTGTTACCGGTAGGAAAAGTTATGGCATCTTCAGGATATTCCGTCAGGTACATTATGGTATTTTCCAGTGCCATTTGACTAAGCTCATGATGGTCGGGTAAAACCAATATTTTCGGATGAAGGACTGGGTAAATAACTCCCTGATGTTCAAACTGATCAGGAATTCCAAGTTCTACACGCAGGTCAGCCACAGGTTGTGATATATCAAGGCATTCCAGGTTTGGCCGCATGGCAAGTATTATAAGCCTAACTTTTTTCCTGTCAAATTTGCAGTAATATGCTTTTTATATTATTATTCAACAAATGGGTGAGAAAATAACACCGGGTGTACCTATTAAAGCTCCTCAAGGAGGGGCTTTTTCTGAAGCGGCAGCTTTCGTAAGGGATGCTGTTTACGAAAAAAGAATAACTGCAGAAGAGGGACAAGCGCTTACTGAACAGGCATATTTTGATACTATGCGGGCTCAAGATTTAGGCTATCCTGTTGAGGATGATTCAAATCAATTACCGGAAAGAGAAGCAACAAGAGGCAAGACTTAAATTAAAAAGTAAGTTGAAATAAGTATTTTTCTAAACAATTTTATTCTGATCTTCGGCCTGCCATCGGCTCCGGTAAATCTCTTGGCGGAAATACTTGAACATCTCCTATTTCTGTAATTTCAGGTTCTTCGGCTTTTTCAAAGGCGACAGGTTTGACAGGATGTTTAAGTTTTTTTACTACCCGGTGCAATTCTTGAAGCTCATCGGGAAACGGTCCGGTTATATGTGCGTTACCCGGCCCAGGAAATGTTAATTCTTTTTCCACTTTTGGATTGGTCACTCTGATCACCCCCTTTTACTCTTATCCGTGAAGTTATTCTTCCTCTTAAATTATACACCTGAAAATCAATACAAGGACTGGTTAAATACAAACGGCAGTGATATATTGGGAATTTGGTTATGACTGATTTTTATCATGAGGAGACTTTTTGGCGGCAAGGAATTGATACGGTTATAGGAATTGATGAAGTCGGACGGGGAAGTTTGGCCGGGCCGGTAGTGGCCGGAGCCTGTTGTCTTAAGGATCAAATATTTGCGGATCTTGTATTAAGACTGGGAATTGATGATTCGAAAAGACTGAAAGCCATGAGGCGAATGGAGCTATCCAAAATTATTAAAAAATATTTTCAGTGGGGGATAGGCGAGGCAGACGTAATTGAGATTAACCGGTGGGGAATCGTCAGGGCAACAGGCAGAGCGATGAGAAGAGCCCTTAAAAATTTCCAATTTTCAATTTCCAATATCCAAAATAATCAGAAATATTTCATGTTGGTTGACGGATTTCCCGTAAAATATTTACCGGGAGGATTAAAAAGACAGACAGCCATAATCAGGGGAGATCAAAAGTCAGTAACAATCGCGGCGGCATCAATAATCGCCAAAGTTTACCGGGACCGCTTGATGATAAAATTAGCCAGGGAGTATCCGGATTACAAATGGGAAAGAAATAAAGGATACGGGACCGGATTTCACCGGAGAATAATTATAAAAAATGGGATAAGCTTATATCACCGGGAAAAATTTATAGGCGGAATAAAAGAGGAATGATACGATTTATTTTTACAGTAAAAGCCGGAGTTTTTAGCCAGGTAAGACTCATCCGCCAGGCCCCAGTCGGCGCCTTTTTCAATAAAAAACCAACCGCTTTGAATCATCAACTGTTTCAGTTGATCAGTTAAGCCGGCAACAGCAATCCAATTAGTCTGAATGCCTTTTTTCCCCTCATCCGGACAGAAACACTGGACGAATTTGCCGTTTCCCAATGAGTAAACAGTGTCTGATCCGGTGTGAAGCGCGTCATCACCGACAATAGCGTGGGTACCTTCCTCATAGTCGGCGATAATTTCACCCCCCGGATCTGGACAGGCAGGGAAAGAAGGGTGATTTCCGGTGGTTACTTTTTTAAAAGGAAAATCGGGCAAGTCCGGAATATTAATCGGAAACGGATGTGAGGGATGCTCAATACTTATTTCCCTGGGATTAATCCAGCCGGCTTTTATTTGTAACGGGGACAAAAAAAAGAACAGGGATAGAAACAATGAGAGCGGAAATAAAAAGCGGAAATATCTGATTTTCATAAGAATTTTAAAATTAAAGTAGCATTGCCGTAGGTAAAAATAAGTTAAAAAAAGGTAAGAAAGAGATATGAACTGCCGGCGCCGTGCCGTAGCCGCCAATGTAAGTTAAAAATTTATTTTAATCGGATTTGGTTGGGGAAAAGATTACTTCTTAAGCAATTTTTTGATATAATTATAAAGGTGAAAATAAAAAATCTTCCTAATAAACTACCTGTTTCCATACGCCCTTTTTTCTGGGATACGGATTCAAAGAAGCTTGATCCCAGCAAGTTTCCGCTTTATGTAATTAACCGGCTTCTGGACAAAGGAGATTTGGAAGCGGTCAGGTGGGTAAAAAGAAATTTTTCTGAAAAGTTAATAATTAAAACTATCAAAACCAGAAGGGATTTTTCATTTAAAACAGTAATTTTTTGGTCCCGCATATATAAAATTCCTTTTAAGGAGATTAAATGCATGCAGGAACCTTACCGGTCAATGCGCAAAATGCATTGGCTAAATTAGGAAAATCCAACATTTTTACAGAATCGTATTTAGCCGGCGGGTCGGCTTTAGCCCTTCATTTAGGTCACCGCATTTCAGTTGATTTGGATTTTTATACCCGAAAAAATGTTTCGGTCGAAGATATTCCTTTTCAAATAAACAGATTTGGTAAATTTTCAGTTACAATACTTGAACCACCTCACACTGTAGCAGGTGAATTTGAAAGCATAAAATTGAGTTTATTCCGCTATGACTATCCGATGATCGGCAAATTTTCAATCTTTAAGAATGTAAAAATTGCTTCAATAGAAGATATAGCGGCGATGAAACTTTCAGCAATTTCAGGAAGAGCCACAAAAAGAGATTATGTTGATCTTTATTTTATTTCACGAATATATGAGGTTGATAAAATTATTGATTTTTACATAAAAAAGTTCGGTGATACCGGTAATAACATATATGTAATCATGAAAGCTTTAGGATTTTTTGAAGATGCGGAAGGGGATGAGATGCCCAAGATGATCAAAAAGGTCGTTTGGAACGAGGTGAAAGTGTTTTTTTCTAAAGAAACCATCCGGTTGGCAAAAAAGTATATTTAAAACTCCCCATTCAGATATCATGCGGAATCAGAGGGCAGAGGATAACCCGGGTTTAAACGGCGGAGAAACGGAGGGGGTGACAAGTTCTTCGGGAAGCGGCTGTTGATAGGGCACAATCTCTTTTCCGAATGAGAGATTACGGAAGAGAATAACGTCAAAATCATCATGAACTTTTTCCAAACCGGGGAAATTTTCCAGAAAGCGGTATCTTTTCCAGTCGGAATCCTTGGCCAGAATAATATATTTGACATTGATAACGGAGAGGTCAACCGGCCAGTCAACCCGGTAATCAACTTTTTCTCCCAGGAGATTTTCCTTTTTCTCTTCAATTGACAGAAGCCCCTCTATATGGAGTGCTTCGGGGCGGGTGTCGTGGGAGAAAAGATATCTTGTTTCATAGTTTCTTGAGGAAAGAATCGGTTTGTTAAAAAAGAAAGGCGCCGGATTGGCAACAACCAGATTATTGTTGAAATTAAACCTCATATATTGGTGCCAGGGGAAAAAGAGAACCAGGAAATTATCATTATCCGCTTCCAAAATGGAATTAACTTTGTACCAGGAAGCGGGATAGAAAACAGGTTTTAACTGGCCCCAGAAACCGCCGAAAACAACCGGAGTGGAAATAAAAGGCACTGCCATGGCGGTAAGCCAAAGGAGAATGTTAACCTTTTTATATTTTAAACTGTTTATAAGAAATTGAAGGCCCACGGGAGCAAAAAAAGCGTAGCTTAAAAAAATGAGGGAGACCAGTTTTTGGGGTTCGCGGAAACCCCGGAGAAGGGGAAAATTGCGGTATAGGGAAAAAATGAAATTTGATGCCGGTTTCAAAGCAATGCCTCCGGAAAGATCAAGTCCTATCAGGGCGAGGATTATAAAAGTAAATATCAGGGGATAATCGGATTTACCTCCTGTACGAAGGGCTTTGACAAAGCCGAAGGCGGAAAGGCTTATAAGCAAAACCGAAAGAAGCGGCCAAACGGGAATAATCTGTTTGGGTGAGAGAAAATAATCATAGACTTCTCCCCAGAAGCCGTAGCCTGACAGGAGATTAAATATTAGGCCGTAATTGCCGTCTTCAACACTCTGGAATGCAATCAGATCCCTTTCGGAGAAGGTGGAGAGTGTTTGGGAAACCTGGCTTTGGCCGAACAGGGAGGGCAGGAGCCAGTTGATATTAATTAAAAGGGCAATCAGTGCGACCGCTAATATATTTTTTAACAAAAGGATATATTTTGTTTTAGAAAATATCAGTTTTAAAATGGCAAAAATTACAAAAGCGGCAGCGACTATCAAACTGTAATGAAGATAAACCTGGACAATTAAACCCATGATCACTCCGAGAAATACAGCGTTTTTAAGGGAGGGGTGACTGAAAAAACCGATAAGAGCTGAGATAAAAAAGGGAAAAAGCGAATAAGCCAATAGCAGGGACCACTGACCGGCCATGACCCTTTCATAAACAAAGGGATTTATTGAATAGATCAATCCGGATAAAAGGCCGGCAAAGATATTTTTTTTATAAGTCAGACTAAACATGCCGAAACCTGCCAGGAAAAAAGCCAGAAAAAGCATTATTTTGGGAAAGACATAAGCCGGTAAAAATAAAGAGAAAAGATAGCGGACGGCGCCCATAAAAAAGCTTGAGGAAGAAAATGAAAGAAGGGAGACATTGGGGGTGGGAACGTTGTCCAAAGTCAGAATGTATCCGGGA
The DNA here is from genome assembly GCA_001779115.1 of Candidatus Gottesmanbacteria bacterium RIFCSPHIGHO2_01_FULL_40_15. Lineage (GTDB taxonomy): Bacteria > Patescibacteriota > Microgenomatia > 2-02-FULL-39-11 > 2-02-FULL-39-11 > 2-02-FULL-40-10. The sequence continues at coordinate 47,129 of MFJF01000018.1, forward strand.
AGCATCAGGGGAAAAACAATTATCAGAGAGAGAAGAGCAAAAAAACCGGGAGCAATCAGGCGGGTGAATTTCATACAAACTCGATTAGTCTATTTTAGAGAATCGGGGAGTTTGAGGCAATAAACAGATTATGTCAAGACGGCACCCTGGCAAGTATGCGGGCCTTTGGGACAGTGAGATTCAGGAGCGGTCCCATGTTATACTTCTGAATCATGGCTGATGTTGAAAGGTTAACTTCTAAGGAAAATCCGGGGGGAAGCGGGAAAGATTCTTCAAATCTGGAAGGAGCGGATACAGAAGTTAAATCGGAAAAAGAACAGGAAACTATAATACTTCAGACAGGTTTTACCGGTCCTGATAAAAAACAGATCGGTCTTCGGGTTGACCGGCCGGTTTTTGAAAGAATGGCCGGCAAATATCAAGAACTCGGATTTGAACCTAAAATCCTTAAAAATAAGAGAATTGTGTTTGCGGCAGCCGGAGCAGCCGCGGCAGGCATTGCCGGCTTGGGGCTGGTTAAATATATCAGAGATAAAAAAGAAGAAGACCGGATGATTGAAGAAAAGCAGGGAGAAAATATGTTTTTTGACATTAACCAAATCAGTAAGGGCGAGTCAGGCATAATAACATCTTTGTCTGAAACAGAATCCGGAGGGGAAAAAATACCGGAGACCGCTGAAAAAGAAAAAATCAATTTAACCGAGGAACAAAAGGGAGAATTCGGGCAGATTTATGAAACATACTACCCCCGTATATTCGCATTTATCAAGATGAAGGCCGATATCTGCGACGCGGATGCCTCTGATCTGGCAGAATATGTTTTTATCCGGGCTATGAATAAATATGCCGAATTTATCCCCAGGGAGGATTTAAAAAATCCGGTTTTGTCCTGGCTTTATCAAATTGCGAATCGGCTGGTTCTTAATTATTTCAGAGATTTAAAAAAGCGGAAGACGACCTCATTTGAACAGATGGAGGAGGAAAGCGGCAGAGAAATTTTTCAAAGCCGGCAACCGTCACCCGAAAAGGAGGCGGAAACCACCGATGAGTGGGAGGAATTCGGCCGGGCCTTTGCCAAATTGAATCCTTCTTACAAGCTATTATTGGCTCTTCAGAGTGACGGATTGTTAACTGATGAGGATATCGCATATATCTTAGAGACAACTGTTGGTGCGGTAAAATCGGCGACTTTCAGGGCAAGGAAAAGACTGAGGATAATATTGAAGAAATTGAGGGAAGGGGAGAAAACCAAATCTCTGAAACATCACGGTTACACGATTACCTAAGAATGCCGGTATCTAAATCCTTTACATCATCTAAATTCGGATTTTCCGGGTCATTTTCTCTGAGCCAACGGTTAAAAGAATCTACACCGCCGTGAGAAGCAATTCCATTTCTCACTTCCTCTAAAAGTTGGTTATATTCTTCTGTTTCTCCGGCTTCTTTATAATATCTTAGAGAATATACTTGTTGCATAATTCTCTGAGGAGACGATTTTGCTTCGATGTTTTCAAACAAAGGATTTGTGGGTTTATGCTGATAAATTATTTCTTCGGCCTGTTTAAATAAGGCTTCAGGAACTACTGAACGGATAGCATTTTCGTATTCTTGGATGTTCATGGAATTTTAATCAAAAGTGTTGATTATATTATACTTTTTAACAGTTTGTGTCAATTGACACCGGATTAATATTTTGACAATATATGATCCGTGAGGAATTATGTTTTATTGCTGCTTCTGATTCCTGTTTTTTTTCTTTCTTTGCCAACCGTTTCTTCCGTTTACGCCCAGACCGTTTATTTGGTTTGCCTTGATCCCGGCCACGGGGGAAACAGCGGAGCTTTTAATCCTTCATATAACCTGTGGGAGGATGAGATTAACCTGGATGCGGCTAACAGGCTAAAAAATCTTCTGCTTGCTGACGGCAAATACCGCGTTGAGATGACCCGGACTGATAACAGTTTTAAAAGCAATAACGACAGATACACTTTCTGCAATTCCATATCCGCCGATATTCTGGTTTCCATTCATGTCAACAGTTCCACCAATCCGTCAATTGACGGGTCGATGGCTTTATATTTTAAGCCCGGTGACAAGATCCTTGCCAAACAGCTTTTGGATGTTTTATTCCCGGCTTTAAATAACACGGATTGGACATTTACCAATTTCGGATTGTCAAAATACGCCTCGGGGGTTTTACTTAAGTCCGACATGCCGGCAGCGATGATGGAGACGGTTATGCTTTCCCATGACGGGGAAGCCCAACTTCTTTCCGACACCGGTGAAACATCCAGAAGAGAGCAGGTAGCCCAAGCTCTATATGACGGCATTGAAGCTTATTTTGCCGGAAATCCGGACGGGGGAGGCGGAAACGGAGGAGGCAAGTGCCAGGATCCGCCATGCAGAAAATAACCAGATTACATA
>MFJF01000019.1 GCA_001779115.1 Candidatus Gottesmanbacteria bacterium RIFCSPHIGHO2_01_FULL_40_15
CATTTGAGCAATTTCCTGCAGCCAATACATATCCTTCTACCGGACTTCCTCCTTTATCACAATTAAGATTTGAAAATGCAACATAATACCAGGGACTTGTATCAGGTGAATTTGCTAAACATTCGTTACCCAGATCGTCGACCCATTTGCCGGTGTCAGCGGCTTGTTTTTGGAGGATTTGGACCTGTCCGGCAAGGCGGGTGGCTGCGGCAACACCGGCAAGAACAGTCACGAGAAGGAGAAGTTCCACAACGGCAAAACCTGTTTTTTTTGTTTTAGCAAATAAAGTCATATTATTTGACGGAGACAAATATTTTGGCCAGTTTATTTTCATCGATGATGTTTTGTCCGGCGGTTGCCACAACCGTGTTTTCCTTGTTGTATTTGATAACCGCCCGGCCTTTGTTGGAAAGAGCCTGGAATTTAATAACTCCTACCGTTTCCTTGCCTTTGGGAAGAACCAGTGTGTTGCCGTCAAAGGAGGCAACACCTGAAATTTTAATATAATCATCACCGGTCACGCTGATGGGATAGTTATTAAAGAATTTTCCGGTGGAAACAGAAACCGCTTTTATGAATTTCGGCTCGAAGTGAACGACAAAATCAGCGGCAGCAACCTCAAGATCTCCGGAATCAAGGGTCATTACGACATTAAATTCCTCTCCGGCTGTTACCTGATCCTTATTGCTTGACAGGGACAGAATGGCCGATTGAGGAAGTTTTTCTTCATTTGGATTACCGGAGGAGAATTTTCTTATCAAAGCAGAGGCTGCGAGTCCGATAATAAAAAAAAGGACGACAAGAAAAAGCGTCCGGTATTTACCCATCATTAAGCTCCTGATTTTTCCCATCATGGCCTTTAATCCAGAATAGTTTAAATTTTTACCATATGTCAAGCAGAGGCAATATTTGTTAAACTGTAAATCATGGTGCTTTCGGACAGGGATATTAAGAAATATTTACAATCAGGGAAAATCAGAATTATTCCCGATCCTGATCTGTCAGAACAACTGGGTTCATGTTCGATTGACCTCAAACTCGGCAACAGTTTCAGGATTTTTGAGCACAGCAAATACCCTTTCATTGACCCGTTTGATCCAAAAAATACAGACGGAGTTACCAAACTGGTCGAGGTAAGAAATAAGGAACCCTTTATTCTTCATCCCAATGATTTTGTCTTAGCAACAACGGTTGAAAGTTTTGAGCTTCCTGGCGATCTTTTAGCCCGACTGGAAGGGAGGTCGTCGCTTGGCAGGCTGGGAATTGTTGTTCATTCAACGGCCTCTATCTTTGAACCGGGCTGGAAAGGGAAAGTGGTTATGGAGCTGGGGAATTTAGGCCGGATGCCGATTGCCCTTTATCCGGGTATGCGGATTTGCGCTTTGACTTTTGAAAAACTGACATCATCAGTTGACGTACCTTACGACAAGAAAAAAGGAGCAAAGTACATTAACCAATCATCTCCCGAACCTTCAAAAATGAGCCGGGAAAAGTAATTAAAAAACTTCTACCCGCGTCCCGTATTCAGCCCAGTCAAACAGCCATTTGGCGGAATCTAAAGGGACATTAACACAACCGTGGCTTTTTGGGCGGCCGAAAGAATTATGCCAGTAGGCTCCGTGAATAGCATAGTCGCGATAAAAATACATGACATTGGGGACGTTTTTATACTCATACCGGCCGTAATATTTTGATCCTCCCCGCATAGTTTGGGATGGGATTTTAAGCCTGATTGAAAAACTGCCTTTGACTGTTGGAGTTCTGGTGAGTCCGGATGAAACTCTGGTTTGGTGGATAATTCTGCCGCCTTCCCAGGCAAAAAGCATCTGTTTACCAAGATCAACAGTTATGAGTTTCCGATCGGTGATAATTTCGCTGGAGAAAGTTTTTGAGGGCAGAAGAAAAAAGACGGTTATAAACAGTATGAAGATGATGTAAAATCTTTTAACCACTACATTTATAATATAACAGAAATAATATGAATTTGGCATACAGGATGAGGCCTAATAATTTACAGGAATTCTTCGGTCAGGAACATCTGGTCGGTAAGGGAAAAATATTAAGACAGATGATCGAAACCGGAAATATAATTTCCCTAATTTTTTGGGGACCGCCGGGAAGCGGTAAAACTACTTTGGCGACCATAATTGCCGGACAAACCGAATCGGATTTCCACCGGATCAGTGCGGTTGAGAGCGGTAAGGAAGAATTAAAAAAAGTTATAAAAAAAGCTGAATTAAATAAAACTTATAACCGCAAAACAATCCTGTTTATTGATGAGATACACCGGTGGAACAAAGCCCAACAGGATGCCTTATTGCCATATGTTGAAAACAGCCTGATTACGCTTTTTGGAGCAACAACTGAGAATCCCTCTTTTGAAGTTATTAGTCCTTTGCTTTCACGCTGCCGGGTTTTTGTTTTGAAAGGTTTGGAATACGGGGAACTTGAAAAGATTTTAAATAATGCCTTACGAGATAAGGAGAGAGGCTTGTATAAATTCAATAAAACAATTGATAAAAAAGAAAGAGAATTGTTGATAAGACTTTCTGGAGGGGATGCCAGAATAATGCTTAACGGATTGGAAATGGCGGTTGTCTCATATCGTGACAAAAAGATTACCGGAGAAGCAATTATGGAAGTTTTTCAGACAAAATCAGCCGGACTCTACGATAAAAAAGCCGAAGAACATTACAATATAATAAGCGCATACATCAAGAGCATGCGGGGTTCGGATGCTGACGGGTCGCTTTATTATCTGGTGAGAATGCTGGAAAACGGCGAAGATCCCAAATTTATAGCCAGAAGAATGATAATTTTTGCTTCGGAAGATATCGGACTGGCAGATAGGGGAGCATTAATTCAAGCCAACAGTGCCTTTGAAGCCGTTTCCAAAGTCGGTATGCCTGAGGCTCAACTGATATTGGCTCATATTACTCTCTATTTGGCCAAAGCACCAAAATCAAGAGCTGTTGCAAACGCATTGGGAAAAACAAGGAAGGCTTTATATGATTTTCCCAATGAGAACGTGCCTCTTCATCTACGGAACGCTCCGACAAGGCTGATGAAAAATCTGGGATACGGTAAAGACTATATCTGGAGTGATGACTATGTCGGACCGGTTAAGGATAAAAGCTTTTTACCGGATAAATTGAAAGGCAGGAAATTTTTTGATGGCAAATAAAAAAACAGACAATTTTCAATTTCAATTTTGTCCCAATTGTAAATTTAAACTGATTGAACGGGATGAGGGGGGTAAACTCCTTGTTTGCCGGAAATGCGGATTTCATTACTATAATAATCCGGTCCCCTGTGTGGCTGTAATTCTGATCAATAAGAAGGGAAAATTACTTTTTGTTGTAAGGAAAAATGAGCCGAAGATTGGTTTTTATGATCTGGCAGGAGGATTTGTTGAAGAGGGTGAATCATTTGAAAATGCCGCCAAGAGAGAACTGAAGGAGGAATTGGGAGTAAGTTTAGAGCTGTTTAATTATGCCGGTTCCACATCTGATAATTATGAATTTAAAGGCATAATATATAAGACTGTTACGGTAGTTTTAGTAGCCAATATTGATGGTAAAATTTATCCGGCGGATGATGTGCTGTCAGTTTCATATTTTGATAAAAAAAATATACCCTTTGAAAGATTTGCTTTTCCCGGTTTATCAGGAGTTATCAAAAAATATATCGGAAGGAGGTGAATACCGATGGCGGTTAATATTCTGGCGGTTTTGGTATCGGCTGTTTTGGCAATGATTTCCGGTTTTATCTGGTACGGTCCAATATTTGGCAAGAAATGGATGAAGCTGGTCGGAATGACTGAAAGATCGATGGACAATGCCAAATCTAACATGAGCAGAACTTATATTATTTCTTTTGCTTCAGCAATGGTTATGGCTTATGTTTTAGTTCATTTTATAAAATTTTCTCTGGCTGATTCTTTTGTTACCGGCATGTCGGTAGGATTTTGGAGTTGGCTCGGATTTGTGGCAACAACGTCTTTAACGGGATATTTATATTCGGAAAAGCCAAAGCCTTCTGAACTATACTTTATTGATAACGGTTATCAGCTTTTGACTTTAATGCTGATGGGCGGATTATTGGCGGTTTGGCAGTAAACACCCCTTGACGTGAATAATTTGAAGGTACTAATCTTAATATTAGTAACGGTTATTAACGGTTATAAATTTCCGGAAGGGGGTGATTCAAGGTGGATAAACAGATGAAGGAATGTTTGAAACCTCACTCAGTGGTTCATACCGTGTTAGGTATTGGTGTCGGATTGGTACTGGCTAATTGGTTAACCGGATTATCAGGCCAAACAGGAATGGTCATAGGATTATTTACGATTATTGCAGCTTTTTTGGGTGAACTTTACGTAGCCGGACAGAAAAAAAGATGAAAAAGGGCGGAATTTTCATTACATTTGAAGGTTTGGAAGGGAGCGGTAAATCGTCCCAAATTGGATTACTTGCCAGTCAGTTAAAAGAGCTTAATTACAATATAAAAGCGACCCGGGAACCCGGGGGAACAAGAATCGGAGAGTTAATAAGGCAGATAACCCATAATAAGGATAATGTTGATTTGACATCGGTCACCGAAAGTTATCTCATGGCTGCTTCCCGGGCTCAGCATGTTAGGGAAATTATCAGACCGGCTTTAGAGCAGGGTATGGTTGTTTTGTGCGACCGCTTTCTTGATTCCAGTTTGGCTTATCAGGGGTACGGCCGGGGATTGGGTGAAGATGAGATTACGGTGATTAATAAACTGGCGATAGATGATGTTTTTCCGGATCTGACCATTTTTTTGGATGTAGCTCCGGAGTTGGGATTCCAGAGAAGGGACGGATCGGGTAAAATAGACCGGTTGGATTTACAACAGAGTGATTTTTATCACCGGGTTTATGAAGGTTATAAGAAACTGGCCGATAAAAACAGGGGACGTTTTTTTATTGTTGACAGCAGTCTTCCGATGAAAGAAGTTCACTTAAAAATCTGGCAAAAAGTTAAAGACTTATTGGAGTAATTAAAACCGGGAGGTGATTGTATGAATAAAATATGGATCGGTATTGCCGGAGTTTTTTTACTTATTGCGGTTTCACTGTTTGGTACTTATAACAATTTAGTCGGTAAATCAACGGTAATTGACGGTCAATGGGCACAGGTTGAGACCCAATACCAACGGCGGTTTGATTTGATTCCCAACCTGGTCAATTCAACCAAAGGTTTTCTTGAACAGGAAAAAGAAATCTTTGAGACAATTGCCCAGGCCAGGACGCAATATGCCGGAGCCCGCACAGTTGACCGTAAAGTAGAAACGGCGGGTGAACTTGATTCAGCGTTATCCCGGCTTCTTTTTATCATCGAAAATTATCCAAACCTTAAATCCAATGAAACAGTAGCTGGATTGATGGATGAACTGTCAGGCACCGAAAACAGAATCAGTGTTGAAAGAAGGCGTTTTAACGAGCTGGTCCAGGAATATAATATAACCGTAAAAAGAGTTCCGACCAATATCATTGCCAAGATGTTTAATTTTTCACTAAGACCTTATTTTGAAGCCGGAACAGGAGCTGAAACACCACCGAAAGTCGAACTTTAAGAAAGAAACGGGATGCGTTTATTTCCAAAAATTAATATTACTTTATTAGTAATATTAAGTTATATCTTTTTACAACTTTATCCGGTTTATGCGGTAAACTATCCTTCTCCTTCTGGTTATGTCAATGATTTTGCCGGACTTTATTCATCCGGTTATAAAATCGGCTTGGAGAAAAAACTGACTGATTTTGAGAACCAAACCGGTGCAGAAATGGCTGTGGTTACTGTTAAATCGCTTGAGGGAGAATCTGTTGAGGATTATGCAGTAAGGCTCTATGAAAAATGGAAAGTGGGAAAAAAAGAAGCAGATAACGGACTTATAATACTTATTGTCAAGGATGAGCGCGAAGTCAGGATCGAGGTGGGGTACGGATTGGAGTCATTTATTACCGACAGGAGAGCCGGAGATATTATAAGAAGCGAAATTGTGCCCGAATTTAAGTCAGGAAATTTTGAAACCGGGACGGAAAAAGCGATAAATAGAATATTTAAATATATCAGCGATAATGATATTGCGGTAAATGAAAAAAGCGATTCGGATAATGACTTGAGCAGTTGGCCGATATTACTAGTTTTTTTAATTATTTATCTTTTTGGAACATATCTGGCCAGTTTTTTGGGAAGAACTAAGGAAATCTGGCCCGGAGGGGCGATAGGCGGGATTCTGGGACTTATTACGGGGGTAATCTTTTCCACATATGCCGTAGCATTGATTTTCGGAATATTTTCAACGCTTTTCGGACTGTTACTCGATTTTATTCTGTCCAGAAATTTCAAAATTCGCAAGGAAAAGGGTTTGCCGACCAATTTCTGGTCATCCGGGGGAGGCTTCAAAAGCGGAGGAGGTAGTTCATTCGGCGGATTTGGCGGCGGATCTTCAGGCGGAGGGGGGGCTTCCGGGAAGTGGTAATATAATACATGCTTTATTTCCGGAATATTATTCCTTCTCTTTCCGGACTGTAGGAAATCATTGTTACAGGATAAGCAGCAATTTCTTCAACGCGATTTACGTATTTTTGAGCATTAGGATGAAGTGTTTCCCATGATAAATTTTTTCTGTCCATTTCCGGCCACCCGTCCAGATATTCAATAATTAAATTTTCGGGATTTAAACCGGATAATTCATCACCGTCAATTCTGTTCAATTTAGCGATAACTTTACCTTCTTTTACGTAACCCGTGCAAATACCTACTTTATCCAGTCCTCCCAAAACATCAATTTTTGTAAGGGCAATTTCTGTGGCGCCGTTTACTTCTAAAGCATATTGAAGAAGCACACCATCAAGCCAGCCTACCCGTCTGGCCCGTCTGGTTGTCGTTCCGTATTCATCCCACGGATTCTCGCCGGTTCCTCTCAGGTGCCGGGCGGTATCATCATGCAATTCAGTAGGAAATGGTCCGCTGCCGACTCTTGTTTGAAATGCCTTGGTGACTGCCAATCTTCTTTCCACTGTTTCAGGAGCGAATCCGAATGATTCAAGAAAACCAGCCAGACCCGTATGACTTGAGGTGACATATGGATAAGTACCGTAATCAATATCAATCAGGGTTCCCTGGGCCCCCTCTGCTAAAAGGCGCTTTCCCTTATCGTAATCATGGTGGGCTCTGTAGATAGTATTGCCAACATATTGATATAGAAATCTGCCATATTCAGCTAAAGCATCAATTTCAGCATCGATATTAATCGGTTGAAAGGATACGGCAGCTGTTAAGAAGTCAAAAGCTCTTTGTTTTGATTGGTTGTCCGGATCTTTCTGAATATCATCCTGGAGCGTTTCCAACGCCCGGTGAACATTTCGATTTTGGGCTAATGTTTTTAATATGGGAATTCTATCTTCAAAATGTTTTCTAAGGCTTATTTCATCAAAATGTTCACCGGCAATCATGTCTATTACGGGTCCTCTTCTTAACATTTTTAACGAATAAGTCGGTCCGATTCCCCGGAGCGTGGTTCCGATAAAAGTTCCGCCTGAAGCTTCCCAGAGGGCGTCTTCCAGTAATTCCGCTTTGGTTATCAGTCTGGATTTACCGTCAAGAAGATAGCCGCTTGGATTTATATCAATACCTCTTTCCCGAAGACCGTTAATTTCTTCAACTAAGGTTTTCGGATTGACAACGACACCCCTGCCGATTAAAACTACTGAGTGCGGCCTGGTTATGGCGGATGGAGTTAAATGCAGTTTGAATATTTCATTTCCAACCGTAACGGTATGGCCGGCGTTATCTCCGCCGGCAAAGCGGGCATAAACATCGTATTTACTAAGGCAATCAACGATTCTACCTTTTCCTTCATCTCCCCATTGAGCACCGAATACTAATCCTAGTTCACCTTTGGATGCCATAAAGATTTGAGCAGATGTATGTTAGTCTAGTTTATACTAAAGGTTAAATCGGATTGTCAATAATCAGTAAAATTAAAAAGACATAATTTGATTATTTTTCATCCGGTTTGACCTGGTTGACATAATTTTTTATATAGGATACAAGAAGATTCATGACGGTGGCTCCCGAGTTAAAAAGTATGTATTTTGATATTACCTCCCTGACTCAACAAGAAACTCCTGAATGGTTATTCGAAAATAATGAGCTGGGAATAACTCCGTTACAACTTCACGTCAGACTGCTTAAACCTTTAAAAACCGGTGCTTATCCTGACAGGAGATTCCTTTTTCACCTTTTTAAAATGACTGAGAGCACCGACAGGGATATGATGGAAAATCAGCCGGAATGGGTTGAAAGAGGTTTTTTTACCGTAAAATATACTTCGGATGAGGTAGCAAAAATCCAAAATTCTTATTTACAAGGCCTGAAGGAAATATATTCTTTGGCAAAAGCGTCGGAGGAGGGAGATAATATCAGATTTGCCTTTCCGCTATACGGGGCTATGCCGATTATGGCTCGGATGAATGAAATTGCTGATAAAGAATTAAGAGAAGTCGGTATACGAAAAGAACAGCTTTTACATGCTCCCATTTGGGGAACTCAGGGAGCTTCAACGGGCGGGGCGCAAGTGGATAAGACGATTAATCCGGAGCTGCTTAAGCCTGAAAATTATATAGTACTTAGTGATGATGTTTTGGACAGCGGTGTTTCGGCAATTCAGTTGGGGATTGCCAGAAGACTAAAACGTCTGGGTTTGGAAGAACTGCTTGAGAAGGATTACGGGAATCTGGTTTCGGATATCAGGGAGTTGAGAGGTCAGGGAAGGATATTTGATGATCGTCAACTGGTGGAAAAATTTGCCAGGGCCGCTAAACTTCTCAGAGAGGAAAGGATTATTGTCGCGCCGCTTTTTTGCAAAAATCAGCCGTTCAATAATTTACTTATTCAGGAGGTTAAAACAAATTTTTCTGAATATGACGGAGTATTGGCGGTAATGCAGGATAGAGCCAACAGGAAAACAAATCTAATTGGAGAATCTGAATGGATTATGGGCGGAGTCGGTGGTTGGGATTCCGGCTATCCGCTTCTGGATACGGGGGTTAACGGAGCAGCGGAAACGGGAACGAAAAAAGTTAAGGGAATTTTATATTATACCGATCCGGAATATGAAACAATTTTAATAAAATTAGGTTTGGATAAGCTTTTTCTGCGGGTCGGTGCAGGGATCAAGGATCTAGTTGTTTTCAATGCAAAAAAGTATGACGAACTGGTTTGGGAAGTAGCAAAAAATGTAAATGCATATATGGAATATACAGTTGATCAGGGTTTATATTCTGATTTATGAATTCAGATATTCTTGATATTATAGGCTGACTAATTTAAACTTCTCTCTAAGTTTTTCAAGAATTTATATGCTAATAAAAGAAGCTAAACCATTTTATTTCCGACATGCCAGGTATCTGCAGAAACAACTTAAAATGGGTTTGCCACCTGTTGGACTAACTTTTGAAGATGTACTTGTATTACCTAAGCATTCTAATATTCCTTCTAGAAAGGATGACAGTCTCAATTTAAAATCTCATATTGCCGGTGATGTTTATACAAATTTACCAATAATAACAGCAAATATGGATACAATAACCGAATGGCAAATGTCACAGGAAATTGCTTTATTGGGTGGAGTCGGGGTTATCCATCGATATTTAACTTCTGAAGAACAGGCCAGACAAGTTAAAATAGTTAAAGATAAAACCAGGACGTTTCAGGATCAACCTTTTTCAGTTCATCCCGATACTACTGTAAGAGATATGAGGAATTTGAAAAAAAAGCAAAAGACGGGTTATTTTTTAGTGCAGGATACTGATAATAATTTATTAGGAATAATTACAGATAGAGATTTGGACAGTACTGATGATGATTCTACGCAGGGTCATCTTATAATGACTCCTTCTGACAGGTTAATTACAGTACCTGAAGGAACAACTCTTGAAGAAGCTGAGAAAGTGATGAAAATAAAAAGAATTCAGAAGGTTCCGGTTTTATCTTCTGAAGGGAGAGTGGTTGGCGTATTTACCCAGAAGGATGCTCAGATAGCTAGGAAATTTCCTAATGCATCCAAGGATAATAAAGGGAAATTAATAGTTGGGGCTGCTGTTGGGGTGAAAGATATAGAAGCTGAAGTAGAAAGAACTTATAAATTAGTTGAAGCTGGAGTTGATTTTATTATTATCGATATTGCCCATGGGGATAGTGAAAATATGATGAAAATGCTTAGAAGGTTAGCGAAAGATAGAAATATAAATGTACCGATAATTGCCGGTAATATAGCTACAGGAGAGGCAGCTAAAGTTTTAATTGGAGAAGGTGCTGACGGTCTTAAGGTAGGTATAGGTCCCGGTTGGGCATGCGATACAAGAATTGTGGCCGGGGTTGGAAGAGCTCAAATATCTGCAATAGCGAGTGTAGCGGCAGTTGCCGTTAGTAATAAGATTACTGTAATTGCCGATGGTGGAATGAGAAATCCTGGTGATTTAGTTAAAGCATTGATTGCCGGCGCTGATATTGGTATGTTTGGCGGTATGTTTGCGGGAACTCTGGAAACGCCTGGTAAATTAATAACAAAAGGCAAGAAAAAATTTAAACGATATGATGGTATGGCATCTAATTCTGCCAGGATAAGAGCCAGAAATAGTCATCAAATCATCCAAACCTCCGGAATATATGAAGATAGATATTCAGATACAGAAGTTGATGCTGAGCAGGATGCTCCTGAAGGAAGAGAAAAAGAAGTGCCTTTACGCGGACCTGTTCGTGAAGTAGTCGTATATCTTGAAGGTGGTTTACGATCAGGAATGAGTTATATAAATGCACATACTATTTCTGAAATAAGAAAGAAAGGTACCTTCGAAAGGATAACTCAAGCCGGTGCAAATGAACAATATGGTGAAGTGAGTTAATTTACTCTTTAAAAAGTTTACATATTGTCAAAATAATATATGTCTGTTAAGATAAACTTTACTTTCAGAAGCCGGTAGGCTCCTGTCCCGATAGAATCGGGATATCCGGTTTTCAGATTAAGGAGATAAACATGATTTTTGCGGCAGGGTTTATCTCTGTCGTTTTTTATTTATTCAGCCGCAATAAGCTGCGCCATCGTTTGAAGCTTTGGCCGGCCAAGAAAATTTATGAGAGAAATATCTTTGAAGGATCTTTTGGAAGCCGGTTGCCATTTCGGACACAAAGTTGCCCGCTGGCATCCCAAGGCAGCGGCATTTATATATCAACCGAGGGAAGGAGTTCATATTATTGATTTGGTGAAAACACGTGTTTATCTCAAAAAAGCTGCCGCTTTTATTTATGAACTGGCAAATCAAGGCAAGATTATTCTTTTTATTGCTTCCAAAAGACAGGCAAAAGGCGTGGTAACCGAGGCTGTTAAAAAAAGCGGTATTCCTTATATGACCAACAGGTGGATCGGCGGTTTTATAACCAATTGGGAAGAAGTGAAAAAAAATATTGACAAGATGCATACATGGAGAAAAGAACGGGAAGACGGAAGCTGGGAGCAATATCCAAAACATGAGGTAGTGAAATTAAACAAAAAATTAAAAGGTGTTGAAGATATATATTCGGGTGTTGAAAGTCTTACCGGTTTACCGGATGCGGTTTTTATCGTTGATATTGTTAAAGAAGATACGGCTTTAAAAGAGGCTAACAGAAGAGGTATTCCGGTAATTGCCATTGTCGATACCAATGCCAATCCTACACTGGTTGATTATCCGATTCCGGCTAATGATGATGCCGTAGGAAGCATTTCATATATTGTGAATTTTATGGTTGAAGCGTATTTTGAAGGCAGGAAAATAGCCGAGAAAAAGGAAGGGATTAAAGAAATAAAAGCTGTTGAGCCGGTAAAAGAGGAGAAAAAGGAGGTTATGGAGAAAAAAGAAGCTACAGCTAAAAAAGAAGCGGAAGGAAAGGCTTTAAAACAAAAACCAAGAAAAGAAAAGAAGAAGGAAAAAAAGGAAAAAAAAGTTTCCTTAAAAAGTAAGGGAAAATCCGAGAAACCAGCCGGTAAAAGCAAGGCCAAAACTGAACAAATAAAAAAATGAAAATAACAATTGACCGGATAAAAAAAATTAGAGAGCTGACAGGATACGGCATTATGGATTGCCGGAAGGCGCTTGAGGAAGCTGCGGGTGATGAAAAAAAGGCCGTTGAACTTCTAAATATTTGGGGGATTGAGAAATCCGCAAAGAAAAAGGACCGGGAAACAAAAGCCGGACTGATACAGTCTTATATCCATGGAGAAGGAAAAATCGGAGTTCTTATTGAACTCTTGTGCGAAACGGATTTTGTTGCCAGGACGGATGATTTTAAAAATTTGGCGCATGAACTGTGCCTTCAGATTTCCTCAATGAATCCCAAAGATATCAAAGAACTTCTTAAACAGGAGTATATCAGAGATACGGGGTTGACAATTGGAGATATGATTAAGCAGACAATCGGTAAATTGGGTGAGAATATAACGGTATCCAGATTTGTCAGGATGCAATTGGGCGAGAAGTAAACTTTACCCGGATGTTAATATTTGCTTCTGTTTGATTAAACCCTGTTGTGAGATATGGATTCCCTTTCAGTTAAGATTTGGGGAGAAAATTTATCATCGGTTAAAGCAGGTTAATAAATTTAACAGTTATTTCACTTTTTTCCAGATTAAAACGGTCTTTGTTATTTGCGGTAAAATCTTCAACCAGATCGTGAAAATGTGAACCAGTAATGATAATGATCGTATTTCTCACATGACGGTTGGATAGTATTCATATAATAACCCTCAAAAACCCGCGGAGACATTGAATAAATGTAAATGGAAAAATTATCCGGTTTTAGTCTTTTTGGTGTATCTTTCCTTTGACAGGCGGAGGACTTTGTCCCGGTTTTGGTTGACTGATTTGGGCAAAGGCAAAGTGACGGCATGGAAAGGAATTGAAGTGAGGTTGTCGATAGCCAGTTTGATGATTATCTGGAAACTGCCCAGGTTGACCAGGTCTTCTTCTTTATACCACTGGCCGTATTCGCGGGCCAGAAGTTGGGCGTCCTGGGCACCGGTAATAAAAGATATTAATGTTCCGGCATTGCCGAATATGGCTTTTTGCACCTCTTCATCGACTTGGCCGATATACTGGTTGGCCAGAGCAATATTCAGGCGGTACTTTCGGGCTTCAGACAAAATTTTTATAAATGATGTTGTGGCGAAATTCTGAAACTCGTCCACATATAAATAAAAATCTCGTCTTTTTATTTCGGGAATGTTGACCCGGTTCATGGCCGCCAATTGGATCCTTGTTATAAACATGGCGCCCAAAAGAGCGGCATTGTCTTCCCCTAATTTTCCCTGGGATAGATTAAGGATAAGGATTTTACCCTGATCCATGATATCCTCAAGATCAATCGTTGAGTGCGGATGTTCCAGAATTTGCCTGATGGTTGGCGACATAACGAACTGGCCGACTTTATTCTGAATCGGGGAGATTGCTTCGCTTTTCAGTCTGGGATGCATTTTTTCATATTCATTCCTCCAGAAATTCTGAAGAATTTTATCCTTAACTTTGATAAGGACTTTCTGCCTGAAATTCTGATCGGATAAGAGATCGGGAACCATGACCAGAGTTGAATCGGGATATTCAAGAAGAGTCAGAATGACGTTTCTTAAGATGTATTCAAGCCGGGGACCCCAGGAATAGCTGTAGAGTTTTGAAAAAATGGAGACAATTCCTGAAGCAATCAGTTCTTTATGAACGGGATTTTTGACTTCCAGCGGATTCATCCAGAATGGGTTTATCTGGTCAAAAGGTTCAAGATAAACGATATCATTCAGTCTGAAAGAGGGGATAAAGTCAAGAAGAGTTTCCGATAAGTCACCATGAGGGTCAATTACGGCAACGCCTTCCCGATTTCTCATGTCATTTATGGCCATATTGGCAATAAGTGTTGATTTTCCGGTACCGGTTTTACCGATGATGTAGACATGTTTCCGGCGGTCATCCCTTTTAATTCCGAAAGTCGTCAATTGATTTTTGAACTCAGCTTTGGCAAAAAAGTTTACCTCCTTTTTCTCATCTTCTTGAAGATCGGCGGCCACGGGAAGATTGGGCGGCGGTTCTCCCAGAAGGGACCTGCCCCAGGAAATATTTTTAATGCCCGATAATACTTTTCCGGGCGGATGCCAGATAGTAGACAGTTCTTCGGTATTTAATATCTGGTGTCTGGGAAAATGGTTTTTTTCCCTTTTGACGAGACGGTCAAAGGCAATTTTTTTGGAATACCAGCGGGGTCTTCGCAGTATAAAGCGGTTGCCCTCACCAAGCGCAAATGCGCCGAAGGCGCCGGCCAGATTGGTCAGCTGGCTTAAGGCAGCCTGATTGGTATGAGCACCGATCATCAGTCTTATATAAGTTCTGTATCCGGTATGATTAATTTTTTCTTCAATAAGTCTTGCCAAAGGAAATGGTCTGGTTTTTTCCGGTGCCCGGGAAGTAGGATCAGGAATGCCTTTTAGAACCATACGGGTAACCATGGACTGCCAATTGAACTGGGGAGGTTCAATTATGATCTGAAACAGGCCTTTTTCGTCTTTTGAGAATTTTGACATGACACCGATTATAGATGAGAGAGGATCAAGATCGCGGAAGTCTTTATATGTTTTAATCGGATAATAAAAATAATTGGCCAGTTGGAGATTACCGATTGCCAAAAAAGGACTTTTTATTATATGATCGAGGTAGTCCGGAACAGAGGTTATCAGAATTTTGGGATACTGGCTGGTTAACTGGCTTTCAAGGTATACACGGAAGGAATCCGGGACAACACTATAAAAGCGGATTTGCTGGTTGTAAGAGGCTATTTCAAAAGAGAGTGTTCTTACTTTAATCCACAACCGGCGAAAGTAGGAAATGTGGCCTCCGGCAAATAACGAGGAGAAGACCTGCGACATCATTTCGGGAGTTTCCTCACCGGTTTTTGCAGATTGTATTTCCAGAACTACTTTTTTTTCACTGGCCATTTGAGGTTAAGTATAAATTATTACTTTATAAAGGGAAAGGAGCCCAAGTTTTTGGATTCTTACCTCTTTTTAGCATAATCAATCCATTTTATTTATTTATAATCCTTATAATTTAGGATCTCCGAATATGAGTTTTTATGAGCAAATCAGGTATTCTCATTCAGATGAAGGACCGGCGGGGGAAGGGAAAGAACCGGAATTTCGCTCTGTTATCGCCTATTATCGTTGTCCAACAAGTACTTATATGCATCCCGGAGGACATACCTTATCGCCGGTTATGCAGGTAGAAGCAGATCAAGATCCTCCAAAAACTTATAATTGTATTATACATAAAACCCATGCTTTCAGGTTTGACATAAAAGAAATACCAAGTACAAAATAAGTCAGATATTTTTTAACCCCGGTATATTGCTAACATTCTTTTTTCCTGATATTGTTAAACTATGGCGGAAGATCCTTTGATCTTGGATGTAAAAAGCAGGATGCAGAAGGCAGTGGCTGTTCTGATTGAAGATTTGGGAACGATAAGAACCGGCAGGGCGACTCCGGCTTTGATTGAAAATACGGTTATTTCCTCATACGGAGGAACACAGAATCTGAAACTTCAGGAGTTGGCAACCATTACGACAGAAGGAGTCCGGTCCCTGATTATAGCTCCTTTTGACCAGACAGTAATCGGGGATATAGAGAAAGGAATAAACAGTGCCAATTTGGGTTTTACCGCATCGGTTGACGGAAGCATTATTAGAATAAATATTCCTCCTTTGACTTCGGAGCGAAGGGATGAATTTATCAAACTGGCCAATACTAAAATAGAAGGCGGCCGGATTATGGTAAGACAAGTCAGGCATGATGTTATGGCATCTTTAAAAAGAAGTTTTGAGGCAAAAGAAATATCGGAAGACGACAGAAAAAGGCTAGAGAAAGAGATTCAAAATATCACCGATGAAATGATGGCAGAGTTAGAAATATTGCGCCATAAAAAAGAAGAAGAACTGAATCAGGTATAACTTTTGTTATTGCCCATTTTCCCTTAACAATCTGATTTCCCGCTCAATTATTTTTTTCAAAATCACTTGGCTGATGGAATAAGTCGGTTCAACACCTTCATAAGAAAGAGTGCGGACTCCCAGATTTTTAGCTTTAGAATAGGGAGTGTCAGAAGCATAGTGGGCGATACCCAATTCAAAAGGAGTAGTTGTCAGGTTAATAAACTCATTTTCTTCATAGCGGTTATAATAAATAAACTCATAAATAGCATTAAGATATGGGCCGGCTTCCATTTCTATATCGGTGAATCCGTCGCGAAACCAGTTTTTCAGCATTGTTTTTGATTCCAGGAAGGTTCCTTTAGTAGTGATTGTTTTCTGATTTTCCAGAACCAGTCCGTTTTTAAAAATTTTTTTAAAATCACCAAGTGAAAAACAATTGATAATGCCGTACGTATTTTTTGTATGTTCGTCATAAACAGTATTCGGCAGAAGAATATCGCCGATTTGACCGTTTAAAGCAGCAGCTTTACCCATGATATATATACCTAGGACCTGGCCGGCATTTTGCCCGATTTCAGTTAAAACCTGATAAGCTGCCCATCCCAGCGGGTAGTCGATATTTACAATTAGAGAATGACTTTTTTTCAATTCCGATAAATCCGTATTCAGAAGTTTTCCCAGGTTTGATCCGGGAAGTTGGGAAAGGGGTATTATTTGGGCATCGATATCCAAATTATGTTTAGCCTGAACGCGGTAGATACCCAACTTTTTTTCCAGTTTAAGCTTTCTGTCCTTAAGGGCTTTATTTTCCCTAAGTGCTTTTTTAGACAGATAATTAAGGAAATATTCCCTGGCAGGGTGAATGTTATCCTTATTGAGATTTTCCCAGGTTTTTATCAATTGATCATCCTGGTTTTTATAAAGGTAATCAATCAGATTTTTTTCTTCATCAAGTGAAAATCGGGTTATCAGATTGATCAGAGAATGTGTATTGGAAGAAACGAAATATATCGGCATGTCAAGAAAATTTATTCCCGAAATGGATTTTTCAATATGATCCCACCAGTATTGGGTAGCTCTGGCATATTCCATGTATGATCCGGAGAGAAGATGAATGTTAAAATCGACCCGCCTGAATTTAATGGCGGTCAGGAATTTGTGATAATCGTCGGTCCAGATTTTTTGAAATCTGACAATATCATCTTTTTCAAGAAGAGATTCGAAAGTTTTGACAACATTTTCAGCCGACCTTAATAAATGATGCAGTTTATTCCATTCAATCTGAAAGGCAGTTGTTAGTGAAATCAGATCGTCAACATCAGTAACGGAAGCAATATAAACAGCTAAAGTATCCTTACCGTTAAAATACATTTTTCTGCGGCGGCCTTCAGCTTCGACTTCCTGCCAGCTTTCGATTTTGCTGAATCGGTTATTTTTAAAAACCCGGATGGATTGCCCGAGAATAATTTTTTTAACCATGGACATGCAATTGGGCAAACGGAGAAGAGAATAAATAAAAGAAGCGGTGTCTATTTTCCCGGCGGAAGCTTTCTCATGAAGAACGGAATTCATATTCTTGTGGGAATCTTCCAGGTTTCTTACTCGGACAAACCCGGCTGATTTCAAAAGCGACCGGTATGTGCGGATATGGATTTCAACCGGGTCAATGGCAATGTTAAAATTATTACTGTTGTTCATCTAGATTTATTATTTCCAAGTATTATACTAAAGCAGTTGACTTTGTAGAAGAATTCATTTTAAGAGAAGAAATTGCATTGCACAATTTTCTGTATTAATATTTAAGATAATCAAATTTCCTCTTAAGATTAAACTTTTCTTATGATTTTAACGGTATTTGTTTTTTTTCTTATATTATCCGTTCTGGTTTTGGTTCACGAATTGGGCCATTTTTTGGCCGCTAAAAAATTCAATATATATGTTGAGGAATTCGGTTTCGGCTTGCCTCCCCGTTTTATGGGTATAAAAAAAGGAGAAACCGTTTATTCCATTAATTATTTACCTTTTGGCGGTTTTGTCAAACTTTACGGTGAAGAAGGAGAGCAAGAGACTGCAGGAAAGAAAATTGCCAAAAACAGAGCTTTTTACGCAAGACCGGTATGGCAAAGAGTAATTGTAATTGCCGCCGGAGTATTCATGAATTTTTTACTGGCAATAGCGATTATTTCCTATATATTTACCCAAGGAGTACTTGTTCCGACTGAAAAAGTGCATATAGAAAAAGTATTGACGGGAGCTCCGGCTGATGAGGCGGGGCTTAAAGAGGGAGATATAATCAGAAAGTTTATTATCGACAGCGAGAAGGGAGCAAACCCTGAAGAAATAAAAATAACATCGACTGAAAAGTTGATTGAAACTACAAAGAAATATTCCGGGAAAGAAATTACCCTGGAAATTATGCGTGAATCCAGGATTTTACAGGTTGATATTACTCCAAGAACAGAATTTCCACAAGACCAGGGACCGATGGGTGTATTAGTTTCCAATTTTGAAGAAAAGAAATATTCCTTAATTGAAGCTCCCGTTATCGGTCTAAAAGAATCATTAGTGTTGTCTTGGGAACTTTTGAAAGGGATCGGGACGACGCTACAGAAACTGGTGACATTCCAATCGGTATCCAAAGATGTAGCCGGACCGATAGGCATTGCCCAGATGACGGGAGAAGCCATAAAATTCGGAAGGAATGCCGTTTTGGAAATGCTGGGACTTTTGTCACTCAATTTGGCCATCATCAATATTCTGCCTTTTCCGGCTCTTGACGGCGGTAGATTATTATTCGTGGTTATCGAAGGAATAACCGGAAGAAGAATCAAGACAAATCTGGAGCGGTACGTTCATCAGATAGGCATGGCAATATTGCTGTTTTTGATCATTCTGGTTACCATTAACGATCTTATCAGAATTTTTTCCCGGTAAAACCCATGACGATCCCGGATCGTTTAAATGATGCAGAAGTTTGAAAAAAAGGATCTTAAAAAAAAATCGGTTAATCTTTCAGAATGGTATACAGATATCATACTTAAGGCGGAACTGGCTGATTATGCTCCTGTTAAAGGTTGTATGGTGATCAGACCATACGGATTTGCCGTTTGGGAAAAAATTCAGACTTTCCTTGACGGGCTTATTAAAGAAAAAGGTGTCGGTAATGCCTATTTCCCTTTGCTAATCCCGGAAAAATTTCTTAACCTTGAAAAAGAACATATTGAGGGATTTTCACCTCATCTGGCGGTAGTGACAATTGCCGGGGGAGAGAATTTAAAAGAAAAACTGGTAATCAGGCCGACTTCGGAGACAGTCATGTACCAGATGTACAAACAGTGGTTTCACTCCTGGAGGGACCTGCCGGTTCTTATCAACCAGTGGAATAACGTTATCCGCTGGGAAAAAAGGACCTATCTTTTTCTAAGGACTTCGGAATTTCTCTGGCAGGAAGGCCATTGTGCCCATCTTACCGAGGGTGAAAACCGGGAGATGGTTTTATGGGGGATTAAAGCATACGAAAAAACATATGCTGAACTTTTAGCAATGTACGGTTTGATAGGAATAAAAAGTCAAACTGAAAAATTCGCCGGAGCCAAAGAAACATATTCCATTGAATTGTTGATGCCGGACGGGAAAGCCCTTCAGGGGGGGACTTCTCATGATTTAGGCCAGAATTTTTCCAAAGCTTTTGATTGGACAGTTCTTAACAAGGAAGGTAAAAAAATACATCCCTGGCAGAACAGTTGGGGTTTTACTACCAGGTCTATCGGGGGACTTGTCATGGTAAACGGTGATGATAACGGATTAATACTTCCTCCCCGGGTCGCTCCGATTCAGACAGTAATTATTGCCATTTCTTCCGGAGAAAATCAGAAATTGGCAGAATATATTGAAAAAATTCAGGGGATATTGGAAAAATCCGGCGTCAGAGTTAAGAGTGATAATAATATTACCGCTTCAGTCGGACGCCGTTTTAATGATTGGGAAGTTAAAGGTGTACCTATCCGTCTGGAAATCGGCCAAAAAGAAATGGAGAAGGAATCAGTGACTTTTGCCCGCAGGGATAATTTTGATAAAGGGACTGTCGGAATTGATCAAATAGAGATAAAAATTAAAGCAATTCTTGGAGAAATGCAAAGCCTGGCTTACGAGAATCATAGAAAATTTACACTGGATAATACTTATAAAGCAGATAGCTACGATCAGTTTAAAAAAATCATGACAGGAAAACGCGGATTAATCAGGGCTTTCTGGTGTGAAGATAAAGAATGTGAGGCTAAAATTAAAGCGGAAACCAAAGCCACTACCCGGATTCTGCCGCTTGATGCCAAAAAGGAAAAAGGGAAATGTATTTACTGCACAAAAGCGGCCGTTAACCGCTGGTATTTTGCCCAGGCATATTAATGGTATTGACAATAATTTTCAATTATCTTTATAATTTTCTCAAGGCAAGGTAAATGAGAAAATTTATACTGTTTTTTTTCATCTTAGGTTTAGTAATAGCTTCTCCATTTTTCAAAACTTCATCAGTATATTCAGCTCAGGGCAGTATAAAAGGCATTTTTGACGCCATAAATCAATACCGCAACCGCGATGCAACCGGCAGCAGTTTACAGGATATTAAACAGGATTTACAGGACTTGAACCGAGTGAAAAATGAGGTGAATAAGGACATGGCGGCAGCAGAGGGGGAATTTTTTGACAAATCGGAGGAAACGGTCGGACAATATCTTGATAAATGGACACAATATCTGGAAAAAGTAAGGGATCAATCTGAAAATTACGGTCAGGATTTAGCCGCCGGGATTAGGGTTCACGCTGAAGAAGAATTGCTTTACGTAAGCGGAAAAAAAGAGGAACTTACCGGGATAAATGATATCGGTACGCTTAGAAATTTCGTCAGGGATTTAAGAGCTCACAGGCAATCCGTTGCAGTTACATGGGGTGAAGTCAGGTCAAGACTAAGGGTACGGCAAATGGAACTTTTGGAAAACCGGTTAAACAGATTGAAAGCCCTTCTTAACAAATTTGAGGACAAACTTAAAAGTTTTGAGGACAGGGGAATTGACACTGCCAGTGCTCAAAGTATTTTAGCCGGATTAAAAAATGATCTGGCAACGGCATTTGACAAACTTGACCAGGAAAAAAACAGTACTGAATCAGGAAGAGCTCAAATCAGTGATAATAATCTCCAATTGGCCAGGGATATAAATCTGACTGTCAGGCAGATTCTCATGAAATTACGTGAGATTTTCAGATCTTTAAGATCCCAATTGCCTTCCGGTGTACCCGATGAAGCAACAACCGGCACACAGAGAAAATTGAAACCGACTAGGATTGATAGACCGTCCAGAATGCCAAAACCGACCAGAATACCCATACCGACCAGGTTAAACGAGCAGGTTGAAATTGAACCTGAAGTAACAGAGTTATAATTTATTGCAGGAAAGTTAAATTTTATGGAAGACCAAAAAATCAGCGGTCATTTTAACATATCAACTGATAAAAGCCTGGTTGTGGCAACTTTTTTAGCTGTCATACTTTTCATTGTGCTCTTTACGGTAGTTAATATTGTCAACAGAAACAACGGATATACCCAAACGGCCATTGAAGCCACAGTGCCGGTTTCCCTTGAAATTAAGGAGGATTTGAATGAAATGGAAGAGGAACTGTCCGGATTTGAAGCTGAATTTGACGAAATGTCAAAATCTAACCTGGAGCCGGAGCTTGATATCGATTTAACTCTTGAGGAGTAAATTAAACTTCAATTTTCCCCGAATTAACTTGTATTAATGTTCATAAGAATTTAAAATAATCAGGTGAAAATTATTGTTACCCATTTTGCTCCTGATGTTGATGCCATTACATCAGTATGGCTTTTGAAAAGGTTTTTACCGGAATGGAAGGAGGCTGAAGTCAGATTTGTACCGGCCGGAAAAAGTTTTGAAAATCAAATTGTCGACAGTGATCCGGATATTTTGCATGTTGATACCGGTATGGGACAGTTAGACCATCATCAGACCGATGAAGATACCTGCGCGGCCAAATTAACTCTTGATTTTATATTTAAAAACAAATCCGCGGTAAATAAAAAAAAGAAAGGTACGGCCGGAAATGATGCTCCTATGGAGAGGCTTGTTGAGGTGGTTAATGATATCGATCATTTCAGGGAAGTATACTTTCCTAATCCCATGTCCGATTATTATGATTTCGGACTGGTAGCGATATTTGACGGATGGAAGCTGATTTTTTCGGATGAACCCTTAAAAATCGTTGAACTGGGCTTACTGACACTGGACGGAATTTATAAAAACTTTCAGAACAAAGTCTGGGCGGAAAATGAAATCGATAAAAAAGGCATTGAATTTAAGACCAAATGGGGAAAGGGTATTGCTTTGGAAACAGTAAATGATGAGGTAATCAGAATTGCCCAGAGAACGGGTTTTACGGTGGCCGTCAGAAAAGATCCGAAGAAAGATTATGTCAGAATAAAATCATTGCCCCAATCTGAGGCGGATTTGACGGCATGTTACAATATATTCAGAAAATTGGATAAGGAAGCAACCTGGTTTTTGCACTCCAGCCGGAAAATGATTCTTAACGGATCAATTAAAAATCCGGAAAGCAAACCGACGAAGTTAACATTAAGAGAAATTGTAAACGTATTAAAAAATGAATGACTGTATTTTCTGCAAAATAGTAAAAGGAGAAGTTCCTTCAAAAAAAGTTTTTGAAGATGAGCTGATTTTGGCCTTTCATGATATTAATCCCAAGGCGCCGGTTCATGTCCTGGTAATACCGAAAAAGCATATCAGTTCACTTATCGATATTAATAATAATGATAAGGAATTAATGGGCAATTTTCTGGTAAAAGCATCAGCCGTTGCCGGAAAATTAGGTCTGAATGATAAGGGGTATAAGATAGTAGTTAATAACGGTAATGGTGCCGGCCAGCTTGTTTTCCATCTGCATATGCACATATTGGGAGGATGGGAAGGAGCAGCATCAGGTTGGCAGATTTGAAACCCGCCTTTGCAGAAAGCTTTAAGCCTTCGCTGTCACCTTCGCTAAAGCTATGGTGACCAAGAAAGCTACGGCGGGCAAAGAAGGAGGTGTTTTTTACATTCATGATTTATGTTAAAGCTCAACCGGGAGATACTTCAGATTCCGTTATCCGTAAATTTACTAAAAAAGTAATTGCGGAAGGACTTCTTTTGGAATTTAAGAAAAAAGAATTCTATCAGAAGCCGGCCGAAATCAGAAAGGAAGCGAAGAAAGAAATAGCCAGGCGGGCGCGTGCCAGAAGAAGGGCAAGAAACAAATAGACAATGGTTAATGTTCTTATTAAAACCGATTCACATTACAAGGTTAACCGGAAAAGAATAAGAGGGGCGATTGAGCAATTTCTTATTGGGAAAAAAGTAAAGGGAAAAACCGAGATCAGTATTTCCGTTGTCGGAGACCGTCAAATGAGGAATTTAAATATGAAATTCCGCAAGAAGAATGAAACTACCGATGTCTTGTCTTTTCCTCTAATTGATAACGAATACGGATCGAAATTTGTCGATCCTCCGGATGATATTCTTCATTTGGGTGATATTGTAATTTCCTATCCTGAGGTAATTGAGGAAGCATCACGGGAAAACAAAATGGTTGATGATAAAATAGAAGAATTGGTTATTCACGGAGTAATGCATTTACTGGGATATCATCATGACCAGGAATAAAAAGTAACTTATGGTACTTTATTTAAAATACCGGCCGCAAAAATTAGCTGAATTGGATATAACTTCCGTGCGTGATAAGCTGGTTGGAACCCTGGCATCTTCTTACAGACCGCATGCTTATTTATTTTCGGGTCCCAAGGGAACCGGTAAAACATCGGCTGCCAGAATAATTGCTAAAGCGCTTAACTGTCTTAACCCTAAGGAACAAGCGCTGACAGGAAGCACAAAAAAATATAATGAACCGTGCAATAAATGCGAAAATTGCCGGGAGATTTTATCAGGCCGTCATATGGATATAATTGAGATTGATGCGGCTTCAAACAGGGGCATTGATGAAATAAGAGATCTTAAAGAGAAAATAAGACTGGCTCCGGTTTCGGCAGAATTCAAAGTCTACATTATTGACGAAGTCCATATGCTGACTAATGAAGCTTTTAACGCGTTGTTAAAAACGTTGGAAGAACCTCCCGCTCACGCTGTTTTTATTCTGGCAACAACTGAGCCAGATAAACTGCCGGAAACGATTTTATCACGCTGTGTTGTATTCCGGTTTCATAAAGCAAATATTGATGAAGTCATCCATTCTCTCAAAAGGGTAGTCGGCGGAGAAAAGTTAAAAATTGACGATGAAATTCTGTCACTGATTGCCCGGCACGCAGACGGATCTTTCCGGGATGCCACTAAAATCTTGGAACAGGTAATTGGTGAAAATAAAATTACTTTGCAGGATGTTTCATATTTACTTGGCAAAGGTACCATTACACCGGAGAATTTTCTGATTTTATT
This sequence comes from Candidatus Gottesmanbacteria bacterium RIFCSPHIGHO2_01_FULL_40_15, assembly GCA_001779115.1. Classification (GTDB taxonomy): domain Bacteria; phylum Patescibacteriota; class Microgenomatia; order 2-02-FULL-39-11; family 2-02-FULL-39-11; genus 2-02-FULL-40-10. The sequence goes on from MFJF01000019.1 coordinate 24,551, forward strand.
GGGAAAGAAAGACATTAATCAGCTGCTTCAATCAATCAGCTTAATGGGGGAAAGAGGATCCGATTTCCGGCTGTTTGTTACAACAATACTCAATGTACTGCATGAAATTCTTCTGGATTTGCATAAAGTTAAGCAGTCGGATCTTTCAGCTGATATCAGAAAAATCTATGCCGGAAACGGGGTAATCCAAGCAATCAGAATGTTTTCGCGGGTTTATACAGATTTAAAATTTGCCAGCCGGCCCGAGCTGCCATTGGAAACAGCCGTAGTTGAATGGTGCGAGGGGAAAGATATAAAATAATAAGACTTGTAAGGTAATAGAAAGAAAGGAGGTTTTTTGAAAATGTTTAATCCTTTTAAAGCAATAGGAGATCTCAAGTCAATGCGGGAACAGGCATTGAAAATGCAGCAGATGCTTGCCCAGGAAGAAGTAACTGTTGAGAAAAACGGAGTAAAGGTTGTTATGAGCGGTGATCAGAAGATTAAAGAGTTGGTTATTGACGGTGAGGAACATCACCGGGCAAAGGAGGCAATAGCTGAGGCTATCCGCAAATCGCAGGAGATTGCCGCCAGAAAACTGACTGAGATATCGGGAGGTTTGCAGGGTTTAATGGGCGGGGCTGAAAAATAAAAAAAAAGTTTATGGTACTTGTTACGGGATCTCTGGCTTACGACCAGATAATGGATTTCCCCGGAAAATTCTCCGACCACATCATGCCTGATAAAATCCACATGCTCAATGTGTCTTTTCTGGTAAATAATTTCAGGAAAGGATTCGGAGGTACGGCCGGCAATATTGCCTACACACTTTCACTGCTTGATATAAAATCCGCCATATTGGGTATGGCCGGAGATGATTTTGAACCTTACCGGAAGTTTTTAGAGCGTTTTGAAGTCAATACTTCAAATATCAAAATAATTAATAAATTCCAGACTTCAGCGGCTTTCGGGATAACTGATCAGTCCGATAACCAGATTTGGGGATTTTACACCGGAGCGGACAGTTTAAGCGATCAGTTATCAACGGATCTTGTTCACGGAAAAATTGATTTTGCCATAATTGCTCCGCATAATCCGAAAGCCATGTTAAAATTCAGCCTGGAGCATAAGAATAAAGGAATTCCCTACCTGTTTGATCCCGGTATGCAGCTTCCCTGGTTTACCGGTCCTGATTTGCTGAAAGCCTTTACTGCTGCGGAAATAATAATCGGCAATGATTATGAAATTGATGTCATGGAAAAAAAGACCGGAATTTTTAATTTACACAAACATTTTAAGGATAAAATAATCATTACTACTCTGGCCGAAAAGGGGTCAACAGTAAGCAGAAACGGGAAATTATTTCAAATTAAAAGCTCAAAAGTTAAGCATGCATCGGATCCGGCCGGAGCGGGAGATGCTTACCGGGCAGGATTTGTCGCCGGTTATTTAAGAGGTTTTCCGGTAAAAACCTGTGCCCAAATGGGATCGGTTACATCAGCATATACTGTTGAAAAATACGGAACAACCACACACTATTTCACTGTGCCTGAGTTTACCAGACGCTACCGGGATAATTACGGGGAAGAATTGGCACTGACTTAGGTATTTACCGTGATTGGCTAATTTTTCAAAAGGGATTATAATAAACGGTATTTTCTGTCCGATTTTGTATGAAAAAATCAAATATGTATGATATTGCCGATATAAAACTCGCCCGGACCGGCAAAAGAAAAATCGAATGGGCGCAGGTACACATGCCGGTTTTGACACTCATAGGCAATAGATTTGATAAGGATAAGCCATTAAAGGGGATCAATATCGGAGCATGTCTTCATGTAACCAGCGAAACAGCCAATCTGATGCTGGCATTAAAATCGGGAGGAGCCAAAGTATATCTTTGTGCCTGTAATCCCCTGTCAACCCAGGATGAAATTGCCGCTTCACTTGTGTCAGACTTTAACATCCCCGTTTTTGCCGTCAGGGGCGAAGATAAGAAAACTTATTACCGGCATATTGAAGCAATTCTTGACCAGCGGCCGCAAATTACCATGGACGACGGGGGGGATCTGATTTCCGTTTTACATAAGGATCGGGTGAATCAGCTTGCCGAAGTTATCGGGTCCAATGAGGAAACAACAACCGGTGTAATAAGGCTAAAAGCGATGGAAAGGGATAACGCTTTAAAAATTCCGGTTATGGCGGTGAATTACAGTATGACCAAGCACATGTTTGACAACCGTTACGGAACCGGGCAATCAACCATTGACGGAATCATGCGGGCAACCAATCTGCTTCTTTCAGGAAAAAAATTTGTTGTCTGCGGTTACGGCTGGTGCGGTCGGGGTTTGGCACAAAGAGCCAGAGGGATGGGGGCATCAGTTACGGTTACAGAAGTTGATGCCGTTAAAGCACTTGAAGCGGTAATGGACGGATTTACGGTTATGCCGATAAGCGATGCCAGCCCGATCGGAGATATTTTCGTAACTGTAACCGGTGATAAAAACGTAATCACGTGGAAAAATATTCAAAAAATGAAAGACGGATCAGTTTTGGCAAACAGCGGACATTTTAACGTGGAGATTGATGTCGCAGAAATGGAAAAACAGGCAACAAAAAAAAGCCGGATCAGGCCTGCCGTTGATGAGTATATATTAAAAGACGGCAGCAGGCGGTACCTTTTGGGCGAGGGGAGGCTTATCAATCTGGCGGCAGCAGAGGGGCATCCTGCCGAAGTAATGGATATGTCGTTTGCCAATCAGGCCTTAGCCTGTGAATGGCTGGTAATAAATAGGGGGAAACTGGAAAATAAAGTTTACCGGCTTCCTGAAAATTTAGACAGGGAAATCGCAAAATTAAAACTCGTTGCAATGGGTATTAAAATTGACAAGTTGACCAAAGAGCAGAAAAACTATCTGTCCAGCTGGCAGGAAGGAACCTGAATAAGTTATTGCAATTATTTAAGTATTAAGTTATTCTGGAGCCAGAGTTTACAGATTAACACAAATTTGGTTCATGTCTTTAACAAATAACTTCGAGTGGAACTACCAAAAACCCGCTAAAATTGCACCCAACAGCCTTCATATCGAAGTAATAGCTGATTACGGGGGAAGTTATACGACCGATCATGCTTTTATGGAAGTCAGGAACCATTTTTTCCGTTTTGACAAACTCAATAAAATAAAAGTTGTTACGGATCATCCGGTTTACGCCTTTTCCACAATTGAAACAGGTTTTTGGATTGCCCAGGACAGTCTTCATAGTGAACATAAAAATCTGGTAGTTTTTTCCAACACGGCTCCGCGGGGGGATATCAAATGGATCGGTGAAAACCGCCAGCCGTTTGTCTGCGGGATTTTGGATAACGGTATACCGGTATTTGCCGTATATGCCGGTTATAATCTTTCATATATCAGAGACAGGTTAAAAGGATTGTGGATTGTTAAAGTACCCAATAAGGGAACGCAATTCCGGTCAAGAGATTATTACCCGGAGGCTACAATGGCAATATTAAACGGTGATTTGAACAGATTAGGCAAACCGATAGACATCGGTAAAATTCCTGATGTGCCGCAATTTGCAATTGCTTCAGTTGACGGCTACGGCAATTTAAAAACAACGATTAGGAAAAGCAATCTTTCTTCTCAAGTTGTTAACTCTTCGATTGTTAGGATCGGAGTCAATAATAATTACCATTTTGCCTTAAATACAGTCGGCCGCGGTGTAAAAGGAAAAGTCGGCGACCTTTGCCTGGTCTCGGGTTCATCCGGAGGAAAAGGGAAAAACTACCTGGAAATTATCAAACTTCAGATGAAGGCATCAAAGGAATTTAGCATTGACGGACCGAGGGATGATTTGGGTAAAATTCAAATAAGTTCTGTTAAAACTTGACAGAATGGTAAAATTATATTATTTTTAATCTAATGAATTTCAGCCTTATATCACTCTGTTGTATTAAAACTCCCGCATAAACGGGGAGGTTTTTGGATAGGTTTATAAAGGTTCACAACGCCTCCCGGAAATATAGGGAGGTTTTTTTATGTATTACAATAATATTCTTGAGGTTGTCGGCAATACTCCTCTGGTCAGGATAAACAAACTTAATCCCAATCCCAGGGTTTTAATGCTTGTTAAGCTGGAGTTTCTTAATCCCGGTGGAAGCATCAAGGACAGAATCGGGCTGCCGATGGTAGAGAAAGCGGAGAAAGAGGGAAATTTAAATAAAGGAGGAACCATTGTCGAGCCGACCAGCGGCAACACCGGAGTGGGTTTGGCAATGGCAGCAGCGATAAAAGGTTATCGGACAATTTTTGTCATGCCGGATAAAATGAGCGAGGAAAAAAGGAACCTGCTTCGGGCATACGGAGCCAAAGTGATAATGACGCCAACAGCGGTAGAACCGCAAGATTCTCGCAGCTATTACAATGTTTCAGAAAAAATTACACGGGAAACCAAAGGCGGATTTAAACCGGATCAGTATTCGAATCCGGCCAATCCTGAAGCTCATTTTATGACTACCGGTCCGGAAATTTGGGAACAGACGGAAGGCAAAGTGACGCATGTGATTATCGGCATGGGAACAGGAGGGACCATTTCCGGAGTTGGCCGGTATCTGAAAAAAAAGAATAATAAGATAAAAATAATCGGAGTCGATCCCGAAGGCAGTGTTTACTACCACTATTTCAAAACCGGCAAACTTCCCAAAATTCTGACCACCTATAAAGTTGAGGGTATCGGTGAAGATTTCCTGCCGGAAACGATGGATTTTTCCGTAATTGATGACGTTATTGTTGTTTCCGATAAAGAAAGTTTCATAACAGCCAGGCAGCTGGCCCGGGAAGAGGGGATTCTGGCGGGAGGTTCTTCCGGGCTGGCTTTAGCCGGAGCCAGAAAGGTTGCCAGAAGGATAAAAGAAGGAATTGTGGCGGTTATTTTACCTGATTCAGGCAAGAACTACCTGACTAAATTTTTTAATGACAATTGGATGAGGGACCACGGCTTTCTGGACGGGGAAGATGAAAGTGTCCGGCAGCTTCTTAATAAAAAACTGCATTTTATTACCGTTCAATCACAGTCAACACCTCGGGAAGCCATCAAAATGATGCAGAAATTTCAAATATCCCAGCTGCCGGTTATGGAAGGTAAAAAAGTGATCGGGACCATAACCGAGTCGATACTGATAAAAAGTCTTTATGGCAAAGCAAAAATTCCGGTGACGGTTGAGGAGATTATGGACAGGGATTTTATAACGCTTCCTGATACCGCTTCGGAAGCCCAGCTGGTATCGGCTCTTCGGGATAAGGAAATGGTGATTATTACGGATAAAAAAGGAAAGCCGATTGATGTATTAACCCGGATTGATTTTCTAAGTTCGCTATCGGCCTGATTACTGTTTCCGTTTTCCAACAACCGGTTTCAGGATTTGTTGATAAAGCTCTCTCCAAATAATCAGATCTTTCTCAAGTTTTTCCAGTTTTTCGTCTGAGAAGGATTCAATTCCCAAGGCCAAGCGGAGATATCTTTGGGGCGGGATGTCTTCTTTGGTTCGGTCGTGAAGATAAAAAGTGTCATCCAGGTTGCCGAATAATCCGGTCATAACGGGAATATAGAGGGGATTGATGCCCTTTCTTATCGGCACAAAAAGATAAAAAGCACCTTTTTCTCCGGGTTGGTCGGGAGCAATAAATGAGCGGTCAATATCAAAAATATCCGGTCTGGTTCTTCTCAAGACGTCAAGCAATTTTTCCTGGCGGGTACTGAGCATTTCAAAATATACAGCCTGGTCTTCCGGTTTGACAAAATCCCCAATGGCAAGAGCCCTAAACATCAGCGGGTAAGATACAGTGGGACATATTAATTTGGTTATTGCCGGAACATGAGCCGCCAGGAATCTGTCAGGGGTTCCGCCGAAACCGTCCCGTAAACCGGGTTGGCCATAAATTTTAGTCATCGGCAGAATGTCGATTCTTCTGTTGTACCCATTAAGAATTTCGCCAAGCGTTTTAATTTTATCCTGATTATCCGGATAGGCCATACCCAAATAAGCACCGTCATTAACAATGATTATTTTGGCGCCTTTTCTGCCCTGATGATCGGCGATAACGTCTATTACTTTCTTGAACTGTTCGGCAGGCACAATTTTTGATCCGGGATTATTAATAAACTGCAGATCAATAATCAAAACGTCATCATTTTCAGGCTGTTGGAGAAATTCCTTCAGTTTACCGGGATTAAAGAAGAAATTTTCCTCAGCCTGTGTGACATATTCGATTGTTTCCATTTCCAATCCGTTTTCAGCCAGTTTGGCCAGCATGGTAAAACCGGGTGTCGGGAACAGAAGGCGGGGGTGAAACCTCTCATCTTTAATTTCTTTACGAAGGACAAGCCGGCTAAGAAGATATGATCTGAGAAAAGCATCGGTGGCCGCGTAGCTGATAAAAGTTCCGTCAAGCTTTCCTTCATGAATATATCCGGTCAAACCGTATCTGGCCAGGTATTGTTCGTGCCGGTCACGAAGCCCCCGCCAGCCTAATCCCAGAGCCTGATATCCGGTATAATTTTCTTGCGCTCTTTTTATCATTTCCTCATAAGCATTGGCGCGGTCCATTATTCTGTGCCATTTCAATCCGTCCTGGCCCATTCTTTCCGCCACGTCAGCGTATTCGGGCTCCAATTCGCCGGTCAGATCAATATTGCCGATAATCAGATTATAAAGGGGAGGCCGTTTTATACCGTTTTCCCGGCAAATAGATAAGGCTTCCTCAAGAATTCCGATATATTCCCTTATTTCAGGGGGTCTTTCTTCTGTTATTAATTTTTGCTCAAACGCAAATAATCTTTTTAATAACCACCGGCCCAGAGGTAACAGGTCCTGTTCTTTTTCAGAAGGCACCGGAGATTTTGTTTCTATATTGTGGCCGTTATCGGATTCCGGACGGAACCGGTGGCTCTTATTATACGCATGCCAGGTTTTATTAACTGCCTGGATTTCCGTTTGAACATCAGGTTTAGACAGCATGTTAAAAAGAGTGCGGCCGATTTGTCCTTCTGCGGTTCTTCTTAAGTTCTCATTTTGATTATCAACCGGAGAGCGGGAGTAGTTTTGCAGGGTGATGGCCATTGAGGCCAGATATAATATGAAAGCATCCTTTTCCCCGGGATTTATGCTTTCGGTCAAATTATCAAAAGATAATTGGAAATTTTCATCTTCCGTTCGCCATCTATCAATTTCCTGTCTGGCATAGAGGGTAACCTGGCCGCCGGTTGCCATCGGGTCTACCGGAGCGATGCGGATTGCTTCTTTAACAGGTATGGGAGTTTCCGGGATCATAGGCTTTCATAATTTATCATACTTATTATCCCTGTCAAGAAAACCTTACGGAAATATCCCTGTTGCAAAAATTGAGATAACAATTAATAATAGATGGATAATGAAGCCTATTATTTTTGCGGGAAATTCCAATCCGGAGTTGGCCCGGAATATTGCTTCTCATTTGGAGATGGAACTTGGCCACGTGGAAATTATACGATTTGCCGATTCCGAATGCCGGGTTAGAGTTGAAGAAGATGTTGAAGAAAAAGACGTATTTATTATCCAGTCTCTATCCAACCCGGTCGATGAATTCCTGATGGAATTTCTTTTGATGGGTGATGCTGTTAAGCGGGGAGAACCCAGAAGAATGATTGCGGTTTTGCCTTACCACGGTTATGCCCGTCAGGACAGGATCCACCGGCCGGGAGAATGCCTGTCCGCCCAGGTGGTGGCCAAATTAATTGAAACTGTGGGTTTTGACAAGCTGATTACAGTTGAGCTTCATAGTGAATCAATCGTCGGTTTTTTTAAAATACCGGTTATCCACCTTTCCGGATTAACTGTATTTTATGATCTGGTAAAAAAGCTGAATGAGGATGTTGTAATAATTACTCCGGATGCCGGAGCGTTAAAAAGAGCCCAACGCTTTGCCGAAAGCCTGGATTTGCCGTTGGCTTTAATTGAAAAAAAGAGGGACCTTGACCATCCCCATAAGATATTAAACATGAGGGTTGTCGGTGAGGTTAAGGACAAAACGGCCATCATCGTTGATGATGCTATTGTAACCGGAGGAACTTTGATGAATGCGGCTTATAAACTTAAGGAAAAAGGAGTCCGGAAAGTGATTGCAGCGGCAACCCATGCCGATTTTGTCGGAGGAGCGGATAAAATATTACAGGATTCGCCGATTGACGGAATTTGGGTTACGGATACAATTGATATTCCACAGGTTAAATATTTTTCCAAATTAAACGTTTCTTCCATTGCCACCCTGATAGCTTCGGAAATGAAGAAAATGGTAAAATAAATGACAAAACCCCATGTCATTTTTACCAAAAACCATCGAGACTCTGATTGAGAATTTTCAAAAACTGCCGGGAATCGGACCGAAAACAGCCAGCCGGTTGACGTTTTATCTTCTCCATATGCCCCAATTTGAGCTTGAGAATTTCGGGAAGAATATTGTAAGCTTAAAGAAATCAGTCGTTTACTGTTCAGTTTGTTTTAATATTTCCTCAACTGATCCCTGTCCTATCTGTTCAGATGAAGCCAGGGATGAAAGGACGGTTTGTGTTATTGAAAACCCGATTGAGATTCTTCAATTTGAAAAAACCGGAAAATTCAAGGGGACCTATCATGTACTTCACGGAGCCATTAATCCTCTAAACAATATCGGTCCCGATGAATTAAAAATCGGAGAGCTTCTTAACAGGATAAAATCCGGTAAAATAAAGGAAATAATTCTGGCTACCAATCCCAATATGGAAGGTGAAGCTACAGCCATGTACGTCAAACGCGAAATCTCAAATCTTAAATCCCAAAATTCAAGGTTAAATTCATTAAAAATTACCAGATTAGCGCACGGGTTGCCGGTCGGTGCGGATCTGGAGTTTGCCGATGAGATAACATTGGGAAGGGCTCTGGAGGGGAGGAGGGAATTTTAATGCTGTCCAAAAAAAAACTGATTCAACAGTTGAAAAAAGTACCTGACCCGGAACTTGGCATATCAATTGTTGATTTGGGCCTTATTTATGACGCTAAAATGGATAAAAACGGAAAAGTTGCGGTTCTTATGACTTTGACAACCATGGGATGCCCCCTTTTTGATCTTATCCGGGAGCCGGTCGAACAGCAATTGAGACAGCTTCCGGGAGTGACCGAAGTTGAGGTAAATTTGACATTTGAACCGCCCTGGTCGGTAGAAAAAATGACCAGGGAAGCAAAAATAAAACTCGGTTTTTTCTGAGTATAATTATTTATTAAATAATATGGCTGCGGGAAAGAAAATAATCAGATCAATAATTGAAGGAGGAGCGGAATTTGTTAAGGAGTCTGCCGGTCAGATGGCCGAAACTGTTGATCCGGTTAAATTAATAGAACAGACTACCGGCACTCATAGTGCCAGCCACGAATTTTCCGATTACCTAAAAAATCTCGGGGGTAATTTGTCAGAAAGTGAGATTGAGAAGAAACGGCAGGAATTTGAAAAAGAACAAAAAACGGGATTGGAAGAAGCCGAAAAAGTAATAAAAAGCGCATTACCGGCCCATCTGAAACCGGCTGTCCCGGCTAAAAAACCTTCAGTTTATGAACAAAATATCAGGGATGAAGAGATGAAAAAAGCCAAAGCCGTTGAAGCGCAAAAACAGCAGAAAAAAGCAATAGTTGTTCCGACAGGGATACGAAGGGGGATATTAGGAGGTTTAAAGAGGAAAAAACCCCGATCGACCGATTTGGAGGTTGGTAAGAATATTAAAACAGGATGATAATGTCAAAACTAAAACTATATAATACTCTAAACCGGAGGGTCGAAGAATTCAAACCTCTAAATCCGCAAAACGTCGGTTATTATTCCTGCGGACCGACTGTTTATGATTATGCCCATATTGGACATGCCAGGACATATATTTTTGCCGATATTCTGCAAAGAACACTGGAATTTAACGGTTTTAAGGTAAAACGGGTAATGAATATTACCGATGTCGGACATTTAACCTCGGACAGTGATACCGGTGAGGATAAAATGGAACTTGCCTCGCGGCGAAGCGGGAAAGGAGCAAGCCGGGAGAAAAAGACTGTTTGGGAAATCGCCAAATTTTATTCCGATGATTTTATGCATACGCTTAATAAGCTAAATATTAAAAAACCTGACATTATCTGCCGGGCGACGGAAGAAATTAAGGCAATGATTGGTCTTGTTAAAACACTTGAAGATAAAGGCTTTACTTATGAAATTGAAGACGGGGTATATTTTGATACGGGTAAATTGCCCGATTACGGTAAAATGACGGGACAGAATTTTCAGGAACTTAAAAAATCACTAAGAGCCGGAGCCAGAGTGGAAATGACTGTGGGTAAGAAAAATATAACCGATTTTGCCTTATGGAAAAAAACTCCGGAAGGCATAAAGCGGCAGATGGAATGGGACAGTCCCTGGGGTAAAGGTTTTCCGGGATGGCACATTGAATGTTCGGCCATGTCGATGAAGTATTTGGGTCCGGCTTTTGACATCCACAGCGGAGGTGTTGATCACATAAAGATACACCATACCAATGAAATTGCCCAAAGCGAGGCAGCTACCGGTCAACAATTTGTCCGATACTGGCTGCATGCCGGCCATTTGTTGGTTGAAGGAGAAAAAATGAGCAAGTCAAAAAAAAACTTCCTGCGATTAAAAAATTTGGCGGAGCGGAAATTTCTACCTTTAGCCTTAAGATACCTGTTTTTAACCTCATCCTACCGACAACAGCAGAATTTCACTTGGAAAAGTATGATAGCTTCCCAAATTGCATACGATGAATTGACCGATATCACAGCGCAATTAAAAAGATCGATGCAGTCAGGTGAAAGAGTTTCAATATCCGAGGAAAAACTGAATAAAGCTGATGCATTCAGGGAGGAATTTGTGGAAAGCATTAATGAAGATTTGAATACAAGCAGGGCGATGTCGGTATTATGGAAAGCGGTGAAAAGTAATATTCCGCCAGGTGATAAATATGACCTGCTGCTTTTATTTGATGAAGTATTGGGACTGGGATTATCCGGGATTGAAACAGAAAAGGAATATCAAGTTCCACCGAATATATTGGAACTTATTAATAAAAGAGAAACGATGAGACTACAGAAAAAATATGAAGTGGCGGACCGAATTAGGAAAGAAATTGAAAAGCAGGGCTATACGGTTGAAGACATGGAGAAGGGGACAAAAGTAATGCCGGTCAAACCATATACGGGAGTTGGTAATGAAAAAAAAGAATTTGAAAAAAGCGGTTAAGATTGGAATTGATATAGATAATGTAATTTCCGATTCATATCCGGCTTACCTTGATAAGTTTAATATCCAATATAAAACCGATATAAAGATTCACCAGATTAGTGAATTTTATTATTTGAATAAAATTATTGAAGAGAATAAGAATATTCCCGGAAGAAAAATTGTTAATTTTATCGATGAGTTGGTTCTTGATGAGGAGTTTCAGTTAAATCTTCCGCCAATTGATGACAGTGTCAGGGTTATAAATAATTGGGTGAGCAAAGGATATAAAATCCATTATGTGACAGCCCGGCCGGTTGAGGTTAGGGAAATAACCATAAAGTGGCTTGAAAAGCACGGTTATTGGGTAAAAGGGGCAGAACTGGATTTATTCAACAGCAGAAAAGGATTTTCAAGCGATGCTGAATATAAAGCAGATATTGCCGTAAAACACAAGATTTGCGTTTTTATTGAAGATGCTTTGGAGATTGCCTTGAAGATGCCCATACCGGTGTTACTTTTTGACCGGCCCTGGAACAAATTTAAAGCGAAAAAAAATCTGATAAGAATATCGTCATGGAAAGAAATTGAAGATACTCTACCGAAGGTACTCAAGTAATGTAATTTATGGGAATAACCGGTTGTAAAAATTTAATGTTCTGAAAGCTAGTGTGTTCCAGGAGCCTTTATTGAAGTTATGGTTTTCTCCCGGATAGGTAAAATAATCGATCTTTTTGTTTTTTTCTTTTAACATTTCATACAATTCATTCGACCACCAGATAGGTACTTCTTCATCAGACTCACCCTGATGCAGTTCGATGGGCGCATTAATATTGTCAAAATAATTATCAATTGAATATTTGCTACTTTGGTAAAAGGATTCAAAATCAGAAACTAACTTCCTCAGAGCATATCCTTTATCGGAGAATTCATCAGTATAGTAAAGGATAGAATAGGGAAAAGGTTTGCTTACCGGTGCCCAAAGAACTGTGGGATAAGACGCGCCGGTTATTTCCAGTACCGCCAAAGCGATATGTCCGCCGTTTGAGTGTCCGAACAATCCGATTGAGGAAGGATCAACTGTATAGGGATATTCAGGAAGAGCGTTTTTTACCGCCTGAGGCAAAAGAGGAAGAGATTCTAACAGTTGCAGGACGGTTGTGTAGGTTTGGAATCTTTCTTCCATCGGATTTGCTGATGGAGAAGCAGATTGACCATAACCCAGAAAATCAGGCGATATAGTCAGGAACCCGCTATCAGCCAGATGTTCACCGATTCTTGAAGTGCCCATTCCGGATTGATAAACTTCCTTGTCTACAAATCCCCGTAATAGTAAGATGACGCTTTTCGGTCTTTGTTTTAGAGGGATGTTTACAAGTGCGCTGGTTTTTTTTCCTTCAGAATTAAAAAACAGCAACCGGGAGGTAAAATTTCCGGACGGGCGGATCTCTTCGCCAATTTCCATTTCATTACCGGTAAAATTTGCCAGACTGAGATTATTAAAGGCATACCTGTCGAGGGTTCGTTCAATTTTAATGACAGAGTCGGCAACAGGCGAAACAAGAGTATTTTTAAGAGTCCGGAAATAAACAAATATTAAACTTATTCCCAAGATAAGAAGGGAAACGGCGGTAAGGAATAGAATTTTCGGTACAGTTCCGGTTGACATTTCAGCTGTTTTATGAAAAATAATATGATATACTACCGGCATGGATAATTTATATGAAATGATGCTTATTAACAAGTCGGGATTGACCGACGCGGATGAAAAAAAGCTATTTAACAGAATCGGAACAGTCATTGAAGAAAAGGGTAAAATTGTCAAAAAAAATGAAATGGGAAAGCAACTTTTAGCATACCCCATAAAAAAGGAAAAAGAGGGAAATTACTGGTTATTTTCCATTCAGGCAGACCCCCAATTAATTGCAAAAATAAACGGCAAACTTAAAATGGAGGAAAATATTTTGCGATTTCTTATATTGAGGAAACAGGAACTGAAGAAGAAAGAAACAAAAGCAAAAGACATAAAAGGGGAGACTAGATCCACCGATAAAAAGGTTAAAAAGAAAGGAAGCTGAGACATGTCAGTAAGGTCGTTAAATAAAGTAATTCTTATAGGAAATTTAACCCGGGATCCCGAATTGAGATACACTCCGGCCGGTACGGCTGTCTGCACTTTCGGTTTGGCAACCAACCGTCAATGGACAACCCAAACAGGAGAAACCAAGGAAGAAACAGAATTTCACCGGATTGTTTCATGGAACAAGCTGGCTGAACTTTGTTCGCAACTGTTGTCAAAAGGCAGAAAAGTATATGTTGAAGGCAGATTGGCAACCCATACCTGGACCGGTCAGGACGGCAATCAGAGAACAACGACAGAGATTGTTATTGATGATATGATAATTCTTGATTCCAAAAGGGTAATAAAAGAAGAGGGGGAAGGTTATTCCCAACCGGTTACACCGGCAGCAATTCCGGTTGATGAAGGTGCAAATGCGCCTGTTGATATGAAAACTGCATCTGAAAACGCAATCGGGGAAGAAAATGAAGAAAAAAGCGACAAGTTAAAATCAAAAGTTGAAAAAAAGACCGGTTCAACCAAATCTAAGAAAAAGGATGAAGTACTTGAATCTGAAGTAAAAGTATCGGCGGCCCAAGCAGCTGAAAAAGGCATAGAGGAAATAACTCCCGATGATATCCCGTTTTAACGTGATTAAGAAATAAATATATGGCCAGACGCACCAGTACCAGAAGAATCCGAAGAAGAATAATTAAACCAAAAGATTGTCCTTTTTGTAAGTTAAATGAAGAACCGGATTTTAAAGATGTTGAGAAAATCAGGCATTATATTTCAGAGAGGGGAAAAATTTTACCCCGGACTCTTACCGGTATCTGTCAAAAGCATCAGCTAAGACTTTCCAGATCCATCAAGCAATCAAGATACATGGCTCTTCTACCTTTTGTCGTCAGACCGGTTTAAACCGCTAATACTTGTTAATGAAAACAACAGCAAAGATTACCCTAACACCTAATGCTAAAGTTCTAGTTGATGTAGGGGATGAAATTAACAGGGAGACAGTATTGGCAAGTGAGGACGAAAAAGATAAAGATACAAGAATTGATCTCTCAGGAATTCTCAAAGTAACGCCATCAGGAATTTTCCGGTATATTAAAAAAAGACCTCAGGATGCGATTAAAGAGGGAGATATACTGGCTGAAAAGAGGACTTTTTTAACGACACTGACCGTTCGCAGCCCGGTTAACGGAAAAGTCAAAGAAATAGATTTGAAAAGCGGAATACTGTCAATTTCCAAAGATACGCACAAATCCTCAAAAAATATTTCCGTTCCCTATGAGGGTAAAGTTAAAGATATCAGTAAGACTTTTATTGAAATTGAATTGAAGGGTTTAAAAGTTACAGGTGTAACAGGGTCGGGCAAAGAATGCAGCGGACGATTGCAGCGGGTTACCCATGAAAGAAGCGGTTTATTTGATTTTGATACGGATGTGCAAGATTGCATTATTATGATTAAGGAAGCATTTGAGGATATTCAGATAAAGCTTGATGTGTTGGGGGCCGCCGGTCTTGTTGCCACAAAAGCTGCGGGTGAAACCGAATTATCCAGGCTGATCGTTTCAGAGGATGATTTTGCGGAACTTTCCAAACATGACAAAAAAATTGCTTGGATGAGGCCCCAGGATAAAGAAATTTTTATACTTTCTTCCTGAACATATGAAAAAACTCAGAAATCTACTTTTACTTATTACTGTTTTGATTGTTACATTTAATTTCGGCATAATTTTGGGTAAAAAAGAAAATGTTTTTACAAGCGTCAAATCAAATGAAATAAAGGCAACTGAAAAAAGTAAGGAAAAAGGATTGGATTTTACACTTTTTTGGGACGTCTGGGACAGATTATTTTATTACTATTTGGATAAGAAAGCACTTGAACCTCAAAAAATGATATATGGAGCCATTTCGGGAATGGTTGCTTCGCTGGGGGATCCCTATACGGTATTTTTAACACCCGATCAGAATAAAGAAGCCAAAGATGATTTAGGAGGAAAATTTGAAGGTATCGGAGCGCAATTGGGTGTTAAGGATAAAAAGATCGTAATTGTCGCCCCGTTAAAAAATTCACCGGCTGAGGAAGCAGGACTTTCGGCAGGTGATTGGATAGTTCAAGTAAACGGACAGGATACATTAAACTGGACATTGCCGGAGACCGTAAGCAAAATCCGGGGTCCTAAAGGCAGTAAAGTTGTTTTGGCTATAATCCGGAAAGACCAGGAAAAAAGTGAAGAAATAGAAGTACGAAGGGATGAAATTAAAGTACCGTCCGTTGAATGGGAACTTTTAACCGTTAATTGCTCAAATAAAACCGGTGATAACGGAAGGCAATGTGCAGAGGTAGATAAGCTGTGTGAAACCTGCCGCCATATCTATTACCTGAAATTAGGCAGATTCGGAGACACTACCAATACTGAATGGGAAAAAGCCGTGTCGGAGATTATTTCCCATATCTCCCGCAACAGGGCCGAAAAATCAATGGGGCTTATTCTTGATGTGCGGAATAATCCGGGCGGTTATCTGTCCGGATCTGTATTTATTGCCTCAGAATTTTTAAAAGACGGAACGGTTGTTATACAGGAAAATGCCGACGGGACTAAAAAAACATATTCCGTAAACAGAAAAGGGAAATTAACGGATATTCCTATGGTCGTTTTAATCAATAAGGGCAGCGCTTCAGCTTCAGAAATTGTTGCAGGAACTTTAAGAGTCCGGAAAAATATTCCGCTTGTGGGTGAGGAGACTTTCGGTAAGGGAACTATTCAGGAAGCCCAGGATCTTAAGGAAGGTGCCGGCATCCACATTACGACAGCCAAATGGCTTCTTCCGGATAATTCAAATTTAAACGGTAACGGATTAAAACCGACAATAGAGGCAATAAATGAGGAGGGAAATCCTGATTCCGATCACCAGCTTTTTAAGGCGATTGATACTCTTTATCAATAATTATAAAGCTGATATAATAAAGCCCATCCCGCAACCTATGAAACGAATACTTATATTAATAGTACTTTTCGTAATACTTATATCTGTCGGAACATTGACTAATCAGCTTAATTTTTCCATCGGTGATTTTAAGGGACTAATTGCTCCAAAAGCGACCCAGAATTCCGGCCGGTCTGACGGAGAAGTCAGGATAATTACCGAGGAATCAGTCATAACTAAAGCGGTTGAAGAGGTATCGCCTAGTGTGGTTACGGTTTCTGTCGTTAGATCCCGCCAATTGGGCCGGATTTTTGACGGAGATACAATTGATCCTTTTGACCCTTTTGATATTTTCAGGCAAAGGAGTTCCAATCAAAGAGTTGTCCAGGATATCGCCACCGGGTTTATAGTCTCATCAGACGGACTTATTATAACAAACAAGCACGTAGTATCGGATTCTTCGGTTAAGTACAGAGTGATAACCAAGGATGATAAGGAATATAATATCGAAAAAATTTACCGGGATCCTTCCAATGATATTTCCATTATTAAAATAAACGGTAAAGGTCTCAAGCCGGTTGAGATGGGAGACTCTTCCAATTTAAAAGTCGGCCAAATGTCAATTGCAATAGGTACGGCATTGGGCGAATTCCGGAATACGGTTACAGTCGGAGTTATTTCCGGACTCGGACGGGGGATTACAGCCGGGAGTCCATTTGAGGGATATGTAGAAAGACTCGACAATGTTATACAAACTGACGCAGCGATAAATCCCGGTAATTCGGGGGGGCCACTTTTAAACTCCAGCGGTCAGGTGATCGGTGTAAATGTGGCAGTATCTTCGGAGGGACAAAATATCGGATTTGCCTTGCCGATCAATATTGTCAAGGATTTATTGAAAAATTTCAATGAAAGCGGAGGCAGATTTGAGAGACCTTATCTTGGAGTCAGGTACAGAATGATCACAAAAGATATGGCTATAATGTATGAAGTTCCCGAAGGGGCTTATGTCCAGGAGGTAGTGGAAAATTCTCCGGCAGAAGAAGCAGGAGTCCGGGTTGAAGACGTTATAATAAATATTGACGGTTTAAAAATAACTGATGAAAACGGTGGTTTGGCAAAAATAATTTCCGAAAAGAAAATTGGAGATAAAATGAGTCTGGATATTTGGCGTGAAGGAGAAACTGTTAAACTTGATGTCACTGTCGGTGAGACCAGCGGGGAATAATTCCAGCCGTTTTACTTTCCAATTATTTTATCCAACTTACCTTCCATAACCTTATCAAGGTTATGCCAGCTTTTGCCTCTGCGGTGGTCAGTTATACGGTTTTGGGGGAAATTATAGGTTCTGATTTTTTCAGCCCGCATCCCCCGGCCAATCCCGGATCTGGCCTGGCCTAATGTTTTTTCCTTTTTTTCCGCTTCCAGCTCCCACAGTTTTGAACGGAGCAGTGAAAGCGCGATTTTCCGGTTCTGTTCCTGGGATCTTTCCGCGCGGGCTGTAGTTATGATTCCGGATGGCTTGTGTTTTAAGCGCACCGCCGTTGATACTTTATTGACATTCTGTCCGCCTTTTCCGCTGGAACGAAAAAAATCCCATTCCAGATCATTGGGATTAATATTGAAATGATTTTCTTCAATATCAGCTATAACAGCGACTGTGGCCGTTGAAGTGTGTATCCGGCCATATCGCTCCGTTTCCGGTATCCGCTGTACCCGGTGCACCCCGGTTTCACCCGAAAAAATATCAAATACGTTTTCTCCCTTAATTTTTAAGATATTATCATCAAGGTTTTTTGTATTAAAACCCCGGGAAAGACAAAATTTGAGATACATCCGGAGCAAGTCAGCAGCCCAGATTTTTGCCTCGTCACCGCCCGTAGCTCCTCTTATTTCTAAAATAGCCGTATTTTTGTTCATGGAGAGGATTATTTAGGATCCCAGAAGCATTTCACGAAGCGTTTTAGGATGCCGGTCTGTTTTTATATCTTCTTTTTGTTTTTTCTTCTTTTCAGCCAGCTGTTTTAACGTAACCTGAGCTTCTTTTTGCTTTTTCTGGAATTTTTCTACCCGGCCCATGGTATCCAGGAATTTCATTTCACCGGTATAAAAAGGATGACATTTATGGCATACTTCAACACGGATATTAGCTTTGGTAGATCCGACTTTGAACATATTACCGCAGGCACAGACGACCTCCGCTTCAGGGTACCATTTGGGATGTATTGACGTTTTCATAGATACGATATTATATCCCAATGAAGGGAATTTGAAAAGAGTCCGGAAGACTTAATCCGGTTTAGACCACTTCCATAACGACAAAAGTCAGATAAAGAATCAGAAGAATTAAACCTTCCTTCCGGGAAATGTCATTTTTTGAACGGGTGAAATAGAAAAAAAGACTAAGGCCAACAAGCATAAACGAAAAGGTTATGAGAAAATGGTTGTTAAAAGAAACCGATGTGCCATTTACAATTGTTAATACTCCTAGGATGACTGAGTTAGTCGAAGCCGAACCGATGTAATCGCCCAGAGCTATTTCCTTGTTACCTGAAGTTATTGATCTTAAAGCTATTGAAATTTCAGGCAGATTTGTTCCAATGGATAACCCCAACAAACTCAGGAGAAAGGGAGATATACCAAGATCGGCCGAAAAAACAATAGTTTGGTCAACCAGGAGTCCGCTGGAATAAAATACGACAAAGGCGCCGATCAGTATTTTTCCCAGAAGGGAAATATTGTGACGGCGGTCTGTGGTGAATTTATCCCTGAAATGATCAATAATTCCTTTTCTTTTTTCAAGTGTATAAAAAAGTACCAGATAGAGAAAAATCAGGAGAAATCCTTCAATTAAACTCAAGTTTTTGTCTATTATAAGCAGAGCCGGCAGACCGACCAGATAAAGGGAAAAAATTAATTTTCTGATTGACAGTTGGTGGCTCAGAGTGACTCCGTTGCCCAGTATTGCCAGTAACGGAATGATAAGGATGAAAATAATAAGTGAACCGCCGATAAGGTTTCCGACGAATATTTCAGGCTTTTTGTCAATAATAGCGTTTATTCCGACAGATAATTCCGGCAGACTGGTTAGAAATCCCAGCAGGAAAAAAGAAGCGGCAAAAGCCGAAATTTCCAATTGTTTTGAAATTTTGTCAAGCGAAGTGACAATCAGACCAGCACCGAACCAGAGGGTAGTCAGAGCAAAAATAAAAAGAGCCAAATCAGGCAGCATAAAAAAAGTATAAACGTATGTTATTGTCTAATTCAACTGGGATGTTAATAATCATCTTTTATGAAAGCGGTGATGGGGGTGATGTTTGATTTTGCCTTCAGCTAAAAGGATTCCTCCGAAAACGAGAAAGCTGCCGATGAAAAAAACAGGAGTTATTTTTTCACCCAGAAGCGGCAGAGCGATTATTATGGCAGCTATCGGATCGAGGTAGGAAAATACACCGGTATCCTGGGCTTCCATATATTTTATGCCGTATTCAAACAGGGTATAAGCGGTAGCCGAAGAGAAAAAAATTCCGTATATTATTCCGATTATTCCCCGGTAATCCAGTTGGGCCGGAAATTGTCCCGTGTATATTTCATAAGAGGCAAACGGCAAAAATGTGAGCGCGCCGATGAAACTCATCCAAAAAGTTAAAGCGGCAGGACTATAGTCGGCTATTATTTCTTTGCTGATTATGGCGTGGGCAATAGCAGCCAGCATGGCGATAAATATAAACATATTACCCAGAAGCTGTCCGTCAAGCCGGTTTTCAAAAATCGGCTGGCCGATAATTATTAAGACTCCCAATAAACTGATAACAATACCGGCCAGAACTTTTAAATGGGGTTTTTCATGCAGGATAAAAATCGAGGCAATATATAAAAAAACCGGTCCGGATGCGGATATAATCGGAGCGTTAATGGATGGCGATAACCTCAAGCCCAAAAAATAAAAACTGATATGGATGGAAACACCGAAGATTGAAAGTAAAATAAGTTTTAGCGTGTCTTTTTTGGCTATTTTTAACCGGGGGTAAGAAATAATCAGCAGAATTAATGATGCTCCGTAGAACCGGATAAAGGCTAAGGTAAACGGGGAAATATTTTGAAGGGCAAACTTGAAGATAGGCGAGGCGGCACCCCAGATCAGATTAGCGCCAATCAGGGCAAGAACCGCTTTCCGATATTTGGGCATTAAATTAATAATAGCAAAAATTCCGAAGGCGTGGCAAAGAGATTATTTGAAGTAACTTATCAATTTATCCGAGGCAACTGTTTCCTGGGATTTTAAGAAGAGATTCTTAATGGTAACTTTATTTGATTTTTTTTCATCCGGGCCTATGATAATAGCGTAAAGAATCCCTTTTTTATCTGCATATTTTAATTGTTTATCGAGTCTCTGGTCGGTTTCAAAGTAAATTTCCGCATTGATTTGGGCTTTCCTGAGCAAATTTAATACGGTTAATGAAGTATTAAGGAATTTTTCATTAAAAACGGTAACTAATATTTCAGAAGAGGAGTTTAATATATTTTTAGGAAATAGTTTCAGTTCTTCCATAGCTTCTATCAGTCTGTCGAAACCAAAAGCGCATCCGACAGCCGGAATGTTTTTTCCTGCAAAAAAACCAATTAAATTATCATATCTTCCACCCCCGCAAACTGCACCTGCAGAATAACCATTCACCTGAACTTCAAAAATCATATCCGTATAATAATCTAAACCCCGGGCTAAAGTTAAATCCCATTTAAGAGGAATGTTACGCTTAGATGCTTCCTCATAAACTCTATTCATTTTTTGTCCGATTTCGTCAGGTTGACTCAGTTCCCATAATTTGAATACTTGTTGAATTTTTCCTGCAGTGTTTTCGTCAATTCCCGGAATATTGGTTAATAATTTTTTTACTTTAGACCAACCGACTTTTTCGATTTTATCTATTTCTCTACTCACTTTAATTCTCAGATTTTCAGGGACGCCTGCTTTCTCAATTTTATTAAATAACATTATCCGACTGTTAAACAAAAATTTAAAATTTTTAAAACCCAGTTTATTTAAAACAGAATTTACTACATCTAAGACTTCGACATCTGCCAGATATGATGAAGTACCGACAATATCGATATCACATTGAAGAAATTCCCGAAATCTTCCTTTTTGAGGATTTTCAGCTCTCCAGACCGACTGGATTTGATATCTTTCAAATGGGATTGGTATTTTATTTTCGTATTGGGCAATAACACGGGCAAGTGGTACTGTTTGATCATATCTCAGTGCAATTTTTCTTTTACCAAGATCTTCAAACCGATAGAGTAATTTGTCAGCATCAGGTCCATACTTGCCTAATAATATATCCTCGTATTCGATGGCCGGTGTTTCCAGGGGTTCAAAACCATAGAGTTCAAAAGTGCGCCTGATAATGCCGATGGCGTACTGTCTTTTACGGGCCTGATCCGGCAGGAAATCCCGGAAACCCTTTAAAATCCGGGGCTCGACTTTTTGATTATTTTTGGCTGTCATATTGAATTTATTATATCACTGTTATCTCTTTTGGAGCGCGGGAGAGGAGTTTTGGGCCGCGGGAGGTGATCAGGACAAGGTCTTCGATCCTTATACCGGCGAAGCCTTCGATATAGATGCCCGGTTCAACGGTAACCACCATATTTTCGCACAGAATTTCGTGACTGCCGGGTTTTAAGCGGGGTGCTTCGTGGATAGCCAAACCGACACCATGGCCGAGACCGTGCTTAAAGGCCGGGTAACCCTGTTGTTCAATATATTCCCGGGTAAGCCGGTCAATTTCATCACCGGTTTTGCCGGATGTTAATTGGGAAAGAGCATTTTCCTGGGCAGTCAAAACAGTTTGATAGAGTTTTACCAGACGGTCGGAAGGAGAGCCGAAACATATTACCCGGGTTAAATCGGAGCAGTAATTTAGAAATTTGGCTCCCATATCGATAAGAATTATACTGTGATTTTTGAGAGTGACTTTGTCTGATGGGAGATAGTGGGGGATGGCGGAGTTTTGGTTAAAGGCGACAATCGGCGAGAAAGCAATATTTTGGCTGTTTTTGCGAATAAAAAATTCCAGATTCAAAGCCAGATTTTTTTCTGTGATGCCGGGTTTTATTAGCCTGGCAGCGTATTCATAGGCGGAATCGGTAACTGAAGCAGCCTTTTTGATAGATTCAATTTCAGCATTTGATTTAATAAGGCGCATTTTCTCAATAATATTTTCAGACGGAGTTAATTTAAGTGAAAGTTTTTCTTTTAGAGAAATGTATTCGGAATAAGAAACATAATTTTTCTCAAAAGCAAGAGTTTTTAATTTTTCTTTTCCGGCAATATCTATTATGGCCTTACTTAACCGGTATTGATTAGTTAATTCGACAGGTATAAATCCCGCTGTCCGCCGGTACATGGCAAAGGTAGTGGAAAAAGCCAAAAGATAAGCTGATTTTTTGGTTATTACCAGAAAAACTTCCCGTTCATCCGAATTCAGGCCGGCTTTTGCGGTAAGATAAGTAACATTTTCCTGACCGGAGACAAATAAAGCGTCCGATCCGTAATGTTCAAGTTGTTTTCTTATTAAGTTTAACTTATCCATTATGATTTGTAATTTTAACAGATGGCTATTTATAATGACATTATGGTAAAAGGGGAAATTGATATTAACAATCTGCAATCGGATCTTTTAAGACTCATTAAGAAATCCGGGGAATTAGCCCGCGGTTACTTTGAGAAAAAAGATGTTCGAAGATACAGTAAAAAAGAATTGGATTTTGTTACTGATGCTGATTTGGCGGTGGAGAAATATTTAAAGTCCGAATTGTCGGGGAAATATCCGGGAGTACCGGTAATGGCAGAAGAATCAGCCCATAAAAATTATAATTTGTACTGTCGGGAAAAATCCCTTTTTGTTATAGATCCGATAGACGGTACTTTGAATTTCGGATACGGTATTGATCATTACGCCATAAGCATCGCCTTGGTATCATACGGAAAGCCTTTACTGGGCATATGTCTGGCTTCCGATACTAATAAAGTATATACGGCCAGAAGAGACCGGAAGGGGGCATATTGTGACAATAGAAAGATTTCGGTAAAAAATATCAATAGACTGGCGGAATCGTTTATCCTGACCGATTGGCCTCATGATTTGGAACTCAGGAAAAAGACTGCGGCATTTATTGGCAATTTATATTCACGGGTCAGATTTATCGGGATTTACGGGTCGGCAGTTTATGATTTGTTAATGATTTCGCAAGGGGAGATTCAAGGAGTTTATTTAACAGGGTGTAATCCTTGGGATGTAGCTGCTGCTTCCTTGATTGCAAGAAAATCGGGGGCACTGCTAACTGACGGTAGAGGAGCAGATTTTGATATTTTTAATAAAACATTAGTTGCGGGTGTTGAAGGAATCCACGGTGAACTGGTTAGAGCTTCAGGGGGTTAAGGCGGCTGAAGGAGAGCTTTCAGGCGTCGGGGAAATCAGCATGGGAAGATGGATAATTCTTAACGCATGATACCGGTTTTCTTCTTTTTCATGGGGTTGCCCGACTATATATACGGAATCTCCTACCTGGAATTTGGAAAAACCTCCTTTTTGTTTGCCTTTTCCTTTTAAAAAGCTTGAGGTGACGGTATATTTTTCAAAATCAATCAGGATGTCACCATTTTTTGTTTTAACAGTAAGGGTATAGTTTGATTTGTCAATATTGGCAAGTTTACCGGTAATCCTGGTAAAGCTTTCCTGAATGAAGATATATTTAGCCAATAAGTTATCCCGGTTTTCATTGAAATATCCTAAAGCCGATACGACAACTCCGGTTTTAACATCTTTCAAGCCGGCCTCTTTTTTGGCATTATCGGATATGATATATACCAAAGTATCTTCAGAATGAGTAAATTTTTGTTCGCCCTTGACAGTTGAGAGAACGACTTCGTTGCCACCCGAGGATTTAACTATTCCGTAAAAAGCTCCTTTTTCCTGGTCCCTTAGTTGGGCAACTTTTGTAGCAATTTTTTCTTTCAGAATTTCAATCTGTTTTAGTTTATCGATAACATTTTCCTTTTCCTGATCAATCTGGGGAGTGGAAGTTATTTTTTCCGGGGATATTGCCTGGGTGTTGGTTTGGGCGGAAATTTTACGGACGGAATTGGCTACAAACGACGTTGCCGGAATCAAAAGAAGAATTGCAATAAGCAGGGATAATTTAGGCGGTGATTTTTTTTCAGGATTTTCAGGGGTTATTTTCTTATTAGTTCGGAATTTTTTGACGGGATTTTTAATCATAGTTTTTCAGTTGTATAAAAAAGAGTGACGGATTTTGTTTCCTGATTACCTGATAAATCAACTGTAGTAAGATAAACAGGATTACCGCCTTCTTCCAAATTGATTGAGGCAGAAAATGAACCATCTGCATCAGTTTCGAAAATATCGCTGTAATCTGACGTTTCCAGAATGATTACTGACGCCGGTTTTGCTTTTCCGGTAAGACTGACTTTGTTTTCGGTTTGAATGCTTAAATCAGATGGAGATGTTATTTCCAGCTGACTTTTTGACTCGGCAATGAAGACAGTCGGAGTCGGCTCCGTTTTATCAGATAAGGAATTACTTGCTTTTGATGCTTTATCCAAAACAGCCGGTAATTTGACTGCTGTTACGGCGATTGACGCTCCGATTACAAATCCGACCAAAAGAGCCAGAACGACATCTTTTTTCATAAGGGGTAAAAAGCACTAACATATTAAGGGACGGTATTCCACTTGTCAAGAAAAGTTAAAAGTGATAAAAGTACTTTACCTATGGACATATCATTACTTGGGCATTCTTCCTTCAAAATTAAGGGCAGAAAGGTAACACTTTTGACTGATCCATATGATCCGGAAAAGACAGGTCTTAAATTTCCAAAAGCGGAAGCCGATATAATAACCGTTTCCCATCCCCATTACGATCACAGCCATACCTCTCTAGTTGGCGGAAATCCGGTTACAATATCGGGACCCGGGGAATATGAAGTAAAGGGAGTAAAAATAATCGGAATTTCCAGCTTTCATGATGCTGTTAAAGGAGCGGAAAGGGGTAAAAATACCATTTATCAGATAGAGATGGATAAGATGACTTTAGTTCATTTGGGTGATTTGGGTCATAAGCTGGATGAAGCCGCCGTGGAAATTTTAAACGGAGCCGATATCCTGATGATTCCAGTCGGAGGAGTTTATACCATTAACTCTGTAGTTGCTGCCCAGGTAATAACCCAACTTGAACCTTCAATAATTATCCCTATGCATTATTGGAAAGCCGGTATGAATAAGGAAAAATTCGGTGAACTTTCCGATATATCGTTCTTTTTAAAAGAGATGGGTAAGGAAAGTATACAACCTGTGGTTAAATTATCCGTAACCAAGGATAAGATTCCGGCCGAGGCTACGATCACCGTTCTTGAATAGTTTGCATAAGCAGACTGTAATTTATTATGGCAGAACCGCGCATTCCTCCTCATGACGAGCAGGCAGAATCTTCAGTATTGGGAGCAATACTGATCGATCGCGATTCCATTTCAGAAGTAGTCGGTTTTTTAAAGCCCGATTATTTTTATAAAGAGTCCAACGCTAATGTTTTTGAAGCAATGGTGTCGTTATTTGAAAAACATGAGCCGGTTGATGTCGTTACGGTAACTGCCCAGCTTAAGAAACTGGGAAAATATAAGGATATCGGCGGATCTTCCTTTCTGACAACACTGACCAATATCGTACCGACATCGGCCAATATTGAATATTACGGTCAGATTGTTGCTGATCATTACTTAAAGAGAAAATTAATTGAGAGTGCATCAAAAATAACAAGCCATGCTTTCGGAGATAGAACTGAGGCCAGGGAATTACTTGATGCTGCCGAATCGGAAATTCTGGCGGTAGCCCAGCAAAGATCCCGGCGCGATTTCATTAATATTAAAGACGCCCTAGCAGAAAGTTTTGACCGTTTGGACGAACTTCATAAAAAGGGAACTAACCTGAGAGGAGTACCGACCGGGTTTTATGATCTTGACAATAAGCTGGCCGGGATGCAGCGGTCAAATCTTTTGATATTGGCCGCCCGTCCAGGGCAGGGGAAAACAGCGTTGGCTTTAAATATTGCCCAATATTTAACGGTTCATAAGAATTTGCCTGTCGGAATATTCTCCCTGGAAATGAGTAAGGAGGAACTGGTGGACAGGCTTCTGGTATCACAGGCCGATGTTGATGCCTGGAGGTTAAAAACGGGCAGACTGTCGGATGAAGATTTTACCAAATTGTCGGAAGCCATGGGTGAGTTGGCCGAGGCTCCCCTATACATAGATGATACGCCGGGAATAAACATATTTGAGATAAGAACCAAGGCCAGAAGGTTGCTTCTGATGCATGATGTCAAACTAATTATTGTTGATTATCTCCAACTGGTTGATCCGGGAAGAAGATTTGACAACAGGGTTCAGGAAGTTTCGGTTGTTACCCAATCTTTAAAAAATCTGGCCAGAGAATTGCAGATACCGGTTCTGGCAATATCACAATTGTCCAGAGCAATTGAGCATAGAAGTGAAAAAAGGCCGCAACTGGCTGATCTTCGGGAGTCAGGTTCGATTGAACAGGATTCCGATGTTGTGATGTTTATTTATAAGGAAGACGCCGAAGTTAAAAATTGGGAACAGCAGGTTGTTAAGCTTTTAATAGCCAAACACCGGAACGGTCCGGGAGGGGAAATAGATCTTATTTTCAAAGGCGACCGCATCCGCTTCTATTCGGTCGAGAAAGCGAAAGAATAAACATATCACTTGGTGAGAAAAATGGTGGGCAAGGAGGGAGTCGAACCCTCACGGTGCGTAAACACCACTAGTTTTTGAGACTAGCCTGTCTTCCATTCCAGCACTTGCCCGGTATTATTTCCGATTGACTGTAAGAATTATATTTTGGTACACTTGTTTTAGTCAAATCGCCGGAACAGCCCCTTTTATCCTTTAATATGAAATTCACTCTGAAAGTCACCAAACCCGAACTTCTAAATACTGATATCCTTTGCCTGTTCGTTTGGGAAAATGAAATTAAAAGAAGTCTGTTACCGCTTCCGAAAAACATTTTAACACATATTGAAGAAGGAATTAATGCTGAAGATTTTAAAGGGTCAAAAAATGATTTTATTGTTCTTTCTTCAAAAGGACTGATATCTTCCTATAAGCTGATACTGGCCGGCCTTGGTAAAAAATCCGATTTTAATTTGGGTATTTTGATGGAACAGATAGCTAAAACAATCCGTAAAGTCAGAGAAAATAAGGGTGTAAAGATAGGATTGGTATTTGTTTCCGATTGGTCGGACATTATGGGTACACAAAGAACAGCACAGGCAATAGTTGAGGCATCAAATCTTGCCGCTTACCAATTTATGAAATATAAAAGCGGGGAGGAAAGCAAAAATTTGCGGCCGATTGAAGAAGTAATTATCAATATCCATCCGGCGGGTCTGGCGGCAGCGGAACAGGGGATATATTTAGGCCGGATTATGAGCAGGGCGACTAATTACAGCCGGGACCTGGTTAATGAACCGCCCAGGTTAACAACACCCGCATTTTTAGCCGATGAAGCTTTGAAAATTGCCAAAAATTCCAGCGGTACAATCAAAGCGGCAGTTTTGGAAGAAGATGAAATTGAAAAAGCAGGCATGGAAGCTTTTCTTGGTGTAAGCCGCGGAAGTGACGAGCTGCCAAAGTTTATAATTCTCAGATATAAAAATCCGCATGCGAAGAAAAAAATTGTCGTTGCCGGAAAAGGCATAACATTTGATACGGGCGGACTGTCATTAAAGTCTCCTGAGCATATGGAAACAATGAAACTGGATATGGCCGGTGCCGCATCCGTTCTAGGGATATTTTCGGCGTTAGCGGAACTTAAGCCTTCAGTTGAAGCAGTCGGTATGATTGCGGCCTGTGAAAATATGCCGTCAGGCAAGGCTTTAAAACCCGGTGATATCCTAAGGGCAGTTAACGGAAAAACAATTGAAGTATTAAATACGGATGCCGAGGGAAGACTGACTCTGGCTGACGTGCTTTCATATGCGGTTAAAAAAGAAAAACCGGATGAGATTATTGATCTGGCGACTTTAACCGGCGCCTGCATGATTGCCTTGGGTCAGGATATTGCCGGAATATTTGGAAATAATGAGAATCTATTAACACAATTGGAAAAGTCAGCCAAAGAAAGCGGTGAAAAAATCTGGCGTTTACCTTTAGAGAAGGGGTATAAAGATTTAATAAAAAGCCATATTGCCGACGTTAAAAACATCGGAACGGGAAAATACGCCGGAGCCATTACGGCGGCACTTTTTTTGGAAGAGTTTATCAATAAGACCAGTTGGGCTCATCTTGATATTGCCGGTCCGGCATATATGGAAAAAGATACTCCGATAAACCCCAAAGGAGGAGCCGGTTTCGGGGTAAGGTTAATTCTCCATTATTTCAACTCGATTTAAATCAAGAATAGATGAATCAGTCATACATCCGGGTATTGGGAAATGTTAACTTCCGAATGCTTTTTTTTGGCCAGATAATTTCCCAAATTGCTTTAAACGTACTTTCTTTTGTCCTGGCTATTCAGGTATATCAGAAAACCCAGTCCAATACAGCCGTTTCTTTAATGCTTTTGACTTTCGGAATACCGGCGATTATTTTCGGTGTAATGTTCGGGGGGATAGTTGATGAATTTGACAAACGGTCAATATTAGTTTTCTGTAATTTATCAAGGGCATTTATTCTGGTGGGTTATTTTTTATTGGGCAGTGTTCTTTTTTTACTTTATTTTCTGTCTGTTCTGATTTCGGTTATTACCCAGTTATTCATTCCTGCTGAAGCACCATCAATTCCGCAATTGGTTAAAAAAGATGATCTGCTCATGGCCAATTCATTTTTTACGGTCACGTTTTATCTGTCAACTGTAGTCGGAGCAATTTCTGCCGGACCGTTATTAAAGACGGTCGGAAACGAATATATCTATTTAATTTTAGCCGGTTTTATGGTTATAGCCTCTTATTTTACACTCAGACTTCCCAAGATTGCCCCTTCCGGGTTAAGAAAGTTCAGTTTTAATTTTGTAAACCTGATAAGACCGGTAACGGAAGGCATTTTGTTTATTAAGGAACATGCCAGGATAAGGCAAAGCCTGTATTTATTGACTTTTTCACAGGCTTTAATTGTAACACTGATTGCAGTGGCGCCGGGATTTGCCGATAGAATACTGATCATTGAACTTGCGGATGTATCTCTTTTTGTTATGGGACCAGCCGCGCTGGGACTGATAATCGGCGCATTTCTGGTCGGAATTTTTGCCGGAAAGATATTAAAAGGGACCATTATACTGACCGGAATTATTGCAACCGGTATTTGTCTTATACTGATATCGCTTTTTAGTATATCCGGTAATCATGGTATTATATACCCAATCGTGTTCCTACTTTTTATTTTAGGCTTATCAAATTCGTTTATTAATGTACCGACAAGTACTATATTACAGGAGGAAACAGATAAAGATTTAAGAGGCAGGGTATACGGTGTTTTAACTTCTTTAACGGGCGGATTTTCCATTCTCCCGGTTTTATTTTCCGGACTATTAGCTGATGCCATCGGAATTCAGAAAACTTTATTTATAATCGGTATTATTGTTTTTCTTTCCGGTATTTATTATTTAAGGAAGAGAATCGGCGTGGTTTTTTAACTGGGATTTTTTATGCAACCGGTACTTTATTCAATCGGTAGATATAATGTTTACTCATTCGGGATTTTTCTGGCTTTATCATTTATTCTGTCAACTTTTGTTATTTGGAAATTTGCCAAAGAAGAATTTAAGGAAGAGGAATATTTGGATGCATATTTTTACACGGCATTAGTTACTTTAATTTGCGCCCGGGCAGTATATATCATCCGTAATTTTAACGATTTCCAGTTCAACATCCTTTCATATTTTCTGGTTGTTGAGACACCCGGATTGTCACTTCTGGGTGGAGCTATCGGAGGATTTCTATTTTTGCTTTTTTATTCAAGGAAAAAAAAGTTTAACTTTTTACACCTTATGGATCTTCTTTCAGTTGCCGGTTCATTAGCTTTGGTATTTATTAAAATAGGACAACAGCTGGGCGGAGCGGCCTTCGGGCGGGAGACCGATTTTATTATTAAGGTCAGGGTAATCGGAATGCCTAAATTTTACCATCCGGTTGAATTCTATGAGGCATTCCTTTATTTATTACTTTTTATTTTCCTTTTATTCCTAAATAGGAAACTATCAGGGAAAAAAAGGCAAGACGGTATGGTTTTTTCCCTGTTTGTTATGGGACTTTCGGTTTCAGTTTTTACACTTGAATTTCTCAAAGTATACCGCGTATACTTATATAATCTTAGTTTCCGTCAATTATTATCTTTGATTTTATTTGTTATTACTTTAGCATATATTTTAAGCAGAATTGAGATATTAAAATATTTCAGGAAAGCAAAGCATGAAATTTCCAAAAGCAGTAATGGATAATGTCAGCCGTAATCTCATAAAACTGAGAAAAACGGTTGAGGAAAGAATTCATTCACTCAAGCTTCAGGATCCTTTCTCAGATCCTGAAAGGCTAAATGATAATGCGGCTTCAGATACCGAAGCAAAAGAAGAAAGTTCACATGAAAGAATGGAGGCTCTCGAGAAAGAGTTAAGAGCTCATTTGGAAGAAATAAATTTGACACTGCAAAGAATTAAGAAAGGTACTTACGGAAAGTGCCAGAATTGCGGAAAAATGATTGATACTGACAGGCTGGCCATCAAGCCAACCGCTCTTTACTGCGTTGACTGCGAACGGAAAAAAGAAAAATAACATCAAATTCTGACCCCGAACATGAAAATATCTGTAATTTATGAGGATGATGATCTGCTGGTTATTGATAAACCTTCAGGAATGATTGTTAACAAAGCTGAAACGGTGACTGAAGAGACAGTTGCCGATTGGGCGGGAAAAAAATTAAACCTTCCCGGGAAAAGCGGGGATAAATCTGATTTTACAAACAGATCAGGAATAGTCCACAGATTGGATAAGGATACTTCCGGACTGCTTCTTATTGCCAAAAACAAGAAGGCTTTTGACAAGCTTCAAGAGCAGTTTCTTAAAAGGACAGTAAAGAAAAAGTATATCGCTTTAGTCCACGGCAGATTACCGGATTCCACGAATATAATTAAAGCTCCGGTCGGCAGACTGCCTTGGAACAGAAGGAAGTTTGGAGTACTGGCAGCCGGAAGGGATGCGGAAACTAAAATTAAAGTAAAATCTTTTTTTAAAAAAGGACCGGGAAATAAATATACTTTATTGGAGGCTGAACCGGTTACCGGAAGAACCCATCAGATAAGAATTCATTTGAAGCATATTTTTCATTCGATTGTCTCTGACAGGCTTTATAGCGGTAGAAAGACACTAAAGCAGGACGAAAAGATATTTCCCCGACTGTTTCTGCATGCATGCCGATTATCTTTCATTCATCCGGTGACGACAGAGTTAATAACGGTTACAAGCCCAATGCCTTCCGATTTGGAAAAAGCTTTAGGTAACCTGGAAGTTGAACAAACGGGGTTAATCCGATAATATTAAGGCATGGGAAATTTTGGCGGTTTTTATAAAGGCGACAGTAAAAAGAAGAAAAAAAAAGATTTGGAGAGAAAGGCCAGAGAGTTAGTCAGTAAGGAAACCTTCAGAGTCCCCGAGATTGAAATAATCAAAAAGGGAAAAAAATGAGAAATAACTCCCGGGGTCGGTATAAAGGAAGCCGGTATAATGTATTCCGTATTATATTTACCGGCATTATTTTTTTTGCCATTTTGCTTGTTTGGTTGAATTGGAGACACAGTTGGAACGGTAAATCCAGATTTACAACGGTGGTTCAGAATAAAAGCGAAGGACAACAATCCAAACAGGATCTGGCGGTAATTTCCTTCGATTTATCCCGGAAAAAAGGTAAATTTCTTCTCTTAAAAAATAATTTTTATATGGATATTCCATACGGTTATAAGACATATCCGGTATTTTCGATTTATAAATTGGGAGAGCTTGATTCCGAGCGAAGCGGAGGAATCCTTTTAAAAAAAAGCGTCGAGACAACCTTGGGAATTAAAACAGACCGTTATTTAATGTTAGACAAGGCAAACAGTGAAAAATTACCCGGCAGCCGTGAGGAACTGTTATCATTTAAACAGAGAAATTTTTCACTTTTTAACGGATTTTCCACGCTGATGAAATTTCTTATGGGCAGATATGAGACGGATATGAGTACCATTGAAAAAATCAGATTTTTTCAGGCGATGAGAACATTAAGAATTGATCAGCTGGAATTTATTGACCTGTCGCATACCCAAGCGGCAGTAGCGGAACAATTACCGGATAAATCAAAAATTTATACCGTTGATACCGGAATATTTGATTTTTTATTCGGAACTGATTTTTTGAACTTAGGCGTCAGAAATGAGGGAGTAACTTTGGAAGTTGAAAATGCCACCGGGGTTGATAAAATCGCCACACAATTTTCCAGGAATCTTGAAAATTTGGGAGCAAATGTAATTCTAAAAACCACAGCGGAAGCGATTGAAAGCAAGGCCTGCAATTTAGTTTTTAAAACCAGTGAAAGCAAAAACAGCCTGACAGGGAGCATATTACGAAAAGATTATCTCTGTGGTGAAGCAAAAACATATGATTCCCAAGCGCAGGCAGATATCAAAGTAATAATCGGAGAAGGATTCTTAAAATAATGATCATTATTCTTATATTGATGTTTATTGTTTCGTTTCTATTGGCAATTAAAGAAGCTAAAAGTGAATTATCAATACCCGAAGAAATAAAGAAAATTAAAATCAGGAGGAAGAAACCATTGTCAGGAGTAATCCTATTTTTGAAGGAAAAAATTATTCATTACTCTTCGGATTCGTCTTGATTTGCGTCAGTCACAGAATCTTCTTCAGTGATAACCGATCTTTTTATTTCTCTTTGAATAGAGGCAGTATATTCTTTAAAACTTGTCGGAAGAAAAGTAGCCTGGTGTCTTAATTTTTTACCCCGGGTCATTTCCCTGATAAACAGAGATATAATGTTTTTTTGGATATTTTTTATACAAGTAAGATAAGTATTTCCGGCCGAAATGAATTTCAGCAGTCTGAAGGCGATATCATCCGGCAATGCCCCAATATAAGTTTTATTGGCATCTCTTATCTCAATTGAATGTTTTTTCGGAAAAAGACTAACCAAATCTCCGATATTTAACTGGCTGATTACTTTAGATGGAGCAAGATTTATGAGTACAATTACTTTGGTTTTGCCGGGTTCTTCAATAAACAGTCCGGGTGAAACCCGATCATGAATCAAATTTAATTTTTTTGCGGGAAGACTATTTATTTTATTGAGGTTTTTTAATGCCAAACTGTTATAGCGGTCAATGGTGAGGATTTTTTTGTAAATTTTTTTGGCTTTTTCCGTTTCGTCAATCTGGCAATAGGCGTAAGCAAGACGGGTTAAGGTATCAATGTCTTCTTTATTGGTTTTTAAAAGCTCCCTGTTAATTGCTACGGCTTCAGCCCAGTTCTGGGTTAAAGCTGCGTCAATTGCGGCTTGGACATCATTGGCCATCTTTTTTGGCTTACAGTAATTTTAAGGATTATGGAGAATTTACAATATGTAATCCGAACGGATTTAATATAATCGGTTAGTTTATCGATAGTATTGAGAAAAGTCAAGGGGAGTATTAAAATATCAAACATGTCCGGTCATTCCAAATGGTCAAAAGTCAAACACCAGAAAGAAGTAACCGATTCGGTAAAAGGAAAACTGTTTACCAAGGCGGCCAGCGAGATAATTATTGCCATAAGAGAGGGTGGGGGACATACTGATCCTGAAACGAATTTTAAATTAAGACTGGCTATTGAAAAAGCTAAAAGCGTCAATATGCCTAAAGAAAATATACAAAGAGCCATAGAGAGGGCTAATAAAGCGGAAAATTGGGGTGAAATAAGTGAAGTTATTTATGAGGCCTTCGGTCCAAAAGGGGTCGGGATGATGATCAGGACAATTACAGATAACCGTCAAAGAACTGTTTCTGAAATTAAAAATATCCTGGAAAGATTCGGAGGGAATCTGGCAACAAGCGGAGCCGTTGCCCATTTTTTCACAAGGGTTGGACTTATTGAAGTTGCCAAATCGAAAAGTTATGACGAGATGTTGGAAACGGTAATTTCTGCCGGAGCCAGCGATCTTAAGGAGTCAAAAGAAACTTTCCGAATTTATACTGACACAGCCGATCTTCATAAAGTCCGGGAATATCTTGAAAAAACGGGGATTGAAATTAAATATACCGATCTGTATTTCAAACCGGTTTCGGGAATTGAAGTCGGTGATAAAGAAGTGACGGATAAAATCGATAAACTGGTAAATATACTTGAAGAGCGGGATGATGTTCAGAAGGTGTATGCCAATTTAAATGTATAAACGGCTGAAAGTTGACCGACCAAGAATTAAAAAGAAACTGTTTCCCCGTATCAAGAAAAATTTTCTGCGCCTAATTGGGGGATTTATTGACGGGAGCATATATTTTTCCCATAAAAGAGGTAAAAAAAGTAAAGTCAGGGGTTTTTCAAGGATAAAAAATATAGTCAATTTTCTTGAAAAAAGGGAAAGATTTACCCTGCAGACAATTATTCTGACAGCCGGAGTATTGACCAGTCAGCTTATATGGACGGATTTTCGGTTCCATATGGTAATTCTTTTAGCTGTTGCTTCCTATATTCTGTCTACCTGGTCTTTAAAGGAGGATATAAAAAAAATTGAATGGCTTCTGCTTTTTATCCTGCCGGTTTTATTCACCGCTTCCTTATCACTTTTTTACTTTCTGCTGCCGCCGAGGTGGATTATCCGGTTAACCACAACAGCCTTTTTTGCTGTCGGGACATATGCGATACTTTTGGTTGAAAATATTTATAATGTAGCGGTACAAAGGTCGATACAGCTTTTACGGGCGGCCCAAAGTGTTGGTTTGCTGTTAACCCTGGCGGTTATTTTCTTATCAGCTAATGTAATATTTTCATTAAAACTGCCTTTTATTCTCAATTTTTTACTGATGTTCACAGTCAGTTTTTTCCTGGCGCTTCAATCACTCTGGTCTATTAAATTGCAGAAAAAATTATCAGCAGAACTATTAATTTATTCTTTAACGGTCGGAATTGGAATAGGGGAGTTGGCACTCGTTTTATCCTTTTGGCCTATTGAAAACGCGTCTTTTTCTCTGCTTTTATCGGCATCTTACTACGCCCTAATCGGCATTATTCAGCAGTATATGGCCGAGAGACTGTTTCTGAATGTTATCAGGGAATATATTATCGTATTTGTTTTTACTTTCATACTTACTTTTTTAACAACCAGATGGGGCGGATAAACGGGTGCCATGGCAGGGGGAGAGGGGAGTAAAACGAGATTGGTTGATATAGTTTGATATATCCTATAGTATAATAGTGTTTGTGGATACTTTTCACGAAATATTTTCACGAAACATAATAAATATTAAGACAATAAGTTCTATAAGATTGAGAGCGGTGTCGAAATTGAAGCTATAATAAAATATTTGGAGCGTAGTGAAGCTCTATTCTCTTAAATAAAATCCGGATTGAACAATTTATTTACGCATAAATTTCATAGTTTAGATTGATATGAGGCTCTAAATTAAATTTAAATCCTTCTTTTCTTCTGAAATCAGCCTCAAAAATTATAAAGCGGATTGTCATAAAGCCCTAAAATAACCGAAAACTCGTTATTACTTATATAAAATTCAGCCTGAAAAATAAAGGTTTAGATTGGTTTCATGCTCTAAACTGACATTCTTTCCGGTTTTTCTTACAATTCTTTTATATACTTAGGTAATATTTTAACCTTGAAAATAATACTTTGGAGCATAATGGGGCGCTAAATTATTTTTTTAATAAAAAACCCGAAACGCCGACTTACGTGCGGACACTATCTTTTTAACAGAGAGAAATATTATTGGTATTATTTACTTTACTTCTTTAAGGCGGCGCGCGACTAACTATATGCTTACGGGGGAAAGTGATCCTCTTTCCGGGCTTAAATGACTCTTAATTGGTCCGGAATACACGGACAGGGAATTTACACCATTAGTCGCACATTAATTCTTAGAAGACGTCTACCGGCCACTGTCTGGGGAAGGGGTCATCTCCGGACATATTTAATTTATTTATTGCTGAACTAATTTTTGACTTTATTTACCTATTTTAAAAAAATACATTTAATATTTATTCCCCGGATAAAAATTGACAAAACTTTACCGAAAACGACTTCTAATTTCGTGTGGTATTGACCACTTACTACTTAAATGAAGTTTCAAGCCGTTTCAGGGCATTTCAGAGGGTCAGTTATTGTATTAATATGCATGTCTTTTAAAAATATTTTTCAGGAGATAAAAGATATTCAGCTTAATTTATTATTCGGATTGTTGTGATAGTCCGGATAACCGTAAAATCATTATAATATCCAGCGTGATTATATCGGAACTGGAATACCCGGATGGCGAAGATTTTAAAAAGACTTGACAAACCGTATTATACGTCGCAAAATATTAATGTGACGATAACAGATTCAATACAAAGATATCTGGAATATCTGGAAATTGAAAAAAACAGTTCCAAGCTGACTGTGCGTAATTATTTCCATTATCTGAACCGTTTTAAGATTTTTTGTCAAAAACTCTCCCCTCCTCTGACGGAAGCGGAAAAAATAACATCGGAAACTATCAGGTCATACAGGTTATTTTTATCCAGATATACCGATAAGAAAGGCCTATCTTTGAAAAGAATAACCCAAAATTACCATTTAATCGCTCTGAGGGCATTACTCAGATACCTGATAAGAATTGATGTTAACGCACTCCATCCGGAAAAAGTGGAACTTTCTAAGGCGGAAAGCCAATCCCTCAAGTTTCTTGATTTGGAGCAGGTTACCAGACTATTAAATATGCCCGAGATTTCAACTCCGCAGGGATCCAGGGATAAAGCCTTAATGGAGCTTCTTTTTTCAACTGGTCTTAGGGTCTCGGAACTGGTGAGGTTAAACAGGGATTCCATTAATCTTGAGCGGAAGGAATTCGGGGTGATCGGCAAAGGCGGCAGAGCCAGGGTTGTTTTTATTTCCGATTCGGCCGTATATTGGTTGGATAAATATCTTAAAGATAGAAAAGATCCGTTTTTACCCCTTTTTATCCGTTATGCCGGAATTAAAAAAGATCCGGGCAGAACCGGTGAAACATTAAGACTGACAGCCAGATCGGTTCAGAGAATTATTGAAAAATATGTTAAAAAAGCCCGATTGCCGGTGAAAATAACACCCCACGGATTAAGGCACAGTTTTGCCACGGATTTATTGTCAGCCGGAGCTGACCTGCGGGCGATCCAGGAAATGCTCGGGCATAAAAATATTTCAACCACTCAGATATATACGCATGTGACCAATCCCAGGCTCCGGGAGATTCACAATAAATTTCACAACCGGCACAATGCATGAAGAGACGGGAAATTACAGTTTTTATACTTGGGGTAATTACAATAATTCTTCCGGCCGAAATTTTTCTCAGGATTATTAATTTCCGCCCCGAATCCAGCTGGCAACCTTCCGGAACACATAAAATTGACGACAGTCTGATATACATAAATACACCCAATTATTCCGGTGATTGGATTACAGAAGATTTTCAGCAGAAAACTTTCATTAATTCCACAGGCTTTCGTGATGAACAGATCAAAACTAAGAAACCGGAAATAAAAAGAATTATAGTTGTCGGCGATTCTTTTATATTCGGCCACGGAATAAGCAGTAACAAGTTGACTATACCGGCACAGCTTGAGAATAAAATTGCCGGAGTTGATGTAATAAATGCCGGTGTTCAGGGTTATTCTCCTGACCAGGAATACCGTTTTATTACCGGAAAAGCCATGGAGTATGAGCCTGATTTCATTATTTGGGCTCTTAATCCCCATGACTATGACAACATGACATATTTTCCTTCTCTTTATGATTTGGATAAACGGGAAAATCTTAAAAAAACTTCGGCTATGACCACATGGATTTATTTCAAGGGATTTCTGACAACCAAATTTCCGGTATTACTCCAGAAGAGTTATCTTTTTCTATATATTTTAGACAGCCTGGAGAAAATTCCTTTGCTTAACCGCGGTTTAATGATTCCACATGACAAAAGATATGACTGGATTGAAAAAAAATTATCAGAAGAAGTTAAATCCGTGATTGCTTTCACTGAAAAAAACGAACTCGGATTGGTAATGGTATTTTTGCCTTTAAAATATTCCTACCGTGATAATAAATACAACTCACAATACGTAAATTACGAGGGGGTGGTTAAGTCAATAAAAAAGATTCTGGATGGAGAGAACATCATATATGTTGATATCGGATTGGATTTGTGGAGACAGGCTCAAGTGAATAAAAAGAATTCCCAGTCTGATTACAACCGTTTGTTTTTCAAAAATGATTATCACCTGAATGAAGCCGGTGCCGAAATTGCCGCTGAAATGCTGGCTGATAAGCTGGAACTGGAGAAATTATTTATCAGAAATCAAAATTAACCGTTTTTTTGGCCGCCAGAACGGTATTTCGCATCAGCATAACCACGTTAACGGGACCGACACCACCCGGAACCGGGGTGTAAAATCCGGCTGATTTTTCCATTTCCGCTTGGTTGTAATCAGGTTTAAGTTTATCATTCTCCGGATGGAGACCGACTCCTATAATAGCGGCAGACTTTTTCAGCATATCATGTCGCACAATATTTGGTTTTCCCACGCAGGGGATGACAATATCGCTGATCCGGGATAATTTTTTTATATTCCGGGATTGACTATGGGCCATGGTAAAACGAATACCGATTTTATTAAAATATTTTGCTATAGGCTTTCCGGCAGTCTCTCCCCTACCGATGAGAAGGATTTTCTTTTTTTTAAGCCAGCCGGAATAATCAGCCGTTTCTGTTTTATTTTTTCCTGATAGTTTAACTTTATATATAAACCGCAAAATTTCATTGACAGCTAAGGCGACCGGCGGATCGAAACAGGAATCGGGATGAAAACCGTCAACATCTTTTTCGGGATAAACGGCATTATTAATGGCGTCAGATGGAATTTGGATTGTTACAGGGCGCTGAACTATAATTCCATGAACTTTTTTGTCTTTATTTAACGAGTTAACGAGATTTATTAATACTTCGGGCGTTAAGGTCAGGTTATAACGGTAAAGTCTGATTTTTATTTTTAATTTCCGGCCGATTTTGAGTTTTTGCCTGACGTAATTTATTGAGCTTTTGTCTTTTCCGACAAGAATTACAGCCAGATGCGGAGTTATGCCTTGGTCATTCAGTTTATTGATGTCTGCTTTTAACGGTTTTTCCAACTCCAGTGCGATTTTCCGTCCGTCTATTTTCATAGTATTAATAATACAGCTTAATGAGTGAGGACACAAAATAAAAATAAATGGCGGGATTTACTTTACAAGCAGGTGGCGGCGGCTACGGCGTCATTTTTATCGGAAAAGCGCATCAGGATGACTCCCTGAGTCGCCCGGGAGAGGCGAGGAACAGAAGTTATCGGCAGTTTGACGATTTGACCTTTAATTGATGTCAGTATCAGATTCTGGCAATCGGACGGAACTTTTCGGGCCGATGCGATTTTGCCGGTTTTTTGAGTTACTTGGGAAACTTTGACACCCTGTCCGCCCCGGTGCTGTTTGGGGAAGTTGGAAAAGGGTGTTTTTTTACCGATGCCTTTTTCGGAAATAGTCAGAAAGTCACCGTTTTTAATTTCACGGTTGATTACTTCCATACCGACAACATAATCTTCGGGCTTGGATAAAATACCTCTTACTCCCATTGTGTCTCTGGCTGTCGGTCTGACTTCAGTTTCTGAAAATTTTATTGATTTACCGTTGTGGGTCACCATAAGAACTTCATCATTTCCCGTTGACAGCTTTGCCCATCTCAACTCGTCGCTTTTTTCAAGCTTGATGGCCACCAGGCCGTTTCTTCTGATGTTTTCATAAGATGAAAGCCTGGTTTTTTTCACAGTACCTTTTTTGGTTGCCATGACAATATTGGCGTATTTTTTTCTTTCTTCACCTTTTAACGCATATGACAGGACACTGGTGATAACTTCATCAGTGTCTATATTTAACAGGTTAACAATTGCCTGACCTTTACTGACACGGGATCCTTCAGGTAAATCCCAGACTCTTAACTGGTAAACCTTACCTTTATTGGAAAAGAAAAGAATATTATCGTGGGTATATGATGAAAGAAGGTGTTCAATTGTATCTTCTTCTTTTGTTATCATGCCAATAACACCTTTGCCTCCACGGGCCTGAACTTTAAAAGACATAGGAGATTGCCTTTTAACATAGCCGGTTTTGGTTAAAACGATGACCGTCTCTTCGTTGGTAATCAGCTGTTCGTCCGAAAACTCTCCGACTTTTGATTTGAAAACTTTGGTTTTCCGGTTATCGGCATACTTTTCCTTAAGTTTGGTTATTTCATCTTTTATTACCGTGAGTATTTTTTCCTGATGTTCCAGAAGTTCGGTCAAATAAGCGATGGTTTCCCTGATCATCAGAATCTCATCTTCTATTTTCTGGCGTTCAAGCGCCGCCAGCCGTTTCAATTGCATGTCAAGGATAGCCTGGGCTTGAATTTCGGATAGTTTAAAGCGGTTTATCAATTTTTCCCTGGCATCATCAACGTCTTTGGCTTTTTTGATGATATTTATAACCTCGTCGATATGGTCAACGGCAATTTTTAAGCCCTCAAGGATATGCTCCCTGGCTTTGGCTTCCCTCAGTTCGAATTCGCTCCTTTTTTTAATTACCATATGACGGTGTTTTATAAATTCTTCCAGAATCAGTTTTAGGGTCATGGTTTGGGGCGTTCCGTCAACCAAGGCTACCATATTGACCGGAAAAGTCGTCTGAAGATTTGTGTGTTTATATAGGTTGTTGAGGATTTTTTTGGGAGCGGAATCCCTTTTTAGTTCGACCACCATTCTTATGCCGCGGCGGTCGGACTCATCTCTCAGATCGGATATGCCTTCGATTTTTTTATCCTTAACCAGTTGGGCAATATGGGCAATCAGCATGGCTTTATTTACCTGGTAAGGCAGTTCGCTGACAATTATGGCCGATTTGCCCTGGCCGATGTCTTCGATTTCAGCTTTGGCACGCATGACGATTTTTCCCCGGCCGGTAAGATACGCATTTTTTATCTCATTGATATCGTAAATGGCAGCGCCTGTGGGGAAATCGGGACCGTTGATGTAGCCTAAGAGTTCGTCAATTGTAATGCCGGCAGTCAAAACAGCTTTTTTTACACCGGTTTTTTCGTCTATTTCCATGGCCAGTCTGGTTTTATCCAGCATGGCCAAAGTCGCGTCGATTACTTCACCCAGGTTATGGGGAGGGATTTTGGTAGCCATTCCGACGGCAATACCGTCCGAACCCATCAGTAACAAGTTGGGAAGCTTAGCCGGAAGCCAAACCGGTTCTTTCAGGGTAGAATCGAAGTTGGAGACAAAGTTTACCGTTTCCTTTTCTATATCAGTAAGCATTTCTTCGGAAATTTTAGCCAGCTTAACTTCGGTATAACGCATTGCGGCCGGAGGATCACCGTCAACAGAGCCGAAGTTGCCTTGACCGGAGATCAGCCGGTAGCGCATGGAAAAATCCTGGGCCAGACGCACCAGAGCATCATAAACCGGCATATCACCGTGCGGATGATATTTTCCCAGGACCTCTCCGACAATTTTGGCGCTTTTAGTGTATCTGGAAGTAAAATGAAGACCCATCTGGTGCATGGCATAGAGAATTCGGCGGTGGACCGGTTTAAGGCCGTCACGGACATCAGGAAGTGCCCGGGAGACGATTACGCTCATGGCATAATTGAGGTAACTTCTTTTCATTTCAGTCGTGATTTCGACTGATTCAACTTTTCCGATATTATTTAAATCCATACTTTAAATTCGGGATCCTCCCGCGTCAGAGCGCGGGGGAAATATTGAAAACCGTTATTTACCGATGAATTGAATGACGAACGGAGCTATTAACAGCGCTACGATCTGGACGATTTTCATCATCGGATTAAGCGCCGGACCCGAAGTATCCTTTAAGGGATCTCCGACAGTATCTCCGACGACGGCCGCTTTGTGAGTATCGGAACCTTTGCCGCCGAAATTGCCGTCTTCTATATATTTTTTAGCGTTATCCCAGGCTCCTCCGGTATTGCACATGAAAAATGCCAGCATCAAACCGGTTATAACCACACCTCCCAGAAATCCTCCCAGGGCGGCGGCTCCGAATAATCCGGCCAATATAGGCATAATAATGACAATGGCGGCCGGCAGAACCAGTTCCCTTTGGGCAGCTCTGGTGGCAATGGCGACTGCTTTGGAATAATCAGGCAAACTAGTGCCTTCCATAATGCCTTTTATTTCTTTAAACTGTCTTCTGACTTCCTCAACAATTTCAAAGGC
Organism: Candidatus Gottesmanbacteria bacterium RIFCSPHIGHO2_01_FULL_40_15; assembly: GCA_001779115.1. Lineage (GTDB taxonomy): Bacteria > Patescibacteriota > Microgenomatia > 2-02-FULL-39-11 > 2-02-FULL-39-11 > 2-02-FULL-40-10. The sequence goes on from MFJF01000019.1 coordinate 67,413, forward strand.
GGCTTTTCCGACGGCGTTTATGAGCCGGGAGCTGAACAGAAACGGTAATGCTCCTCCGATGAGGATGCCGACAAAGACTTTCGGATCAGCCATATCAATTGAGGTTAATCCGGTTGCTTCAAAATAGGTGGAGAATAATGATGAAGCGGCAACTGCGGCTGATCCGACGGCAAAGCCTTTGGTCAGTGCCTTGGTAGTGTTACCGACAGCGTCAAGACTGGCGGTAACCGCAGGAGCTTTTCCGCCGAGATTGGCCATTTCCACCATGCCCGAAGCATTGTCGGAAATCGGTCCGTAAGTATCAAGCGACATGATAATACCGGTTGTGGCCAGCATGCCCATACCGGCCAGGGATATACCGTAGAAACCCAGGAAAAAATATCCGGTAAAAATAGTTGCCGCGACAATCAGAACGGAGAAAAAGGTAGATTCCAGACCATAGCCTAAACCCGAAATAAGATTGGTGCCGCTGCCGGTTCTGGCTGCTTTGGCAATTTCAACGATCGGTTTTTCTCCCGGGCCGGTATAGTATTTGGTGACATATAAAAGAGCCAGCATGGAAATAATTCCTGACACAGCCGCATAACCGGCCCTTATTTCACCCAGAAGATATACGGCCAGGAACATGAAAATAACAATGGCGGCAACAGCCGAAATTATAAAACCCCTGATAAGCGGGTCAATCGGGTTTTCCTTGTCATGTTTGGCTTTGACAAAAAAAGTTCCCAGAATGGAAGTAAGAATTGCTCCGGATCTGGCCAGAAGCGGAAATACAACTCCTTTAAGTCCGAAAAGACTGCCGCCCAGGATCATGGCGGCCACAATTGTTAAAGCATAGGATTCAAACACATCAGCTGCCATGCCGGCGCAATCACCGACATTGTCACCGACATTATCGGCAATAACAGCCGGGTTCCGGGGATCGTCTTCAGGGATACCCTTTTCCACTTTTCCGACCAGATCAGCTCCGACATCGGCAGCTTTAGTATAAATTCCACCGCCAACCCTCATGAATAAGGCCAATAGCGCTGCGCCAAAGCCGTAGCCCACCAGGACATCGGTTGCCTGTTTAGCAACGACTTCGGGTCCAAAGGAAGAATAGTTAAAATACGCCCAGAGATAAATTAAAGAAACACCCAGAAGTCCCAAGCCCACTACAAGCATACCGTTGACGGTTCCGGCGCCAAAAGCCGTTTGAAGAGCCGGATTTAATCCTTTGAGCGCATTATTAGCCGTTCTGACATTGGCTCTAACGGCTATCCACATGCCGAAATATCCGATGATGGCGCTGAATGTTGCTCCCAAAAGAAAAGTTACGGCAGTGCCTATACCCAACGTCAGGGCAATAACCAGGGATAAAACAGCCATTATCGGAATAACAACACTGAATTGGCGGTACAGATAAGCCATAGCGCCTTCCCGGACGGCATTTCCGATTTTTTGCAGTTTTTCACTTCCTTCATCTTCAGCAAGAACTTTACGGGAGAGATAAATTCCGTATAAAAGGGCAATAACGGCTGTAGCCGGGGCACCAAACAGTGCAATTATCTGAATATCCATAATTTCAATTTCAAATATTAGATGTCAAATGTCAAGTCTCCAATTAATTTATTATACATCGAGTGTGGCCGCCTTGGCATGGGTCTGGATAAACCGTTTCCTGGGAAGAACCTCGTTGCCCATCAGCATGGTAAAAACTTCATCGGCATAAGCGGCATCTTCCATATTGACCAGTTTCAGCATTCTTTGCTCGGGATTCATGGTGGTTTCCCAGAGTTGGTCGGGATTCATTTCTCCCAATCCTTTATAGCGGGATATTGAAGGAGAGGTTTTGCTTTTGAAATTTACCATTGTCCGGTCAAGTTCTTCTTCTGTGTATGCGTATTGAATATCTTTACCGGACTGAATTTTAAAAAGTGGCGGTTGTGCAATATATAAATGTTTATTGACGACGACATACGGCAGATGGCGGAAAAAGAATGTCAGGAGCAGGGTTCTGATATGCTCGCCGTCAACATCGGCATCTGTCATAATGATGATCCGGTGATAGCGGAGTTTTTCAGGAGTTAAAGATTCGGAGATTCCCATTCCGAGGGCAATAACCAGATCTTTTATTTCGGTAAATTCGAGGATTTTATCAAGCCTGGCCCGTTCAGTATTTAATATTTTTCCCCTCAGCGGCAGAATTGCCTGGAATTTTCGGTCCCTACCCTGTTTGGCACTACCGCCGGCAGAGTCGCCTTCGACGATAAACAGTTCCGACTGGGTCGGGTCTCTTGTCTGGCAGTCAGCCAGTTTTCCGGGAAGGGAAGCTCCATCCAAAGCGCCCTTTCTGATTATAGCGTCTTTGGCGGCTTTGGCGGCCAGTCTGGCTTTGGCGGCCAGAATAATTTTTTCAAGGATTCTGCGGCCGTCCGAGGGATGTTCTTCAAAATACATATCAAGCGCATCATTTACAGCCGACTGTACCATGGGTTGGATTTCGGCATTTCCCAGTTTGGTTTTAGTCTGTCCTTCAAATTGAAGCGTTTGGGAGGACATTTTGACGTAAACAACTGCAGTCAGTCCTTCCCTCGTGTCTTCTCCGGTTATTGATTCGTCCCCGTTTTTAAAGGCGCCTATTTTTTTACCGTAATCATTAATCGATCTGGTCAAAGCCATTCTGAAACCGGTCAAATGGCTGCCTCCCTCAATAGTATTGATTACGTTGACAAAGCTTTCCGTAATTTCAGCCATCCCGTCGTTATATTGGATGGCTACCTGGATTTCAACATTATCTGCCTGTTTTTGGATGAAAATGGGATCATGGAGGGTATTTTTATTTCTGTTTAAAGCTTCTACAAGCGAGGAAATGCCGCCTTCAAAGTAAAAATGGTCCTGCCGGTCGGCTCTTTGGTCATAAAGATGGAAATAAAGTCCTGACACAAGATATGCTCTTTCCTTAATCTGTTTTCTGACGGTGTCATAATCGGGGGTAATGCTTTCTTTGAAGATAGTTTTATCCAAATAAAATGACGAAATGGTACCGGTATTAATATCCGGTTTATACTCCTTAGGAATGTTATCCTTGTCATAATAAGGAGCCTTTTTTATTTCTCCGACTTTGGTAATCGGTTTTCCCTTTTCATATTTCTGGTGAAATGATTTGCCGTTTCTGACAACGGTAACTTCCATCCATTCCGAAAGGGCGTTAACAACAGATGAACCGACTCCGTGCAAACCTCCAGAGACTTTATAAGCTTTGCTGTCGAATTTGCCTCCGGCATGAAGTTTGGTCATGACAATTTCAAGTGCGGAAGCTTTGTATTTGGGGATAATATCAATGGGGATTCCCCGGCCGTCGTCGATTACCGTTACCGAGTCATCTTTATGAATTACGATCCAAATATTTATAGCGAATCCGGCCAGGGCTTCATCTACGGAGTTGTCGATAATTTCAGTCAGACAGTGGTGGACTCCGACCAGAGAGGTGGAGCCGATGTACATGGCCGGGCGTTTTCTGACCGGGTCCAGTCCTTCCAGAACTATAATCTGTTTGCCGGTGTAGTCGCTTTTGGGGTTTATCGGTGTACTCTTTTTCTTTGAAAGTCTCTCCACATATGAATTATAGAGAATGAATAAAGTGAATTCAATAGGACTAAAAAAGGATAAAAAAGGGGACGTAAAAAAGGGGACGGTTCTCTTTTAGGCACCATATTCGTAAAATGAATTGAATATTTTATAATGAATATATGCCCAGGGCACCAAGACTGCTTCTTTCAAAAAGTTTCTATCATATTATTACCCGCGGTAACAATAAAAACAAAACTTTTAAGGCTGCCGCTGATTATCTGGCATATCTTGATTTATTCAGAAAATATAAAGTTGATCATCCTTTTGACCTATATCATTATTGTTTAATGCCCAATCATACTCATTTTCTTATTCAAACCCATAGTTCGGATAATTTTTCATCCTTTATGAAAAAACTAAATCTGTCATATTTTTATTACTATAAAAGGAAATACGATTGGATAGGTCACTTTTGGCAAGACAGATTTAAAAGTCAGCCTGTTGGAAAAGATGATTATTTCCTGCAATGCGGTAAATACATAGAACTTAATCCAATCAGGGCAAATCTGGTTAAAAGAGTCGAAGACTATCCATTTTCAAGTTACAGATATTATGTTTTAGGAGAGGATAATGATTTAATCAGTGAAGACTTCACATTTCAAACTTTATCGCGGGATTTGGAAAAAAGAAGGCAAATTTATCGGGAAATGATTATTGGAGAAATTGTTTCTAACACTTATAAAAAGAAAGTGTGGGGATCCAAAAAGCAGAGATATAACGAAGCAAAAAAAATATCTTATCATATATCATAAATAATAATTACTAATTACGAGGCTGTTTGAGAACCGTCCCCTTATTTTTTGGTAGACGGAAATCCCAAAAGGAGGATGTCGATGACCAATTTAAAATTGACATTCCTGTCGACATATCTCCGGGCGGCCTCGGTTTTTTCAATAAGGGAAGCAAGTTGCAGGTTTGAGAGAGGCATGGACGGTTTATTAATAAGCTGATTCTCAAGTAACCGGGTTAAGCTGTCAATAAATCCGGCGGCATCTTCACGGTTGGAAATGAGTTTTTGTGAGAAAATCAGTCTTTCCCCGGAAGACATATTAAGAATTTCCAAAATTTTCTTTTCAAGTTTATTTCCGCCTGGAACAGCCGTTTCTGCCTTAATTTCTTTTATTACAAAGCAGCGGGACAAAACTGTAGCCAGAATTTTCTGGTCGTTAACAGCAGTCAAAATAATAACTGTTGAGGGAGTGGGTTCCTCGAGAAATTTCAGCATGGCATTTTGGGCTTCAATTGTCGCAAGATGAAAATCACGGATAAGGACGAGCTTTTTATTACCGTAACCGGGTTTTATCCGGCTGTTTTTTTCAGTGCGGCGGACATCATCTATTCCCAATGATTTTTCAGGAATGACGTTGTATATGTCAAAGGGAGAAATCTGATACTTTGATTTTAAAAGATTTATCTGATTGTCAATAAATTCGGGATTATGAGAAAGAATCAAATAGGTCTGCATAAGTGTCATTGACCCGATATAAAACCGGGATCAATTCCACCAACGAAAAATTCTTTTGAATTTTTCGGGTGTCATTGACAATTATATTTTATTAAACGGATAATAAAAATACTTGGACAATTTTTGAGTCCAAGAACGTGTTTATGGATTTTGCCCAAAAAGTTCTTTCATACCTTATTGAACAGGGAGTCCTGACAAAGGAAGCTGCCGAAGAAATAAGGCAGACTGCGATTAATTCCAATTCTCCGATTATTGACATTTTAAAAAAGCAGCGCCTGGTTGACGAGGAAAAAATTCTACAGGCAAAAGCCAATGCTTTAAATGTTCCTTTCATTTCTCTTAACAGCATGGGTATTTCCCCGGAAATTTTAAGTTTAGTTCCCGAACCGGTAGCCCGGAAAAATAAAGTAATTCCATTTGATTTTGATAAAAGAACCCAAAAGCTGTCGGTGGCCATGATTGATCCTTTAAACCTGCCTTTAATTGAATTTTTGGAGCAGAAAAGCGGTAAACCGATTACACCATATTTGGCCAAAGAAGAGGAAATTATACAAAAAATCGATGAGGAATATGCCCAAGGGTTGGCCATTGAAGTGTCCGAGGCTATCAAAGAAACGACAGCCGGAACAATCCGGACAATCCAGGCGGAAAATATCGGACAAATAATTAAGGAAGCCCCGATTGCCAAAATTGTCACAACAGTACTTGAATATGCTCTGAAGGGTAGGGCATCTGATATCCATATCGAACCGCAGGAAACAAAAACCAGAGTCAGATACAGGATTGACGGAGTGCTTCACGAAAAACTGGCTCTTCCCCGAGCTGTCCATGAGGCGGTTCTGTCAAGGATTAAGATTTTATCGGGTATGAAAATAGATGAGAAAAGATTACCCCAGGACGGCCGGTTCAATTTCAAGATGGGAATGGAGGAAGTTGATTTGAGGGTTTCCACACTGCCAACAACATATGGTGAGAAAGTGACAATGAGATTACTCCGGAAAACGGGAGGTATTCCCGCTTTAGCCGAACTTGGTATGACGGGAACAGCCCTTAAAAATCTGGAGTATGCCATTACCCGTCCTCACGGAATGATTCTGGTAACAGGGCCTACCGGATCGGGGAAGACAACCACACTTTATTCCGTTCTTTCCCGATTGAATACCATTAATGTAAATATAATCACTTTGGAAGACCCGATTGAATATGAAATAGCGGGATTGAACCAGGTCCAGGTAAATCCCCAGGCAGGCTTAACCTTTGCATCGGGTATGAGGGCTTTTTTAAGGCAGGATCCCAATATCATTCTGGTCGGGGAGGTCAGGGATAGGGAAACAACATCTTTGGCTGTCCAGGCGGCTTTAACCGGGCATCTAGTTTTTTCAACACTTCATACCAATAATGCGGCGACGTCAATACCCAGGCTACTTGATCTGGGTGCGGAACCTTTTCTTATTGTTTCGGTATTAAATGCCATTGAGGCCCAAAGGATAGTCAGACGGATCTGTACAGCCTGTAAGAAAGAAATTGCATCCGATTCAATTATCCGGGAAGACATTAAAAAGACAATGGGGAAATTATTGCCCGAAAATATGAGCCAAATACCTTTATACAGAGGCACCGGCTGCAAGCAATGCAACAATACCGGATATCTGGGACGGATTGGTATTTTTGAGGCAATGATAGTATCCCAGCAGGTCGGCAGGATGATTTTTGCCAGGGCTTCGGCAGAGGAGATTGAAAACCAGGCTGTTGAGGAGGGTATGATTACTCTTAAACAGGACGGATATCTGAAAGCCCTGTCGGGCATAACCACGATTGAGGAAGTAAAAAGGGTTGCCCAGGAATAAAAATGAATATCGGAGAACTGTTATCACTGACAATATCCAGGAATGCTTCCGACCTTCATCTGCTTGTTGACTATCCGCCGTCTCTGCGGATAAACGGGGAACTTAAACCTATGGTAACTTTGTCTCTCCTGACTGATGAGTTAATTTCGGAAATGGTTCATTCCTGTTTAAATCCGGCCCAGCGGGAATTGCTTCTTAATAACCGGGAGATTGATTTTTCGGCAGTTTACAGACTGGACAGCGGTGATAAATTCCGTTTTCGGGGAAATGCCTATTACCAGAAGGGATCTCTGGCGGCTTCTTTCAGGCTGATTCCTTCCAAAATAAAAACTATTGCTGAACTGAACCTTCCCGATATTCTTAACCGTTTTACACAGTTGCGGGAAGGCTTTATTTTGCTGACCGGACCCTCGGGCCAGGGAAAATCAACGACGATCGCCTCAATTATTCAGGCGATAAATGAGAGTAGAAACGCCCATATTATATCCATTGAAGATCCGGTTGAGTATGAATTCGGCAAAGGAAAAGCTTTAATATCCCAGCGGGAAATGTACCAGGATACCCATTCCTGGAGGAGTGCCCTGAAACATATTTTAAGAGAGGATCCTGATATTGTATATATCGGAGAGATGAGGGATTATGAGACTATATCTTCGGCTTTGACTATTGCGGAAACCGGTCATCTGGTATTTTCCACCCTGCATACGAACTCCGCTTCCCAGACAATTGACAGGGTTATTGACATTTTTCCTTCCGGGCAACAGCCACAAGTGAGAATGCAGTTGTCGATGGTTTTAAGAGGTGTTGTTTCCCAAAGGCTGGTACCGACAGTTGTCGGAGGAAGAGCTCCGGTTTGTGAAATTTTGTTGGGATCTGATGCAGTTAAAAGCGCCATCAGGGACGGGCATACCCATATGCTTGATAATATTATCCAGACCTCCATGGAATCCGGAATGATGCTTTTTGAAGAACATCTCAGACAGCGTGTTGAACAGAATGTTATTTCGCATGAAATCGCAGTTCAGTATGCTTTAAGACCGGATACTTTTCTTCAGTTAATGAGATAACCATGCTTAAATTTAACTATAAAACCAAGAATACCGAGGGTAGAACAGTTGAGGGTGTTGTAGAAGCTGATAATCTGAAACAGGCGCAGGAATTACTTCACGAGCGGGGATTTTATATATTTTATCTGAAAGAACAACTCCAGAGTTTTTTGCCGACCGGATTTGCTCCCCAAGGGATTTCCTATTCCGACCAGGTCCATGTAACCCGCCAGCTGGCAACGATGATAACAGCCGGCTTGAATATCGATGAAGCGTTTTTAATACTTATCCAGCAGGTAAAAAAGCCACGTCTTATAAATTTACTGAAAAAAATCGAAGAAGACGTCAGGTCGGGAAAATCACTTTCTTCTGCACTTGAAAAATTTCCAAAAATTTTTTCACCGGTCTATCTTTCTTTAGTGCGGGCCGGTGAAGCATCTGGAAAACTGGATATTATCCTTGAGAGATTGGCTGACAATCTGGAAAAAAGCCGCGATTTTCGAAATAAAGTAAAAGGATCCCTTCTCTATCCTACTCTGGTTATATCGGGTATGGTGGTTGTTTCTTTTATCGTTATGACTGTAGTAGTTCCCAGGTTAACCTCGTTATACAGGGAATTTGATATTGACCTTCCGCTGCCGACCAGAATTCTTATTGGACTGTCCGATTTTTTCGTTAATTACTGGTATGTCATGATAATTGTGGTAGTTTTAACAGTTGTGGTGCTTTTAAGAGTGCGTCAGTCAAAATACGGCCAATTTGTGCTGGCAACAATAATATTGAATATTCCCATATTCGGACCCATTTTCAGGCAATCAACCCTGGTTGAGTTGACTAAAACTTTGGCCATTCTGATTGACAGCGGAGTGCCCATTCTGACGGCACTGGAGATTGCCAGAAATACTACGGATAACATTATTTTTAAAGACGCTTTTGAGACGGCAGCCAAAAAAGTGGAGAAAGGATTTCCGCTGTCGGACCCGCTTCTTGAAAATAAACTGATGCCGACGATTCTGGGGCAGATGGTGGCTATCGGTGAACATACGGGAAAAATGGGAGAGTCTCTCACCAAATTATCGAAGTATTTTGAAGCGGAAGCCGAGATTGCAGTTCGTACCTTGACAACACTTATTGAGCCTCTTATCATGGTTGTATTAGGCTTAGGGGTAGGTTTTTTGGTAATGGCAGTACTTTTGCCTATTTATTCGCTGACCAGTAAATTTTAAATATTGAAAATTCAGAAAAGGAGGTGAGGAATGCAATACAAAAAGCATAGTTCCGGTTTCACCTTAATAGAAATACTAATTGTGGTAGCTCTTTTGGGAGCCCTCGTAGTCGGGCTTTTGGCGACTTTAGATCCTTTTCAGCAGGTTAAAAAGGGTGCGGATACGGCCACAAGAAATATGGCTGCGGATATTTACAGATCGTTCGTTTCTTACCAGGCGGTGAAAGGACAGTTTCCCTGGACAAGCGACGACATTACCGGTTTGGCAGCTTCAGCAAACGCTGTAACTGAAGGATCAACAGGATATATTACTCAGGTTATATCAGCCGGGGAGTTAAAAACAGAGTTTGTCAACACCGTCGGGGCGACTAATCTCGGTAAAATATTTTTAACATCAACAGCTGTTTCAGGAGTGAGAAATAATTTGAGCGTCTGTTTCATGCCCGAATCCAAAACATTCAGAGCTGATACCAACGCCAGATACGGAGTAAACGGTGAGGTATCTTCCGGTTGCGCGGCAACGGGAGGTGCAACTGCCTGTTACTGGTGTGCCAAATAAGGATTGAATTGAATAGACAACATTACAAAAAGCCTCTCAGTGGCAACTGATGAGGCTGTTTTGTTTTAAGTAATGGTAATTCCTTTCATTTTTATCATTTCCGTTTATTTTTTCAGCCAGGCAGCCACAATTTACGGAGGCGATGCGGGAGATTTAGCTTCGGCTGTTATAACCCGCGGAATTGCCCATCCTCCGGGATATCCGCTGTTTACAATGCTTGGAATTGCCGTTAACCGGGTTATACAATCCGGCAGCACAGCCTACAGATTGGGATTTATTTCAGTGATTCCGTCAATTATCACGCTGATTTTCCTCTATCTTCTCATATACCGGGCGTCCCGGGATAAAATGGCCTCTTTGATTGCGGTTCTTACCCTTGCTTTTACATACCTGTATTGGCTTTACAGTGAAGTAGTTGAAGTTTTTTCGCTGAATAACCTTTTCCTGGTTGTTCTTTTGTACCTGATGATACTGTACCGATTCACCGCCAAAAAAAAATATCTGTTTCTGACTACTTTTATTTTCGGATTGTCCCTGACACACCACCATATAATACTTTTTCTTTTACCAACATTGGCTTATCTTCTGATTTCAACCAAAAAAAAGATAAGCGCTGGTAAGGCAATTTTATGCCTTTTTTACTTTTTGGCGGGGTTAACGCCTTATCTGTATGTTTTTATTTCCGGTTCCCAATATCCGTCTCTTAACTGGCTGGGAGAGCCGACACTTAAAAATTTCATTAAATTGGTAACACGGGCAAATTACGGTTCTTTTGTGGCCGGGCGGTTTATCGCCCACCAGCCTTTTTTGAGACTTCTTGAAGTTGTTACGTTTGTTAAACTGCTTTATGCGGATTTTAAATTAACCGGGATAATACTCATGATGCTGGGATTTATGAAATTTGCAAAAAACAACAGGACGGTTTTTACCGCCCTTTTTCTTGCGTTTCTGTCATACCTTTTTTTACTCTATTACGCTTCTTTTCCCCTGATGAATGATTTTATGCTGGGGACTTTTGAAAGGTTCATGCTGCCTTTATATTTAATCCTGACGGTTTTTTTAGCAGGAGGTATTTCCGGTGTAGTCGGACTGCTTTTCCGATTATTAACAAAATTTATCAGAAATAAACGGATAGCGGCAATCAGGAGTTATTTGTATCTGTCTTTTTTCATAATTCCCCTGTTTCTCTTTTCTGCCAATATAAAAAAAATGACTTCCCTTAAAAATGATCTGACGGCTGAAAATCTGGGCCGGGATATTCTTGCAAGCGTTCAAAGTCCGGCAATCCTTTTTTTATCAACGGATACTCCCCTGTTTAATACCCAATATGTTTATTTCAGTGAGAAAAAATATAAAGACATATATCCCATTCATTTCAGCCGGATGCTGTCGGATACTTACCGGGAAATTTTCATCAGGGAATATGCGGATATTTATTTTCCGAAAAAGTATGTTTCGGGCAGACAATTTCTTGATGAGTTTCTGGAGGCTAACTCGGCCAAATTTACCATATATTCAAGAGACGCATTTGATACAGATACGGGAAGCTTTATACCCCGGGGGTTACTCTTCAGGTATTATCCCAAGCCGGAAAATCCCGATAAAGCGGAAATTGTCAGAAAAAACGATATTCTATGGAACAAGTTTAATGATCCGCTGGACGGCAGTTTGTCCGAATACAAACACCTGCTATTGTCCGATGTTGCATATGCCTATGCCAAAAGCCTGCAGGATACGGGATATTATTATGCCGTCAACGGATTAGACGAGGCGGCAGCAGAGAAACTGAAAGAGGCGATCCGATTAAATCCAGAAGACACCGATAATTACACGTTTTTAACCCAGGTTTATATCAGGCAGGAAAAATGCCAGGAAGCCGGGGAAGTTATCGGAAAACTTGACCGGATCGGAAGTGAAAAAGCGGATATTTACCTTCTGAAATCGATTAATTACGGAGTTTGTTTTGATGATGAGAAAAAGTCCGGTTATTTTTCGGATCAATACCTGGAAGCTTTAAGAGAGAAAGAAATACCGCTCCAAAAGCTGTAATAAAACCGGCCGTAGTGATAATTTTTCCCGACTTGAAAGACATTGGTTTATATTCCAGTAATACGGCTGATTGCGGGGAATTCAGGACAAGGGCAGTTTGAAAAAGATTGACGGGAAATGTTTGGATTTTCTTACCGTTAACAAATATGTGCCAGCCGGGATAAAATGTGCGGTTGATAACCAGAATTGCCGGGACGCTGTTTTTAATATCAAGTACTGTTTTTAACGGATAATTCTGTTTAACTTCAATAGAACTTCCCTCTTGGGAGTCGCCGTTTAATTTAACCTCCCTCTCGGATATAATAACGGTTTTTTCGGTCAGAAGCTTTTCCGATAATATCTTTTGCAAATCCTGAACTGAGTGAGCTTTTTTATAATCCCCGGCGAAGGAGAACTCCGGCCAGGCGGAAGCGATTGAATAAATATGATAAGAAAAGTTTTTATCATGCCCTTTTTCCTGAATGGAGTTAATCAGTTTCAGACCAAACGATTGAGAATCTTCCAGAAGATACGGCGTGATGATATAATCCGTTCCGGACATAACCAGACTGTTTACGACCAGATTATTCAGGAAAATTTTTCCGTTTTCACCGGCAGGATTGTAACTTCCCAAAAAACCCTTAAAAAAGTTTAATCTTTTTGGAATTATTCCTCCGGTATTGATGTCGGGACTCTTTATTTGAAAAAGGGCATTCTGGTTCTGATAAAGCGAATTTGTCTGTATTTGATATAAATCCATGTCCTGAAAGCCTTTTTTTAAAAAAACTTCATTCCATAAATAAGGCGCTCCGAGACTTCCCACTTTCGGGTTTTGTGTTTCGTTTTTTATAAAATCAGCCGAACGCGGAGCCTTAGTCCACCAGCCGGAGGGAGTGATGGGAGGATAATTATAAGAAAACCTGAATAAATCTATAATTACAGTTAAATAAAAAAAAGCTGAAAGGCCAAAAAGCAATTTTTTCCGGCTGATATTAGTTTTAGCGTTGAGGTTTTCATATATCTTATCCAGGGAGGAAGCGGCGGAAACGCAAAGAAAAAATGCGGTGATAAGAAGGAATTTGGATGGTACCCGGAAAAGATTGAAGGGAAAAAAAGAAAAAAGAAAATAAAGGGGGGAATTCCTGCCGAAAACCAAAAGAAGTGAAATGATTACCATTGATAAGAATTCACGGGTATATTTATTTTTCAATCCTGTAAGATATAGAACGGCGAGAACAAGAGGGATCAGGCCGATATAGGCCGTATTTTCCCAGAAGATGCCCCAGTTGTAATCAAAAACGGGATAAGTGGCATTTTGGGGACTGCCGAAATAATAAGGATTTATGAAGGTTATAAGATGCCTGACCGGATACGGGAATGAGGTAACGGTATCAAAATCCATGCCCTGGCGGCGGTCGGACTGCAGGAAAAGTTCCAGTGTGGGCAAAAACTGGATTGAGGAAAAAAGAAAACTGATAATAAGTCCGATAGAGAGCGGTTTTAAGGAAGATATTATTTGCCCGGCGGTATTTTTATCAAAAAAACTTTTACTTATCCAATAAACGGTTACAGCCAATACTGAAATGAAACTGATAAAGAAATGCCCGGTAAAAAACTGCTGTGATAATATAAAGGCAAAAAAAACCAGATTAATGATGACAGGATTTTTTTTAACTCTTAACGAGGAATATAATAAGAGGGGCAAGAGAGAGGCCGCCTGAACCAGATTGAAGTGGTTCAGATGGACTGACAGAAAACCGCCGAAGGTAAAAATTATTCCGGCAAGTGATGCCGGGGTCTTTCCCAGCCTTAATTTCCGGCAAAACAAATACGTTCCGGTGAAGGCCAGAAAAAAAGAAATTAAAAGATTGAGGTTATAGGCCGGAATTAAAGGCATAAAGCGGAACAGAATTAAATTAGGTAAATAAAATGTCCCTATCTGGCCTTCAGCTAAAAGAGGAAAACCGTTTCCCAATAGGTTGGTCCACAAAGGGAAGTAGCCGCTTTTGAGGGACTCCGACAGTATTTGTTTCAGGGGAAGATTCAGATGCAGGACATCGCTTTCACCGAAGTCAGGTATCATAAACAGGGAGCTTCCGGGATAGAAAAGGCGGATAAAAAATACGGAAAGAAGCATAAAGAACGGTATGAAGAGGATAAATTCATGATAAACTTTGGATAAAATGGAAAACCTGCTGCCGGCCATTGTATTTCTTTCAATAATACCGGCGACTTTTAACCGCGGCTTTTTCAGCCCGGCTTCACTGGCATTGGTCCTGTTTCTTCTTTTTGTTTTGACTGTCATCAATTACGGCGATAATTTTAAAATCAGCCGGAGGAATTTGCAATCGGGACTGGGATTAATTTTTATCGGGGTTTATCTCCTTTTTCTTTTTTTTAACGGCGGAATCTACCAGAAATTATTGATTCCGACAATGCTTATCCATATTCTTCCGTTAATTTTTATTCCGGCTGTTTTTTCCTTCCAGGTTATCAAATTAAGACTGACAAGCGAAAAATTCCGTTTTTTCAGCCTGATATCCTTAGCGTTTATATTGAGGATTCTGATGATTATTGCCACACCTGAACCGGCAATAGATGTTTTTTATATGTTGAAGGAAGCTCCAATCAGGCTTTTGTCGGGAATTAATCCTTATGAAGCTGTTTACAGCCCGGTTTATGCCGGAGTAACGGCTGATTATTTTACTTACTTTCCGGGAGCGTTTTTGCTGCAAATTCCATTTGTTTTAATTTTTACCGATCCGAGAGTTCTTCTTGTTTTTTCCGATATTGCCGGAGGATTGTTGCTCTATCTTGTCGGAAGAAAAACTATAACCGCGCAGATAATCGCCCTTATTTACCTTTTCCGGCCCAATTCCCTTTTTATTATTGAACAGTCCTGGCTGACGCCTTTAGTCTTTTTTTTCCTGGCATCGGCAACATATTTGATGAAGTATGGAAAAGAAAAAGCGGAGAGGCTGACCGCTGTTGTATTGGCGCTTCTTGCTTCCATTCAGCCCCAATTTATTGTCAGTTTGCCGTTTTTTCTTGCCGGGATAACAAAGCGGATTAATTTTCTGATAATATTTTCAATAATTCTTCTCTCGGTTATACTGCCTTTTTTCCTTATAAATCCGGCCGCTTTTATTAATGATGCCGTGTTATTTTTTTTCCGGCCAAGCCGGCAGATGTTTTCCGTTCCGGTATATCTGTCCCTTAATCTGAATACCCCGTATCATTTTCTGACCGGCAGGGATATACCGATTTTCATTACGGGCGCTATTTTCATATTAATAACGGTTTTACTTCTTTTAAAGCTATATAAAAAAAATTATCATAAAAGCGGTTTAAAGGCCGGGATAGTTTTGGCCAATTGTATATTGTACCTGTCCTTTTTCTTACTGTTAAAGTTTTCATTTATTAATTATTATTATTTAACATCAGGATTGGTTCTTCTTTACCTGACGATACTTATTTAATGATACCGCCGGCAATTCATCTGGTTTTTTTATTTATTTTAGGATGTTTTTTCGGTTCATTTCTCAATGTTCTTATTGACCGGCTGCCCCGGGGTGAGGATGTGTTAATATCGCGGTCAAAATGTGATTACTGTAAAAAAATATTAAAACCATTTGATTTAATTCCCCTGCTGTCTTTTTTATTACTTTGGGGTAAATGCCGTTATTGCCGGCACAGATTGTCCCGGCAATATCCTTTAATTGAAGCATTAACGGGGTTTATTTTCGCATCTTTATATTTCTATACTATCCTTTCAGGATCCGGAAATATCGGATATTTTATTTTCCTGATTCTGATATTTTGCCAGTTTCTGGTAATTTATATCACGGATTTGAAGGAAAGAATTATTCCGGATGAAATCAACCTTACCCTTCTTTTAACTGTTGCCATTTACAGGCTGTTTTTAACACCGGAACCCTTTCTTCCCTATCTTGTCAGCGGTTTTTTGTTTTCTCTGTTTTTCCTGATTCTTGTTTTTATGACAAAAGGAAAAGGCATGGGAATAGGGGATGTTAAATTTGCCTTTATAATGGGACTTTTTTTGGGTTATCCCAAGATACTTATCGCATTTTATCTGGCTTTCTTGACAGGTGCAGCGGTTTCACTGATACTGGTTATAGCAGGTAAAAAGAGGATGAAAAGCACTATAGCCTTCGGACCGTTCTTAATTGCAGCAACGGTTGTTTCATATATCTGGGGACAGGAACTTTATATCCGGTTAATTCATTTTATAAATCTCTCCTGATCTGATATGAAAAATAATATTTATGGATTTACCCTGATGGAGATGCTTCTGGTGATGGCAATTATCGCCATTATTGCCGGAGCTTTTTTCACTAATTTATTTTCATCAATTGCCCGGGGTCGGGACGGCCGGCGGAAGGAAGATTTAAGATCCATATCACAGGCACTTGAGCTTTATTATAATGATAACCGGCAATATCCTGATGCTTTGCCTCCGCCGGATGTTATTTTTTCGCACCCCGATAACATAGACACCATATATATGCAGAAGATACCCGACGATCCGAAAGCGGACAACGATTACTGTTATGCAACGGGCGGAGGCTGGTACAGTGTATATGCCAATCTGGAAAACAGCTCAGACTCTGATGTATTGCCGGATTTGGTTAATTGCGGCGGAGTGGATTACAACTACGGCATATCCAGCACTAATGTTACACCATGATTAATAAATCAAAAAATTACGGATTCAGCCTGATTGAAATTCTGATAGCCGTTGCCATAATGGCCATTCTGGTCAGCGTCCTGGCTCCTAATCTTCTGGGGGTGAGAATGAGGGCCAGGGACGGGAGAAGGAAATCGAATCTTGCCGAAATTCAGAAAGCGATGGAGCTTTATAAAATGGACCAGAATCCCCAAACATATCCCAATACCGGTTTTCTGGAATTTATTCCCTGCAATACTTGCTGGTCTTCCGAAGCGGATTGTACGGGAAATATTTACATGCGGAAAACTCCCTGCGATCCGGCTGACGATTCCCCGTAT
>MFJF01000020.1:0-25141 GCA_001779115.1 Candidatus Gottesmanbacteria bacterium RIFCSPHIGHO2_01_FULL_40_15
GGTTGTCTCAACTTTCGTAATTGCTGGATTACTATTCAAAAATCTAACTGTCACAGAACCACAGTCACTAATGTATGTTCAAGCTATCCAAGCAGTAGTGTATGGGGGAATATTGGGAGTGTTTCAAAAAAAGGCACTGCATGGTTATGCAAACGCATGGCTTTTGATTCCTGCAAACATAATCGGTGTAGCGTTAATTTTTGCAAGTATTGGAGAATCAATTAGTAGCACAATCGACATGATGCTGGTTGGATCTTACCCTGCGTTGTTTACAGGCATAGCATTACTATTCGTCCTTAGTAAAAAACCAGTACACAACAGTAAGCAGAGTGCTATGGCCTAATCCAAAAGGCTGGCTTTCTAAACAGTCAACCTAACGGAATTTATATGTTGGTTATATTAAGAACTATTGGGGATTGATCATTTTAAGGCTAATTTCTTTTTGCTCCCCCTCCCTCGACTCAATATAGTAGTCAGTCAAGCTAATTTTGACCGTACTTGTCCTGAGTTTTATCGAAGGATTATACAGGCACCCTAGTCCTGAGTTTTATCGAAGGATTATACAGGCACCCTAGTCCTGAGTTTTATCGAAGGATTTCAGGATTTACGATATATCGGATAGTTTAGACAGCGGTGGAAGAAGATTAAAAAATTTTAAAATTTTTCTTTGGTTATTCAAATCTTTCAATAGAAAAAGCGTCAATTGAAATCTTGTCATACGGGTGGACTTTTCTAACTGCTTCAAATACTTTCTGCATTTTTTCTTTTGGACATTCCATTTCAATTCTTACCTCTTCCTCTTTACTTAGTTCTCTTACTTTTCCGATTGTTGGTTCTGCACCGGGCAAAGGGTACCAAGTACCATGCCCTTCCGTAATAAATGCACAATGTGTATACTTACCGACTGTTCCTGCACCCGCCTGTGACGCAGTATGTATAATTTGCTCAACTATTTTTTCATCTCTGGGACAAAACACAAAAAACTTATACATACTTGAATTATAGCAGAGGCATTAAAATCCAAAAAAATCCATAGAAAACCGTAGAATGCTCAAACGATGTGACGATTTTCGAACGGCTCGCTGGGAAGAAATGATCGTTCACCCAGAGTATTTTCTCCAACAGACACAGCAATTTTTGGCTATGGAGCCGTAACCTTCGAACATGCAGCCACGACTTCATGGTTTCTCAGTAAGATCGTCCTGTTGGTCGTATACGTCAATCCTTTATTGGGATTGGCTTCAAATCCAAGATACACGACTTCCACCTTTCTGCTTCGAAGTTCTGCAACGGCCGGTTGTAAATCAGAGTCGGAACTGCACAGGATTGCCGTTTTCAGGTGTTGATTGCATGAAGCAGATACCATGTCGACGGCAATTTTGACATCAACGCCTTTCTCTCGAAATACCACTTTCGTGCCTACTTTTTGTGCTCTGACATTGCCAGCCAGTATAAACTCAAAGCCATGCGCAATGGCGGTATTTCGCAATTTGCGCTGTTGCGCAATCAATGCTTCCGATTTCTTCTGTGTTTCCGGGTGAATATGCAGTTTTGCCGCGTAGAATACCTTACGCGTCACGGTAAAACCTTTGAGCGAATCTTGGAATAGTGTTGTAAAGTCGATTGCAGCAAGATCAACCTGTTTTCGATTAATGCCTTCTTCTTTCAACGTCTCTTCTACTTTATGGAGGAAGTTCTCTCCATCAATGCAGAGGATACAGGACATATACCGGTATTATGACAGATTTTCCAACAAAAAACCTCAGCGGGTCTTGCGACACTAGCTGAGGCGTTGATTCTGATACTATACTCATTTTTGATCCAAAAGTCAAGATACGGTTTGATATAGTCAAACTATATTTCTGAAAAAATATACCGCTTCATCGTCCAATTCTGCTCCTCCGGTAGGATTCGAACCTACAACCTTCTCCTTAACAGGGAGCCGCTCTACCGTTGAGCTACAGAGGAATATATCAAACTATAAACGTACAATCCGGATTTTAGCATTTTAGGCATAATAAATCCAGACTCTTACAATGCTTTATATAATATTTTAATCCTTATAAGAAGCCATTTAAAAAAAGGTAAGAATAAAGACAGAAAAGAATTCTACTCTTAAAATAAGGGTCCATTGTGGATAGAGAAAGGTTTTAGTACAATAATAATTACTGTGGAAGAGGATCCTGCAGATAGTACACTATTTCATTTATTTACCCCTTAATTCATCCGGGCTTTTTTACCCGTGATGAACGGGTTCAAAGAAGCCATGATTCAAATTCTTGCCATCATTATTTTTCTTTCCGGTTATATCGTAATTTCTCAGGAACATTTCCTTTTAATCAGCAAAACTTCCGTAAGTCTGATTATCGGTGTTGTCTTATGGTTACTGGTACTTATTAGCGGTAATGATGTCGGTGCGGCTTTATCAGAATCCGGAAGTGAAATATTTGAATTGATTATTTTTCTGCTTTCAGCAATGACCCTGGTTGAGATTCTTACCCATTTCGGGTTATTTGATATTATTTACAACAAACTGATTAGTTACAAGTTAAAGGACAAAGGCCAGTTTTTTATCATTTCATTTCTGACTTTCATTTTTTCAGCAATATTAGACAACCTGACTTCGACAATAGTTTTTTTACAAATAGCCAGCAGATTCTTCAGAGGTAAGAACCTTGTCAGGACAGCCGCCGCTATTATAATTGCCGCCAATGCCGGAGGAGCGTTTTCTCCGATCGGAGATGTGACAACGACCATGCTGTGGCTTTCCAATAAATTCAGCACCCAAACAATTATTACCCAGGCGTTTTTACCCTCTCTGATGGTATTTTTAGTTAGTACTCTTCTTATCGGCAGGTCAATTTCAGTTGACACTAAAGATATAAAAGAAAAATCAATAATTCTTAGCAAAACCGATTGGATAATAATTGCCTTATGTCTTCTTTCATTTTTACTTCCGATTGTGATGACTTTAGTCCGTCTGCCTCCTTACTTTGGCTTATTATTGGGACTGGGAATTATCTGGCTGGTAATGGATCTGGCCAAAATACGGGCTCCCCATAATACCAAGCTGAGAATATCCATTGAAAAGTTGTTTCAAAATACGGATATCGCCAGTCTTTATTTCTTTATCGGCATCCTGATTGCGATTGCTGCCCTTAGTCATTTGGGGGTCTTAGATGAAATTTCTTACCGGGTTTTTGGTGAATTTCCTTCGGTTGTCAGGATCATAAGCGGAAATATAATTATCGGCGGGTTATCAGCTTTTTTTGATAATATTCCCCTGACGGCGGCGGCAATTGATATTGTGAGAACGACAGATCCTAACCTTTGGGTGCTTCTGGCAATAACGGTCGGGGTCGGCGGATCTCTTTTACTTATCGGATCGGCTCCGGGAATTGTGGCAATGTCGATTGTCAGAAATCTTACTTTCAGCTCTTATCTGTCAATTGCCACTATTCCGGCTTTAATTGGATACGGAACCGGAATTGCAGTCTGGCTAATGCAATATTATTTAATATTTTAACCGTTACCATCAAGATATTTTTTCTCCAAAACCCTTAAATTATTATAAAGAACATCCTCCAAATCCCGGCTTCTTTTTTCCGAGAACGGTTCCGGAACAACAAAATGAATTTTTTGAATCTTAAGATCCTCCTCTCTTATACCTTTACAAAAAATATATACTGCTTCAAGAGTATTAAAAAGCGATCTTTTTACATTATATTCAGATACGGAATATAAATAGGATGGAATAGATATTTGTTCGGCCTGGTTAAAATTCGTGTCGATTAATGCTGAGATTACAGCCGCCTGTATGAAATCATTTTCGGTCTTTAATTTATTAATATTTTTATATAAAGGTAAATCTCCCAACAAACTCCTGCCTCCCGGCCGATTATATATAACATATCCACCTTCATCACCAATTTGATAATACCCGAATTGATTTAATGAATTGTGGGACAGATTAACTATGGTACTATCGATTTTCTCATGTATATCCGGCCTTATAATCATTCTTTTATCCAACTCAAACATTAACTGCGGAATTACAACCGCATCTGTCTTCATTAAATAAATATGCCCGAAAGTCAAATGGAAATGCATTTCTCCCTGAGGGATCTCCATTACGGCTCTTACGGCTTCAACCGGTTTATTAATTTCAAAATAGTGATTTAGAAATTCCGACATAATTTTTTGGAAGTCTGAAAATTTTTACTTTTTTTCCCCGTCCGAATTAATTTTTATAATATTCACATAACTTATTTCACAGATTCTTAATATCGAGGTAAAATATAGATATTAAAATGAATATAAAAAGCAGTGTGTTTGAAAATAACGAATATATACCCCGAAAATACACCTGTGACGGTGAAAACATAAACCCTCCTTTGACATTAGCCGAAATTCCTGACAATACCAAATCCCTGGTTTTAATAGTTAATGATCCGGATGCGCCGTCGGGAGATTTTATTCATTGGGTAGTTTATAATATTGCGCCTGACGAATTGGAAGTTAATGAAAATTCAGTTCCGGCAGGAGGAGTCGGCGGGAT
This sequence comes from Candidatus Gottesmanbacteria bacterium RIFCSPHIGHO2_01_FULL_40_15, assembly GCA_001779115.1. Classification (GTDB taxonomy): domain Bacteria; phylum Patescibacteriota; class Microgenomatia; order 2-02-FULL-39-11; family 2-02-FULL-39-11; genus 2-02-FULL-40-10. The sequence continues at coordinate 4,559 of MFJF01000020.1, forward strand.
GAATGATTCCGGGAATAGCGGATATGCCGGCCCGTGTCCACCACCCGCTTCGCCGCACAGGTATTTCTTCAGAGTTTTTGCCCTTGATAGTGTAATTAACCTTGATAAGGGAGCAAGAATTTCGGAAATAAAAGAAAAAATGGACGGACGGGTTATTGCCTCGGCTGAGCTATTGGGTTTATATAAGAGAGATTAAAACATGACTACCTTGGAGTTTTCCACAAAGGGAAATACTGATATTTTGGAGATAACCGGAGAAATTCAAAAAATAATTGATAAAAAGAAATTCATAAACGGCATCTGCCATTTATTTGTCATCGGATCAACGGCCGCATTGTCGGCATGCGAGGATGACAGTAATTTATTTGAAGATATAAAAGAAGTATTGGAGCAAATAGCTCCTTATGACAAAAACTGGAAACATCATAAAACCTGGGGAGATGATAACGGAGCGGCACATATCAGAGCAACAATAATCGGTCCCGGATTGACCGTGCCGGTTTCCGGGGGAAAACTTGTATTGGGAACGTGGCAGAAAATAATTCTTATTGATTTTGATACCGGTCCGCGAACCAGAAAAATCACTGTTACTCTTGTTTCTGAAAATTAAAATATGTTGATCGGAGTCAGGAGGTGATTTCATACATGATGGGAAATTATTACGGAATGATGGGCGGAGGCTTTTGGGGTGTCTGGAGTTTCTTCGGACTTTTAACCTGGTTATTACTGATTGTCTTTCTGATTCTCGGAAGCTTATATTTTTGGAAAGAGATTAACAGGAAAAAGTAACCAGCGGGGGGAAAATTATGGAACAACATAGCGGTAATCTTATCATTGCGACAAATATTTTTGTTGAACACTGGCTGTCCGTTATCAGAGATAAAAGTACTCCGACCTCCATTTTCCGACATTACTCGGACTTATTATCCCGGGAAATTATAACCGCGATCGGTGAAGAACTGGATACGGAAAGATTAAGCATAACAACTCCCCTTTCAATACATAAAACAAAAAGAATAAAAGAAGAAATGGTGATTATTTCAATTTTAAGATCCGGAATAGCAATGACGGGTGAAGCATTGAAATTATTCCCAGATTCCCCTGTCGGGATATTCGGTCTGGTAAGAGATGAAAAAACAGCTGTCGCTTTGGAATACTACTGGAACTTGCCCTTAATTAATAATAAAAAAACGGTATTAATTATTGATCCGATGCTGGCAACAGGCGGATCAATTCATCACGTGATCGGAAAAATAATACCAAAAAATCCGAAGAAAATAATTGTTGCGGTTATTGTAGCCGCACCTGAAGGGATTGAAAAAATATTGACTGATTATCCTGAAGTTAAAATCTATTCATGCTCAATAGATAAAAAATTGAACAGTAAAAAATTTATTGTACCGGGCTTGGGAGATTTCGGTGACAGATATTTCGGAACCGGATAATATCCGTTTAACACGCATCAATATTCAACAATAAGTCCGAGGATGTTAAAAGCCTGATTGAGGAATGCTTTAGCTGAAGAAAGTCGTTTGTTTCTGTTATTTATTAAATTTTTGGAAAGATTTTCTAAAATCCCTAAAGCTTGCGGAGTGTTCATGTCGTCATTTAAAGCTTCAAAAAATTTTTGGCGGTAATTATTAAAACTAAATTCCCCATTCCGGCCCGATTGAACCAGCCAGACTTTTCTGAAAAGACCATTTAATTTCCGTGCTTTATTTAACATATCTTCTGAATATTGCCATTCCTGCCGGTAATGATTACTTAATAAGAGCAATCTTATAGTATTTTTTGAATAATTTTTCAGATTTCTGATAAATACCATATTCCCCAAGGATTTACTCATTTTTTTCCCCTGATAATAAAGCATAGCCGTATGAATAAAAAAGCGGGCGAAGCTGATGCCGGTTGCAGCTTCAGACTGGGCAATTTCCGATTCGTGATGAGGAAAAATCAGATCACCACCTCCCCCATGGATGTCCAGAGTTTGCCCGAGATATTTCATGCTCATAGTACTGCACTCAATGTGCCAACCGGGACGGCCCGGTCCCCACGGAGACTCCCAGTATGGCTCCCCGGGTACTTTTTTTTGCCAAAGAACAAAATCAAGAGGATTTCTTTTGTCGGGGTCATCGGGATTATTACCCCTTTCTCGGGATACAGGCAACATTTTAACTTTTGATAACCGGGATAGTTTACCGTAACCGGAAAACTTTTTTATGTCAAAATATAAATTACCGTTTTTTTCATAGGCGTAATTTTTAGTCAATAATATATTGTTGAAATCAATTATTTCCCCGATGTGGTCGGTTGCTTTAGGATAATAATCGGGCTGCCTTAAATTTAAAAAATCAGCGTCTTTGAGGTAATCGGAGAAATTCCTTTCAGCCAACACCCTCCAGTCCTTATTTTCTGCTTTTGCCTTTTTAAGAATATCATCATCTATATCCGTAACGTTTTGGACGTAAACAACATGGAAACCTATAAACGCCAAATAGCGGACAATAACATCAAATGATACATAGGTAAAAGCGTGACCGAGATGAGTAATATCGTAAGGCGTAACGCCGCATACATAAACTGAGACAGTATTTTCCGGAGGGTTAAATTTTTCCTTTTTTTGCCTTAGACTGTTAAAAAGATAAAGACCGGATTTTTTTACCATGAAAATATTTTATTACTCCTGAAAGCAATAAAAAAGAATCAGAAAAAGCGGAAGGATTCCGGATGTTATGGATAGTTTACCCGGTAGTGATATAATCACTGTCCACCCAATGTATTTTATATTATGAGAATAATTTTTTTCCGGATACTGAATACAACACTTACCTTTTTTGTTACAGCTTCCGCTTTTATTCTTTCTGCGACACTAAGTTCACTTTTGTTCCCGTATATTACACAGACTCCTTATATAATTTTCATCCCTGGGATAATAATATCGACTGCGTACGGGGGTTATATACACGGATTAATTTCTGTTTTTGCCACCTGGATTTGGGTTAATTTTATGATTATTAGTCCCGGAAACATCTTTAATTTCAGGAATACGTCGGAGATTCTCGGATCAATAAGTTACCTCACTGCGGGAATACTCATCAGTTGGCTTATTGACGCACTGAAAAGATCCAGAGACGGGATTAAAAAATTTTACAGTGCTTTTGAACAGGCCGGTGACGCTATATTTATTACCGATAAACACGGAATCATAAGATACTTAAACCACGAATTTGAAATCATGTCGGGATATAAAGAACGGGAAGCAATCGGCAGTACACCCAGAATAGTAAAATCAGGAAAACAGGATAAAGCTTTTTATGAAAGGATGTGGAAAATAATAAAAGCGGGAAAAATCTTCCGCGGTATATTCATTAACAGAAAAAAAACAGGTGAACTGTTTTATGCCGATCATACCATTACCCCGATAAAAAATACGGCAGGAATGATCATAAATTATGTAGGAATTTGGAAAGATATTACCAAACAAAGGGAATTGGAAAAGCGCAGGGATGATTTTGTTTCGATAGCCTCCCATGAACTGAAGACACCTTTAACCAGCATTAAAGGATATGTACAGATTCTCAGGGAAAAATTAAAAGGGAGACAAAACAAAAAAGTTGTTGATTATATAAACAGAATGGAAAAACAGGTAAATCATATGACTAATCTGGTCATAGAACTATTGAATGTCAGCAGAATTGCGGCCGGAAAATTAACTCTTCAGAGAGAAATGTTTTCCCTGCCGGATCTTGTTAACGAAACAATTGATGATATAAAAGTTACAACTGATATAAAAATAAATTATAAACATGAAGGCAGTGCCCTGAAAATTTACGCCGACAGGGAAAGAATTTCTCAAGTTATCAAAAACCTTCTGGCTAATGCCATTAAATTTTCAGGTAGCAGTAAAAAAATTGTCGTTATGAGCCGGAGAGAGAACATTAACGCTATTGTAAGCATACAGGATTTCGGAATCGGAATTGCCAAAGAAGACCAGAATAAGATATTTCAACGGTTTTACCGGATTCAGCATAATACCGGAACAGGAAAAGATCTTACCAGTTTCGGAATCGGCCTATACATTGCATATGAAATAATGGCCAGGCATTCCGGTAAAATATGGGTGATAAGCAAACAGGGAGAAGGAGCTACGTTTTGCTTTTCGATGCCGATAATCCAGAAAAAGGGAAATACGGAAAAGGAGAAAGAAAAAAGTAAAAAAAATGGGGAAAATTTGGATCGGCACATCCGGTTATAATTATCGGCACTGGAAAAATATTTTTTATCCAAACGGCACTCCCGTTAATAAATGGCTTAATTATTACAGCGGACATTTCAATTCAGTTGAGATAAATGCCACATTTTACGGCAATTTTGCCAAAAAAGTTTTTGAAACCTGGAGAGCAACGACAGATGATGATTTTCATTTTTCCGTTAAGGGACCGGGACTTATTACCCACCGGAAAAAACTGAATAACATTGAAGCTGTTTTAAAGAAGTTTACCGAATGTGCTTGGGGGTTAGAAGAAAAATTAGCGGTAATTTTATGGCAGTTTCCGGCTAATTTTCACTGCACTGCCAAGACCCGGGAAAAACTTAAGAATTTCACCGGGAAATTATCCGGGAAAATAAAACACGCTTTTGAATTCCGTCATAAATCCTGGTTTAATGAAAAAATATTCCGTCTTATGGATAAATCGGGAGCGGGTTTTGTTATAAATGATTCTTCGCATTTTCCTTCCGCTGAGACAATTACGGGAAAATTCGTTTATATCAGATTTCACGGACCGGCCGGATTATATTCCTCAGGATACAACAGCAAAGATTTAAAAAAATGGGCGGAAAAAATAAAAAAATATCTTAAAGATTATGACGTATTTGCCTATTTTAACAATGACGCTGAAGGCTTGGCGGTAAAAAACGCCAAAACATTGAAAATTCTTACAGAAGCTTAATATTAGTCATTTAATATATGTAATACCTATGTGCGGAAGATACGGGTTTGTCCCGGGTGAGGATTTTTATCCCAGATATAATATTACCAACAGACTTGAGACACTGTCTGCCAGTTACAATGTTGCTCCGGGTTATTCAATGCCGGTTGTTGTCAGGGAAAATCCCAATTTAGTTTACCTTATGAGATGGGGACTGATTCCTTTTTGGGCAAAAGACATCAAAATCGGCTATAAAATGATAAACGCCAGGGCGGAAACAGTTGAAGAAAAAAGCGCATTCAGAAAACCTTTCGAAAGCCGAAGGTGTTTAATACCGGCCAGCGGATTTTATGAATGGAAAAAAACCGGGAATGAAAAAATCCCGTTTTACATAAAAAGAAAGGACAACGGATTATTCTCATTCGCCGGATTATATGACGTATGGACGGATGTTGAAGGCAAGGAAATAAAAAGTTATACAATTATCACCACCAAGCCCAATAAACTTATTGAAAGCATTCATAACAGGATGCCGGTTATTTTAAAAAAAGAAGAGGAAAACCATTGGATTGATTCGATAAATCAAAATATCGAAAAAATTAAGGAATTGTTGGCTCCATATCCGGACGGTGAATTTGAAGCATACCCTGTAACAAGAGCGGTCAACAATCCGGAAAATGACAGTCCCGATCTTATAAAACCGGGGAAACCGGGCTGGCAACCACAAAAAAACTATTCTAATTCAAAAAATATTATTACTTGATAATTATTGAATATTAAATTATAAGTAAAATATGGCAGGAGAAAAAATCGTATGGGTAGGCAGTTATCCACGAGTCGTAGGAGTAAACGATCCACATCAAGCCGTCCCAGGAATAGAAATTTCTGAACATGATGATGTCGAACTGCCAGTACAAGAAGTTCGATCTGGTATTGTTTTTTCACATGATTTAAGAGCAGGTCACGTTTCAAGTGCTTCTACTCCAAAACCTACCACCTGATATTTATTTTGAATTATTACGTAATTTTCCTGTAAAATTACATTCAAATAGTACCTTATTATATGTTTAGAAAAATAACGATCTTTATCCTTCTTTTAATATTATTTTTAACTATAATTCCTTCCAAATCATTTTCTCAAAATAATATTACCGTTCACTTTTTCAGGTCTGAAGGGTGTCCGCATTGTGCCAAAGAGGAAGTGTTTTTGGAAAAATTAAAAGTTAAATATCCCGATCTGGAAATCCGCGATTATGAAATTTCGCAAAACAGGAACAATGCGGAATTGTTACAAAAAACCGGAAAAGAACTGGCGGCTGATGTTTCCGGGGTTCCGTTTACTGTTGTCGGCAGACATTACACTGTCGGGTTTGGCACTGAGGAAACCAGCGGAAGAATTATTGAAGAAATGATAATGACAGCCCGGAATAACAATGAACCGGATGTTGTCAGCTTAATATTAAATAATAATGCCGGTAATGCAATAAACCCGGCCGGACCTGAAATACCTTTTCCCGTTTCCGAGACAATCAGTCTTCCGATTTTGGGTACTGTTGCCGTTTCTGATTTATCATTGCCGGTATTGACTTTTGTTATAGCTCTCACCGACGGATTTAACCCCTGCGCCATGTGGGTTCTTATTTTTCTGATAAGCCTTCTTATCGGAATGCACGACAGATTTAAAATGCTTGCTTTGGGGTCCGTTTTTATACTGGCTTCGGGTGCGGTTTATTTTCTTTTCCTTTCAGCCTGGCTTAATGTGTTTCTATTCCTTGGTTTTATTGTCTGGATCAGATCTTTAATCGGAGGCGTGGCGCTTATCGCGGGCGGATTTAATCTCCGCGAATATTTTACAAACAGGGATGGCGCCTGTCATGTGACTGCCGGTGAAAAAAGAAGAAGAATATTCGACCGGTTAAGGGAGATAACCAAGTCCCGAAATTTTCTCATATCTGTTGGAGGAATAATTCTTTTGGCTTTTGCCGTTAATTTAGTTGAACTTGTCTGTTCGGCAGGACTGCCGGCAGTTTACACAAAAGTACTGACACTTTCGAATTTACCGGTTTGGAAATATTACATTTATCTTCTTTTTTATGTATTTATTTTTATGCTTGATGATCTGATTGTTTTTTTCGCGGCAGTAACCACACTTCATATTACCGGAATAAATACGAAATATACCAGGTTTTCCCATTTACTCGGCGGTATCGGTATGGTAATCATCGGATTACTTATGATTTTCAAACCGGAAATTCTGATGTTTTTGTAAAATTTGCAGGAAATCAACCTAAGGGAACCGCATCGGAAATAATTTTTTGGCCGGGAAAACCTTTTCTTAATTTTTCGATGTCATTTTTTTCCATTTGCCATTTCAGAGCGCCAAGATTTTCCAGAAGATGTTTTTTATTTTCCATTTTAGCCAAGGTGACAACATTTTTTTGGGAAATCAACCAGTTTAAGGCTATTTGGGCGGGGCTCTTTTTGTATTTAAGGCTAATTCCGTCAAGAACCGATATACCATAATCGGCCAGAATCCCCTTTTCAACCGGCCGCCAGGCTACCAATAAAACATCATTTTTTTGACAAAACTCCAAAAGTCCCGATTTTTCGGGTTCACGGTAGATGAGATTATAATGGACCTGGTTGACGACAATTTTATTTTCAGTAACTTTTTGAGCAGCTTTAAAGGATCTCACTGAAAAATTACTGACTCCGATATTTTTAATGAAACCATCGCTTTTGAGCTTATCAAATGCTTTCATTGTCTGACTTATGGGAATGGCCGGATTGGGTATATGGATAAGATACAAATCAAGATAATCGGTTTTTAGTCTTTTCAGACTTAAGGCGGCTGATTTTAAAACATCTTCAAAACGCAAATGATCAGGCCAAACCTTGGAAACAATAAATAATTTTTTGCGGTTGAACTCTTTGATTGCCTGTCCCACCAATTCTTCAGCATGACCTTGAGCATACATCTGTGCAGTATCAATGTGGGTAATGCCGTGATCTATTGCCTGCCGGATAGCGGTAATTTGCCGATGGTCGTTTTTTAAGGGATTTCTGGTATGATTACCGCCCATCCGCCAGGTACCAAAACCAAAAACCGGCATGGAAAAACCGGATTTTAATTTTTTAAGGGAAACAATCATAAAACGGACTTAAGTTATTCCAAATAGTCTTTTAATTTCTTGCTTCTTGAAGGGTGGCGCAGTTTTCTCAAAGCTTTAGCCTCAATTTGCCTTATTCTTTCCCGGGTTACCCCGAATTCAACTCCGACTTCTTCCAATGTTCTCGGCCGGCCGTCTTCAAGACCAAATCTTAATATCAACACTCTTTTTTCCCGATCACTTAAGGTACGCAAAACTTCTTCAAGATGTTCTTTAAGAAGTTCACGGGAAGCGGCGTCATACGGAGACGGCTGGGTGGTATCCTGAATAAAATCTCCAAGAAGCGAATCTTCGTCATCTCCAACGGGAGTTGCCAGCGATGTAGGCTCCTGAGAAACTTTCATAATTTCCCTGACTTTGGCAACATCAATCTGCATAGCCTGGGCAATTTCTTCAGGACTCGGCTCACGCCCGAATTCCTGCATAAGTCTTCGGGACAATTTCAGGAAACGGTTGATGGTTTCAACCATATGAACAGGGATTCTGATTGTTCTGGCCTGGTCGGCAATTGCTCTGGTTATTGCCTGTCTGATCCACCAGGTAGCATAGGTTGAAAATTTATATCCTTTTCGCCAGTCGTACTTTTCTACCGCCCTGATAAGTCCCTGGTTTCCCTCCTGAATCAGATCAAGAAGCGACAGACCCCGGCCGATATATTTTTTGGCGATTGAAACGACCAATCTCAAATTAGATTCAATCAGTTTCTGTTTAGCGGGCCGTTCGCCTTTTTCATAGCGTTTGGCCAAATCTATTTCATCAGCGAATTTCAAAAGAGGAGTACGGCCAATTTCTTTTAAATACATCCTGACAGGATCGGAAATACCTCCTTCATGAATTACCGCCAAAGATTCCAGTTCTTTTTCCAGTTCCGATACCGCTTTTTGCGCTTCTTTTTCTTCTTCATCCGAAGTGCTTTCAAAAACATCAATTCCGGCTTTAATCAGATGAGTATATAACTCATCAAGTTCTTCAATTTTATCCTCCGGTTTGGGAAAAACCGCCAAAATATCATCCTGGGTTATAAAACCCATATCTTTGCCGGTTTTTATCAGATCTTTTAATGTTTTGTCCCGTTTTTCTTCCTGAGAGACTGCCTTTTTGGTTGTTTTTGCATCTTTTTTAACAGTTGTTTTTGTCAATTTTTGGGGTTTGGATTTTGTTTTTGTTTTCATAGGAGTATTTCTTATTTTACAAAGTTAAACTTAAATCTCAAATTTTTTCAGTTGATCGATTGTATCTTTGACTATTCTATTTAACTTTTGGGCATCGGTGAATCTTTCCTCTTTTTCCGCGGTGTTAATTTGAGTCGATAATAAGGAAATTGTCCTTCGCAGAGAAGCTTTTTTAATTTCCCCGGAGGTTTTATGCAATTCCTTTTTCAAAAGTGTTAAGTCTGAACCGAATTTACCCAAATCTACCATATATATTCTATCAAAAACAGCAGCAATTTCCGGAGTTATCAGTTTGTTAAATAAATTAATGTCAAATTTATCCTTGGCAATAAGAAAATCAGACAGAAGACTCATTATGGTTTTTACTACAGGGATGCTAAAATCATCCGGCCTGACAACTTTCACCGCAGAATCAAAAGCTTCTTTAACGTCTTTACTTTGAAGAATTAACGACAACAGATGTTCTTCGAGAAGCTCAATCCTGTCTTTATTAACATTACCATTAACGGGAAGTGTTTTTGAAGGACTTTTCTTCTTCAGAACTAAATCCACGGCTGTTTCAATTGATTCTTCGGTGACTCCCAAATCTTTTGCCATTTTTTTAACATAGTGTGAAAAAACTATCGGATTTTGAATTTTGGCAATAAACGGAATTACTTCATCAGAGATTTTCTTTTTACCGGTTATATCATTCGCATCATAACGATTAAAAGCGGAGTCGATAATAAAATCATAAACAGGCACAGAGCCCGCCACTGATTTTTTCCAATAATGGACACCGTGTTCGATGCATTCCGCCGGATCTTTTCCTTTTAACAGTTTGACAATTTTAACCGTCAATCCGTTATTTTCAGCGATTTCTATACCTCTTTTAGCGGCTTCATTTCCGGCTATATCGCTGTCAAGCGATAAAAGAACAACATCGGTGAATCTTTTTAAAAGTAAAATCTGATTTTCGGTTAAAGCCGTTCCCTTTATGGCAACAATATTGGTGATACCGGCCTGATAAGAAGAAAGAAAATCAAATTCTCCTTCGACAATTACGGCAAAGCCGTTCTTTTTTATGGAATCCCTGGTGACATCGAGACCGTATAAACAATTGCCTTTTATATAAACGGGTGTTTCAGGAGTATTGATATATTTGGCTGCGGGCTTATTAGCGTCAGAAGCAGAACCCGTTGGCAAAAGCCGGCCTGAAAAACCGACAGTCCTACCCCGGTGGTCTTTTAATGTAAACATTAATCTTCCGCGAAAGCGGTCATAATATTTTCCTTTTTCCGATTTTATAAGAAGACCGGCGGCTTCCAAATCAAAAGGAGAATAATTTTTTTTAGTAAAAAAGCGGGATAAGGAATCCCAACTGGCGGGCGCATAACCAAGCATGAAATTTTTAATTATATCCTTATTAATTTTTCTTTTCTCAAGATATGACCTGGCCCGGCTGCCTATCTGATGCTCCGTCAGCAAATAATGATAATAATCGCCGGCCAAAAGATTTATACCGAGAAGTTTTTCCTTTAAAAGAGTATCTTTGGCGGGAGTATATTTTTTCAGGACAATTCCGGTTTTTTCAGCCAAAGTTTTTAACGCTTCCAAAAAATCAATATTTTCCCATTTCTGATAAAAAGTAACGACATCACCTCCGGTTGAACAGGCTCCGAAACAATGCCATGACTGCCTTTCGGGAGAAACCATAAATGAGGGAGTTTTTTCCGAATGAAAAGGGCATATTGCCTTGAAATTGCGACCGGCTTTTTTCAGGGGAATATAATCGGATATGAATTGAACAATATCAATCTTTGATTTAATTAATTCAACATCAGTCATAAGGGGAAAGTATCCGGGAGTATTGTATCACAAGAGAAGAGCAGATTTATCTTTATAAATACAAGTAATATAATCAATAAGCTTTTTCAAAAACAAACCGGATAATAATCATGAAAAAAGTAACAGTAAAAATCCCCTGTGCCGTAAGTTTTATTTTTAAAGCATTTCTGCCTCCGATCAAAATTGAACAGCAAAACTTATTAGCCTTATACGGTTCCACAGGAGTCGGCTGCACGATAAACAAATTCGTCTACGCTGAAGCTTCCCCGGCAAATACTACACAAGTTACATTCAACAAAAAAGTATTAAAACTACCGACAATTGAAAAGGCGTTAAAAATGGCTGATATCGGCGGGATTAAATTAAAATTAAAATCCGATTTACCGCTGTCATGCGGGTTCGGGATTAGCGGAGCGGCAACCTTGGCATCAATAATTTCCGGAAACAGACTTTACGGGAACAGAAAAAAATCAGCAGAACTGATCAGAATAGCGCACAACGCTGAAATTTTGGCGGGAACGGGACTGGGAACTGTTGTTACCCAAACAACCGGGGGGTTTCTTTTAAAAACAAAACCGGGCATACCTGCCGAGTATAAAAGCTTTTCATTTGTGGGCAGAATAATTTACGCTTATGTTTTCGGACCGATTGCCACGCCGAAAATTTTGTCGGACAGTGAAAAAATTTCAAATATTAATAAAAATGCCGATCGGGCAATTTCGGAAATCGTAAAAATCGGAAATCCCGGGCTTTCCGATATATTGGAAATCAGTTACAACTTTTGCCGGAATACTAATCTTTTGAATAATACATCCGCGGGCATATTAATTGAAAAAATAAGAAAAAAGGGAGGGTTGGCGACAATGGCCATATTGGGAGATGTTGTTTTAAGCGACATGAAAATTTCTGACAATAAGTCTAAAATTTACCGACTTAAAATTGTAAATGAAAAAGCGGAAATTATATAAATTTTATGAAAATTGACAAGGCACATCCGAGAGCTCAATCTCTTATATTACGGGAAAAACTGGTTGAGGGAATTAAATCGGGCATTACTTCCCAGGCCGGGCTGATAGCCCACGGCAGAGGAGAAGCATTTGATTATCTCATTGGTGAAAAAACCAATACTTTTGCCGAAAAAGCAATTACGGCCGCCTCAGCCCAACTTCTTCTGGCGCGAAAACCGATACTTTCGATTAACGGTAATGCGGCCGCTTTATGCAGTAAAGATTTTATTAAACTCTCACAAATACTTGACTGCAAAATTGAGGTAAATCTTTTTCACCATTCCAAAATCAGAGTTTCAAACATTGAAAAATTACTGTCTTCTCTTGATGCGTCCCGGATACTTTCCGGAAAAAATAAAAAAATAAAATTAAAAAATATTGCAAGCAGAAGAGCAAATGTTTTAAAGGAGGGCATCGGAACCGCCGACTGCATATTTGTACCTCTTGAAGACGGCGACAGATGCCTGGCATTAAGAAAATTAGGAAAAATCGTAATAACGGTTGATCTTAATCCCCTGTCAAGAACATCCCGGTCAGCCAGTGTCACAATTGTTGATAATATCGTCCGCTGCCTGCCGCTTTTAAATGAAGAAACAGTAAAACTAAAAAGATATAAACCCGGTAAACTGAAAGCAATAATCCAAATATATAATAATCAAAGTATTCTCAACGAGGCGATAAGCGTGATCAGAAAAGGAGTGTTATGATTAAAGAAATGAAAAAGCCTTACAGCAAACCCCTTCTTTTTTTAGCCGTTATTTCACTACTTTTGGTTACCGGTATTATTACCGCGGGCATACTCACCGGAAAATACACTTTTTTAGTTAAAAAAGAAAAAGGTTCATTGGTCCTGGGGGTATTTAACAAATTACCCTTAAGCGGTGTCAATTCGAAGGGAATCGAAAATATTTTGGAAAGAGCCTATGAATCAACAAAAAATGATGTTGCCAAAAAAGTTTCTGAAGCTGAGGGGCAATTGAAATCCTCTTTGGAAAAAGAAATATCTTCCTATACGGAGTCCCAAATCCGTTCGGTTCAGGAGAAAATCTGCCGGGATTGGGGAATATCCGCTTCAACAAGTACCACAATTACTGCCAACCCGACACCCTGACTATTTCCGACGTGTTTTTTTTGCTCCTCACTGGCTAACTGTCGGAGAGACAGCTATGGTAAGGGTTGGAGTTGCCTCCACCTCTTCTTCAGAAGGCGTTACTGTAGGAGCTTCTTCTTTGGCGCTATTGACGGTTAAAGTTTTCTCTTCCGTCCAATAATGCTGCCCGTTAATTATGGCATGGGCACGGAAATAATAAGTCCCCGTCTTGGCAATAGCCGTATTGCCGACAAATTGCAGGGGTATATTAAAATTACCCTTGGCAAAATCATTTACAAGATCGGTATAATTGGTATCCTCAGGGGCAACATCCTTGCCCAAATCCCCGGCTGTTGACTCCGCTCCGTAATGAACTGAAGTATGATTAATGGTTGTCGGGAGACCATCAACCCTCCAGGTAAAGGCAAATGTAGCATCTTCGATCACTTCGGCGGGGGCGTCCAGTAAACTTACTTTGTATTCCGGAACTTTTACTTCCAGTGAATATTCATCAGTCCAGTAGTGCTTGCCTTTTATCTCGGCATGTACCCTGTAGTAATAAGTCCCGGGAGTATCCATGCCGATATTGCCGATAAACTGGAGCGGGACATTAAATGTACCGTTGGCAAAATCCTGGACTACCAGATTATAGGGAGTATTTTCCGGTTTAACATCCCGGCCCAGCTCTCCCGTCTGTGTAGAGGTGCCCAGATGAATAGCGGTATGATTTATTGTTGTGGCCGGACCATCAATCCTCCAGGTAAATGTGGCCGTGGTATTGGCATTAACTTCTTTCGGGGCATCGACAAGAGTTAAACGGTAACTTTCCATTGAAGCAAAAATTGCCTTAAGACCAAACCAGCCGGCAATAAGAAGAATAACAGCGCCGGCAATCCAAATTATTTTATTTCCGGCAAGATCAACACCCATAGATTCCGTGTCTGTTTTTTCAGTTTTTTCATCAGCCATTATAGAACCTCCTTTAACAATTTTTTTATATCCTCAATCTAAACATAAATCGGAAATAAAATCAATATGCCGGATTTGAAGCTGAAGTTAAGAAGAAGGAATTAATTGAAGGAATCGCGGACTAAATAGGAGATGTTTTCCGAAAACGCACCGTAATCTAATAATAACAATTAAAGAAACATGCTATAAAAGAAATTAACGCATGTTTAATAAACGGTTTTTACCCGGAAAAATTTTCCGAAGAATCATTTTCCTGTTTTTTTTGCCACTTACTACCTTATTAATACTATATTTCACCGATAAATTTATCGGTAAATTTGTCATTAAAAATGAAATGAATATTGAAAACGAATTTGTTCTGCCGCCAAACAGCAAAGCTTTATATAAAAACCAAGAATTCAACTTTACGGTAGAAACAAACAAAATTGGTTTCAGAGGAAAGAATTATCAAATCCCGAAGAGTGTAAACACATTCAGAATTCTGGCAATTGGTGATTCCTTCACATACGGCTGGGGAACAAATAATATAGATATTTGGACAACTCTTTTGGAAAATAAATTAGCAAATCGATTCAAAGATAAAAAAGTGGAAATTTTCAATATAGGGAAACCGGGGTTAAGCCCCCGGGATTATCTTGAAAATGTTAAAAATTACACAAAATTATACAACCCGAATATCATTCTTGTGGGAATTGTTGAAGGAGATGATATCGGGCAACTGACTGACTGGCCGAAAAAAAGGAGCACAGCTAACCCGGAAACACGTGAAGTCAAAAAGAAGTTAATTAATACGATTGTTAATAATCAGGAAAAAAAAGTTTTTTATTCCGACGAAATAGCTAAAATAAGCCAAATATTTATCCGATTATTTCCTAATTTCCATTCGATTGTTTCTCCCTACAGGGAAATAGATGTAAAACCGGCTAATTTATCAAATCTGAAGATATTTATAAATAACCTGGGAGATGAGGAAGCGGCAAGATTTCAAACTGCCGTAAAAAAAGATGTACAGAGTTTATACCTGAACGGCAGTATTAATCCGGTACTATTTACATACGCTTTATTCCAACCCGATTTTTTTACGGCTTTTTTAAATTACCGGGACAGCCGTATTAAAACTGCCATATCGGAATTAACGGTAATAATTGATGAAATTAATCAAATTGCCAAAGATAACAAATCCATTCCGATAATAGTTGATATTCCCTACGGAATTTTCGTATCTGAAGCTCATATGAAAACTTCAGTTGACATGGGTTTTAAATACGCCCCTGATGCCCTGATTTCAAATTATCCAGTTGACATGCTAAAGCAAATAGCATCAAACTCCGGGATAACAATTATTGATAACCTGAAATATTTCAGGGAGAAATGCTCTGACGACTGTTTTTTCAATTATGACAGTCATTTAAATATAAAAGGGAACAGGATTCTGGCTGACCGGCTTGAGGATATTTTAATAAGTTATATTAATGAAAATAAATAACATTGCAGGAAACCATTAATAGTCTGTATTTGTAGTTCCGGAATAACCTTTATTTTATTATCTTCAGAAAGTGCTGTTAATTGCTTCAATAAACTATTTTTCTACGATGCCGACACTTTTTCTCTTAAAAATGTAATCAGGGCTTTCGCTATCGCACTTGCAGGCAGTTTGGGATTATTAATCAGAATTCTCGCTTCAGCCGGATTGATTAAAAATCCGGTTTCTAAAATTACTGCCGGAGCCATAGGATGTGTGGAATGTTCATATCTTTTCCAGGAAAATGCATAATAACCCGTCATATTTCTGCTGATATTAGGATCTATCTCTAAATTTGTTTGCTTTTGATATATCTCTTCAATTATTTTAACCAATTCATCCGCCCTTCCACTCATATCACGTCTCGGGGCAGCAACTTTAAAGCCAGAAGCAGAAGGATTTGTGCTACCCGCAATGGTCCTTCGGGGCGAACCCATTTTGAAAGATCACCAAATCGTCCCGCATAATGATCCGAAGCAACTTCATCCTCAACATACGGAGGTGCGCCATAATTTTCCGAGACACTTATTAATTTTAAAAGAAACAAACTCACAGAAAAGGCGGTTATTAATAAAAGGAAAAAGAAAATTGCCCACATTCACAAAATGGCGGAAATCTTTATGAGTGGAAAAATATACCGTACCGGATTGATATTATTGCTAATATTTTAAATCCTGAATACAATCTAATCAGTCTTAAGCACTACCGCAATGTCTATTAATAATCCCGTCAAAGGAGTATTGCCACTTATTTATATTATCTGGGGCTTGTCTTTGTTATTTTTTTTCATTACTTTCTTCATAGTGATTAGAAACAAAGCTGATGTCAAAGGGGTAAATGTATACCGGATCAGCAAAGATCTGCAGATTTATGAATCCGAAATTTATAAGCATTATTATGAACCGATGCCGGGATTAAAATATTATGAAGATACCTTTTCCTCAGATTCATTAAACGACGCAGAATATAAAACAGGCAAAGAGCCGGGGATATTCAGAATTATAACACTGGGAGATTCATTCACTTTCGGAGCAGCCGTGGTCCGTTTTGACAATTACCCGGAAAATTTGGAAAGAATGTTAAACGTAAATCTTTCATGTGGCGAAATCAGACAATTTGAAGTAATAAACCTCGGTGTCTACGGTTATGATTTAAATTACAGCCTGGAAAGGTACAGGAAAAGAGGTGCCAAATACAATCCCGATCTGGTAATTTGGCTGTTAAACGACTGGAATTTTAACAAATATAACGAATATTATATTCCCCGGGACAGGGAAATCAGGTCACAATTAAATATCACCGATGATGAAGATCCCAGAACTCTTGGAATAATCCGTACTGCATCTTCGGAAATAAGGGAGAAATTCGGTAAAGATTTTTTTGAAAAGAATGCAAAAAATGTATTAACTCAAATGATTGAGTTAACTGAAGGAAGATTAATTATCATAACTCTACAATCATTGCCTGAGAACTTCAAAAAAATTGTAATGAATATGTCGACCGGAAATAAATTCAGACTCAAAAACGATCTTATAATCCCTTCCGATAAAAACTTATGGATCCCTAAAGACTGGCATCCCAACAGCCAGGGATACAAATATATTGCTGATAATATCTTTAAATATCTTTTGGAAAAAGACTTATTGAAGTGTGATTTGAAAAACTATTAGCTTTCTATTCCTGATTTTGCGTTAAGGGTGAGATTCATCCCGTACCAAGGCGGAGAAATATTTACAGTATTATAACTCATTTCCAAACACCGATCTTATCTCCCGAGCAATTGAATTATAACCAAAATCTTATAATATCGCGTTAAATATATATCCCATGATCATAATACCCACGATTGTGATGCTATAGAAAATAGCTAAAAGCTGCCAACGCATTACTTTTTTCAAAATCATGATTTCAGGAATGGAAACTGTTACTATTGCTGTCATAAAAGCGAAAGCTGTACCCAATGGAACACCTTTTCCTACAAGAGCTTCCATAACCGGAATGACGCTAACAGAGTTTGCATAAAGCGGAGAGCCAAGAAGCGTTGCTACAGGTACAGTCCACCATGTTTTCATGGATAAATACTTTTCTACGAAAGATGCAGGCACAAATCCATGAATTAATGCTCCTATACTAACTCCCAATACAATATATGGAAATACGCTTCCGGTAATCGTCATTCCGACCTTCCAGAAATATTTAACTAATTCTTTGAAAGGAAGGGCATTCCCTTTGTTTTCAGCCTCAACCTGTTGGCGTGATTTGAATTTCAGGAGTTCTTGTATTACATATTTTTCTAATTTTAAACGCTGAATAAGCATCCCGCCTATTATGGCTACCAATATTCCTACCATGTTATATATTACAGTCACTTTCATTCCAAACATTGCAGGAAAAAGATAGAGTGAGGACTCATTTACTAAAGGTGAACTTATGAGAAATGCAAAAGTAACTCCCAATGGTATCCCTGCCCCCACAAAACCGATAAATAAGGGAATAGAAGAACAGGAACAAAATGGCGTTATCACTCCCAAAAAAGCCGCAAACAGGTAATCAAGACCAAACCAACGGCGTTTAATCAGAATATCCCGGACTTTCTCCATAGGAAAGTAATAACGGGTAATTGCCATCACATAGTTGATGACAACGAGCAATAATCCGATTTTAATGACATCGTAGATAAAGAAGTTAACAGTATCTCCCCAATACGAGTGAGGGATTATCCGAATCCACTGGTATGTAACGATATCCGCAAAAAATTGAATTGGTTTAAATATATCCATAGGTTAGCAACACTTCCCTCCACAGCTACACTCTGATTTTTTAACTTCAGTGTTTACAATACCTTTGGTGAGTAGACTTTTGATCTTTTCCATATCGGGAACAGATCCGACACTGACAGGTTTATCATTAACCGCAAGCACAGGACTGGACATTACCCCCATCTCGATAATTTTAGATACATCTGTGATGTATTCCACTTTTTCTTCAAGATTAAGCTGTTTCACCGCTTCTTGAGTAAGCTCATATAACTTTTTACATGTTGCACAACCTGAACCTAAAACTTGGATTTTCATGGATCTCCTTTCTTTATTTAAATAATTTTTAATTGCTTGCTTGATAAGATCAATAGGAATATCTTCATAAATAGCTTCTCCCTGATTTACTGTCCTGCAGTGGCACCCTTTCGGATCATCAATTAAATCTGAACATGAATTGCAGTAATTTTCTCCTGATTTTGCGCCTGGGATAAGATTCTCCAGCAGTACTCCGTTTATAAGTATCTGATTTGATTCCGCCATCCTACTTTCAGACAATTTTGTTTCCTGAAACTTAATTTCAATACCATCTGATATATATTTATCTTTGAGCTGTTTTATAACATCACTCAGGTTATTGCCTGTTTGAGAGCATCGTTTGCACGTGACACCGTTTTTATCAAAATGCTTCCATTCTATTAATAATTTCTTCATAGTTATTTTATCTGAAATAGTAAGTCAG
This sequence comes from Candidatus Gottesmanbacteria bacterium RIFCSPHIGHO2_01_FULL_40_15, assembly GCA_001779115.1. Classification (GTDB taxonomy): domain Bacteria; phylum Patescibacteriota; class Microgenomatia; order 2-02-FULL-39-11; family 2-02-FULL-39-11; genus 2-02-FULL-40-10. The sequence continues at coordinate 23,745 of MFJF01000020.1, forward strand.
TAATCTCTTTACCTTTTTTGGTTAGAGAATAATAGTTATATAACCCTTTTTTTTCGTCTAAAACCATTCCGGCTTCTTTTAAATCCTTCAGGTGGTGAGAAATCAAACTTTGAGATTGATTTATGTGTTCTTCTATTTCGCAGACACAATGCTGACCTTGTTTTAAGATACACAGAATCTTTAGTCTGCTTTCTTCACCAACCAGCTTTAAGAGTGTGGATAATGAGGAAACATGTTTAAACTCGTGTTTGTCTGGTATACAGCAACTATATGAACCCATGTTCATATAATACTGTTAAAAGAGAAATAGTCAAATAGGAGAAGTAAACACAACTATTTGCAGTGTTAGAACCTAAAATGAGATTTGAGGCTGTGGAACAACCTATATATGTAAGTAAGTCCTCCGCATCTTACCGTTCGCCTTTTCAGTACTATTCGTACACGGTTCACAGAGCGATTGCTGGAGGGCATTGACATTTCTTAATGAACGAAGAGAATTTAGAAATGTCAATGCGGGGCACCATTTACAGTGTTATAACCTATTTTGCTTCCTTAAACTGCCAAAACCGTAAAGAAAATAGTTTGTTGTGTTTTTGACTTTAAAATACCAGCCTAATTGTTTTAAATCTTGAGTTAATTTTTCCGGCCGATAAAAGACTTTAATGACTGTGAATGTTCTACCATCGTTTAATTTTCTTAAACTGGTCGGATTAACAGGATTATTTATCGTATATGTCTTTTCCGGCCCTTCACTTTTGAGAGAATCTATGAAAAACACTCGTCCTTGCGGCCTAAGAGCTTTTTGAACAAGAAGCCAAAACTGTTCAAATTTATCAGGAGGAACGTGAGACAACCAAAAACTGAAGAAGATTACATCGTATTTATCCTGTGGGTTCCAATTAAACAAATCGGCTTTAATATAATTAACTTTCTCTTGGCCGTTTTTCTTTTTGTTAAGAATTAGTACTTCACTTGCGGCATCGACTGCTGTAATATGTTCAGCATATTTTACTAACTGCTCAGTCCACCAGCCGGTACCACAAGCTATTTCCAAAACTTTTCCTTTTGGATTAAATTTTTTAAGTTCTGCCTTCACCTGTTCCACTTCCGAAAACCACAATTTCTTTAGTTTTGATCCATGGTCATAGCGACCCCGACGGAGAAACCATTCATCATATTCTGTGGCACGAGCTTCATAATATTCAATCTGTTCTTTGAGAATTGAATCCTGTTCGTTTCTTTTCATTATTTATTTCCTAAATTATCTCATGTTTTTTCAGGAAGGCTCTTCCTGAGCCAGATTTGAGATATTTTTCGAAATTGAAAGCAGTGTATTTATTGGAAAATGCAGAGTAAGAAATGAGTTTTATCGGAAGTCTATCTTTGGTAGCTGGAAC
>MFJF01000020.1:25225-25312 GCA_001779115.1 Candidatus Gottesmanbacteria bacterium RIFCSPHIGHO2_01_FULL_40_15
ATAGACGTAATAAAAGCGGACTTTGTCCGCTGTAGCCCGACCCATAAAACCAGTATAATCTATAACACCAAAATTACTATAAAAGCG
>MFJF01000021.1 GCA_001779115.1 Candidatus Gottesmanbacteria bacterium RIFCSPHIGHO2_01_FULL_40_15
GGCATCGCTTATGCGTGTCCCGTAAAATAGATTAAGCATAAAAGTAAGCAATGGGTTTCCTAAATACCGGCGGACATATGGCATGGCTCCCGGATGTATTTTGCCTTTAAAACGGGAAGCCAATACCAGTCCTGCTCCTCTTTTTAACTCAACTGTCATTTCCGGTATAACGGCAAAATCATAAGTTCCGTCGCAATCACAAATCACTATATATTTCCCTTTTGCCCGGCTGATACCGCATTTCAAAGCTGATCCGTATCCCTTAACTTTTTCTTTGATAATCTTTGCTCCCGCCCTTTTTGCTGCTTCTGCTGACTTATCGCTGGAACCGTTATCAACAACAATTATTTCAAATGAATAGCCAAATCTTAATAAGGATTTCTGCGCTTCTTTAACGCATTTCCCGACGGACTTCTCTTCATTTAGGCAGGGCATTACTGTGGTTATTTCAATATTTTTCATAACAATAAATTCATTTCTTCTGATGTATAAATTAGCATATTTTCAACATCTTAGACATAACAATATGCGTGCTATAATTTTTCAAGTGTCAGACAGTAAACATTTGTACTCGATCTTCTATATTCTGTTATCCCTGATTTTACTGTTTTTCTCTTACTTTCCGGTTTACAGCAATTACCGGCAAGCTCCGGCCGGTAGTTTCTATTACGGAGCAACCGGCAATTATCCTCTGGATATGATCGGAAACTTGGCCAGTGTCTATGAGGGATATTTGGGCCACTTAAGGAGATTCTCCAAATCAACCACTACTGTTTATTCACAACCTACATTTATAAAATTTGAATATCTCCTCATTGGTCATCTGGCCAGAATATTTAATTCTGACCCGCTCATAATGTTTTATTTGACCCGCTTCATTATCACCATTTTGTTTTTGATATTTATAGGATTTGTCCTCATCCCGGGCCTTTTTAACAATTTTCTGTCAAGAATAATTGCCGCTGTATTAGTCTTATTTTCTACCGGAATTTTGCCGGCCATCTACGATGACAATATAAGAATACTGCTCACGTTTCCCCCGGACATTTACCCTTTTCAAAGGCTGACAACAACTGCCCATCACTATTTACTGGGATCTTTTTTTTCTCTGCTGGCGTTCTTCTTCCTGTCAAAAGCCGTCGATTCCCCGAAAAAATTATATTACATTCTTCCGCCGGTATTCGGTTTTCTGACGGCATTCGTCTTTACTCCGTCCGCAATAATGCTCATTTTATCTCTGCCTGTTTTCATTATTTTGTATTCCAAAACTTATCCCTTAAAGAAAAACTATAAAAAGTACCGTAATATATTTATTCTTTTTTTAACTTTTATAGCCGCTTCAATTATCCCTGTTGTTTATCTTCTTCGTGTTTCGGAGTTTTTTGAATTCAACACTTTTTATAAAACGGAGCAAATTGCTCCGTATAATATTAATCCGGTTAATTATATCTTCATTGTCGGCATAAGTTACCTTTTAGCGCTTTTCTCAATTTCTAAAGTTTTTCGAAAATCAAATACCCTGCTTTTCTTTTTCTTAAGCTTCACCCTTGTTCACCCCATCGCTGTGTTTCTTCTGCCCGGATTATTATCGGTAAATAAAATCAGATTCTTCCTTACGCCCTATCACTTCATTTTTGCTTTCTTGGCAACTTATGGAATTCTTTCTCTTTCAGACTTCTTTCATACAAAATTCCTGATCCTCTCCAGGTATTTCTTTATCGGTCTGTTTACCGTAATTCCCCTATTCAGCAGCTGGTATGTCTATTCCATGAGTTTTAATCAGCAGAAGAATTGCTTTTGCCAATGGCAGTTTTTTGATTACGGTAATCCCAAAAAGGATCTCATGGACGCGATTTTCTGGCTCAGGAAAAACTCGGCAGAAGACGATATTGTTTTATCGGGATACTATGCCGGGACATTAATCCCGGCCTTTTCCGGAAACAAAGTCTATACCAGTTGGTGGTTCCGTCTAATGCAGCCTGATAATTTCAAGGAAGTTTCCGGCAATATCCAAAATTTCTTTTCAGGTAATATATCCCCGGAAACAGCTCTTTCATTTCTGAAAAAAGAGAAAATAAATTTCATTTTTTTCTCAGATGAAGAAATGAATAATTACGCCGGGTCAAAAAGCTTGAAATATCCCTTTCTGAAACCTGTTTTTCAGAAGAATAATACAATCATATATCAGGTTGATGAAAAACTTAAAACTGTTTTCTAGCCACAATAAACATCTGTTTCCCGAAAATTGGAAATAGATACGGCATCCGCAGGTAAAGCTTAAGTAGATATGGCGATTTTGGCAACTTATCCTTTATCGTATTGGGTACGAATTTGGGCAAATAATAATCTATTTTGTATTTCATTGCTTTCAAAAGTTCTATAATGCTTCTGTCGCTGACCGGTATCAGATGATCAAAATAATCCCAGTATTCTGCTGTTGAAAACCGGAAATTGGGATTTAGAATAATCAGCTTCCCTCCGGGTTTCAAAATCCTGAAAATATTATGAAATACCTTAACAATCGCGTCTTTTGAAGGTAAATGTTCCAAAAAACATCCCATAAATACTACATCAATCTGTTGGGTCAGGTTGGCCGGTAATTTTTCCGCCGGTGCAATTATTACGGCTACGTTTTTATCCGCATATTTTTTTATCCGGGAATCAATATCTACCGCATATTTTTTAAAACCCTTAATATTGTTGATAAATTCACAATGTCCGGCAGCCAAATCCAGAACCGTGGCATTTTTATCGATAAATTTCTGGAAAAAGTCTTCACACAGAATTTTCCAGTAATTTTTTTTCAGCCGCTTTTCTTCTTCGGAATATCTGACGGAATAAAGATCTGATAGAATTTTTTTGAGCATTTAATGGTAAATCGTTTGAAGTATAATACGAAGATAAATCTACAACAATGGTAAAAAATTTATCGGTGCTTATCCCGGCTAGGAATGAAGAACCCAACATAAAAATACTGCTCCCTCAACTTCTTAAAAAATATTCTGATTTTATCGGTGAAATTATTTTAATTAATGATTGTTCGACAGACGGCACAAAAAGAGTTCTCCGTCAGTTAAAAAAAGGGAATCCTAAAATCAAAACAGTTCACCGCCGGGCACATCCCGGCGTAGGCAATGCGTTAAAAGACGGCATTAAAAAATTAAATCCCAACTCTGAATATGTTCTTTTCATGGACTGTGATTTTCTGGCTAATATCGGAGATATCGGGAAAATGGTCCGCCGGATCAAAAATTATGACGGAATCATCGGTTCCAGATTTATCAGGAAAAACAGCCTGGTATCATATCCTTATATGAAAAAGCTGGTCAACCGCTCCTATCACTATCTTGCCCGCTTTTTTTTAAAAATCCCCAATTCCGATCTGACCAATAATTTCAAACTTTACCGGACTTCCTTAGTCAAAAAAGTTTTTCCGCTTCTCTCATCATCCGATTTCGCTGTTAATGCTGAACTGGGTTTTTTTCCGGTCCTTATGCATAACCGTATCGGAGAAATCCCGGTTTCCTGGCAGGAAAGAACTGAACAAATGGGTCTGTCCAAATTTAAAATACTGAAAGTTGGCCCGTCCTATCTCAGGGTTTTTGTCAGACTATTGCGGTTTAAATACCTAAAGTCATAAATAACCTAATTATCCTGTTATGAAAAAAGGGTTTATTATACTTTATATACTTCTCTCGCAAATTTATCTCATCGGATCAAACTATCAGATAATTACTCAGGTCAAATTGAAAAAAGCGGACCAAATCTATACATTTAATCACATTTTTTGGGCGCATGATTATGATCTCTATCTGACGGCCGTCACCCAGGGCAAAAACGGATCTTTGACCTACCGGGACAGCTACACTACCGAAACAACTAAACCCGGAATTTTTTATATTTATTATATTTTTATCGGTAAACTGGCAGATCTTTTCGGAATTTCAGGTATATTTGCTTATCATCTGGTCAGAATAATTTCCCAGGAACTTTATCTTCTTGTCCTTCTTCTTCTGTCAATTGAATTGTTGGGTTTTTATTGGGGGACACTTTCGTCAATTATCGCGTTGACCGCTACAATCTCTCCCTCAGTTTTCTTTACCAGACCCTATGAAGTTGGCACTTTTCAGCCATGGTGGGTCGGTTTTGATGCTTTGGAACGGCTTAATACTCTCCCCCATTATTTGGGCGGATATGTTTTGCTTTTTACCGGTCTGATTTTTCTTTTCCGTTATCTTAAAACACATAAAATCCGTTTCAGCGTCTTCGGCTCCGTGGCGTTTTTTGCGGCTGGCACTATTTTTCCGGCTGTTCTTACTCCTGTCGGTCTTGCTCTTCCTCTTGCTCTGATAGTTAAAATACTCATTCATTTCATTAAATTAAAAAGAATTGATATAAAAAAAATAACTTTTCCGCCCGGTTTGTTGTTAATAATAATTTCCGCACTTGCCGCTTACCTGATCATGTCTTGGCAGGAGAGTCAGGGATTCCCCTGGAATATCTGGAGGGATTGGAATATTTCCCGATGGAACAGGTATGAACTTTTTTTTGACCGCAATTCCCTCTTCCTCTTTGGCTTATTGCCGGTTATTGGTCTTTTCTCGCTAAGGAGTATCCTCAAATCAAAATCAATCGGGCTCATTTTTATAGCCTTATGGGCATATATGCCATATTTGCTGTTGGTATCCGCTGATATTCTCCGTTTGCCAAAGCTCAGGCTTTTCGAAGATGCCCATTTTATCCCATTTGCCCTTCTAACGGGTTATACCTTTTCAAATTTAAGGCTAAACAACCATTTGAAAATATCAGCAATAACCCTCATGCTCTCCATTTCAATATTTACTTCCTATGGATTATTTACCCGGAAATCTGATTTTGTCGCTAAAAATTATCACCCCGATCTGTTTTATTTTTCATCAGATGAAAATAAGCTTTTGGCTTATATTCAAAAAAATGTTCCGTCCCGTTCCGTTTTTTTAAGCGATCAGCGGATGGGTCTTCTCTTTCCTGCGCTGACATCGGCAACCAGTTATTTTGCCCATATAAGTTTAACTATGGATTTTCTTAATAAAAGGGATAAAGTAATCGCTTTTTATTCGACTGAATATTCGGAAGAAGAAGCTGAAAAATTTGTTTTTTTTAATAAAATAAATTATATCTATCTGGGTAAGGATGAACAAAAATACGGCTATTCTTTCTTGCCCTTTAATTTTCTGAAACCGGTTTACAGTAATCCGGACGGCATACTATATAGGGTAATAAAAATTTAATCACTCCAGGTACTTCCCTTCTTTAAGAAAAGAAACAATCGCCTCAGCGGTAATCCGGTTCCCCAGATTATTCAAGTGGGCATCATTAACAAAATATGGATAACCCCGTCCCCGATCACGATCTAAAACCGGATATAAATCAATAAAAGGTATGCCCTCATTTTCAAAAAACTCTGCCAGATGTTTTTGGATGAAATTTTCATTTCCCGCCTCCGCTCTGTAAGGAGAATTGTATTTTGCGAAAGACTCCGGATATAACTGCATGTCTCCGGGTATCATTACTAAAGCCATTTTTGTATTATTTCTGTCTGTGATTTTTTTTATGGCAGTTAAAGTTTTTTTTAATTTTGTTTCTTCCGGATAAAACAGATGACTGCAGGAAGGTTGAAGAACACAACCATGTCTCTGTTCGCCTTTAGTCAAAAGGTATGAAGGATCGGCAAACCAACCTAATTTTATTTGAAGTAAATCAATTAACAGAATAAACAGGTGGGAATCCCGCAAGTACGGATAGCGGTATTTGACGGAAAAGTGTTTGTTTCTGATTATTTTCCAGTCGACAGTCTTACAGCATGAGCTAATTTTCAAGGGTAAACCCTCCGAATCAACTTTATCCCAAACCGTTTCTGAAAAATCATTAATATCATTCAATACAAAAAGTCCTACCAGTACAATATCGGGTTCAAGCTTAAAACCCCTCTCCTTAAGATACAAATAATAGCTGTCGGGAGAAAAACCGGAAGCATAACCTGCATTGATAACTTCCGTATTTGTAAATCCTTCTTTATGAAGCAACTCTTCGGTCTGAAAAGGATATGTGAACCGGTCAGCTACTCCGTGCCCGAAAGTGATTGAGTCACCAAGAATTAGAATTCTTTTTACACCGGGTTTTTTTTCAATCGAAAATTCATTACCCCTGTAACCCAAACTGTTTAATGAAGCTTTGGTATTGAAATCTCCCAGATAATACATCATTGTGCACTTATGATTTTTGGCCAGGCTAAATGGCAGAAGATTATCTTTGGCAAAACAGTCAAAAGTCAACGTCTTGGCATTAATGAAAGTAATCTGAGGATAAAATTTCCGGACAATAAATTCAGCCCCAAAAACCAAAAGGACTGAGGACATTAACAGAATAAGTATTTTTAATGGTAATAATCTTTTTTTATTTTTAACTTCCACCACAATTTGAGTAAATTATTTCCGGTAGCATATAGCCTTTTGAAATTAAAAAATTGGCTTTTTCCTGAAGTCCTCCAGAAATGGTGAACCGGTACTTCAATTATTTTATATCCCTGATAATCAATTTTTTTAACCAGTTCCGTACAAATTGTCCCCGTATTCTCAAACAGCCTTACCGGCTTGCGTCCTGAGCCTGTCGAAGGATTAAACACCTCTTTTTTTATCAGTCTGAAATCACAATCCGTATCCCTTATCGGAAGGTCAAAAGCGGTTTTTACCAGATAATGATAAACTCTTCCGGCGATTATCCGGTGCAGCGGATCATTTCTTTTAATTTTATATCCGTTAATCATTCCTATATTTTCTTTATCCCCGGCAGAATCTAATGCCTCCATAAGAAGCGACAATTCCCTCGGATCATATTGGGCGTCACAATCGGTGTAAAAAATAAGTTCTTTGGAAGCGATTGCGAATCCGCTCCTCAGAGCTCCTCCGTATCCACGGTTTTTCTCATGATTTATTATCTTTATCTGTTTCCCTCGATCCACAATGCCGGTAATCATCTCCAATGCTTCTTTATTCGTCTTCACACTTCCGTCATTCACAATTATCACTTCCCAGTCATCCGTATATTTCATTGTGGTCGCAATTGCCAGGGAAACCAGGCTCCCCACAGTTCCCCAGTCGTTTAGAAACGGAAACATGATGGTTACCGAAGGTTTCTTTTTCATTTAAGTATTAATATTTGCTTTATACTATACTCAAAATATGTCTGCAATTATACCTCTTGTCTCATTTTTATTGCTGACAATTGCCATAAGCTTCCAAAACGGCAGTTTCACCGGAAATTTAAGCCAAATATATCTGATTCTTATTTCCTTTATCCTTTTAAGTTTTAATTATTTTTTTATTAAACAGGAACAAATAAACGGGGAATCAAGGTTTTTCATTATTCTTCCGGTTGTAATAGCTCTTTTTGCCGTTATTCCCGGCGGCTGGTGGTTAAATAATCCAAAAATTATTGGGCTGATACAGATTCTCTCATCACTTCTTATAATACCGGCAGTTTTCATGGTTGTTAACCGGAAAATTTCCGGTAAAAATATCGGTATGTTTTTTTCATTTTTCCTGATGGTTGCCTTAATTTTAAGACTTCTGATGATTACCGGTTCCCCTGCACCCGGAATTGACGTTTTTGCCATCCTCCGTGAAGCACCGCTCAAGTTTCTTCAGGGTTTAAATCCCTATAATACTCTTTACACCCATGTTTTTCCCGGAATCACTCCCGATTACTATGCCTATTGGCCTGCTTCCTTCTTTCTCCAACTTCCCTTCGTTAAAATATTTAATGATCCCCGGTACCTCCTGCTATCGGCAGATCTGCTGGCGGCATTTCTTATTCTTGTTTTAGGCGGAAAAAACAGGATTTCCCTGATTTTATCCGTTCTTTATCTTTTCCGTCCGGCATCACTTTCAATAACGGAAGCAGCCTGGCTGACTCCTCTGGATTTTTTTCTTATTGCGGCATTGGTTTATTTTATTTATAAAAAGAAAAATCCCCTTATGGCCGGTTTTTTTCTCGGACTTTTAACTTCAGTTCAATTCTTCTTTGGAATTATGATTTTTCACCTGTTAAAATATTTCAATTGGAATAAAAAATTAATCCTGTCCTTCATAATTACCACGGCGATTTTTGTTGTGCCGTTTTTTATTATTGATCCCGTCCGCTTCTGGAATCAGACGGTTGAAGTATATTTCCGCAATCCTCCCCACCCGTCAATATTAATTCATACTTCTTTAAACCTGAATACTTTGTATTTTGTATTCACGGGATTTGATCTCCCGTCTCTTTTATTAAATGCTTTCATTTTGTTGTTTTTAATCTTGTCAATTTTTAAAAAGACCACTCCTTACCGGCCTCTCGAGTCTTTTACTCTTTTTCTTTTTTCCGCTTTTGTCTTCGGCCGTCAGGCATTTATAAATTATTATTATCTTATTGCCTCATTAATATTATTGGATCTGGCCGTTAACATGTCGCAGGAAAATAATAAAAGCGTAAATGAAGATTAAATTTCATCTTTCCGAAAAATTTATAAACTTCGGTTTCTTTCTCATTACTGGCATATCCGTACTAATCCTTAATCTCTATCCCGTCTGGTATCTTAAGAAAAATGCTCCCGAGGGAAGAACCTATAACATGGTTCACAATAACGTTCAGGACTATCACTTCTACCAGGCGCTGATGAACGAAGGCGCTGGCGGGTCCTGGCTGATCTACGATCCCTATACTTCCGAATCCCATCAGCCGTCAATCATCTTTTCATATTTTACCTGGTTGGGAAAAATAAGCCGGGTATTTAACATTTCCTATGTCTATACCTATCATCTTGCCAGAATACTGGGCAGTATTTTGTTTTTTATCGCCGCCTTCAAACTGCTTTCTGTAATAAAACTTCCCCACAAACGTCTCGCTTGGCTGTTTTTTCTTTTCACCCCCCCTCTTTTTACTTTGAGGGCCGTGGGAGACAAATTGGATAAAATCCCCTATATGTACTGGTGGACGGGTATGGATCCGGTCAGACGGGCTTCCTACTTGCCCCATCATATGATCGGAGCGTTTCTTCTGATCTGGTCTGTTATACTCATTCTCCGTTTTTTCTATTCGGGCAAAATAAAATATATTGTTTTTACCTCAATAGTTGCCTTGCCTATGGCATTTGTCCATACTCCCAGCCTTCTGATTTTACTGATCATTCTGCCGCCTTCAATAATTATTTGGCTGCTTCTCCGGTTATTAACTTCCGGGAATATCAATAAAAAACCGGTAATGTTTCTGGCTTTCGCCTTATTCTGGACGTTAAGCCTTCTATTTCTTGCCTTTATGGTATCCCAAACAGATAAAGGTTTTCCCTGGAGCCAATACCGGGAATGGGAGAGAAATCTTCAATATCCTCTTAATAAGGAATTAATCGGTGCCCTGGGAATACTCTTTCCGCTCGCGGTTATCGGCATTATCTATTCCCTTCTATCCCTTCGCTTTGACCGTATATTTATTGCTGTCTGGTTTGTCCTCCCTTTCCTTCTTATCCCCTTGTCATCTAAATTCAGTATTTCCAATATCCGTTTAATCCAGGGAATTCCCTATCTGTCGGAGGCTATATTGGCAATTTTGGGCATTGATTTTCTGATATTACTTCTGAAAAAATTTTATAAAAAATTCATCCCGTTCCGGCTGCCGCTTTCGCTCTCCGGTTCTATTTACGTTCTTCTCGGTCTGGTTTTTTTGGTTCACGCGTACCCTTCATTAATCTGGAGCATTAAAGATTCAATCCGGGAATTTTCTCCCATTTTCGGAAACGTTTATCTGGATAACCGTCTTTTTAACGCTTTTGACTATATTAATGACAACTATCCCCAAAAAACCCTGACTTTAGGCACATTTTATACCGGTAATTACCTGCCTGTGTACACCCATACCGTCAGCTTTATCGGCCATTCCGGATATACTGACAAGTTATCGGAAAAAGAGTCACTGGTGTTTAAATTTTTCGAACATAAAATGGCTCCTGAAGAAGCTAAATCATTTATTCTGGATAACAGAATTACTCTGGTTTTCCAGGGTCCTGAAGAAAAACCTATTTACTCTGGGTATTTGTATCCCGATGTCCTCAAACCCGTCTACGACCGGCAAGAAGCCACCCTTTACGTTTTGAAGTGATAAACATCAAATATTCAACCTGTATATTTTCACGCTGTTGTTGGTATATATGGGGATTAAAAAATTATATTTTGCCTTCAGATCTTCAATCTCTCCCAATTCCCTCTCCTGGGGCCCGAAATATATATATGATATCCTTTCCTTTTGCAAAAATTTCCTGGCTGCCCCAAGATCCATTTCTCCTTTATAAAAGCGCTCCGCCTCAATCTCATTCTCATCCTCATGGGGTGTATTGGCATGTCCGAGATAAACGTAATTTCCGGCATAAGCCGGTATATAATTCCCGGCCGTTATATACGACAGCACCACGCTCTTTCTTGCCGTATTATCCCTGAGATAAAATATTCCTTCCATAAAATCGCGGACCGGATAACCAAGTTGTGCACCCAGGGGTACTTTCCAGGTGGCTAATTGCTTAGCCTTGGTCTGGTCTGTCAGCCATAAAATCATCGACAGCATAACCAGAAATCCCGTTAAAATAACTCCTCCGGCCGCAGTAGCCGCTCCCGCCCGGATTAATTGCCTTAATTTTCCCCGGGTCGCGGCTGCCGCCTGAAAAGACAGTTGAAATATATAAGTCGTCAGAACTGCCAAAGGAATATGAATTAGTCCTTCGGTAAATCTGATCGGTGACTGTTGCGGTACTTTATCAAAAACCAGAAACAAAAGGCTTATCGTTAAAACCCATGAAACTGCCGGATAAAACTTCCGCTTATTTTTCATAATGACAAATACAAGTCCGGCAATTCCTAAAATAAGCTGGGGCCCCAGTCCCGGTAGATATTGGTCATACGGCAGCGGTATCCGGTGTTCAATATCAAAAAGGGCCAGTGCCTTCCACGGTTGCTCCCGAAACATTATCTGGATATAAATAAATGACGGTGCTGACAGAAGGAAAAAAATAAATTCAGGGATTATCCTGGTTTTTATTAAATCCGTTATTTTTTTTCTTTTTAAAGTAAATTCTACCCTCAATGAGAAAATATCCAAAAGTTCCAAAATAGCCTGCACTGCGAAAAATCCGTAGATGATAATTAAAGTCGGCGGAAAGATTATTCCGGCTATAAGTCCCGATAATCCCCAAACAATAGCCCGGGTCAAATTAACTGTTTTACCCGATATGAATTTAATAATAAAAAGAACAAGAAATATCTGTCCGATTAGAATATGGGGCATAATGGTAATTCTTTGAAGTGAATCCATTACCGACCACCAGCCCATCCATGTGGCAAACCGGAATAATCCGGGAGTGGTTGTCAGGATGGGCCAACTACCCGATGTTGCCGCCAGTAAAAAAAATAAATACAGCCATTTCTTTTCAAAAAAATGTTTTCCGAATATGGCCGTTATATAAAGAAGCAGAAATCCGAACACCAGTCGCCAAATATGATAAGAATTCGTATCAGAAAATCCCAATAAACCGCCGGCTTTCCCCAAATATAAATATACTATTTGAAATAATGACTCTTTATGAGGCTGATTGTAGTACTTTTCCGTAACCAGAAATTGCCCTTCCCTTCCCTGTCTTATCCTGGAAAGGTAAAAATTAAAATCAAAATTATAATTATGCTCAAAAACAAAATAACGCTCGGGTGGAATTCCCTTTGAGGTAATATATTCGTAAATTGAAGGAACAAACGACAGGAGGGTAAGAAAAACAGCCGAAAAAATGATGACAAATTTACTTTTTACCATTGCTGACTGTCACTCAGGAGTTTCTGATTTTCCCATTATACCTGAAAACTCGTCCTGTATTTTAAGCCTACTTGACACTGATTGTGCCTCAAGTGTTACAATTCGAAATTGTAATGGCTGACAAATCTGCCGGTAATATGCCGGAAGAGAATAATCAGGCAAATATCACTAAATTAGCTTTAATTACCGTCGGAGCTGTTCTGATTTTGGCTGTTGCCGTCTATGCCGCATACAGCTACTCCCGCACCAATCAGGGCGGTATTGTCCTCCCGGGAGGTGTCACCTATTTGGGTTCAACCCCTACTCCACCGGTAAAGCCAACCGCCGTTCCGCTTAAATTCACCGCCGACTCAACCGTTCCCTATAAACAACAGTGGGGTGTAACTCATCCGTTTTCATTTTCATTCCCTGAAACCCTGCCTTTGGTTGTATTCACCAATGATCCGACCGATAGCGTCGGTATTGCCTGGGGAGATAAAATCCCCCAGGAAAATATTCTTTTAAACATTGAGTTGATCGCCGACAGGGAACAGGTAATGATTAACAAACCTAAAAAAGATTTTGTCGAAAACTGGTGGCGGTATTTCACCGGCCTCAAAGGTGTAACATCGGTTGCTCCTTTTACCAATATTAACGGATTAAAAGGATATAAAGCGCAATACATAAATGCTTCTGATGAATCACCCAATATTGACGTATTCTTTGAAATACCCGGTCGTCAGGATATTATGATCCATCTTGCCAACGGTATTTTGGATCAAACCATCTTTGACAGAATTATTGATTCTATAAAATGGAATTCTCCCACACCCTCCCCGTCAGTTTGAGCGGTAAATATTAAATCTGTCAGTTTCACCTCGTTTATCCTCTTTCTCCTTAGCTGTTTTCTGTTAAAATGATTCTATATTCGCATGAAGACTGCCTTTATTTTCGTCCTCTTTGTCGGATTGGTACTAAGAATTATTCTGGTAGGCAATCCTGGTTTCGAAGCCGACATTTCCTTTTGGAAATCCTGGGGACTGGCCGCTATCGATCACGGCATAGTCTGGACTTCCCTTAATACCAACATTAATTATCCCCCCGGCTTTATCTACGTGCTCTGGTTAATGGCAAAAATATATTCGGTTTTTGCAGATCCCAGGGATTATTTTAATTTCTGGCAGCTTAATAATTTCTGGTTTCTTTTTGCCTCAAAATCAGTTGCCATCGCTGCCGATATGGCAATTGCCTGCCTTATCTTCTGGTTTTTCTCCCGGAAGGAAAAATTAAAAATTCTGGGTTCATCCTTAAAAAATTTTACCATTCTCCCGCTTATTCTGGCTTCGGTCTTTTATCTTAATCCCGTAGTTATAATTGATTCTGCTCTTTGGGGACAGGTCGAATCTCTCGGGCTTCTGTTTACCCTGACGGCTATCGTACTGCTTTTTTATAAAAAACCGCTCCTGGCCACACTTATTTTTGCCGTCGGTCCCATGTTAAAACTGCAAAATATAATATTTATTCCTATTTATTTTATATTTCTCTGGCGCTATTTCGGCTACAAAACTGTAATCAAAGGCATTGCTATATTCACTCTGATTTTTTTTATTGTTGTCCTGCCTTTTGTTCTTGAAAAACAGATGAATCAGGTCCTCTTTCTTTTGACCGTTAACAGTGATTACTTTCCCTGGATGTCACTTAATGCCCATAATCTTTGGTGGATTGTTGCCGGCGCCAAAGGCATGACCACCACCGATAAAGTAACCGTTCTCGGAATTATAAATGCCAAAAAGTTGGGGCTTCTTCTTTTCTCCTCAAGTTATTTGATAGCCTGCTTACTGACATTTTTAAAACCGACAGCTCGTAACTTCATCCTTTCCCTGACCTTTGCCATTTTTTCATTTTTTCTCCTATCAACCCAAAGTCATGAAAGATACAGTTATCCGATTGTCGTTCTTCTGCTTTTTCTCTACCCTTTTTTACACGATAAAGTAACATCCCGTTCTAATTCCGGGTTTAAATTTTTAGATTTTAGAATTAATTTTTTAAATTTTAACTTTAATCTTTTAAATATTGATGTTTACTTCTGGCTGCTTTATTTCCTTTTTACCGTTAATATTTTCTTCAATATTCATACCGGACTTATCCTGAATTATCCCAATAACGGTTTCGGGCCTTTAGCTGCTATAACCACTCCTACTTTGACAATAGCCAACTCTTATTTTTCTCTCCTTCTCTATTTCCTTCTATATCCTTTTATATTCAGCCAAATAAGCGTGCTCTATTTCTTATTAGGTATCTTTCTGGTAGTTTCAGGTATTGCCGCTTCCCATGCTTCTTATTATCTGAAGGGAAAAGTTTCCCTGACTGCATTTAAACCGATAATTATCAAACAGGATTTTGCCGGTCTGCAGATTAACAGGGCGGTTGATTCCTGGCAGGGGTGGAAAAAATGGAACCGTTTATCAAATAATTATTTTTACTTTAGAAAAGGCTTCGGCACCCATGCTTATTCCAATTTGGTTTTTGATATAAACAAAAAATTTACCGGATTTTCAACTGATTTCGGTGTTGATACTGAAGCTCCGACCCAGGCCACGGTTGTATTTCAAATTTGGGGAGACGGTAAGCTGCTTTTTGAAAGCTCCCGGATGGGCCGTTTTGATTATCCCGGTCATTCCGCCGTCGATGTCACCGGAATTAAGTATCTGGGATTAACCGTAACTGATGCCGGAGACGGAATAAATAGCGATCATGCCGATTGGTTCAATCCGGTGCTTATTAAATAATTATTGATCTATGGTCTATGGCCAATAAAATAAAAAGGGTAATCGCCGTCATTATTGTTCTGTCAGCAGTAATTCTAAATCTCATCCTCTACCGGGCTGAAACTCAAATCAAAGGTGACCCTAATGATAATGTTTTTCAATATTCTTTGGTCGCAAGGACTAATTGGATCTGGGAAAATTACGGCTGTCCTCTTAGTTTAGAGTGTCTTCCCAACCTGGTTGACCATAACGTCACCTACTGGGCTGAAGGCTATGCTCTGCCTTTTTATTATTCCCATGTACCTCAAATTGCCATAGTTGCCTCATATAATCTGATAATAAAACCTGTGTCTTTATGGGTTAACTCCGATCTTTCACTATATTCATATTACAACTGGACCAAATATCTTCTCCTGGCTTTATTTCCTCTTCCGGTATTTGCCGCTTTCATATTAGTCGGTTTCCCGCTGATTCCGGCAGCCTTAGCTGCCTTTTTTGCCGCTCATTTTTCAACCGATGGCTTGTATGGCATTGATCCGCCGAGTTTCCTCTGGCGGGGATGGGGTTTAACCTCCCAGCTCTATGCCATGTTCTTCATGCCTTTGGGTCTGGCTTTTACCTATAGGGCAGTCAAAAACCGGTCATCCTCATCATTGGCTGATTATTTTTTCTCTGTTCTTTTTTTGGTCTTAACTACCGCCGGTCATTTGGGTATGGGGATAATCTCTCTTTTAGCAACCGCTCCCATGCTTTTTCTCGATCTGAAAAAAAGAAATATAATCATCCGGGGCAAAAAACTATTTCTCATTTATATATCTCTGTTATTTGCCCTCTCATATTGGATCATACCAATACTTTTGAATAACCAGTATCACATTATCTCCTTTTGGGACCCCATCTGGAAATTCGACTCTTACGGCTGGTATGAGGTTGTCAGGCAGTATGTAAACGGAGAAATATTCGACTGGCAAAGGTTACCCGTAATAACAGTATTGGTAACCATCGGTTTCTTTGCCCTGCTGTTAAGTAACACCCGGTTTATCTTTTCCTACATTTTTGCTCTGATTATGCTGTTTTATTTTGGCCGCTCAACCTGGGGCGGACTCATTGATTTTATTCCCGGTATGAAGGATTTCCACCTTCACCGTTTTATAGTCGGTGTCCACATTGCATCGCTTTTTCTCCTCCCTCCCGCCTTTGAATTTATTTTTGAAAAAGTAAACAAATTTTATTCTATCCTCACCGGTAAACTGACTATGATAAAGGATATAAGAAAAGTCACCCCCCTGTTGGCTCCCCTTTCAAGTCTTATCATTATCTCGGTTCTGATCTACTTCACCGCTGATCAAACGGTAAAGTATAACGCCTTAAACCATCGCTGGATCGGTGAAGCCAATAGTGCCTACAACTATGATGAAAAACAATTTCTCGATCTCTTAGACAGTATCCGGAATATTCAAAAAGGCAGAGTATACGCCGGCCGGCCGGGTAATTGGGGCCATGATTTCCGATTAGGCTCTTCCCAGATTTATATGCTTCTATCGGTTTACGGATTTGATCTGACCCAGTTTCTTCCTGAAACCTGGTCAATGATGTCTGAAAATGACCAGAATTTTGATGAACGGGTGGCTTCCGATTACGATCTTCTCAATATTACCCATATAATTTCACCCAATAATCCGGGTTTTGCCGGTAATGTCAAATTTGATAAAAAATTCGGCCCTTTTGAGCTGTACAGGGCGAAAACATCCGGCTGGTTTGATGTTGTCGAAAGCCCCATGTTCGTCAAAAGCGATAAAACCGATTTTCTTAATCTGGTCTACCTCTGGCATCGCGGTTGGCCGAGAACCTGGAAAATGCATCCCCTGATAAGTGTTGAAAAAAATCCGGTAATTCCCCCGGATATGAAAAGACAAATAAAAATGGTTGATGAAGTGACATTCGAAGAAGCGGGTATTCGAAAAAATATTTTTGCCGATTTCCCCTTCATCTTTCCCGATTCCACGCCTTCAGGAAAAATAAAAAGTGAAAAAGTCAGCCGCCAGACCTATTCAGCCGGTGTTGAAGTTCCCGGCTCTTGCCGCAGCTGTTACATCATGTTTAAAATGAGCTACCATCCTAACTGGCAGGTTACTCTTGACGGCCAAAAAGTACAAAAATTCGCCGTCTTTCCCATGTATGTAGCCGTTAAGGCTTCCCCCGGAACCCACCGGATAGAAGTCACCCACAAACCCAATACCCTTAAAGTCATTCTTATTGTATTGGAAATAACAGCCATCCCGGTCTTAATTTTTTTCCGGAAAAAATTAAAATCTTTACTCTGACTATTGCTTCAAACAGAAAAACCCCGATTAAATCGGGGTTTTTCTTTTATTAAACTTTGAATCTGATTTTACGCGGTCTCTTGTCTTTTATTACCAAAACATTCACGGCAAAGTACGCCTGTTCCCTTTCTCGGAACAAACGGTACCTCGTCTTCTTTTCCGCAATTGGAACAGACGATTTTTGTCATCTGCCTGTTTTGCATCCTTTCTTCCTTTCTTTTACTTCTGCAGTCAGGACATCTGGACGGCGGATTATCAAATCCTTTTTGTTTATAAAACTCCTGTTCGCCTGCGGTCCAAACGAATTGTTTACCGCAATCGCGGCATACAAGAGTCTGATCTTGAAAACTTGAATTTTGAGATTGCACCCTGGAATCACCTCCTTCGCCCGGAGAAGCTTTAGCGAAGGCGGGAATAGTAATAAATTTGCCTTTTGCTAATTCCTCTGGACTTTTTGGTCCTGAGTTTTTCCAGGATGCCCGCCTGGTTTCCGGCCAACTTACCGGAAGAAGACGGGAAGATACCGTGGAACTGGACTAAGACCTTACTAGTACGGAAGTATACACAAGCCTGTCAATAAAAGCAAATTTGGTATATCACTTCCATTCCTGGGTTTTTGCGAAATTATCAAATTCATTTTGAGCTGGAGCATGTTCAGTGTAACCTACTCTAAAATAAATATCTCCGCCCTCCTTGACAGGCCAGAAATCATGTTCAAAACCTTTGCCAACCTCATCTTCCTGAAGAACTTTAAATTCTTCCGGACTTAAAGTATAGTAAATAATTCCAGATTTTTTTTCTATATCCATAAATTTTTAAAAATAATACGGGCATTATAGTTATTAAATTAAAGCCAAATATTATTAGAAATTAAGAAACTTGTAATTATCCGCAGTATAAACCGGTTATTATACAATAAGTGAAGAAGTTTTGACTATATTTGCTCCGTAACATATCTTCAGGTATTCAAGTCCGTTCTTATGGTCTGAATCGGAAAATGACTCAACACCGTCCTCCGGTACCGTTATTTTATAATTCCTGGCAAACGCATCCGCGCATGTATGTCTGACACATATGTGGGTATGCTGGCCGGTAATAATTAGCTCCGAAACTCCGTTATCTCTTAAAAGAAGATCCAATCCGGTTTCATAAAATCCGCTGTAAGTTCTTTTCCCCAACACAAAATCACCCTTTTTCGGTTTTAACTCGGATATGACTTGGGCTCCTTTGCTTCCGGCCATGGCATGCGGTCCCCAGACTTTTTCTTCAGGATCACCCGGCAAGTGGGCGTCATTGGCATAAACCACTATCCAGCC
The DNA here is from genome assembly GCA_001779115.1 of Candidatus Gottesmanbacteria bacterium RIFCSPHIGHO2_01_FULL_40_15. Taxonomy (GTDB): domain Bacteria; phylum Patescibacteriota; class Microgenomatia; order 2-02-FULL-39-11; family 2-02-FULL-39-11; genus 2-02-FULL-40-10. The sequence goes on from MFJF01000021.1 coordinate 18,253, forward strand.
TTTTTTCCGGGCATGATTTACCAATCCGGCAATTTTGGGAATTATTCTTTTGGCCCGGACATTTTTTAATGCTCCGTAAACAAAATCCTCCAGCATATCGATAACGATTACTGCTTTTTCGTTTTTCAAAGACTTCTTAAAGCTCATATTCTTTTCCTCTTATGCCTTTTCCTCTGCTGCATTATTTTTTTTAATTTATTGTTAGCCCGGAATTCTCTTCCGGCTTTGGCCGTCTTTCTTCCTTCAACCTCAACTATATCGGCCGTAAAATCATTTTCTCCGTGGATAATTGACGATCCTATCCCGTATGCGTCAACCGGAATTTTTTCCATAGTAAATTCCTTTATTCTATTTGGATAAAATCCTCCGGAAACAACGATTTTTACATATTTAAATCCCTCTTTATCCAAAGCCTCCCTGACTGCTTTGACTAAATACTTATTAACCCCGTAAAATTCTCCCCTTTTCTCGGGAGTTTCAACTTTTTCAGTCAAAGACTGAAAAGACTTGGGCTGAGACAAATAAACTTTGACATTGACATCTATGATGTCGCCGGCCGTATCCAATCTCACGCCCCACAATCGCCTGCCTAACTTCTTTGCCACAGCCAGTGCCGTATTAACCGAATCATTGTCAAAATCAACCAGGGCAATCAGGCGCTCTTCGGGAAAATATTTATTGAAAAGCCCGGTCGTTTTAACAGTATCACCTTCATTTAACGCGATTAACCCGTGGGGGATGGTTCCGGCGGCTTCTTTTGGAATAAGTCTGGCTTGAGCCGCTGTGCAAACGGCCGCTGCTCCTCCGGTATATGCCGCGTATCCGTCGCCTTCCTGGTTAAGAAAGTAATCAAACCGGTCTCCGAAAAATATAACCGGTTTACCCCCGGCCGCCTCAACGCATTTTCGCGTATTTCCGGCAACCAAAGATCTTCTTGCTAATATGCCAAGATACAGGGATTCCAAATGGGCAAAATATGCGTATGGCCCCCTGATATGCATTACTGTTTCCATAGCTGATAACTTGTCTCCGTCAGAAAGTGATTCCACATCCAATTCCTTGCTTTTATCAATCCACCTTGCCTCGCCGAAGCTCTTAGCGGAGGTGGGCTTACCTTCCTGATAATAACCGGTCGCCCATTGCAATAATTCAACTGTCTCATCAATTCCGGCCAGTATGCTCTCCTCCCTTCTCTGGAATATCTGCATTGTCGCTTTCTTAAGATTTCCTTCCTTTAGAAGAATTTCCTTAGTCCGGTTAAAATAAACCGCCGTATAATAACCTTGCCTTATTTTCTCAATCGTCTCATTGCTGAAGTATTTCATATATAGTGTATCTTTTACACTAAATAATTGGAAATATACTCCACTTCAGGAATTTTTACAAGAAGAAGTTAGAATACTTTTACCATTGCCGGTTGTCTTTTGCGGAAGGCATAAAGTTTGGCCGGCCGTGCTTTTAATCCGGTTTTTCTGCCTCCGCTTGGCCGGAGAAGCCCCAGAGTCAGAATTTTTCTGCGGAAATTTCTTTTATCCAGTCTTTTCCCCAAAATTGTTTCATAAATCTTCTGCAGTTCGCTCAATGTAAATTCCCGTGAAAGCAGTGAATAAACAACATTGGTATACTCTATTTTCCATCTCAATCTTTGGATGGCATAGGAAATAATTCCGTATTCGGCTATTTTCCCCGAAAGTTCACTAACCGGTATAAATGATTTCAAATGATCCTTATTTATTTCAGCAGCTGAAAGAAGGTAATAATAAACAACATCAACTTCCATCATGTGTTCAAACGGGTGGGAAAATGTATAAAGCTGTTCCAGATACCCCTCATTAATCACACTGCCGGCAATTCTTTCTATTACGTTTTTGGCAATTTTATTTAAAGACGCCGCATGGCTGACAATATCCTGCACAAGTCGGTTTGCCGGAAGATAAACCTGGAGTTTTCCCGATATAACAGAAAAAATAACTGTCTTAACGCGAACTGCTGCCGACATAGTTGTTTTTAATCCAATTATACACCGCTTCAGCCGCCATTTGATGTCCTGCCCCGTTCCAATGCCCGTCAGACTTGTAATAAAAACGCTCTTCTTTAAACTCCCTCATCGTGGGTAGAAGATCAATATATTTTATTCCGTTTTCCGAAAACAACTCTTTCAACCTTTCCTGCGGATTGGGATTTGTAATTTCCGCGGGATTATAGGGAAGACCGGTATCGGCTTGATACTTGTCATAAGTATCCTGATATATCTGGAAATCCGAAGGAATAATAAGCACCAGAAAATGGTCGTTCCCGTCATTATAAAGCCCGTTTACAGTATTTCTTGAAGCACGACTTACGGTCAGTAAATCTCCGAAAAGATGCATTGCTTTCCTGTGGCAGGACTGGTTAAAAATGCAATAACTGTAATAAGTTCCCAAGAATCCGGAATCCCTGGCTTCTCCGCTTGGTACTTCGGGTTTTATAATTTTAAACCTTATCTTATCAAATAAGGTTTTAGCTTCTGTTTGCCCGTTTTTAAATCCGTCATACGCCATAATTGCCAGGTTGCTGTTTCTCAAAACAGGCACTTTATATATAAACGGGATTTCATTAGGCAGTAAATAACCGTTTTCATCAACTTTAACTTTATTTGAAATAATTCTTTTGGGCTCGCCGGATGCACCCGATCCGATCCAGTCAGATTCAGCCATATCCGAAAAATCGTTGTAGACAAAAATAGCAAAAACTACCAAATCCGGTTTTAATTTGATTCCTTTCTCCTTAAGATGCAAATAATATCCGTCCGGTCCGAATCCGCCGGTATATCCCGCGTTTATAACACTCCACTCTTCCCCGTAGCTTTCCCTTAATTTCTCCTCCAAAACCCCTGTCATAATCTGCCTGTCGGAAACCCCGAACCCCAGGATAAATGAATCCCCTTCAACAAGGACTCTTTTCTCTCCCGGTTTTTTTTCAATTACAAAATCCTCTCCCCGGTAACCCAGATTATTGGTCCTGGCGGTTATTTCTTCTCCGGTATCGAAATTTTTAAACTTCAGGCTGCAGTTTGGCTTTAGGGTAAATAATAATGTTTTATCGGGTAAAAAACAGTTAATCGCCTCACTGTATGCTTTTCTGAAAGTCTTTTGGGGGGAAAACTTTGCCGTTAAAAATTCTGCTGATATGGCAAAAACGATCAAAGATACCAAAACCAGTGAAATTTTTCCCGGTTGAAATTTCATTCTTTTGGTATTATACATAATATATCTGTTTTCTATGTTTAAAGGCGTTTTTCTTAAATCAGCAATTGTTAAGGAACTGCTTCAATATCTTTGGAAAGAACGTCTTTGGTGGATGATCCCCATGGTTACTGTCTTAATACTTTTGGGAATTCTAATGGTTTTTGCCCAGTCGTCACCCGCCGCCCCCTTTATCTATACCTTATTTTGAGTTAAACTCAAAAGCACATGAAAATCTTCAAGCGGCTCTGGCAGGGCTGGAAACGCATTGCCCATAAAATCGGCGTTTTCCAGTCAAAAGTTATCCTCACTGTATTCTACTTCCTTCTTACTCCATTCGGCCTCCTCTTCACCTATTTCAAAGACGAACTTAAAATGAAAAAACTCTCCCATTCAACCTGGAATCAGAAAAATAAGCATTCCCAATCTCTGGCCGATCTCAAGAATCAATATTAATTTTGATTAACTAAAATTTTTGTATAGCTGAGCAAACAAAATTTCTGCTCGCAGTCATGCCCCTCGAAGGAGGAGCCCGCGAGCACAGCAAATTTTCGTTTGCGAAGCATTAAAAAATGTACATTCTCGGCCTATCCTGCTATTACCATGATGCCGCCGCCGCTCTCATTAGTGACGGCTCGGTTATTGCCGCAGCCGAAGAGGAAAGGTTTTCCCGTAAAAAACATGATTCCTCATTTCCCGAGCTTTCCATAAATTTCTGTCTTGATACTGCAAAAATTAAGCCTGCTGATCTTGATTATGTGGTTTTCTACGAAAAGCCTTTCCGCAAATTCCACCGTATCATTATCTCCAATCTCTCCACTTTCCCCCGTTCGGCAATTGCCTTCCGCGAAGCAATGCGTATCTGGCTGACCCAAAAACTCTGGGTAAAAAGCGAAATCGCCTCTCATTTAAATATAAAAGAAGACAAAATCCTCTTCTGTGAACATCATCTTTCCCATGCCGCCAGCGCCTTTTACACCTCGCCTTTTAAGGAAGCGGCCATATTAACCGTGGACGGTGTTGGAGAATGGGCAACCGCCTCTCAGGCAGAAGGCAACGGCAATAAAATAAAAATTCTTAATGAACTCTACTATCCCCAGAGTCTTGGCCTTCTCTATTCAACATTTACTGCATACCTCGGCTTTGAGGTCAACGAAGGTGAATGGAAAGTCATGGGTCTGGCCCCGTATGGAAAACCCGTCTATCAGGATAAAGTCAGAAAAGTCGTTAAGGCAAACTCTGACGGCAGTTTTTCCCTTGATTTTTCCTACTTTTCCTATCAGTACTCGGATTCAACCGCTTATTCGGGTAAATTTATTGATCTTTTTGGTCCACCCGTGCCTCCGGAACAATCTCATTTGGTGATAAAAAGATCCGCCGACCTGGCTGCCAGTATTCAGCTTGTCACTGAGGAACTCCTTCTTAATATGGTGAAAAATCTTAAAAAAACTGCCAAATCGGATAATCTTTGCCTGGCGGGAGGCGTTGCCTTAAACTCGGTCGCCAACTACCGTCTGCTGAAAGAAGGAGGCTTTAAAAATATCTTTATCCAGCCGGCCGCCGGAGACTCAGGCGGAGCCTTAGGTAGCGCCCTTTATCTTAACTATAACATACTGGGTCAGAAAAAGCGGACAGTCCAAGAACATGCCTATTTCGGCCAGAAATATTCAAATAAAGAAATAGCATTAGCCTTAAACCACCTCGGACGGTGGCGAAGCAACGGCTTCGACTCCTCCGAGGTGAAGATATCAAAATTGCCTGATTCTAACCTCATCGATTACATCTCCACCCGGATAACCGCAGGAAAAGTCATCGGTTGGCTTCAGGGGCGCTTTGAGTGGGGCCCAAGGGCTTTAGGCAACAGGAGTATCCTGGCTGATCCCCGGAATCCCAAAATGAAGGATATAATTAACGCCAAGGTCAAATTCAGGGAAGCCTTCCGCCCCTTCGCTCCATCCGTCCTCTCCGACCACGCAACGGAAGTTTTCGACTTATCAGCCATATATCACGTCCAGCATGATTTCTCCTCGGATGGTGGCAGGCTGAAGCGAAGCGGAAGCCATGACTCCTCCGAGGTGAAGGGTCTGGAAACTCATTACCCTCTCCGCTTCATGCTCTACGTCGTTCCTGTCAGGCCGGAATGGAGAAAAAAAGTCCCGGCCATCAACCACGCCGATAATACCGCCCGCCCTCAGCTTGTATTTAAGGAAACCAATCCCTTATACTACAGCCTGATCGGAGCTTTTCATAAAAAAACTGGCGTTCCCCTGATTCTTAATACCTCATTCAATCTCAAAGGTGAACCGATCGTTAATTCCCCCGAGGACGCCTACTCCACTTTTATTCGCAGCGGTATTGATATTCTGGTTTTGGGAAATTACGTTTGTGAAAAATAATTCCGGCTTGCCCACCCCGTAGCTTACTTGGCCACCACAGCTTTAGCGAAGGTGACAGCGGATGTGGGTCATGGGAAACCTGCGTTTGCGGGAATAGTTAATCTCCGAGAATGTGGACCGGAAGAGATTCGAACTCTCAACCTCTTGCATGCCATGCAAGCGCGCTACCGTTGCGCCACCGGCCCGAAATCGTTTTCTGATTATAATTTAAAACCCCCAAAATGTGAAGCTGTTTTACGGATTAGCCCGTCATAACTTGACAAACAGTTTTTCATATGATATATTTCCCATCCTATAGTATTTAAATATTATTTGAGTAACTTAGCCTATATTAACGTTAAATTTATATAATTTAACTTAAATATTTTACTCGATTAAAAACATAACAGGAAATATTATAGGACTGCTCTTTTAAAACTGCCTGATAAAATAAAAGCTTTAGAGGTTTACCCGTACGCGGGTAATGAATGTTCGCGTATAAAACAGGTAAACCGTGCCTCAACAGCACGGTATTATTGTGGCTAAAAATCCGCGCAACTTCTAATTACTCCCCTCTTAAAGCTTCACTGCTGCACGGAGACACGGAAGAAATAAACTTAATTTTTTTCATAAATCTTTTTGCTTCCGTCTCCCCCTGCAGTAAGTCCGGGGAAATCCGTCTTAATGCGATGGATCCTCCCCCGCCTTAGGCAGAGGAAATTTGCTCTTTAACAACTGAATGGCGAGGCAATTTGCATAATATGCAAATTGACGAAGAGACG
>MFJF01000022.1 GCA_001779115.1 Candidatus Gottesmanbacteria bacterium RIFCSPHIGHO2_01_FULL_40_15
ACAACGGGAGCAACAGGTCAGTCAGGCCCCACAGGTTCAACCGGTACAACAGGATCAACCGGTGTTCAGGGTCCGACTGGAACAACGGGAACAACCGGAACAACCGGAAGTCAGGGTCCGACGGGTGTAACAGGATCAACAGGATCTACAGGTCCTGTCGGTCCTGAAGGAGTATCACTATTCTGGGAAGATAAAAACGGTTCCTGTCTTGGACCTGACAACTGGTGTGGTCTTATTTACCCTTACTTAGATCCCAATAGTCAATCATTTGCTCTTGGCGATACATCAACCGGTTCTGCCGAAATCTATTTCAGCCCGGTATCCGGTCAAACCCAAAAAATAAGTATGGCCAACACCACCGCCAACGTTCTCAACCTCCTGGCAGACTCCCTGACTGAAGCCAATGCCCTTGATATTTCGGTTGACGCTCTGACAATAGGCAAAGGTTTAAATATCAGTTCAACTTCAGATTCGCTGACATCAGGTGGCAACCTCTTAAAACTGGATTGGAGTCCAACTTCAGCCCAATCAACAGCCGATCTGTTCCTGATTAACATCGGATCTGGAGGTAACGCTGCCAGTCTTTTGAAAATAACCGATAACGGAGTCACTGTCTTTAAAGTAACGGAGTCTCAAATAGTGTCGGCCGTCCCTCACTCCTTTACAGCCGTCGGTGATGTCTCACTCTCCTATGACCTTATATTAACTAACGAAACTGCCGGGGCTTTAAAATCCTACGGCCCTCTGACAATTGAAGCCGGTGAAAGCTTCGAATCAAACAACTTAACTCTAAGAACCTACAACTCCGGCAATATCCTTTTGGAACCTGAATATGCCGGAAAAATTGTCGTCGGAACCGGTAGCGCTATTCTTAAATTCAATGTCAGTGATAACCAACCGGCAACAGCCGCGGCAATTATTGAAAATGTCTCCACCGGAAATCAGGCTGACGGACTGGTTGTAAAACTCGGCTACACCGGATCAGGCAGCGTCGGTAATTCGTTCATCACTTTCTTAAGAGGTGACGGCGTAATGATGGGAAAAATCAGGTCAGACGGGGGCACCGGTGTTTCCTATGATGCTATCGGCAGCGATTTTGCCGAATACTTTAATAAAACTTCAGGCACTTCTTACGAACAGGGTGATCTGGTAATAATTGGCAGCGGTGTAAGAACAGCAGCCAAAACTTCAACACCTTATGACCGTAGAATTCTCGGTGTCGTTTCAAATACAGCCGGATTTGTCGGAGGAACGGAAGGTCCTGACAAAGTATTAGTCGGCCTCATCGGCCAGTTAAAAGTGAAAATTGCACCCTCTTCTTCATCCATCAATGAAGGCGACTATCTGACCTCAAGTAATGAAACGGGAAAAGCCATGAAGCTTGAACGCGGCGGCACAACAATAGGTAAAGCTCTGGAAAGCTGGACTCCCTCATCCGGTAAAGATCAAATTATGATTTATTTGAATATCTCTTGGTATGATCCCGATGTTTCCTCCTATATGATCGGAACTTCGGAAAACAGCCAAAGCTCCCCGGCTGATTTACTTGCTTTGTCAAATCAAAATGATCCGGCCGCTCAATCAGGAATAGACGGTTTGTCGGTTGACTTCTACCAAAGTGCTACAGGCTCAAATAAAGAAAATTCTGCTATCAATATCACCGCGTCATCAAGCGCTGTAATCGGAGATAGCCTCTATGGAATTAAAATCGGCGATCTTAATAATCCCGGACAGAATTCAACCGAATACGCCTTGGTTATCGGTCAGGGATGGGACAGGGGAATTTCCGTTGCCGCCAAATCGGTTATCGGCTCCGGTTCCGATACTATTACTTTTGACCCGACCGCCGGGACAACCTATTCGGGAACTGCCCGTCCGGCGAAAAAAATTGTCCTATCGCCTGAATTCGAAAACAGTATAATAACCGCCTCCGGTTCAGCTGATATTTCAGGATCGTTAACAACTGATGCCTCCCCCTCAGCTCAGTGGCGTCAATGGTACGAATGGAAATCCGGCCAAACTAACCTTCAGGATTACACCATTGCCGTCAGAATTACCCTGCCGTCTGACTTTTCCTCCTGGACGGAAAATCAGCCTGCCATAACGGTTAATTTCAATACTTTATCAGACAATCCGGACCTGAATAAACTCGATGTAATTGTTTACAAAGCCTCCGACACGGCCGGAATTCCTGTTGTTCAAAAAACTGAAAATTACTCCACATCAACTAAAACATGGACTTCTCTTAACTTATCCAAACAGGATCTTGATGACAACCTGGGTGACGATTGGAATAGTCCTGAACAGACCGCGGTTATCTATCTGAAAATGTACAGCCGGGAAAATAATTACGTCCAGATTGGTGATATTGTGCTTAACTACCTGGCCAAATTCTGATAATAAAATATGAAAAAAATAAATACCTTTACTCCGAAAATTCTGGCTGGAATACTTGCGGCAATATTTTCAATTCCTGTTAATTTACTTTTTCCGGCAACAACACCTTTAACTTTAGCCCAGGATATAACCCCAACTGTTTCGCTTTCTCCTGCTCCCCAAAATTCGTTTGCTGCCGCCTCACCGACCGCTGCTCAAACTGTTTCAAACGAAAACTCCGCCATTCTGCCAAGTGTCAATCCAAGTATCGACCCGGCAATATCACCTGATCCTTTTGTTTCTCCGTTACCCTCTCCTACACTTCCCCCCCTTTCTCCTTCTCCGACTCCACTTCCGATTCCTGAAAATACAGCATTAATCCTCACTCCTGCTGTTTTCCCTTCATTAATACCCTCAGGCTCGGCCTCATCGGCTCAGCTCAAACAAACTATGAAATTCCTGCCCTTAAATAAGAAGAGCTTTAAACTGGATGAAAGTATCAATTTCAAACTGATAAATAGCGGTAACAATGTTTCACTTTCACTTAAACACTCGGACGGCCAGACTCAACCGGTTATTATTAAAAAAGAAATTGAGCCCTCCGCAGGAGAATCAAACATTTCCCTTAAACCCCTCATCAGTTTCAAACCGGGCAAGTATACTCTGATTGCCACAGACGATTACTCGGATCAGTCAGTTGAAGAATTTTACTGGGGCATGCTTAACATATCACCGGATAAATCTGTTTATAAACCCGGAGAAACAGCCCTGTTTAATATAACTGTCCTGGATGAACTGGGCAAAATAATCTGTACTTCCGATCTGACTCTGGAAATCATTTCCCCCGAAGGAAATAAATCAATATTATCAACTTCAGATAAATCTATAATCAGAAATCCCTCCTGCCGCAGTTTGGATATTGGCAACAAACCTGATTATTCTGCCGCCTATAATCTTCCTTCTGAAACGGGCGAATATCAATTAATTCTTAAATCAGTTATCAAAACGGGCATATTCACCGTTAACTCATCCCTTAAGGTAGAAAAAGATCCTGATTTTATTATTGAAAGAATATCACCGGCAAGAATATTTCCTCCGGAGACTTATCAGCAAATTATAAAGGTGACTGCTAATCGCGATTTTGAAGGTATTATCAAAGAAAAAGTACCTTCACTCTTCGATATTTCCCCAGCTGTGGAAAACGGATTAATTCCTTATAACTCTGTTGTAAGCGAAAAAGAAAATCTGCCTTCAAACGAAGAACTCATCGGTGCTCCATTAAGCGTGCTAAGACAGCCGTTTAACGGCCAATTCCCGATTTCACTTGGCTTTAATGAAACTCCCGATCTTCTTTGGCTGAGATGGGAATATCTTAAATCAGGCTTTATGGGTCATGACGGAGTTGATTTCGCTATGCCGGAAAAAACTCCGATTTTGGCAGTTGATGACGGTATCGTCTTCCATGTCGGTTACGGTCCTTATGGAAAAACAATAATCATTAACCACAGTTGGGGTAAAACATATTACGGCCACTTAAGTGAATTTAATATAAATATCGGTCAAAATGTTAAAAAAGGTGATTTAATAGCACTTTCAGGATCAACAGGTTTATCAACCGGTCCCCATCTTCACTTTGTTGTCAGACCGGATAGCGTCTCAAATGAAAACGGCTTCGGCGGAGCAGTCGATCCTCTCGCTTATCTCAACATTATAATGCCCGATGGAACTGTCCCCCGTGACCTTAACGCTTCAATCGCAGGCAGTCAAACGGTAATTCCCTCTGCCCTGTCAATTATCTGGAAAGCATCACTCAAAAAAGGAGAAACAAAATCCTATGCTTATAAATACCGGTCTGGAATATCCGCCCCGCAATCATTTGTTCTGGGTCCTGTTGAGTTTTACAATCTATCCGGCTCTTCTGCTCCGGATTCCGAAATGTCCTTTGATCAGGAAATTCCCGGTCTGTCATTTAATACCGTTAATACCGTTTCCACCCCATCTCCTGCCCAACAAAACACAATCGGAGATTCATCCCCTGTTAATCCGCTTTCCTTTAATCAGCTCGTCTTCCAGGATAACTCTGCCTTCATTGTTACCGCCGATAGCGAAACTTTAATTGACAATAATATTTATCCGGAAATAGACGGCGTACAAAACAGCAGTAATAATATCGTCTTTACCTCGGATGAAATCGGTTATATATTCTTTACGGACAACAGCGGTTTCTGTGTATATTCAAAAACAACCGATTCAGGAGAATCCTGGAGTATTCCGCTATCCTTAAACTCAAAAGACGCTGTAAAACTCTGCCGGAATTTAACACTTTGGTACGACCGTTGGACTAAAGGTGATGATAAGGGAACAAAGATTCATCTTTTATACACCTCTTCTCCAATGCAAAATACTTACTATCAATTTCTCAATACTTCCGATGATTCTCTTTCGGAATTAATGTTAGTCAAAGAAAATTTTATAACATCACCGACTCTGCCGTCTCCGACATTTGTTCCGGCTACGCCAACAATATCCCCGGCACCGGATTTAACTGCTGTTCCTGTAGCATCTCCGTCTTCTGACCCCTTTGATATTACACCGGATTTAAAAAGCGCTCCCTCATTCCAACCGTCACCAACAGCACAACCGGGCGAAACTCAAAATATCTCAATTCCAAAAGATAACCCGCGCCTGACTCTGGCCAAATCTACGGACGGAACACTTATTGCCGGGCTGTCAGACGGAAGTAATAACACAATTTTCAAGTGTAACGGCAACTGCACCCCCTCCTCATCTTGGACTGAAACGGACCGAAGTTTAGCTGAAAATCAGTTTGGACCGCTTCTTCTTTATCCTGATTCCAATAATTTACCCTCAATTGAAAAATCCCAAACCTATGATAATTTTATTTCTGCCGCTTATACTAAAGAAAATAAAATTTATTCGGCTTCAGTATCAGGTTCTGCTATTAATACATTCGTCTTTGACGGAACCGGTTGGACAGCCAAAACTCCTCTGAATTTTGATAATCTGGCCGTTGAAAATATCAGACTATCCGTTGACCAAACAACAGGCAAAATATTTCTGGTCTATTCAGCCGCAGAGAAACCCGAAGGAAAACCCGCAACTGACTCACTTTTTTATGTGGAATCTTCTGACGGTATGTCAACCTGGACCGGAACCCGGCAGATAAGTTCCATCACGGGAAGTATTAAAAATATATTAATTAATCCTTTGTCTGACGGAAGGATTTACGCTGCCTGGCATCTTTCTGCCGGTTCAGACGGTCTTTACGGTATTACAATCTATTCTGGTGATGATAAAGAAAATCTCCTTCGGCATGGCAAAACATTAGTTGAAAATCATGATCTCTAAAATCAAAAATTATTTCAGAAGAATACATTATCCGCAACGGGCCCAAAAGGATCATTCTGAACCGGTCCGACTCCGTAATCATTTAAGAAAACAAAAAAAGATTAAGCTTTTCACTTCACATTATCTACATATCCTCAGGATTGCCCCTGATTTCTACCATGCCTGGGTTGCAGACGGGGAAAAATCAGGCAGAAGAAGAATAAAAATAATAAAAAATTTATCTCCCAAGAATATTATCAAAGATATCAAACTATTACTAAAAACTCCCAAGCGCCGCAATAAAGCTATCGCTCTTGCCCTGTCATTTTCCATAATCATAGCCATTATTGTTCCCTATCTCCCGAGTGATCTTATCTACCGGTTATTTCCCGGTGCAAAACTTGCCCAGGCCGGTTGGTATGATGACAACTGGGCTTATAGACAGAAAGTAACCATAGAGAATTCCGGTTCAGCAGATGCTGATAAGAAGGTTCTTGTTGATTTTGACACCTCAACCCTGGTCACAGAAGGAAAACTCCAGTCGGACTTGGACGATTTGAGAGTGACCGACAAAAACGGCAAAATCCTCCCCTATTACATTGATACCTCCGCTGCATTCACATCAGACTCCGAAGGCTCCTCCACCCGCTCAAGTTCCGTAAATGTCAAAATCGACGATGATGGAGATCCAGGTGTTATGCAAGGGGTAATAAGTCAAATAGTGCAATCTTCAGATGGAACACTTTATTCGGTGATTAATGATAGTGGAAGTTGTGAAGTTTGGGAATCAACAAATGGTGATAGCTGGACAGAATTATCCCCATCTAGCAATCCTCCTTGTTCAAGCGTTAATACTTTCGGAGTAGCGATCGATAGTTCTAATAATCTTCATATTTTATATGGAGCTTCTACTTCTGATGATCTAGCATACAGAAAATTTGATACGACAAGTAATAGTTTCGGTAATCAAGAGTTAATTCCTGGTTCAGATAAAACTATAGCAAATGACATTGCTGTCGATTCGAATGATATTCCTCATGTTGTCCACTATAATGCAGACACAACTACGCATAAACTTTTATATAGTAATCGAGTTGGTGGATCTTGGGATAATCCTCCGATTTCGATCCATGATGGAACTTCCACCACAAGCTATAATACTCCGGATCTCACCG
>MFJF01000023.1 GCA_001779115.1 Candidatus Gottesmanbacteria bacterium RIFCSPHIGHO2_01_FULL_40_15
GAGCCTTGCCTCGCGTAGCGATTTCATAATAGAGTAGCTTTCCGTTTCTTTCAGTTTTCCAATCGTCTTTATAAACTCGTTTCGTTCTCTTTCATAACTTTTAAGTATTCCCAAGAAACGCCAAACCCAAAATCCGGTGCTACATAAAAACCCTATACTCCAAAAACCTATAAATAATAAAATCATAAAGAATCAACTAAATTTAGTATTAACCATAAAAATGTTAATAAATAATTTATAACCAATATTTTTTCTATTAAGTTTATTCTTTTTTCGGTTGTATTATATCTTTTAAATAACATTTTAAAGTAGTTCTAACCAAACTTGGAGTGCGTATAACTCCATTAACCTGTTTTTTCTTTTAAAGTATTTTATCATTTTACCTTTTTCTTTTTTATCTTTTCCGGCTTTTGATAACCTAAATAGTCCACTTCGTAATTATGAAATGCTCTGCCGTTTTCCATAACTTCTAACCCCAAGTATTTTATTTTAACTTTCGTTCCAAACGGTACGCCGGACAAGGCCCTATAAAGTGCGGCGTTAGCCCAACAGTGTACCACCGCCCCCACATCCAGTTTTATTTCAAAAACATTTTTTCTCCATTTTCCAACTCCGCGATATTGGGCCGTAAAAGTACCCTCTAACTCTTTATATTTATCCCAATCATAAAATACGAATTTTGTTGTATTCATTTCTGCGTTTTTAAATAATACTTAACCTTTTTTGTCCATTTCCTGATGCCTTTCTCTGCCGCAATCTTAGCCAACCGGTGCTTTTCTAAATTGTTTATCGCTTTCCTCATCCGATAAACTTTAAGGGGCATAACATAACCGTGTGTTTTTCTACTTAATATCATTTTATTTAGTAACTTTTTCTATTTTAAATTCTCCGGTTACTTTATCGTATGCCCAAATTGAGGCGTGAGGGATATAACATCCGGCATCTTGAAAAAAGTTTAGTATCTTCTTCCGGCGGTCAGATAAGTGATGTTTTGTAGTTACTTGTATAAACTCCGTGGTAGCATCCACCTCATCTGATTGCCGGTAACTATTGAACGGATAATTTGTAATTACAATTAAGTCAAAAACACCGAAAAAATCCCACCTAAACCGGCCAAAATAAGGGGCTTTACAAATCACTATTTTGTTGCGTTTCTGTTTAGCCTCTTTTTCTATTTGCTTGATAGCCTCTGAAAGCAGAAATGCCTCGCTCACTTTTCCGGCTTTTTTATCTTCTCTCATATTCTCCCCATCATACTATGGGACAGGGGATTTGTCAATCCTTTCATTAAACCACATAAAAGTAATAACCACCGGCAACCAAACGGGCCACGCGGCCACTAACCAAATAAGAATAATCATTAAACTAATAACTTTGTAACCAAAGCCCTCTACCCGCACTTGTTCCCACGCCGTATGCGTTATTATGTTTTGCGGTAGCCACGGATTAGGTACGGTTAGACAATTACCATTATTAACTCCTAGCGGCGGCCTATAAATTAACTCTCCGGTGTCGTGATTGAAAATATCGTTTTGACATCCGGTAACATACTGGATTGACGGCAAACTCAAAGCGTATTCAGTAGCCGGCCTAACTCTATACTCGTAATTCAAATAATGAAGTGAAAGCAGAATTAGGAGTGTCAAAAACAATATCTTCATTAGGCCGAAACGTGTTTAACAACTCTATGCGGCGTTCCGTCTTTGTGTGGCGTTAAACATTTTTCGCCTTCCCTACACGTCATAACTACCTCGCGTAGTTTATTAGGTTGATAAGGCGGTAGCTCTGCGGTAGTGTCGTAAAGGTTGACTAACTTCCTACGGATAAAAATAAACTTAGGAAAACCGGTTTCCTCTAATTCGGCCCTGACTAGCTCATCTCTGATACTCTCTAGGGCCATCGGGTCAAAATGCCTCAATTTAATAACTCCCCAAACTCTTTTAGGCGGCGGCAAGGTTGCCGATATATCCCTATTACCAAACATTTTTTTAATTCTCCAAGCGGCATCTATTTGCCTACGGAAAGATATATCAATATCTTCATAAACCTGCGTATTAGCAAAAATCCGGTTTCCTCTTTTTCGTAAGTGTGAGAATACCTGTTTCAACTCTTTCGGCGTATCGTTCCAACTTCCTGCCGGTAAATCTTTCCCTATTTCATCCCATAAAATATCACTATCCCTAACCGCATATAATTGTTCGGGACTCGTAAAGTATTCAAAATGTTTATTGAGTTCTTTTTTCTCAAATTCCTCAGATAAAGGTTGATTTATATAAAACTTCCGGTGCGGTAAGGATGGATATTTTTTCTCAATTTTATAATAACTTTTGAGAAGTTTTAAAACCAAGTAGCTTTGATATAAAGATTTGCCCGAACCCTTTTTTCCGTAAAATAGGAAAATCTTTAAGCCTTGATAATCTGCGTTAAAAAACATCTTTTTATTTTACCGCTATCTTCTTGCCTACCATCGGTACTCCGGCCCAAATCTTTAATAAACTTTTTACTAAGTACCACAACCCCAAGAACGTCAAAATTGTCGCTAATACGTTAAGTAGTTCAACTACCGGCAATATCCCCATAAAGAATTTTAAATTTGACAGTATGTCAATTAGAGATAACTGTATTTCTTCCGGTATAACAAAAGCAAGTAAATTTAAAAGCCCACCAATTAAACTTAGAAAAGACACTACTACTATCAATAAAATATCTACAATCATTTAAAAAATAGTAACCCACATTATATATGCCGCCCCGACCCAAGCGAAATTAACTATTGTACTAAAAATAGAATCCTTTTTGTCTTCGCCTATAACATCTTCTAAAGAAGTAGGAGTCAATACTGTAACTGAGCTACCAAAGAAAACAGCATCACTCTCTAAGTTTTCCGGCGTTAATGTTTCTTCGCTTGCGGCTATAATAGCATCCTTTATGCCGGTAACTATATTAAATGGAAATCCGTGTTGTAAATAAATTATGGAGTTACTTAATGCCGTGGTACTAAAATCGTGAGGGAAAATGAGATTATAAACCAAACTTCTCAAACCGGCCTGTAAATCACAAAAGAAATGCCCGCCAGCATCACTAGCAAACCAAAAGCCGTCAAAGTAAGAAGCACTATACCCGCTACAATCAATAAACCAAAAACTACCTTCAATAGATGGGTCTAAATCGTCTGCGGTAGGTAGGTTAGGGTTGAGTGTACCGGTAATGTAAGGAGTGATGCTAAACCGGATAATATCTGAAAAAGTGTACACCGCCCCTAGATTGAAACTTCCAAAACCATCACTGCCCACAATTTCCGCGATAGCCTCCCAGTGGCTAGGACTAGAGTTCATTAAAACGCTTTTAGGTATTAGTGTGCTACTACCTCCATTCACCCCTATAAAAATACAATCCTTATATGTGAAACTTGCTAAATAATTTATTACTCCGTCTTGTTCGTTATCATAAATTATACAGGCCCAAGCATCGCTATTTTCTGATAAAACACTAACGCCCCAACTCCCGAAATCCTGTACGATACTGTTATGTAACGGCCCTGTAATGCTTATATCACTTTCATCCTGCCCTATAATAAAATAGGCATCAATAACATCATCATCACTTTCGCAACTTGTCGTACAAAAGAGGGCATCACCGTTTGTGTATAAATCTTCATCCACCCCATAAAAGAAATGCCTGTAACTAGAACTGTCCGCGTTAGTTCTAAAAATACAATTACTGCCGGATATATCACTACTAGGGTTATCGTTAAAAGTAAAAGTAACTACTTGCGGCGTTGTTATGTCGTAGTCAAAAGGTATGCTATCTGATGTAGCACCGGCAGTACACCCGCCGCCATCTTCCCAAGTTATTTGTAAGTTATGGACTCCTTGTCCTACTGAATCCGACTTTATCTTTAACTTTATGCTACTAATATTATCAAAAGTAACATTAGGCCCTAAGTTTTGTTTCGCTATTCCCCAACTATCGGCGGTAGGAGTGTTGCCGTTATATTGGGCTATTGTTTCGGCTTTAACAACTCCGTGAAGTAAAAACCCACCGAATAAAATAATTAAAAATAATAAATTTGCTTTTTTCATTATGGAGTGATAGGGAATTGAACCCTAAAAGCTAAACGCAGATTTAACTTGAAACCATACCACCCCATCTGCGTTGAGTTCCTAGCCCCTGTGAGATAAAAACCTGTATCCCATCCAGAAAAAACCCAAGACTATCGCCACCGGCAATAGAATAGGGAGAATACCAACGATAGTGTCCGTTAGGGTTGTTACGCCCGCGGTCAATACCGGTGTTACATCTGAATAAACCATTTGTTTATTTTTAATTGCTTAGGGCCGACTATTCCCTGTTGATTATATTTTACCATAATCACTTATTAAACACTCTCCTCGCTATCCCGATACATATCGCCGAAATTACCGCAGAACTCATAAACCAAACTAACACTTGAATTATATCCGGCTCGCTCAATAGAAAGTTAGTCATATTATAATTTTCTAACCCAAATTAAACCTTTAATTATTATTCCCAGTACAATAAAAGCACCGCCAATATAAACTACCCAGCGAAACATCCCTAAGAAAAAATCATAATATAAAATTAGGTTATCGTTCATATAATTTTATTTAAATAGCCTTGATAGCCACGCGGCCAATATTATTAAACCGATTCCAGCTCCGAAAATAATTGCGAAAGAAGTAGCCGAATTGTAACAAAGGGTTTCAAAATTTGCTATATCGTGGCTTGCCGCACCGGTTAAATATACGTTTTCTGTCCGGCAATAACTACCTAATGTTTGTTGATTTATAATCATTTTCTACTTTGTAAAAATAAATATCCGAACCATAAGAAACCTAAAATTATAAATACCGGTAAAATTATCAAAAGAAAACCTTTTATTGAACCGGATAAGTTATTGATGCCCGCTAGTAACACCCCCTCACTACCACCGATAATAGCGTTTGTTATAGTATAAGTAAAAGAATCATCTAACAAAACTAGCTCTTGCGGTGTACCGCTTTCGCAACCTTTTAACGACTCATCAATATGTAAATTTAAAACAGTGTAAGAACCGAATAGGCCTGTAAAAGTTATATCATTTGTAACAGGACTAAATGGATTTGCCGGAAATTCTATCAACGTACATTTTCGCCTATCGTAGATATTTTGAGCATCAGATATAAAACTTACGCCCCAATAGTAACCCTCTGTCAATTCACTTCTATCCTCACTTATGGAAACTGTTACCGGAGATATTAGCTCGTCTAATTCGTTCCAAGGGTTAATATCATAACTGGCCGCTAAACTTGTTCCGGCAAATAAAAATGTTCCTACACCAAAACCTAACGCTATGCCGATAATTTTATTTTTCATAAACCAAATGAACCTAGCATATCGTGCTTACTACTTTTTTTAATAGACCGATAAATTTTTCTTGTGCTACGTTTCGCCCTTAAAAACCTTTTATATTTTTTCAATCCCATTTTTTTTGCCGCTCTTTTTTCTTCAAAAAATAACATCATTATATAAAATAATTCTTTCTCTTCTGATTATAAGCCATTATAAACCCATAAAACTTTTGTATTTGCGATTTAATTTTCTAACTTTTCTGCGGCGGCGTTGTCCGGCATCTATACCGCGTTTTAATCCGCGTGTAACTTGCCTTACAGCTAAAGTTTTTCCGGCTACTTCTCTTAACGCCCCAAAATCCATTAACTTAATCGTAACATATATTTTTTAAAAAAGCACAATAGGGCCTGTGGATGACTAAAAACTAAAAAACGCCAAAAATCGTTAGTTATGTTTAAGATATAACTAACGTAACGTGTACGTAAGAGTCTTAGATGATTTAGATGCTTTAGACGTTGTCTTAGACGTAACGTCTAAGACACGTGTCTTAGACGGCAAGTTTAGAGTAAATAGAGGCATTACAGGGCCAAAAGACGTCAATTTAATCCCCAAGCGTT
>MFJF01000024.1 GCA_001779115.1 Candidatus Gottesmanbacteria bacterium RIFCSPHIGHO2_01_FULL_40_15
AATAGTATAATACCCTCAGCTGAAAGTTCTATGAGGTCAAGCAGGAATATTATCATCTCAGCTGCCATCATTCTGATAACTGTTCTGGTAGGCGGTTATCTTTTGATTACCAAAAAAGATTCTCTGATAAATAAGGGAAATTCCACCGATTTAATCAATACCGTCGGCCTCAAATTCTCCGATAAAAACTATAAACTCGATTATTCCTCAGTCGATCCGGGTACGGTTCTCACTATATCCGGTTTTGAAAACAATGAAGGTTGGCAGGGCAAATCAGAATTTGACGATGTCTATTTTTGGGATGGTGACTTCTCCCTTGTCCTGACCTCTAGAAATGATGAAAGACTCGATGTCTTTCTGGATAAGGACTTAAATCTTGAAGATTATTCAATTTTCAAAATGAGTGTTTATCTGCAGACCGATCCCGCTGACGTTGAGCTGACCAGGTTGTATTTTTCCGATAAAGATAAAAATTCCTATTACTATTATTCCATCAGGAATCTTGTTAAAGGCTGGAATCAACTGACTATCCCCAAAAATAAATTTTCCACCCAGAATGTTACCGGTGAAAATCAGGGACAAACAGAAGGAACAGGCTCATCCGGGAGGCAAAACCAGTTAAGCTGGCAAAATATCGCAAAGATCGGCCTTGAAGTTGCTTCACGGGCCAATTCCACAACGGATATAAATTTTGACTCTCTTAAAGCCTTAAAAAATGAAGATTATCTCGATGACTGGCTGGTAAACAGTCCGATGTTCTTGGATTTATCAAAAGTTGACGGTAATGTTTATCTTCAGGGAAAACATTTCGGCGCGGCGGTTGCCCTTCTCAAGAAGTTAAGCGGCATAACCGACTTTACTTATAGCGCCAAGCTTCAACCTTTAAGGAACAATACCAGAAGCGGTCTTTTTGTCCGTGGTGATTTCAAGACCGGTTACGGCTATTATTTCATGATCGACGGGGTCAACGGCAACCGCTATCAGATCTTCAAAATCCATCTTGAAGACGGAAAAACCGTCAATACCGTCATCAAAAACGGCGTCATCAATAACTTTATTGTTGAAAAAGACACTCCTCTCTGGTTAAAAGTTGAAGGAAAAGGCAATGCTTTTAAATACTCACTGTCAACCGACGGGAAATCCTATTCCGAGCTGGCTTCGGTTAAGGATTCCCAATACAAGGAAGGCGGCCTGGGAATCAGCGTTTATGACCAGGGGGCTACCCTTTTTGACGAATTCCGCTTCAGCCGGTAACTCCCCCTGCAGGGTATCCGGTACGGCAACACGTAAACGGGAAATAAGTACTTTCGCGGGGCTTAACAAAATGGTTTAGCCAAATTGGATACGCAGAGGTACGTTCAAAACATGCGCTAGACGCTTTAAAAAAGTCAATGACGGTGTGGTTTGTGCGTTTTCTACACGTGAAAGAACTGATTGTTTGGTATTCAACCTATTTGCCAGTTCCTGTTGGGTTAAACCATGTTTAATCCGTGCCTCGATAAGCGCACGTGCAATTTGGCACTCAAGTTCATTTTCCTTAAGAGCTTGCCGGACCCTAGGATTTCTCAATAATTTTTTTCTGTGAGTTTCCCAATTAGTGATATGCATATTTTCCTCCAATAAAAATCATATCACAATTTTGCGATAATATCCAGTATCAAATTTCTCCGCGCGTTTGATACTCTTCAAGTCTTTTTAATGCTATTTTAATATCTTTTTTAAGAGTTTTCTGTTTTTTCTTCTTGAAAGCATGCAGAAAAAGAAAAGTCGATTGCCTAATAGCAATATATAAAATTCTGAAACTATCCTCACCGAGTATCCTCAATTCCCAAAGCGCAGTTCCGGTCACTTTTTTAACATGCGGTTCTCGCAGCTGTATACCGTATTCAGTTAACAAGTCAAAAGTGTTAATAAGCTTTGCTTGTGCTTTCTCAGGTAATTTTTCAATAAACTCGAAAATAGGCGATTCTCCATTTTCCTGCTTATAGTATTTAATTTTCCAAATATTTTGCATGTGAATAGTATATTACGTATTACATGGAATTTCCTGACCATACCCAAAAAGAGGATACCCCGCTCTGGCTGAAAGTCGAAGCCAAGGGATCAGGCTTTAAATACTTTCTCTCAACCGACGGGAAATCCTATTCCGAGCTGGCTTCGGTTAAGAATTCCCAATACAAGGAAGGCGGCCTCGGAATAAGCGTTTATGACCAGGAGGCTACCCTTTTTGACGAATTCCGCTTCAGCCGGTAAAAAAATCCCTCATATTTCCACTTCGTTCTGATGTAAAATAAAAGTGTGAAAGAGATTCTCCCCGTCGCCAGTCTTACCGCCGGAATTGTCTTTCTGTTTGTTATTTATCTGACCGGCGCTCTCGACCTCTCAATAACTGCTGCCATTACTGTTGCCGCCCTTCTTCTAAAATTTCAGTCCGCCTGGCTGTTTATTTCATCTCTTGCTGTTTTTACTTTTTATCTTGTTTCCCTTTTCCTCTCCTTAAAAATCAAGTTTGTTTCCGATCTCTCCGTCACCTCCTATTTTCTTTTTGCCGCCGGCCTTATTCTTTACTTTCTTGAGGGACAAAAAAGTAAATGGGAATTAAAAATCCCGTTTTTGGATAAAATAACCGTCAAAAAAGATAATCTTATCAAAGCAGGAGGCATCCTTCTTTTTGTTTTATTAATTTTTCCCCTGGGCGGTCCCCATTTTGCCGCTATATTCGGTTATTTGGCTTTTCTTTATCTGTTTAAAAAATCGGACGGCCGCTATGCTTTTGCCGTTGCCCTGTTTTTCCTTATCCTTTGTCCCTTTCTCCTTATCGCCAAAAAGGATAAAATCGCCGAGCAGTCAGCCATATTTACCTATTATTTCCTAGTCCTTGGCACTGTCCAGGAAATAATCGGTCTTATTATCAATCCTCTCCCGGACGAAGATGAAATAGATCAGGAATTTCAAATAACAACTGCAGGTGGATTCATCAAACTCCACAGCCAAAAAGTCAGGGAAGCCAGGTTACAATTGATGAACCGGCAAAACAATAAAATCAGAAACCGCCGGATTTTAATAATTTCATCGGTTGTGCTTATAAGTTCAATTTTAGCTTTCACCGGTTTTTATTTCGCCCCGCGCTTCAAAATATCCTATTTAAGCTTTCAAAAAGTAACTCCCAGCCCGACGACGTTACCTGCTCCTACTGTTACTCCGACTCCGACGCTGACTCCTGAAGCATTGGAAGAAACTCTTAAGGGTAAAAAGGAAACCCTCAATATACAGGTCCTCAACGGAACAAATGTTAGCGGACTGGCCGCCTCAGTTTCAGCCCAGTTGAAAACTGCCGGTTTTGTCAATATAGACATCGGTAATTCTCCCCAAAATTATGACAACTGGCAGGCAAATCTTAAGGAAAAAGACGACAATTTAATGAGGTACCTGACCGGATTATTGGATCTGAACCAATTAACCGTTCAGGAGGCATCACAAGGGGCTAAATTCGATCTTGAAATTATCATTGGTAGTAACCGCTAATTAATTTCTATTTCTTTATTTCTTAAATCAAAAGAAATTTTAAAGTGATCGAAAAATCCCAACTGACCTAATATAATGGGATAAGCTAACGATTCAGTAAAAAAGATAGGATAAGTATAGGTTTTTCCCAAAATATCAATAGTAATAGCTTCCTTTTTGGCATCAAAATTTTTTTGTTTGCGGCTCTAAAACTGGTATTTTTCAACTTTGTAAAGTTAATACCGAGCCAAATACCAATATTTTTCTCACAAAAAGATACATCTGCTCCTGAATCAATTAAGGCATAAATAGGATTAGTGATTTTATGAGTTTTTCAGTAGATTAATCTGACTTTTATAAGAGGTTTTAACACTACTTTTCCTTCATTTCCGGGAAGCGAAATGTAAGGAAATTTTGCCATTAAGTGACAATACCGAAATAATTTTCCGAAGCTGGTAACAAAACCAGTTTTTCTTTTTTATTTTTTATTTTCTCGGATAATTCCCCAAATGTTTTTCCATGGAATACTACTTTATGATTTTTGTCGAGTGCAACCCATCCGGATCTGTAACCGCGTAAATTTTTCGTCAAGTGTCAAGATATAAGGGACGGGGGTAAAACAAACCGTTGTTACGCTCTAAATGAACCCGTTTTTCCTAACAAGGGTTGTCTGAATGTTTAAAAAAAATACCCTGCCTTATCAGCGGGAACTGCTTATCTCATCTAACTTGTCATGGACTGCATGAAATTTCCTGACTTTTTCAGGTTCTCCTCCGCTTTTTAACGCAGCCGCGCCGCTTTCACTCCATTCATCCAAAAGTTTTTGTGCTGTTCGAAGGCCAATTCGTCTATCATCCATTGCTTCATATAGGTCTTCTAAGAAAGATCCTCTTCTTCCGCTTCCGCCTCCATGAGGATTGTGCATAAAAACAACATGATTAACGCCGGCAAGAAAATGAGGTTCTATCCCGATTGGAACATCACCGCTTGCTGCTTCTCCGAAAACAGGATTAACGCTGTTGAAATTAACTTCACTCATAAATCTTATCTGAGGAAATATTTAAAATTAATATATTGAAGAAACTCCCGCTTTGTCGCCGTTGGTCAATGTGTCTTTTTTTGCTTCCTCGACAGAGCCGTATCCGTACATGGTGTTGTTAATGTAATTATCCGTATACATGTCATCCATTCCCATCCAGTGTCCCAGTTCGTGGGTCAATATATTCTGGGCGTCATACGAGTTGGGATAGGCGCAGGTGCTGCTTCCCGACCAGCTCCACGGATAACTCTTGTTCATGATTGTATCAACATCGGCAACCTCTTTTGTGCTTGTATAATACCAGATATAAGTCACTCCCAGAGCCGATCTTGATGTTCTGCCCCAGGCAATAATGTTTTGTCCGTCAAGTTTTGACCTGGCGGCATTGGTATCAGCCCCCCTTGTCAGATTTACTTTTCCGCCGATAGCACCGGTCCAGACTGAAAAACTGTCAGCGGCAATTTGAGAAAGTTTCCCTCCTCCAACGGTTGATGGAACGCTTGCCGGATTGAGATTGTATGTCCAATTGGAAAGCAAATGCCACCCGGTAACTCCGGCTTCAGCTTCAGAATCGGGATCAGCTAAATCGCACTTCAAAACAGGTGCGGTTGTCGGTGACGGAACCGGTTTCCCTCCCTGGCCTCTTGCCTTATGGACAAATACCCTGACTTTCACGTCCGGACGTCCCGGTACATCATAAGTGCCATCAATCTCAGGCGGAGTAAAAAGTTTGTTGTCTTTTTCATCTTTGGCCATT
>MFJF01000025.1:0-7920 GCA_001779115.1 Candidatus Gottesmanbacteria bacterium RIFCSPHIGHO2_01_FULL_40_15
TTATTGAAGCAGTTATATAGCCTGACAGCCTTCTTCTTAATTCATCTTTTTCCCTGATCGTGATAAACAACAGAAGATAAGCAACATATCTACCAAGCTCAATAAAACTTCGGGATTGCGATATGGAAAACAAACCTGAAAACAAAGCCAGAATAATAAATACAAGAAACAGGAAATCCAATATATCCAGCCGGATCTTACCGCGCCACAGAAAAGGATATGTAAATAAAAATACTCCTGAAAACAGAAAAAAAAGACCCCATTGCCGGCTGAAAGATTCTATAACAGGAATAAAAAAAAGGAGAATAAGCCAAAGATCGTTAAATCTCATACCTTAGGAAGATTTTATGTTAAAATGACTTCCGATTCTACAGATATTTTTGTATTTAGAATGAAAATTACCGTCAATAAAGGATTTATCAGCCGGAAATTAGGAGGAAAAACCGTTATTTTTGACGGTGAAAAATCACTCTTATTCACCTTAAATGAAACGGCCACTCTAATTTACAAAAAACTGGTATACGGCTGGGATATTAATCAGATATCTGATTTTCTCGTAAAAAAATATGGTCTTAATAAAAAACAGGCAGATAAAGATATTAGGAATCTAGTATCAGACCTTCAACGTAAAAAGATTATTAAAACAGCCTGAATAATTTATTTACTTTTTATGATAATTCTTAATTTTCTTTTTCAAAAGAAGTCTGATTAAAACCCAAAAGGCTGAATATAAAACAGCCGGTTGAAAAAATACCAAAAATTTTTTAATTAATGGTTCGGAAGATAAAATGAAAATATATTTAAACCTGTTAATACCTGCAGAAATCCTCTCCTCATCGTTAAAAATATTTTCTTTCAATGCTTTATGTTGAATAAATGCGGATTCGCGTCTTCCCGGTTTTAATCCGGACATGATATTTCCATCAACAGGAGTCAAAAAATATTTTTTCAGCAGTAATAATCCGGGATACATAAAATTGTTTAATTTGTATTCCTCAATTTTTTCAGCCATTTCCTTCCAATCTATCTTTTTATCCTTCCTGATAACCTTATCAATAAATGATAAACGGAATACTCCCCTGAAGTTATGATGAAAATAATGAAGCAGCAGATAAATTACCAGATTATCAGCGGACAAAACCGGAAAATTACCGCCGGAGATTTTTATAATTCTTTTTTCTTGCAAAAATAATGAAGTCAGTTTGTTTATATTTTTCTGTGAATATAATAAACTTAGAGATCCCAACTGGTTCATTAAAAAATTAGCTTCGTAATGTATGTCAAAAACAATTCTTATCCGGTTCGATTTTTTGGAATAAGTGATTTCCGTTTTTTTATTCTTTAAATATTTGTGGATTGGGGAGTAGTGAGTTTCGTGTTTTATAAATCCCTCACTTAAAAGAATTTTATCCACCAGAACAGACTGATCTTTATCTATTAAAACATCGCAATCGGCATATATTCTTCTGGGATGATTCTTTTCATAATATAGATGAATTGGTAATCCTTTTAGAAAAATAAAATTCACCTTACCTGAATTTAAACACGCGTTGATTTTATTTATTTCTGAAAAATAGGCCGTCGATTGAATAAGATAAAAATTCTCCAAATCAATATGCTGGTTACCTCTATTTAATTTTGTAACCGTACCGATTACTTGCCGGGGATATATCCGCCCGTCACATAAAATATTATTATCGCCTTTGGTAATGAGATAACCGGCTGTCCTGTAAATAACCCTGTGGGCAAATAATTTTTCATTTTTAAACGCTAAAATAAGATCATTCTCTTTTAGATTTTCGGTTTTTTTTTTGGAAAAATAAATCAAATCTCCCGGCCATAAAACGGGTATCATGCTCAAACCTTGCGACTTGATCCTAAACGATTTGCTATTTTTAAAAATTTTAATAATTGATCTCATTCTATAACGTTATTCTTTCTTTAATTACTTCATAAAAGTGAAAAAAATTCAAAACAACCGGATTTTACTATATAATGACCCTGTTTTGTGAAAAATAAAGATCCTGAAAGCATTTATCTTAAAATTGCCGGATTCTCTATAAAAGTGAACCTATTTGATGAAGATATCATTGTACCGGAATCAATCTACAATATTCGCAGAATAATTGAAAATTACTTTTCGGGTGTCACCGGTTCAAATCAAACTACTTTACCCGATTTTGAAATAGATATTCATGCTCAAGGCCCCCAAATTTACCAGAAACTCAAAAATGGGGAATTATTGAATTACTTATATATGTACAGGGAATTTTCCGATAAAATTCATTCATTTCACCACATCAGTTTAACCCATTTTTCATATATTCTTATCAGAATTATTCAAAAACTATTGGCTGCCGGCAGGGGGTTTATTATGCACGGATCAGCGGTAGAACTAAATAACTATGCCTATATTTTTTGCGGAAAATCGGGTGCCGGTAAATCAAGTATAATAAATCTGCTGCAGGAAAAATATCATGCAATAGCCGACGATACGGTTATTATTAGAAAAGCGGCTACCGGATACTATCTTTATCAATCTCCATTTATTGAAAAAAACGAAAATATTGAAAAAGGTAACAAAAAATTCCGGTTGCAGAAAATTTTTATTCTCCAAAAATCAAAAGAATGTAGTTTAAAAAGAATAAATAACAAGTCACAAGCAATAAAACTGCTTACCCGGCAGCTATATGTAGACTACCACTCTAAAAAAGAACAATTCCGGCACGCATTGGATTTAATTTCCGATTTTTCCGAGTTCTACTATCTGAAATTTTCCAAAAATAAAAAGGATTTACTTGACCTTTTTAATCGGGTTGAAACTGCTTCCAATCGTCAAAGACAACATTGAGATACACAGGTATAAGGGGGTGATGCCGGTGGACATGGACATTCCGGAGGATTACAGGCAGCTAAATAATTATGTTCGGATATGTCCAGCGGGTTGAATAACAATACGAATTCTATTTTTTTAACATTAATTTTCGGGATCTTATATTTCCAAAAAGAAATTAAAGGTCTCCGCTTAATCTTACTCATATTTAATAAATTCCTTGAAACTTTCATTCAAATCATTCAATTCGTAATGTGAAATAATGGTTAATTTATCACCTACTTTAATATCTGAATAATTTATTGTTAATTTCTCATTTCCTTGAATTTTCATGAATTTTTGCCTGGCAATTTCACCCGGTTTTGTGTGGTAAGTTATTATCTCTTTACCCTC
Source organism: Candidatus Gottesmanbacteria bacterium RIFCSPHIGHO2_01_FULL_40_15 (assembly GCA_001779115.1). Taxonomy (GTDB): domain Bacteria; phylum Patescibacteriota; class Microgenomatia; order 2-02-FULL-39-11; family 2-02-FULL-39-11; genus 2-02-FULL-40-10. The sequence goes on from MFJF01000025.1 coordinate 3,227, forward strand.
TGCATCATCCAGCCGGATTTCCAGTAGTCCAGTGGTTTCATCAACATTTATCAAACCGGCATTACCCGTTTCTTCTTTGATAAGAGAATATTTAATTTCTTTTAAATTACGGGATGCATTGAGTTCCGGAATAAGATATTGTTCGAGAAATTCAACTCCGCTATATTTGATGAGATTTCTATCAGATTTTGTAGGAAACGGAGTCGTTTTTATATTATTATTCTGCGGATTTAATATGCCCAACTTACTATTCTGAAGGAGGATATAATAACCTACTTCACCGGCGGTTACCAATAAAAGAATAAAAAATAAAACCTTGAGCAATTTCGGCATCTTTAATATAGAATAATAATATTAATTGACTCAGTCAACTACTTCTTGGGTATTAATTAATCCAAAGTGTCTTTTGCTTAGTTAATCTGAAAAAAATTTGTGATTCCTCTAAGATGCCTTTGTTATAATAACACTTAATTATGAATATCGCCATGGTAGTCTATTCCCACTATTCCAGAGATGCCAGGGTAAGAAAATATGCTGAAATTTTGGCGGAAAATAAGCATTCGGTTGATATAATCTGCTTAAAAGAAAACTATAATCCGCGGTCAAAAAATATCAGGTTAGTTTTTTATCCGGTTGAACGCAGGCGCTACAACAAAATCTGGTATCTGATTGAATATCTTCTGTTTTTTTTCTTCGCCCTGATTAATTTAGCCGTCCGGTCTATTAATATCAAATATCAAATAATTCATGTTCACAATATGCCGGACTTTCTGGTTTTTACGGCTGCTTTCCCGAAATTGACCGGATCAAAAATAATTCTGGACATGCATGATCCGATGCCTGAATTGTATTTATCCAAATATAAAGTGAACAATAGTGATTTTATCTTAAATTTGATCAGGTTTTCGGAAAAATTTGCTTTAAATTTCGCCGATATTGTTATTACGGCCAACTTTAATTTTAAAAAAATCTTCATAAAAAGATATCCGGGAATTCGGAAAAAAATATCAGTCATCCAAAATTTCCCTGATGAAAAGATATTTATACCGGAAAAAAAATCCGTTCAAGAAGATAATTTTATCCTGATGTATATGGGAACTATTGAAGAGCGCTATGAACTTTTTCCCGCTATTGAGGCAATCCCCAAACTGATCTTAAAAATACCCGAACTCAAATTTAATATAATTCCCAAAATTAAAACGGAAGGAAATTATTACCGTAAGCTCAAAAAATTGATTTCGGATTTAAATCTTGATTATCATGTCAGAATATTGCCGCCCTTGCCGGTCGAAGGGATTGCCCGGGAAATAAAAAACAGCGATATCGGTATTATACTTCTGAAAAAAGATATTTTTACCGAAAATATCGTCCCGGTAAAACTTCTGGAATTTGTCTTTATGGAAAAACCCGTCATTGCCACTAAAACAAAAGCCCTGTCCGGAATATTTCCGCCGGGATCCCTTCATTTTTTGAATGAAAATTCCTCCGGAGAATTTATATCCGCAGTAACCAAGCTTTACAATGATAAAAACCTGGCAAATAATCTCGCCAATACAGCCAAAAAATATTTTAAAACCTTTAACTGGAAAACGGAAAGCGGAATATATCTTAAGTTAATCGCATACTTCAACCCTGAAGTGTTTTCTGCTTCTCAGTCTCCTCAACTGAAGTGATAATCCCATCCCACAAAGTAGCTTTATTAAAAAATAAATTCAACTTTTCTCCGACACGCAATTTCTTTAATTCCCCGAAGTAATATATATTTTCGCTTCTTTTGGCTGAAACATCTACAGTCAGAAGAATATCCCGGCGGGTACTGTCCGTGGATATTTGAAGAATACCCGAATCAGTAAATGATCTGACTTCGGCAGGGTAGGTTACTTTATTTACAATTTTGGCCATCACGTCACCCTTATTGTTGAGCATTTCGTCACCTATTTTTAAATTATCGGTTATAAAAGGCTCTTCACTGTTTTTCTTAACGGTCACCCGGAATATCTTTCTGCTGTTATCCGGCTTAGTTTTCCCCAGATAAGTAATATAGACTTTTTCATCAATGCTGCCTAATCTCAAATTCAGCCATTTATCAATTTCCAAAGGTTGATTCTTATAATAATATTTACCGCCGGAGTCTTCTAAAACAGTCAGCTTCAGTTGTAAAATGACATGCTTGCCGTGGCTGCCTCCTTCATAGGATTCCTTATCGATAACCTCCGCATTGACGGTTCCGAAAGGTGAAACTTCATGGTCTCCCGTGTTTATGGAATTTGCCACCCAATAGGGAACTGCGATAAAAATATCTTCACCGGCGCCCATAACTGCAGTGGCAAATAATTGTTCTTTCCTCTGCTTTTGACCGTATGCAAAAAACGAAAAAACTACCAATAAGATTCCCGCTGTTAAAAGCATAAAGTGCCTGAGGCGTAATTTTATTCCGGAAAATTTAAAATAATTTCTTATATTCATAATCGGATTAATTTTATCAGCAATTATAGAAAAACTATTTCCTTCAGGCAAGAATTACGGCAGTAAGTAAAAGCATCATTCTCAAAAGCGGTGTATGGAAAAAAGGATTTACATACGAAACGGTAACCAAACCGGCCAGTCCCAGAAGTGAAGAAAAAATAATATACCTGTTATAATCCCGATATTTTACCGACAAAAAAACGGAGATGAGGAAAAAAATAAAAAATAATAATCCGGGCAGACCGCTTTCGGCAGCAATTTCCAAAAAAGTATTATGAATTTTATAAAAAGGACCGGGATCCGCTCCGGTAAATAAATTGGTTGAAGGTTTTAAAGCATAATACTCAAGCGATCTGTTTAAACCGACTCCGAATAAGGGTTCTTTTCTAATTAAATTCAGGGCTTCCTGGGTCAGTTTTACCCTTAAGCCTAATGAACCAAACTCCATCAGTGAGGAACCGGTTGTCTTGATTCTTACCAGAAAATACGGCAGGACAATTAAAACCGACAAAATCACTATAACCGGAGTTAAAAATAAAGTTCTATACAGATTTCTCGAATTCAGAATACCGGAAATTCTTTTTTTTTGGATAATCAAAAAATACTGGACTGCAAAAAAAAGCCATGAAATTCTGGAATAAGTCAGAAATATTATCAGAAAAATAATAATATTGAACAAAATAAACAGGACTGAAGAAATATTTAAAGCGAAAATAAAAGGACTGGCGGCAATTAAAAATGCTGCCAGCATATTGGGATGTCCGAATGATCCGGTAACCCTGTAAAGCTCTGCCCCTTCAATAATCGACAGGGTTTGAACGCTTTCCTGGATTAGCGGCTCAACAATGAGCCCGACAGGTCTTTTTAATATGTATTGACCGATGGATATCGCCGATTGGAAAAATACCATGGATATGATTAATAATGCCAAATACTTAATTTTATTTCCCGTCAAATGAAGCCTCAACAATATAAAAATAACTGTGTACTCTGTAAGCTGAATCATGCCGAAAAAAGAATTTACATTCATATTTGATATAAATGACAATCCGTTCCAGGTTAAAAATAAAAGAATGAAAATATCCGGGCTCCGGACTCTTTCGGTAGGCTGTGCCTTTTCTCCCTTTTTGAAAAATGTCAGAAAAACAAGAAATAAAGACAATCCCGTCATGGCGGAAAACCACCAGCCTGAACCTAAATTAATATGTTCCGGTTCCAGAATAAACCACCGGCCGGCAATCCCTACATCGAAAAAAACGGAAAGTGACAATAAATATATAATTGTCCCCACCAAACCTATTCCTCCTCTATAAAAAATTAGCCCGGTAAAAATATAAGAAAGGAAGTATAACGGTTTACTTTTTGTAAACAGAAGCGCCGAATAAAAAAAAACCAGACCCCAAATAAAATATTTCAGTTTCCGGCTTTCCTTCAATCCGATGGATTTTAAAAAATCCCTGTAAAGGTTTTTTAATATTCTTACGGGATACGTAAAATTAAGTTCAGACATTACCGGTTCAATTAGGTATTATACCAGACCTTAAACCAACCCCGAAGGCAAAAAATCAGCCATAAAATATAGGAATGATCGGCCAGCCCGGCTTGATGTTCCTTCAAATAGCGCTCTAATTCAAGCGGATTAACTAAATCAAGATTCAAAAAGTTCCGGGAAAATAATTCACTTTTCAAATAGTTGCCCAAATCCCTTCTCAACCAATGCTCAATCGGAGGTAGAAATCCCTTTTTACGCCGGTAAACCGTTTTTCCCGGCAAATATTTCAATGCCATCTTTTTCAGTATATACTTTGTCTGAAATCCTTTCAGTTTCAGTCCTGAAGGCATTTTCGCCGTCAGTTCCATAAACTCATGATCAAGAAACGGACTGCGGGTTTCCAAAGAAAAAGCCATCGAAGCCAAATCAGTTTTTGCCATTAGATTATCAGGCAGATAAAAATGAATATCTTGCAATATGAATTTTTCCGCATCGTCCCTGTATCTCCCGTTTAATAAAATCTCCAATTGTCCGGAAATATCATTTTCCGCTTTTATTTTTTTAATTAAACTTGCGGTCAATAGTACTTTTCTGTCCCGTGTATTTAAAATCGAAGTAATTTCCTCATAAAGCCTGTTATCATTCAATTTCAAAAGGGGAAGATATTTGGCTAATCTGTCAAAATCTTTTATTTTCCCCAATGAATACAAATTCCGCAGTAACCGGGATATAACAA
>MFJF01000025.1:7994-9906 GCA_001779115.1 Candidatus Gottesmanbacteria bacterium RIFCSPHIGHO2_01_FULL_40_15
TCCCCTCCGTCACCGTTTAAAACAACCTTGACATGGCCTTTTGTCGCCGACATCAGATACCAGGTCGGAATCATGGACGGATCGGCAAATGGTTCCTCAAACTGGTACATCATTTTCGGCCAGATTTCTTCAATATTGGGCTGAACTTTAATTTCGCTGTGTTCTGTTTTATACAGTGCGGTAATTTTCCGGGCATATTGCATTTCATCATAATCTTTCTCATCAAATCCGACCGTAAAAGTTTTAATATTTCCGGAAGATTCTTCACTTGCCAAAGCGGTTATTATACTTGAATCTATTCCCCCCGACAGATGAACCCCTAAAGGCACATCACTTTTCAACCTTATCCTGACAGACTCTCTTAATTTATTTTCCAAAAGCTGCTGCCAATTTTCCTCCGGCAAGTCCAGTTTTGAATTAAAATCCAACTTCCAATAGCTTTCCGTCCTAATTTTCCCGCTATCAGTTACAGTCATATACGAAGCCGGAGGAAGCTTGTATATCCCTTTAAAACCGGTTAAAGGAGACCTTACATAACCTGATTTCAAATAGCCGCCAATTGCCTGCCAGTCCGGCTCTTTCTTAACTTCAGGAAGACTGAGTATTGCTTTTAATTCCGAGGCAAATATGAAGCAATTATTATCAAAATAGTATTTAATGGGTTTTTTCCCTATCCGGTCACGGGCAAGAAATAATCTTTTCTTCCGTTCGTCCCAAATGGCAAACGCAAACATACCTCTTAAATAGGATAAACAGCCGGTATCTTTTTCCTGGTAAAGCCTGAGAAGTACTTCCGCATCAGAGTCAGACTTAAAAGAGTATTTTTTCAGGTATATGCTTTTAAGCTCCCTGAAGTTGTATATTTCTCCGTTAAAAACAAGACAAATTTTACCGTCCTCGCTTATTACCGGCTGATTGGCAGCGCTTGTAATATCAATTATTGATAACCTGTCGGCCAGAAACCAGCCGTTTTGGTATATTTTATATCCCTGGTGATCGGGTCCGCGGTGCTTTAACACTTCACGGATTTTCTCAATAACTGGGACCTCCGTTTTCTTATTTAATTTTTGGCTGAATAATAGTTTTCCGGCAATTCCGCACATAATTATTGACAGCAGGGAGATAATTGATAGTATAAAATAAATATAAAATTCAAAATGACAGACCGTTCCTCACAAAACACCGGGTATTTTATTCTGACTTTTGCTTTTATTATACTATCAATTATCGCCGGTATCATTTATGTTTTTGCAAACTCCAAAGGGTTTAATGGACAGAGAATTCCTTCAGAAAATTTCACCGGTATTAATACTGCTTTTCTCCAAAAGTGCTCAGATAACACCCCTTATGTCTCAATTGAGGAAGCCTTAACCGATCCGGAAAGCGTCTGCAGTCTGAATTTGGGCGGAACCGGTCTGGCGGAGGTCCCGCAGGATATTTTCTTATTAAAAAATCTTGAATCTCTCTACCTTCACGACAACAGCCTTTCCGGTCTGCCTGAAAATTTAAATGATCTGGATAAATTGACATTACTGGATTTGGGTAAAAACAATTTTGGCATATTTCCCCAAATTGTCTTCTCCTTAAAAAAATTGGAATCGCTTGATGCCGGCCGGAACAACTTAACGGAAATTCCTTCAAATATAGAAAATCTAAACCGCCTGAATACCTTGGCGTTAAACGGCAACCGGCTGGAATCATTACCGGCCGGAATCGGTGATCTTAAAAAACTTAATGAGTTAAATGCCGGAAATAACCGTCTTGGGGCAGTTCCCGAAGAATTGGGAAAACTAAAAGAGTTAACGGATCTTTTCCTCAACGATAATTTAATTAATGTGCTTCCTTCTGAACTTGGCAATCTGAAAAATCTGAAAATCCTCCACCTGCAGAACAACAGATTAACCGCAGTTCC
>MFJF01000026.1:0-9359 GCA_001779115.1 Candidatus Gottesmanbacteria bacterium RIFCSPHIGHO2_01_FULL_40_15
CCTTCCGCCGAATACATCAAGACGGTATTTTCAACCTGGAGTTTTATTTTTTCCAGGATCATATCCTTGAGATTTTCTCCGGCGACAATTTTACACCTCAGAGAATAAATTATTTCCCTCTGCTTATTTAATACATCATCATATTCAACCAGATGCTTTCTTGAATCAAAGTGAAAGCCTTCAACTTTAACCTGCGCCTGCTGAATGGCTTTGGTAACCATATTATGTTCAAGGGGAACATCTTCAGGAAGTTTGAATATCGTCATTAATTTGGCAACCTGATCTCCGCCAAAGAGACGCATGATGTCATCATCAAGAGCGATGAAAAACCGCGAAATTCCCGGATCTCCCTGCCGTCCGCTTCTTCCCCTTAACTGGTTATCAATTCTTCTCGATTCATGTCTTTCCGTACCAAGAACAGATAGACCTCCGAGACTGACAACCTCATCATGATTTTTCTGCCATTCTTTTTTTAATTGTTCATATTCTTTTTTACTGTCATATTCTCCTTCCTGATACTTATCGGGAGGCGTCCCTCCCAAAATAATGTCAACACCCCGGCCGGCCATATTGGTGGCGACCGTGACAGCACCCTTTTTGCCGGCGTTTTGGATAATGGCGGCTTCACTGACATGGTTTTTGGCATTTAACAGCTCATGAGTTATTCCCCGCCTGGTTAAAAGTTCCGAGAGAAGTTCATTTTTTTCAATTGAAGTGGTACCGACCAGAACCGGTTGGCCTTTTTCATTCAATTCTTTAATCGCTTCGGCAACGGCATTAAATTTCGCCCTGACGGTTTTATAGACAAGATCCGGCAAATCCTGCCTAATCATGGTTTTGTTCGTCGGAATAACAACAACATCAAGACTGTATATTTTATGAAACTCTTCCGCTTCAGTGGCTGCAGTACCCGTCATTCCCGCCAACTTCTGATACATCCGGAAATAATTCTGCAAAGAAACAGTGGCCAGTGTTTTAGATTCCTGCTGGATAGGTACTCCTTCTTTAGCTTCAATTGCCTGATGAATTCCTTCAGAAAACCGCCGGCCGGGCAAAAGTCTTCCGGTAAATTCATCAACAATGACAACGGTATCGTCTTTAACAACATACTCCTTATCACGGCGAAAAAGAGTCCTGGCTTTTAAGCCGGCTTCCAAATGATGGACAACGGCGAAGTCTTTTTCATATAAATTGTCAACTCCCATAATTTTTTCAATTTTACCGATGCCTTCTTCGGTAAGATGGGCTGTATGAAGTTTTTCATCAACAACATAATCTTTTTCGGAAATTAATTTATCAACCATCCTGGCGTAATCATAGTATTTCTTGGTCGGTTCCGTATCCGGAGCGGAAATTATATGCGGAGTCCTGGCTTCATCAATTAAAACTGAATCAACCTCATCAACGATAGCGTAATGGAAACCCCGCTGGACCATCTGGGAAGCTTCGGAAACCATGTTATCGCGAAGATAATCAAATCCGAATTCGGAATTAATTCCATAGGTAACATCGGCCATATAAGCTTCCTTTCTGGTTACAGGCCGCAGGTTTCTCAACCGCCAATCGGAAGCGCTCTTATCATGGTATTGCGGATCATAAATAAAAGACTGGTCGTGAATAATGGAAGCTGTTTTCAATCCGAGCATATGAAAAATCGGACCCATCCAGCCCGAGTCGCGACGGGCTAAATAATCATTGACGGTAACCAGATGGGCGCCTTTTCCTGTCAAAGCATTCAGATATAAAGCGGGAATGGCTGATAATGTTTTACCTTCCCCTGTTTTCTGTTCGGCAACCGCTCCGCGGTGAAGAGTAACGGCCGCCATTAACTGGACATCATAATGTCTTTCTTCTATCGATCTGACAGCGGCTTGTCTGACCAGGGCAAAGGCGTATGGAAGCAGGTCATCAACTGTTTCTCCTTCCGTCAGCCGGTGTTTTAAAAGGGCAGTCTCTTCGGGGAACTGACTGTCTTTTAATTTCTTTACTTTAACCTCTAAGGAATTAATATTTTCCACTGATGATTTTAAACGCTTCAATTCCTTTTCGTTTGGATCAAAAAATTTACTGATGATATTTAACATATTCAAATCCTTCAACAGGACTCAGGATAATGCATATTTTATCATGAAATGAGGCAAAATTTCAGGGGTAAAGAAGGAGAATCCGGCTGTAGCGGTATTTGACAATTATTTCGACTTTTTTAAAAACAGCCAGGCAATTCAGGTGGAATTTTTGAAAATCGGCCGGTTTTTGCTGATCGTAATGACTGTTATAAACAGCCATGCCGTTTTTTTTGAGATGTAAACTAAGCAGGTTCAAAAACTCCTGCCGGCGGAATTTTTCGGGATTATATTTGCCGATAAACAGGTCAATAACGATCAGATCAAATTTTTCCGGAATTTTACCAATCCATTGATACGCATCCTGCCTGATGATTTTAAGATCGTATGAGTTTGTTAAACCGAAATGGATACCGGCGATTTTTATCATCACAGGATCAATTTCGACCGCGGTGATTATTATACCGGTGTATATTTTCCTGATTATCCTGATAACATCTCCCCCGCCAAGGCCCAACAAAAGGCACTTTTTTGGCGTAGCCTCTTGAAACGCCTTTTGAGCGAATACTTTTTGCCACATTCCGGTTATTGTGCCTCCGGTCTGCTCGATTTTATCAACGTAAATTATTTTTCCGCTTGTTCTTTTCACGACCCGGATTTCCTTATTAATTTTTGATTTGAAAATATTTAAAATATTGGCGGAAAAAAATGCAAAAATATTCATTTTTCAGAAAATATAATTTTTAATATATCCTGTTGTAACAATCCGTATTGAAAAAAAACTTGACAAGGATTTCAAACATACTATCATAAAAACAATATATAGTATTTATTATGACATAAGATGAAATTTTATGTTTTTTCGGACATAACATGAAACAAACTGCCCGAATACCTGCCTACCAGCTAATAACCAATTTTCCACAACTTGAAAAAATTGCTGAGCCTGAGAAGAGACTGCCTAAAATTAAGGTTAACGGTGTGGTTAAAGTGTCGGGACAGGATAAGGATTTCGGCATCCAGGTTATTTTAAATAATAAATTCTTCAGATTGCGTTATCCCCCTTCAATCTGGAACCGGTTTCCCAAAACTCACCGGAAAATCCTGACCCAAAATATTGCTTACGGTATGACGTTTCATCTTCCTTACCTATACCGGTCTTTAAAAAAAATGCTTTATAACCTGCCCGTGCCCTTATCGGAAGCATTCTTTTTTAAAGCTTTTTCTTTGGCACTGCCATCAACGGCAATGATGCAGGAAGATGATGATAACAGAATGACTTCAAATTTATTGAGAAGACTTTATGATGTTGATTATGTTTATTCCAGTAAAAAAACCGACATACCTCCCTATAACCGGATAAGTTATTCGGATTGCGCCGTTATGCCGTTTACTTTCGGCAAGGATTCGCTCCTGACGTTTGCCTTAGCCCGGGACCTGGACCTGACAATCCATCCGGTATTTATTGCCGAACCATATTCCCCCTATGAGGAAGCAACGAAAAAATTGCTGTCCGAGTCGTTTAAAAAAGAATTCCGAACTCAAATACTTTTCCTGAGAAATTCATTGGGAGTATTAAGAGAGCCTGATGACGGCTGGTTCGGCTGGGAACTGCAGTTGACCCAGTATTCCTTAATGCTTTTACCATATGTCTATGCCAAAAAGGCCGGATATATCCTTTTTTCCAATGAACAAAGCTGTGATGATACGATTGTTGACGAAGACGGTTTCCGTTATAACCCGGTATTTGAACAGTCTCATTCCTGGCTTTTGCAGAATAGTCTGATGACTTCAATAATCGGAGGAAATTCCCTGTCAATAGGATCACTGCTTGAGCCCATTCATGAAATTGCCATTGAAAGAATCCTGCATAACAGATATCCCTCAATTGCCAAATATCAGAGTTCCTGCGATTTATCCCATAAGCCTTCAAGCGGTGGCAGATGGTGCGAGAATTGCTCAAAATGCGCCAGAATGTATATTTTCATGCTGGCAAATGACATCTCACCCAAAACCGTCGGATTTAAAAGAAATTTGCTCAGGGACAAATATCACAACCTTTATACTATATTTACGGGAAACAGGTTGAAAGATTTCGGTTACGACCAAAGCCAGGCGGGTAAAGACGAGCAGATCCTGGCTTTTCTTATGGCATACAGGAAAAATCATAAGGGGCCGGTCATGACAAGTTTTGCCAGAAAATACTTAAAATATGCCAGGAAAAACGAGAAAAGGTTGAGGCAAATATATTTCGGCATTCATTCAACCAAGACAATTCCCACTGAAATAAAATCACGCGTCTTAAACATCTTCAGACATGAACTCAAAAGTCTGCAATAAGATCTCAACAAAAACACAATTAAATTCAGATGCCGCTTAAAATAGGACTTACGTACGATTTGGAATCGGATTATCCGCTTAATCCGGCAAGTGCGCCAGACGCAAATTCCGAATTTGATTCTTCAAGAACTATCAGATCAGTAAAGGAAGGCATTTACGAAAACGGTTATGAATTGGTTGATATCGGTAATTTTGAAAATTTATTAAATATCAGAAAAACTCTCCGTTCAAAAGCGGACCTTGTTTTCAATATTGCCGAGGGTATAAAAGGCAGAAACCGCGAAGCTCAAGTTCCCCAACTGTTGGAATATTTAAATATTCCGTATGTAGGTTCAGACGCATTAACTATGTCACTGACTTTAGATAAAATCATAACGAAACAAATATTAATATCATATAAAATACCTACGCCCAATTATTTTTCATATCAAGAAAGCGGGTTTAAAAATATTAATTTAAAATTTCCCCTTATTGTTAAGCCGCGCTGGGAAGGATCATCGATGGCTATAACTTCCGAATCTGTTGTTAAAACAAAACAAAATTTAATCGGAAGGGTAAATTATATTAAGGAAAAATACCGGCAACCTGCCCTGGTAGAAGAATTTATAAACGGTTCCGAATTTACGGTGTCCGTGATCGGCAATTCACCCCCGCAAGCATTAATTCCGATGAAAGTGATATTAAACGGAAATGAAATGAGAGATAAAATTTTTGATAATTCTTATATCAGAACGGAAAATATCGCTTATATTCCAATAGCAGGTAACAATATTTTAGAAGCTAAACTTCGCGATTTGGCTATAAAAACTTATGATGCCGTCGGCTGTCTAGATTTTGCCCGGGTCGATTTCAGGGTAAATAAACAGGGAGGTATATTCGTCCTGGAAATTAATCCGTTACCTGCTCTTAATAAAAAGGACGCATTAGCTGTTTCAGCTAAATATACGGGCTGGAGTTTTAGCTTACTATTGGAAAAGATAATTAAAGCAGCTTTAAACCGCTACAGAAACAATTAAGGCCAGCCTACGAAGATTTACCGTAAAACCTGACAAGGCTTATAGAGATTATCATTTTAATCAAATCCCTAAAGGTTAATCCTGTTGCCATTGCGCTTTTATGAATCTGGGAATGTCTGCCTATACTGGGATTGAGATTTACTTCCAGGATTTGGGGAGTATTGTGCTTATCCATTCTTATATCAATTCTGGCATAATCCCGGCAGCCGCATAACTTATAAGCTTTTAAACTGATTTTTTTTATGGTACTTGCAATATTTTTATCCAATAAAGCAGGACATTTATAGGGAGATTGAATATAATAAGGTGAATTTTGATACCATTTTGATTCATAATCAAATATTTTCCACCTGCCGTTTTTTTCAAACAGAGGGCCAAATGATATTTCAACTATGGGTAAAACCACTGCTTTATTTCCATTTCCGATGACAGTTACGGCAAATTCCCTGCCGTCCAGAAATTCTTCAACAAGGACTTTTTTTTTATATTTATGGATTAATTTTGATGCTTTTTTCTCCAATTCCTGTTTATTTAAAATAACGGAATTTTGATCAATTCCTATACTGCAACCCAGATCCAGGGTTTTGATAAATAATGGATAATTAAGATTGATAATCGAAAGATCTTCCGCCGAAGAAATTACAGCAAAAGACGGTGTCGGTATATTATTTTCCGACAATATTTTTTTTGTGGACGCTTTATCATTAGTAAGAACAACCGAAGCAGCGGGTCCTCCGGTATAAGGAATATTTAACGAATCAAAAATTGTGTACACTTCTTCTTCCGAATCAGGCCGGTTACCTATTCCGTAACATAAATTAAAGAGCAAATCAGTCTTTATATTTTTAAGTTTATTGATATTGGTTTCATCTAAACCAAAAACAGATATGGCAACACCGGAGGATAAAAGCGTATTTCTAACCTGCTTAACATCTTCAAGAGTATCATCATCAGTTAATGCCAACTCACCATTTTCAGAGCCGGAGGTACGGTTATAAATAATGGTTATTTTTTTCAGCTTATTGAAAGGCTCAAATATTGGGTAACCGAACCGGGAGAGGAGGTTTTTCATTTAGGATTTTTTCGAAATCAAAGCCCGAGATCTTTGGAAATAAACTGCATTGATTTAAGAGCAACACCGATAAAATCTTCCAGTTTGATGCCAAGTTTTTCCTGACAAAGCTCTATTTGGCTTCTGTCAACCCCTGCCGCAAAAGAGGTTGTTTTCCATTTTCTCATGACTGATTCAGCCGTAACCGAGGACAGCTTTTTATCCGGTCTGACCAACGCGACCGCAACGATCAATCCGGTTAATTCATCACAACAATACAATGACCATTCCATTGTGGATTGCGGTTGTGGACATCCATCCACAAATTTCCAACCGTGGGCAAAAACCGCGTGGATGATTTTTTCATCGACACCTTTTTCCCGAAGCCAGGAAACGACAGTCACCACATGATTGGAAGGATCATCTTTTGTCAACTCATAATCGGCATCATGGACAAGTCCGGCAATACCCCAGGAATCCTCATCTTCGCCGAAAAGTTTGGCCAACCCCCTCATAACAGCTTCAACAGCCAAACAATGGCGCAACAGATTCTGATTTTTCATATGGGAATTTAACAGCAGCCAGGCTTGGTGACGATCCATTTATTAAAAATTTTTTAAGAATTACTTTTTCCTTTTATTTTCTTTTTCTGATAAAGGGAATTCCGGTTTTAAAGTCGGGAATAAAATCACATCCTTAATATTATGTTTGTCAGTTAATACGGATATAAGGCGATCAATACCCATACCCCAGCCGGCTGTCGGAGGCATGCCGTATTCCAGTGCCCTGATATAATCTTCGTCATATGCTTCATGGACTAGTTGACCTTTTCCGGCCAGTTTTTCCGATTCGGTAAAGCGCATTGCCTGATCAACAGGATCATTCAATTCATTGTAGGCATTAATTAATTCCTTACCGGCTACGATTAATTGGAAAGAGGCAGTTTTGCGCGGATCATCAGGAAGACGTTTAGCCAGCGTGACGAAAGCGGTCGGACGGTCAACCAAAAATAATGGACCGGATAAATTATGTCTGACAAATTTTTTATAAAGCTCATCCAAAATTGCTCCAAATCCGATTAATCCGGACAAATTAAAATTTAATTTTTTCCTATTTATTTCTTTTATCAATTTTTGATCATCATCGGCAATATCGATGTCTATTCCGGTATATTTCAAGACAATTTCCCTATAGCTGATTCTCGGCCAGGGAGGCGTAAAATCATACTGTTTGTCTTCATATGTCAATTTAAATGAATCTTTTATGTCTTTTACGAGAGATGAAAGCATTTTTTCGGAATAACTCATTAAGTTATGGTAATCTGCATAAGCCCAATAAAATTCAAGCATGGTAAATTCAGGATTATGCTGATGATCGATGCCCTCATTACGAAAATCTTTCGACAGTTCATATACTTTCTCTATTCCGCCGACTATCAGTCTTTTGAGATATAACTCATCGGAAATACGCAAATACATATCCAGATCCAAAGTGTTATGATGAGTAACAAACGGTTTGGCTGATGCTCCTCCGTAAACAGGCTGAAGCACAGGAGTTTCTACTTCCAAAAAGCCATCCTTATCAAGATAATTCCTTAAAAAAGATATTACTTTACTTCTTGTTTCAAAGATTTCCCTGACTTGCGGATTAATTATAAGATCGACATACCGCTGCCTGTACCTTTCTTCAATATCCTTAAAGCCATGCCATTTATCAGGAAGAGGACGAAGGGTTTTGGTTAAAATTTTTAAATTTTGAGAAAAGACCGAAATTTCTCCGGCTGAGGTTTTTTCTACTTTTCCTAAAACCCACAAAAAATCACCGATATCCAGCAAGTCCAACAGCTTAAATTCCTTTTCCCCAATCAGATCTTTTTTAAAGACTATCTGAATTTTGCCTGTTGCGTCAAGAAGATCACAAAAAATAATTTTTCCGTGACCGCGCAGACTCATTATCCGGCCGGCAACAGCCACATTTTCCCCATCCTTTTTTCTGGCCTTACTGATTACGTCCTTTCGATCCACTTCAGCCGGATAGGGATTTATTTCCGCTTGTCTTAACTTTTTAAGCTTTTCCAGCCTAACTTTTTTTAATTCATCAATTGCAGCCATATTTCAATAACAAGATTATCCAATAATAAACTTTATATTTCAACGATTTATTGCCATTTCCATTAAAAAAACCGGCTGGTGCCGGCTTTTTTTAAATAATATTTTTTCTCTGCTTAATGTATTTGAAGAACTTTATATAATATTTTTCCGACCGGCGCATCAACTTCAACTTGTTCACCGGGTTTTTTTCCGATTAAAGCTTTACCCAAAGGTGAACTGTGAGATATCTTTTTTTGCATGGGATCGGCTTCCCATTCACCGACTATGGTAAAAATCTCCCTTTTGCCGTTGACATAAAGAGTGACTTTACACCCAACATCTACTTTCTTTTTGGAGTGGGTGGCAATTACTTTGGCTTCGGAAAGTATAATTTTCAGTTCGGTGATGCGTCCGTCAATAAAAGCCAAATCCTGTTTGGCGGCGGTATATTCACTGTTTTCGGTAAGATCGCCTTCACTTCTGGCATTACTCAAACGTTCAACAGCTTCAGGCCTCTTTTTTTCAATCAATTCCTGATATTCTTCCTTAAGATGCTTCAAACCGTCTTTTGTTAAAACTATCTTCTGATCACTGTCCATTTTTTTTATTAACCTCAAATAGTAAAAAAAATCCCCCGCAGTTGAATTATTGGGGAATTCATTTCAAGTCAAATAAATATACTCTAAACCTATTTTATTGTCAATAACCTATAGGCGGGGTATAATTAACACGATCTTTCAAATAAGCCCCTATCGTCTAGCGGCCCAGGACACCGGCTTCTCAGGCCGGGAACAGGGGT
>MFJF01000026.1:9388-32915 GCA_001779115.1 Candidatus Gottesmanbacteria bacterium RIFCSPHIGHO2_01_FULL_40_15
TTCAAATCCCCTTAGGGGTACTGATACCTTATTTTTCCATTTCTTTTGAAGCAGATCTCATCCCCCTGTAATCTTTTTCCTGCTGTTTGTTTTCCCAGCATCGAATCCTTGGAAACTGTAATACCCGGAACAGGTTGTCCAATTTCTTTAGCTCTGGCTGCAGTATGCCTTTTGTCATATGAATATTAAATATAAATTACTTGAAGATGAATTATATATGAATATAAAAGGAGGATTCAATTAATTTTGTAAATATTCGAAATCAAAAAATCCCAGAAAGGTACCATTTTACGAAAAGCGTGGCTAAAAGAGAACCGTCCCCTTTTTATTTCCGGGTGAAAATCAGCTGGCTGTCGGTGACCTGTTTTGTGGCATAGTTCGGATCGGCGGATACCGATGCGATCAGGTTTTGGGTTTGCTGCTCCGATAACGGGAAAAAGTTATTGGCATTCTGACCCGGTCTTAAATCCACGGCGATAGTGTCCGGTTTAATCCCGGTATAATTTTTGTTTAAGAGAATTACATTACCATGGGTAAAATGTGCGGCAATGTTATTTTGGGTCATCAGTAACCCTTTATCAGGAATTTGTTGCTTAAAATCTCTCAGGAACCTGGCATTTTCGGTTTGCCGGTAAAAAACCGGGTGGGTTGCTAGCATTAGCGGACCGTGAAGATAAAACCGGTGAAGGTATAAAACCGTTAATATTGTCAGGATTGACCAGAAGGGCAATAACTTTTTTAAGTTTTGAAGTCTTTGCAGCTTCATAAGCGTTTCCAATGATGCCAGAAACATGATCGGGGAAAGAAGGGCATTATAATGAAATCCGAGGTCCCATCTGGTTGCCGCGGTGTTTAAGACAAATCTTTCCAGATAATGCCCGACAATCAAGGGGTATGATGATAATGTTCCCAAAGGCAATAATCCGAAGGTAGCAAATGTCAGGATAATAGATTTCAGCTTCATTTCCGGAGGATTGAAAAACCCGGTTATCCATTCATACCAGTTGCCGGGAAAGGACGGTTGATAAGAATATGCTCCGCCATTAAACAGGGGAATTAATAATTTCATCGTTAATAAACCGTAAATTAGACCAAGGGCTACAGTTAATATTCCCATTTTTACTTCTCTTTCTTTGCGAAGCAAAAGATAAAACCCGAGAGCAGTTACAACGGCAGCCATATTTTCCTGGAAGCCAAGTGAAATCAATAAAAAGATCCAATATAATTTCCATTTTTTTTCAAAAAATGCCCCGATCGTCAGCATGAGGGGAAAAAGGACAAAGACATTGTTATGGACATCGGTATAAAGAGCATTCTGGAGCCCGGTAAAACCCAGAAAACTGACCAATAAGGAAACGCGCATAAGTTTACTTTTTATAAATTTTAATGAAATAAAATAGGCTATCAGTGCGCTCAGACCTACTGTCAATGATTGGGCTACAAACATAATTTCCTCTTTACCGGTTAGCCAGTAGAGGGGAGATAGCAATATGACGCCGGGGTTAAAATGATCAGCCCAAACGATTTTGCCGTAAGGCGGCTGTAATTGAGGAATTACCGGAAGATCCAGCCGGGATAATTTCCAGACTGTTGTGTCAAATATGCCAAAATCGTACCAGAATGAATTGAACTGCCAATGGCGGTTAAGTGATACCAGAGAAGAAGCAATCACATAGAGAGTTACAGAAATTAATACAAAAATTATTTCCGCGGTAAGACTTTTCCGATTTATATTCATAATATTTAGGATTGTATAACAAAAAAGTTGAAGCGGGAAACGGCGGTTTAATTGACAACTTCCGATTTACTTTCTATTGTTTAATATATAGAGTTAATTTCATGGAAGAATTTCAATCAAGTGAAAATTTACTGAATCGCATTAAACAACCTTTTATTGTGGGTATTGCCGGGGACAGCGGAAGCGGCAAAACAGTTTTTTCCGGGGGCATTAAATCCATTTTGGGAAAAGATCTGGTTAAAACAATCGAAATGGACGGCTACCACAGGGAAAACAGGAAACAAAGAGAAATAAGCGGAATATTACCTCTGGATCCAACGGCAAATTATTTGGATAAGCTGAAGGATGATTTGGAGAAGGTAAAAAGAGGAGAAAAGATTGAGATGCCGGTATATAACCATAAAACCGGTAATTTTGACAGCCCGGTCAGTTTTACACCTCCTCCGATTGTAATCCTGGAAGGCCTGCATGCCCTTTATCCCGAATTTATCCAGTATCTTGATCTGTCAATTTATGTAGATCCCTCCAGGGATGTAAAATGGCAGTGGAAATTTAAAAGGGACAGGGAGATCCGGGGACACAATTCATCCAGACTTCAAGAGGAAATGCTTGAAAGGGAGGCAGCTTATAAAAGATGGATTGATTTTCAGAAAATAAATGCCGATATCGTTATTAAAGTATCTTCATCGACACTGAAAAAATATGCCAGATACCAGCCGACGGTAACCTTGCCGGCTGACTGCTATAAGGTGGAACTGATGATGCGCCCGCCTGATAACCCCCTGCCCAAACTTCATACTGATTTTAATATCGGAGACGTATTCAATATCAAAAAACCTCCTTTTTTGATTGCTGCAGTTCCCAGTCTGTATTGGGGCCGGAAAATAATAAATATCCACCTCGACGGGATTTTTTCCCATGAAACTTTAAGGGCGCTTGAAAAGAATATAATGGAATACACATCGTTGCCGCTTTCTGAGGTTTTACCCGAATATGTCCTGACTAATGAAATCAGTGCCAGCCGGTTTGCTGAACTGTTGATTGCCTGGAGATTTTTATCCGAATTATCCGTAAAAGTCTTAAAAAATCGGAATACTGTCTAAGTTGAAGAGATTGCTTTAACACCGATAAAGTCGATTTTGGAGAAATCGTTTCTGACCAGATACCAGAACTTATCGGCAAGATTGGCGGAATATTTCCCATAGGAACCTTTTTCACTGTGAGAACATAATCTTCGCTCCCATTCTCTTATTATTCCGACTATTTTTTCACCTTTTCTGTTAAATTCGGACTGCCAAATTTGAGGATTTTTTTCATATTTATCATGAAGATCCATGAAATCATTAAAAAGGGCTGAGTTTTCATCAATCATTCTCCGATAATATTCTTCGTGTTTTGTCATGCAAAGCTTTCTTATTAAATTTTAGAAAATATAACTTATATTCACAAGCATTATTAATACAATTAATCTTATTTATCTCTTAAGAATAAGGAGATTAAATTTTAATTAATTTTCATAACATGCGAATCCTTTATTATTCTAAGGATAAATTATGAGAAGAGTGACACTTTTTATTATTTTAATATTGGTTGTACTGGCGGGCGGGGCAATCTGGCTTAACAGCCGTCAAAGTGGGATTGGTGGCGGTGAAATAGGAATCGGAGGCGGACCTGAAACCAATGACGGGCTGGTAGTTCCTTCACCGGAAATTAGGAAAAATGAAGTTCTGGTTAACCTGATGCCGGTCGTAGGGGCACCGGTCAGTCAAAATGCGCTGGCGCTGATTGAGGAAGAAAACGGACAATTAACGGTATCTTTAGCTGTTGAAAATTATCTCGACAATCCTCAACCGGCACATATTCATGCCGGAAGCTGTCCGGATGTGGGAGAAATTATTTATCCTTTAAACGCTGTAATCAGCGGCAATTCAGTAACTTTTGTTAACTCAACATTTGATAATTTAATTGACAGAATGCCTCTTGCCATTAATATCCATCAATCACCTACTGAACTTGATGTTTATACTGCCTGCGGAAATATTGTCCTTGAAGGAAATTCCGGAAATCCCTTCGAAACGAATCAAATTTCAAGTTAAATAACTTTCTTCAAAAATAATTCCAGCGTCTGTCTTACTTTTTTATGACGGACTAAATGACGGCTGGCTGCTTGGGTATCAGTCATGAACTGGTCAGGATTCTGCCAAATAAACTCAATTATTTCTTCATCACGGGAACGGAAACAATCTTTTGAATTTTTATAAAAGAGCACTACAATTATTCCATACCAAGGTGCATCAGGATAATTTCCACTGACTGAGGCACTTGGAAATGCATCGACTAAAATAAAATTATCATTAAAATTATCCGGTAATATACTTAATTCCTCATAAAGGCTTCTGTACATTAATTGCTCCATATTCCGATCCCTTCCGGCTATTTTTGTTTCAGTGGGGATGCTTTTTTCTCCGGGTAAGCGCTTAAATTCGCCATTTCCCGGACCATGTTTACCCAGAAGTATATCCCCTTCGCTGTTGAAGATTAGAAAACCCATCCCGTCAACCCGGTTAATATCGAATTCGCTTAAACCATTTAATCTTTCCGGCAACATAGAAGCAGTCCGGTGTAATGCGTTTTAAGGAAAATGCTTTATCTGTTAAAGAAACAGATTTTGAAGATCCCTCCGCCGGCATTATCCGGATCAGGTTCAAAGGGTATATTCTCAGGCCCGATATTACATCGAACCACCCCGTTATGTAACTATTTTATATCAGTAATTTTTATTTGCCAACCTTAAATTCAATAACATCCTTATTCCGGACCGGATAATCTTTCCCTTCCAGCCTGACTTTTCCCTTTTCCTTAGCTTTTTTCCATCCGCCCAATTCAAGAAGATCATTAACCGGTAAAACCTCCGCTTTAATAAAATTTTGGGCAAAATCGGTATGTACTTTTCCGGCGGCGGCAAGGCCTGTTTGGCCATTAGGCAGACTCCAGGCATGAACTTCTTTTCCGCCTTTGACAGTATAAAAAGTAATAAGATCCAACATGAAATAAGCTTTTTTAATTAATTTGGACAACCCTGTTTCCTTTATTTTCAATTCCGAAAGATAAGCTGATCTTTCATCAGGCGAAAAATCAATCAGCTCTTCCTCCAACTTGGCCGAAAGCATGATAATTTCAGAATTAAATTTATCTTTAACTTTTCCGGTTATCTCCTTAAAACGGTTTTCTCCTACCTGTCCCTCTGTGACATTCAAAATATAAACAGTTTTTTTGCCGGTAATACCGGCAAGTTCAAGCTCAAGATTGACTATTTCGATATCATCAATAATCTGCTCCAATGTTCCCGGTTCATGTTTTGACGAAAGATGAACTACTGAAGGATCCTGAAATGCCCTGACAACATGAGCGATCAGATCGACTTCCCTGATTTTTGCCAGAAACTGGTTACCTAAACCTTCTCCCTGATGGGCTCCCTTAATCAGCCCGGCAATATCAATGAAAATGACTGTTGCCGGAATGGTTTTTTCAGGATTTATCACCTTTGATAGCTCGGTTAAATCCCTATCGGGAACAGAAACTACTGCTTCATGTGGATCAATGGTAGTGAAAGGATGGACGGCAGTTTCCGACAACCTTTGGGATGCCAGGGCATTGAATAAAGTGGACTTTCCGGCATTGGGAAGCCCGACAATTCCAATCTGTAAGCTCATATCACCATATTTTAACAGAGGAAAAAGATCTGGAACAAGTTTTCATGCCATTCGAAGATTATCTATTTAAAATCCAAATTGCAAAATTTAAGATAGAAGCAAAACTAACCCAGGCAAGATAAGGATAAAGAAGATAAGATGCCGTTTTAGAAATCTTCTGAAAAGCTTTGATTGTCAATATAATTGCTACCCATAAAGCAATAATTTCAATAAACGCCAAACCCGGTCTTTTTAAACCAAAAAATATAATCGACCAGACAGCATTAAGAGCGAGTTGAACAAAAAACAATTTAACCGCATATTGTTTGGATTTAATCCTTGAAATCCAAACTAGGTATAAAGAGATACCCATTAATGCATACAGAGTTGTCCAAACAGGTCCGAATACATAGTTTGGAGGGGAAAAAGGTGGCTTTGTTAAATTAGCGTACCATGTCGGAATTGAGGAAACTGTAAAAAGTGACCCTAAAATTCCGACACCTTCCGAAAGAAAAATAGCAAATATAAAGAGCGGCCAGTTTTTAATATTGGGCATTATATTTATTATTAATTATAGTGATTTAAAATTAAACGACAACTTTTACCTAAATAACTTACCAAAATCAAGGTTGATAGGCTCAATATTTAAACTGAGGTGGATGGGAGTGAACTATTCTGCCAAGTACGTCCCTTTCAACAATTATTCTTTCTTTTCTGGGATTGGGCGGGTGGAAGCTTAAGTGAAATCTTGGCTGCCGGCAGGCAAAATAACATAGATATAGAAAAATCCTCTGAATTTGAAAAGTTACTAAAACCGAAGCTATATGAGAACCGTCCCCTTTTCCGCAGATAATGTGATATATTATTAGGTTATGACCGGGGAGTATGCGGAAAATTATGTAACCAAAAACCTTTACATAAAAAGCAAGCCTGCCGGTAAATTCAAATATCTTCTTTTTATTTTCAGTGTCATTCTTCTTCTGTTAATCATAATTAAAATCAATAAAGAAGACATTGTAAATCCGGTAATTGACAGCTATGCCCTGACGGCGCAGGATATCAAAATCGATAAGAAAAAAATTATTCCCGTCACAGAGATTAAAACCGATATCAATAAAGAGCTGGCAAATACAACGGGGACTTTTTCCGTTTATTTCTATGACCTGAAAACGGGAGATAATTTCGGAATAAATGAAGACATTGTTCTGACTGCCGCATCCGTTAATAAAATCCCGATTCTGGCGGCGCTTTACCATTTGGCCGGAAAAGATGAAATTGATCTTGATAAAATTATTGTTCCCCAACAAAAAGACATACAGGATTACGGCACCGGTTCGATGAGATACGATAAGCCCGGTACCCCATACTCCATTAAAACCCTGGCCAGGTTGATGATGGAAAAATCCGACAATACAGCGGCATATTTACTTGCGTCGGTGATAATCGGAATGGATGAAATACAAAAACTAATTGAGGAATGGGGTTTAACACAAACCGATATGGAAAACAATAAAACTTCCGTCAAAGATATGTTTGTCATCACGAAAAAAATATATAACGGGGAAATTTCTTCAGAAGAGTTAAATAAGGAAATGGTAGATTTTATGGATGACAGCGATTTTGAGGACAGAATCAGCAGGGGTGTTCCTGAAACAATAACTTTCTACCACAAAACGGGTGATGAAGTGGGTAAAGTCCATGATGTTGGGATTGTTGACCTCCCGGAACGGCCTTATTTTCTGGGAATTTTAACAACCGATGTGACTGACGTTGAGGAAACAAAAGATAAGATTGCCAGGATATCAAGAATTGTCTTTTCGAGTGTAGCAAAATCTTAAGATACGGCATGGCTAGGCGGCACCGCTTATGAATCAGGAGGGAAGGCGGGCGATTAGAGGATGATAGCCGGTTTTTGGTCTTTCCAATTCCTCTTCTTTTGTCTTTAAAGGTTTAATAAGCGCTACTTTCAGAACCTGATCCATATGATCAACAAAGACAAATTTAAGATCGTCCAAGACATATTTAGGAATGTCTTCCAAATCCTTTTTATTGGGTTTTGGCATGATGACGGTTTTTATTCCGGCCCGGTGCGCGGCAATAACCTTCTCTTTGACTCCTCCGATTTCGAGAGCCCGGCCTCTTAAAGTAATTTCTCCGGTCATGGCAACTGTCTTTTTAACGGGTATATCCGACAGGGCTGACACCAACGCCGTAGTGATGGCAACACCGGCTGACGGACCATCTTTAGGAACAGCACCTTCCGGAACATGAACATGGACATCAATATTCTGATAAAATTTTTCATTTAATCCGAGAAGTTTGGCTTTGGCTCTGACATAAGACATGGCAGCTTTGCAGGATTCCTGCATGACATCACCCAAATGCCCGGTAAGAAGAAGATTACCTTTTCCTTTCATAAGGGCAACTTCAATAAAAAGTATATCGCCGCCGGCTTCCGTCCAGGCCAGGCCGGTGGACATGCCGACTTCATCCTTTTTCTCAGCCAGGTAAGCCGTGAATTTAGCCGGACCCAAGTATTTTTGGAGCTCGGCTACTTTTATGGTTATTTTTTTAACCTTACCTTCAACAACCTCACGGGCAACTTTTCTGAAAATTGTGGCAATTTCCCTTTCCAGATTCCTTACTCCGGCTTCACGGGTATATCTTCTGATCACCTGGTGTATAACTCCATCCGTTATGGTTATCTGGCCAGAACTTAGACCATGGGCATCAATTTGTTTGCCGACCAGAAAATTTTTGGCAATATTGAATTTCTCATCCTCGGTATAACCGGGAAAATGAATTATTTCCAATCTGTCTTTTAAAGCAGGTGGAATGGTATCAAGTATATTGCATGTTGTAATAAACATGACGTCTGATAAATCAAAGTTAACTTCCATGTAATGGTCAGAAAAGGAATGATTTTGCTCAGGGTCAAGAGCCTCCAGAAGCGCGGCTGAGGGATCTCCCCTGAAATCGGTGCCGACCTTATCTATTTCGTCAAGCATAAAAACCGGGTTTTTGGTACCGGCTGATTTTATACCCTGGATTATGCGTCCGGGCATGGAACCGACATAAGTTCTCCTGTGTCCGCGGATTTCGGCTTCATCTCTTATTCCGCCTAAGGACATTTTGACGAATTTCCGTCCGAGAGAACGGGCAATTGAGCGGCCGAGAGAAGTTTTGCCGACCCCGGGAGGTCCGACGAAACATAAAATTGTCGGGTTACCTGTTTTTCTTTTCATCATCTCAGACGGCAGAATATCTTTTTTATCCTTCTCAGTTTTGATGTTTTTATTATCTTTGCCTTTTTCTTTGGAAATACTGTCTTCAATTTTCTTTTTCAACTTCATCACGGAAAGATATTCAAGAATTCTTTCTTTAACCTTTTTTAAACCGAAATGGTCTTCATCCAGAATTTTAGCAGCCTGCTTTATGTCAACTTCATTTGATGAAGCTATACTCCAGGGCAGTTCAACAAGCCAATCCAGATATGTTCTGATATAAGAAGCTTCCGGGTTATAACTGGACATCTGAGCCAGTTTTTTTAATTCCTTTTTGGCTTTTTCTTCGACATCAGCGGACATTTTGGCTTTCTTAATCTTATCAAGAAGTTCCCTGACTTCTTTGGATTCATTTTCTTCGCCGAGTTCCTTTTCTATAGTCTTTAATCTTTCACGCAGAACGGCCTCTTTAACGCTTTTATCAAATTTTTCCTGGGTTTTACTGGCAATTTTTCTTTCTATTTCAAGGATTTTCACTTCACGGGTAAGGTACTCGGAAATCCGCGTCAGCCTGTCTTTGACATGGCGAGTTTCCAAAAGAAGCTGTTTTTCGGTTGGTTTGATATCCAACACAGAAGCAACATGATTGGCAAATTCCCCGGGGGATAAACCCGACATTATATTCATGAATGAGAGAAAATCAACGGATTTGCCTAAATTTACCGCTCTTTTAAGCTCCGAAGTTATATGGTTTACCAGTGCAGTTGTTTCTTCCGATTGGACTCCTTCATCTTTTGATTCTACTACCTTAGCCGTAAAATAAGGATCGGTAGACTCGTATGAGAGGATTTCTACCCTATGAATCCCCTTAACGAGGGCATTTATTTCTCCGTCAGTTTTTAAGAGTCTTTCTATGCGGGCAATGGTACCGACACCGTATAAATCGGATGTTGCCGGTTCGTGAAGATGGGGAGTTTTCTGCATGACGAGAATAACATTTCTGTCGGTTGAGTTGGAAGCTTCTATAGCGGCCAGTGAACGCGGACGTCCAAAAGTCAGAACGATTTCCGTATTCGGGAAGACGACACCGTCTCTTATCGGGATTACGGGCAATGTTTTTATTTTTCCCTGATTTTCAGGATCAGTCATCGTAATTTAGCAGTTTAACAGATAGAGTGCTAGGTGTCAAGTCAACTGTTTTGGCTTTTCTGATCAGACAAATTCATTAATAAGCATTTCCAAATCTGTGACCGGTTCTGAAAATACCAACGGCTTTTCGGCCAGTTGGGGTAAACTGTCCGTATATACCGGTCTTTCTACCTGATAAATGATTCCAAGAGGAATTTTTTCCTCAACTTCGAGCGACTTTTCCCAAGCCCGGTTTATATCCTCCGGATTATGATTTTCAGGAGCCAGTTTGTATACCCGTTCACGGTACCAGGAGTACGAATTAACATGATTAAACGTAACACAGGGTTGAAAAACATTGACCACGGAAAAACCCCGGTGTTTAACCGCGGATTCCAAAAGTTGGGTCAAATGAGCCATGTCACCTGAAAAACCCTGCCCGACAAAAGTGGCACCCTGGGAAACCGCCAGGGCAATCGGGTTAACAGGCACTTCGATTATTCCGTTTGGAGTTGACCTGGATTTGAAACCTTTATAAGCGGTCGGGGCGACCTGACCGGTGGTCAGACCGTATACCCGGTTGTCATGGACAATGACAGTAATATCATGATTACCCCTGGCCGCGTGAAGAAAATGATTTCCTCCTTCACCATAACAATCGCCGTCTCCAACTATGACAATTACGGGAAGGCTGTGATTGGCAATTTTAATACCGACGGCATTGGGTATGGCCCGGCCGTGCAGCGCATGAAAGCTGTTTGCCCAGAGAAAATCATTCATATTACCGGAACAACCGATACCAAAAACAACAGCCATTTTATCCGGATTAAGCTTCATTTTGGAAAAAGCCGATTTGATTGCTGTCCAAATACCGAAATTACCGCAACCCGGGCACCAGGTAGGGAAATATCCGCTAAAAGCGGCATGAAGCTTTGAGGCGGAAGGTAATGAGCCTGAGGAGGAGGATACAACCGGAGCCGGTGGCGGATTTTTTTGAGCTTTAGGTAAAGCCTGTTTCAGGTTATCCATATTCAGGTTATTGAGTTAACTTTGGCGATAATTTCTTCCGGATATATGGGACGGCCGGTAAATTTTAATAACTTTTCATCAAATTCAACACCAGTGGCCATGGTTAAAAGCTGACCTAATTGACCCTGTGAGTTATTTTCCACAAGAAGAGTCTTTTTCAACCCGGATAAAAGAAGTTTAAGCTTTTCCCGGTCAAGCGGCCAAAGCCTGTTGAAATGCAGCAAGTTAAATTTATGAGAAGCGGATTCCTTCATTGCCTGCAATACCGGAGCTTTCATTGACCCCCAGGAGATCAGCGTGAGGGGGGCGTTATCATCACCGTAAATCCTTGGCATTTGAAAATCCTGTTTTAAATAAGTTGCCGCTTTACGGTTTCTTTTCTCAACCTGTTTTGATCTTTCCCCGGCGTCCTCAGTAGTATGACCGTCTTCCAAATGTTCATAAGAATTGGCCTGGTGGAGGCTGTTTTCCATTCCGGGGATGGCCCGCGGAGATATTCCGTCCGGTGAATCCAAATAGCGTTTATATGCGGATATTTTTAACAGATCTTCCTGGGATAACAATTTGCCGCGGTCAACCGGATACTTAAATTCCGATATTTTTGATTTATCGACTGACTGGTGACCTTCCTGAATATATTTGTCAACAATAATAAAGACAGGAGTCTGGTATTTATCGGCCAGATTGAATGCTTCAAGTGTTAATTTATATACTTCTTCCATATCGCCCGGAGCTAACAGTATTTTGGGGAATTCACCGTGACCGGAATGGAGAATAAAAAGAAGATCACCCTGCTCGGTCCAGGTCGGCATACCGGTTGCCGGTCCGGGACGCTGACCCATAACAATAACAATCGGAGTTTCAGTTATACCGGCAAGAGAGACCGACTCAACCATCAGGGCAAACCCGCCTCCTGATGTTCCTACCATGGAGCGGACACCGGCGAAGGCACTTCCCAAAGCCATATTGATTACGGAAATTTCATCTTCCGCATGTTTAACTACCATACCGCTATTTCCCGATTTGGCAGCCAGATAATGCAAAACAGCAGAAGTCGGAGTCATCGGATATGCCACATAAAAACGGCAACCGGCAGCGATGGACGCCAGTCCGATCATTTCATTACCGCTGATATACATTTTTGGTAAGGCATCCTTTAACGGTGTAAGTTTTACCGAAGATCCCTGGGGAAGGCTTTTCTGACTGACTTCAAAGCCGACTTTGGCAGCGGTTTGATTTTTGTCTATGATTTCCCGGCTTTTCCTGGCGAAATTTTCTTCAATTAAGTTATTAAGAATTTCCAAATCCGCCCCCAATAAATGCATCAATACACCCAATGCGATATTATTCAGCATGACTGTCGGTAATTTTTGTTCCTGAAGGATTCGGTTAAAGGGAACATGAACAAATGAGATGTTTCCAGCCGTTTTTTTTATTTTATCCTGAGCTATTTTTTCCTCATCGTAAACTATCACTCCCCCATCTTTTACTTCAGATGCATGAAGATTGAAAGTTTCCAGATTAAGACAGAGCAATATATCAACTTTACTTTTTTGGGAATAAATTTCCGAATCGGAAATTCTTACTTCTATGACGTTATGGCCTCCCCTTATCAGTGAAGGATATTCGGAATATTCAAAAGCGTGATACCCCGACCTGGTGGCAATTTTACCCAAAAGCAACCCGGTGGTCATGATCCCAAAACCGGCTTCGCCGCCTATTTTAACCGTGATATCAACCATATATCAATTATTTATTTAACAATCCGAGCAATTTTTACAAATTGTATCCCTTCTGCCGGGCACTGCGAAAATAAGATTGAAATAACAGCCGGGACACCGTCTGATATTCAGTCGGTTATTACACATAATTCCATCCGGTATTTGCAGTACCGGCGTAATTTTTTCAGGGATATATTTGTTTGCCGCTTTCATCGTGAATAATAATTGCGGCTACAGGGCAGGCTTTAGCGGAATCAACAATTGCCTCCGGGGCCTCCTCGACCGCAGTATCCAGGAAAATTGCTTTGGCTTGGTTATCGAGCGCATATGTTTTGGGTGCGACAGCTATGCATGAGGCAGCCCCGATACACAGAACACGGTCAACAGTTACCGTATATTTGCCTATTTTTTTGGGGCCTGAAGGATTATCGGGCATAAATATTTTATATACAATTATTGACCGGTTAGCAAGAATTGAATTAGCCGGTGAATGTTTGTTTTACGGCGTTTTGAACGGTTTCCAAAGAAAGAAGAGCACATTTTAACCTTGTCGGTGTCAGCTCTATTCCCATAAGCGATAAGACAGTTTCCCTGTTTAACGCCATAATTTCCCTTAAAGATTTGCCTTTTATATATTCCGTAACAAGCGAAGCTGAAGCTATTGATACGGCACATCCCTGTCCGTTAAACCTGATATCCCGGACTTTTCTGTCAACCCCTTGTTTGTGAGTGCCTGTTAATTTTAGGCTGACCGCTATTTTATCGCCGCAAAAAGGATTACCAAGTTCTTCCTCAATATCGGCATTTACAAGCTTGCCGAAGTTCTTCGGATGGCGGTAGTTATCGAGAATATTTTCCCGGTAAATATCATCCATGATTCATTATTCAAAAAAAATTTTGGCTTTCAGAATTCCTTCGATCAATAAATCCACGTCTTTTTTGGTGTTATAAATATAAAATGAAGCCCGGCATGAGGCAGGAATTTGCAGACGCGTATGCAAGGGCATGGCACAGTGGTGGCCTGAGCGGATACAGATATTATCCCTGTCAAGAATTTGGGCCATATCATGCGGATGAACTCCTTTGGCATTAAAGGCAACCACAGCAGCACGGTCACCGGCAGTGTGGGGTCCGTAAACGGTTATTTCTTTCATACCGGTCAAATTAGAGAGCGCATATTCCGCCAGTTCTTCTTCATGTCGTCTGACTTTATCCATTCCCAGACTGTCGAGATATCTGACCGCTTCCGCCAAACCGATAGCTCCGGCAATATGCGGAGTACCCGCTTCAAAGCGATGAGGTATATCGTTAAATACAGTTCTGTCAAGATAAACTTCCCTGATCATATCCCCGCCTGTCTGATAAGGAGGCAAATCCTTCATAATTTCCCCTTTTGCCCAAAGAACTCCAATACCGGTTGGCCCGAGCATTTTATGGCCGGAGAAAACCAAAAAATCGGCTCCTAAATTATTGACGTCGATTTTCATATGAGGCACCGCCTGGGCGGCATCAACCAGGATTTTTACACCCGGATTAATTTCTTTTATGATTTTTATTATTTTTGCAACCGGGTTTATTGTCCCCAATACATTTGATACATAAGTTAAGGCAATAAGGCGGGTATTTACGTTTATTTTATTTTCAATTTGTCCGGGCTGTAACCTGCCTTCTTCCGTAATATCCAAATAGTTGAGTTTGGCGTTTTTCCTTTTGACTAATTGCTGCCAGGGAACTATATTGGCATGGTGTTCCATGACCGTTGAGATGATATTTGACTGACTGTCAACGTTGACTTCTCCCCAAGTAGCGGCAACCAGATTAACAGCTTCGGTTGCATTTCTGACAAATATTATTTCATTTGCTTCTTTTGAACCGATAAAAGAAGCAACCGTACTTCTGGCAGATTCGTATTTTTCGGTGGCGGTTTCCGACAGCTTATAAACACCCCGGAAAATATTGACTCCGTATCTTTGGTAATAATCATCCATTGCCCTTATTACCTGAGCCGGTTTAAGTGATGAGGCAGTTGAGTCAAGATAAATTAGAGGCTTGCCGTTGATTTTTTTACCCAGAATGGGAAAGTCGGGAATTATTTTTTTAGTATCTAGCATTCCTCGTCCTAATCGTTTCAGATTTTTAATAAAATATCGCTGTCGTCCAGCTTGACTTCATAAACGGAAACAGGTTCGGGGGCGGGCGGAGCCAGAACACTGCCTGATTTAATATCAAATTGGGCTCCGTGACAATAACAGGTTAGCGTATATCCGTCCAGATATCCGCCGGCAAGAGCGCAATGAGCATGGGTGCAGATACCGTCAAATGCCAGAAATTCGCCGGCAATATTGGCGATGGCGACAGTTTTTCCGCTGATACGGTATTCCTTCATTTGGCCTTCGGCAATTTCCGATTTTTTGGCAACTTTGATAAATTCGTCCATTAAAATTTTTAAAATTATAAATATTTAACAACCAGACTATCCAATCGTAGAGACAGTTTTTCCGATAAATTCCGGTCGGGAATTCTGTCCAAAACTTCCTGGTAAAAACCGCTTATTATAAGTTGTGACGCTTTCTTTTCGTTTAATCCGCGGGAAGAGAGATAAAATAACAACTCTCTGTCTATTTTACCAATGGTTGCGCCATGGGTGCAACGCACGTCATTGGCCAATATTTCCAGTTTCGGCCGGCTGTCAGCCCAAACATCTTTTGACATTAAAAGCACCTGATTTTTCTGATAAGCGTTTGATTTTTGGGCACCGCTACCTATTTTTATCAAACCTTCATAATATAATTTAGATTTACCAAACAGGACGGATTTTATCAACAAATCGCTGACGCTTGAGGGCTTATGATGATTTTGAAGGGTATACAGACGCAGGCGGGAAGTGCCCGTGCCCAAAAGTAGTCCGAGAATTTTAACGTCCGCGTTACTGCCTTCTATTTCAATTTCCACTTTTCCTTGTGCATCGTGATTCCCTTCAAGAAATATTATGAACGTGTATTTGGTGTTGCTTTTTACCCGGTAGCGGACCGTGTCACTGAGCCTATCGATCAGAATTACATTACTTGGGGCATTGGATTTTATTTCATTCATAGTAAGAGGGCTCATGTTTAACCGATTGAACCCTGCATTTCCAATTGAATTAGCTTGTTTAATTCAACGGCATATTCCAGGGGAAGCTCCTTTACAATCGGCTCGATAAAACCGTTTACAATGAGTGCCTGCGCATCAGCTTGGGATAACCCGCGGCTCATGAGATAAAAAAGCTGTTCGTCTCCTATTTTACTGACTGTCGCCTCATGTTCGATTTGAACATCGCTGTGGCGGATATCCATTGTCGGATACGTATCGGAGCGTGACGCATCATCGATAAGAAGGGCATCACAAACGACTTTGGTTTTGGCATGCAAAGCCGAAGGGAAGACTTGAATTAAACCCCGATAACTGGTCCGGCCGCCCCGGCAACTGACTGATTTGGAGGTTATCCGGCTTGTTGTATCAGGGGCAAAATGAAGGGCTTTGCCGCCGGCATCCTGATGCTGATTTTGACCGGCATAAGCCACTGACAGGATCTCACCCCTGGCACCTTTTCCCATCAGATAGACACTGGGATACTTCATGGTAAGGCGACTGCCGAGATTGCCGTCGATCCACTCACCTGTGGCGCCTTCTTCCACACGCATTCTTTTGGTTACCAGATTATAGACATTTTGGGACCAGTTTTGGATGGTGGTATATCTGACTCTGGCGCCTTTTTTAACAAAAATTTCCACTACGGCACTGTGGAGGGAATCGGTTGAATATACCGGCGCGGTACAGCCTTCAACGTAATGGACAAAACTGCCCTCTTCAGCAATTATCAGGGTTCTTTCAAATTGACCCATATTGGCGGCATTAATGCGAAAATAAGCCTGGAGAGGAAGTTGTACCCTGACGCCTTTAGGTACATAAACAAATGAACCGCCTGACCAGACACTGCTGTTTAACGCGGCAAATTTATTATCCTGCGGCGGTATCAGCTTGCCAAAATATTCCCTGACCAGATCCGGGTATTTTTTCAGACCTGAATCCATGTCAAGAAATATTACGCCTTTTTTACTTAATGTTTTCTGGATGCTGTTGTAAACGCTTTCTGAGTCATATTGAGCTGAAACTCCACCCAGGAATTTCTTTTCCGCCTCAGGAATTCCTATTCTGTCATAGGTATCGCGGATTTCCTCCGGCAAATCCTGCCAATTGTTAACTTTTTTATCGGTAGGTTTAATATAATAATAAATTTCGTTGAATTTTATCCCGGTCAAATCCCCGCCCCATTGAGGCAGAGGTTTTTTTTGAAAAACCTTCAGCGAATCAAGCCGGAACTTAAGCATCCATACTGGCTCCTGTTTTTGCCAGGAAATTTCCCGGACAGTACTCTCATCCAATCCTTTTTTGGATTTAAAAACATATTTTTCAGGTTTATGGAAACCGTACTTATAGCTTTGCCGCAAAAGTGAAGCATTATCCATATTTCAATTAAAAATTATGAAGCCCATTTGCGATAACCTGATTTTTCCACAACACCGGCCAAATTAAAGCCGCCTTTTTCCTTAATTTTCCCCTGGACCAAAATATAAACATGATCGGGTCTGGCAAATTGAAGAATTCTTAAGTAATGGGTAATAAGCAGTATGCCGCAGCCCTGTTTTTTCAAATTCATAAGTTGCCGGGCCACTATTTTCAGAGCGTCCACATCCAAACCGGTATCAATCTCGTCAAAGACGGCATATTTGGGAGACAAAATAACAGATTGAAGTATCTCAAGTTTTTTCTTTTCTCCACCCGAGAAATCCTCATTTAAACTGCGGCGGAGAAGTTCGGGATTGATGCTTATATTTTGGGCTTGCCGAAAGAGGATTTCATTAAAACTGATAACATTTAACGCCGGATTAAAATTACTTTTTATTTGATTTTTTGAAGAATTTGCCTCATGGGCGGCAGACCTTAAAAGATTGGACACATTGACTCCCGGCAAACTGACCGGATTTTGGAAGGCCAAAAATAATCCCAAACGCGAGCGTTTATCGGGAGATAATCCGAGAAGCTGTGTGCCGTTTAGCATTACTGAAGGTTTTTTTTTGCCGACTCCCCCAACTTCAAAGGCGGGATGCCCCATCAGAATTTGGGCTAATGTTGACTTTCCGCTGCCGTTGGGACCCATCAGCGCGTAGATTTTTCCCGGTTCAAGATGAAGGGAAATGCCATCCAATATTTTTTTGCCGTTTATCGAAGCCGTCAGATTTTTTATTTCAAGTTTCATAATCCAGCAATCTCTGAAAGTTTGACATTATCCAGATAGGAATACATTTTACGGTTGAAATTTCCCCAAAAGACAAAGCAGATACAATTGTCCCGGCCGACAACACAGGTTTTTTTGGTACAGGATATTTTAACAATGGATCCTTCGGAAACGGCATTAATTATCTGGGCGGCTGAGATGCTGTCGGGAGTTTGGTTGAGCCGATAGCCTCCCAGGGTGCCTTCCCGGCTTTCGATCAGGCCTTTATTTTTTAATTCCAGGGCGATATGTTTAAGAAAAAGAGGGGAAAGGCCGGTTTTCCGGGAAACAAATGACAAGGGGATGTATTTAATCGAATAATTTTCCGCCAGAACCGTCATTAACAGTATGGCGAAATCCTCTTTTTTAGATACTTTCATAGGCTGTTAAACTGTTAGTATTATAGTAGCAGTTATTTCTATTTTCAACCGATCCTATGAAGATCCGGCATCTGTTATAATTGTATTTTATTTCCGGATTATGGAATTATTGCAGGGAATTTTTGAAATATTTATACATTTGGACGAGCATCTCGGATCAATTATCCTCCAGATCGGCCCTTTGACCTATATTCTTTTATTTCTGATTATTTTCCTGGAAACAGGAGTGGTCGTGACACCGTTTCTGCCCGGTGATTCGCTTCTGTTTGCCGCCGGTACATTGTCGGTGGCCGGATCATTAAACATAATACTACTTTTTCTGATCCTGGCTTTTGCCGCAGTTGCCGGGGATACGGTCAATTACTGGATCGGATACATCATCGGGCCGAGAATATTCAAGTTGAGAAGGATTCCCCTTTTGAAAAAAGAACATCTTGTTAAAACGGAAAAGTTTTATGAGAAATACGGAGGTAAGACTATTATACTGGCCAGATACATACCGATAATCCGCACATTTGCTCCCTTTGTTGCCGGCATCGGTAAAATGTCTTACGGAAGATTTATTACCTATAACATTGCCGGAGGCATTTCCTGGGTCGGACTGTTTTTATTTACAGGTTATTTTTTCGGTAATCTGCCGGTTATAAAAGATAATTTCCATTATGCCATTTTCGGAATAATATTTATTTCCGTTCTTCCGGCATTTATTGAATATGTCAGACACAAAAGGGGTAAAAAAGTACCTGAACTGAATCTGGACTGAATTAACTTTCAAAAAGGCAACGAGAGACTGACTGATTTATCTTTTTTCGGCTTGATAATTATTTCCATGGGCAAGTCCTTCAAAACACTTCCTGTCCTGATTATCACTTTTTTGTTGGTTAAAACGTAAGAGTAGAGATCCCTGGTGATTCTGACATCATCCAGACAATAACTCTCCAGCTTTTGCCAATCCCCCTGCCGGAAATAATTAATTGCCATTAAACCGTGACCGCTTTTTTTTAACCCCAAAGTTGAACCGGCCAGACTGTCAAGAGATACCCTATATCCCAGGTTTTTTTCGACAAGTTCCAGCAAATCAACAGTTTCAAACTGCCTGATATTGCCCCGATAATAGGGAGCCAGAACCGGTAAATCGAATTTTTTAATGTTAAAGCCGATAACCTGAGAAGCATGTTCCATCATGCGGAACAGCTTATCCAATTCATTCTCCCGGAAAGCACAAAATTTATCCGACTTAAAATCATAAACACCGGCCAGGGAGACTTTAAGTTTTTTTAAATCATTTCCCGCTTCCTGAAAGGTCAGCTGGGTTTCAACATCAACAACGATCGGATTGCTTTTGATTATTTGCGTCATAGACAAAATCGGAAATTATTGTAAATGATTCAATAAGGGATGATTTTATTATATTATAAATAATAAAATAACTTTCCAAACATAACTTTTTAAAATCAGCGGTTTATAAATTCCATTGTTACTGTCAAAAAGATTCCCATAAAGACAAACAGGGAACCGATTATAAAATTTACAGTCAATTTCTCGCCCAATATTATTACCGCCAGGAATGTCGTTATTATCGGCTGAATATAAGCAGTTAAATTTACGGTTAAAGGCGACAATATTTTTATGGCATATTGAAGCAGTATATAAGTAATAAAAGTACCGAGAACACCCATATACAAAGCGCCTAACAATAACGGGAGCGATAACGCAGGAACAGTTTGGTTTATTAATAATCGGATCGCCAATAGTAAAATTGAAATTATTAATCCTACAGTTACCGATACACTGCCGATTTCCACCGGACGGAAGTAAGCTGATAATTTTTTTGACCGTAAAACGTAGGTTAACCAGGACAGCATGGCAATAGTAATTAAAAGATTACCTGACAGGCTGCCTGTTATTGTCTCTCCCATTTCCACCGCTGAACGGAATATTATAAAAACAATTCCGAGCAGTCCGATAACTACACCGGTAACTCTTGTTTTAGAGAATTTCTGGTTGAACAGAATTAATCCTGAGAGAATTGTCAAAACGGGCATAGCAGCATAAATCAACTGGCTGACCGAGGCACTGGTGAATTCTATTCCCGTCATAAAAAGGGTGACATTTATCCCGGAAAAAACAGAAGTGAAAATCAGATCCTTAAAGTGTTTTTTCCTCCAGACTTTACTTTTCAGTAAAAAAGGGAGAAAAGCGAAAAAAGCAAAAACCATCCGTAAAAAGAGAACTATTACTGAAGGAGTGTCAGCAACCAGAGACTTGGCTATAATTGCCAAAAATGCAAATAGTGTGACGGTTATACCGAGCGAGAAGACGGCTTTATATTTTTCTGCCATATTATTTTTTCCAGATTGTATTTTTTTAAGGCAATATTGAACCAGGGAGTAAATTTTATCAAATTCCTTTTATAAAATTCGGAAAATGCATCAGAATTTACAATTTTTATTTCCGATATTTCAACCTGATTGGGAATTACTTTCTGTTCAGTTTTTCCGGATAACAGATAACAATATTCATTTTCAGATTGGTCATTTTGCCTCGCCTGATAGTAAAATTCTCCGAAAATTTTAAATTCAGCAGAAACTGCCAATTCTTCTTTGCTTCTTCTGAGGGCCGCCTGTTTGGGAGTTTCACCCGGCAGTACATGGCTGACAACCGAAGTGTCCCAAAATCCGGGCCACAAAGATTTATTGCCGGCCCTTTTTGTTAAAACCAAATTATTCTTTTCATCCAAAAGAAAAGCCATAAAAGCCAGGTGGGTAATACCGTTTCCCCTGTGGCAATCAAATCTGGTCGCAGTACCGTTAGGATTTCCCTTGTTATCACAGGTTATAAGAAGTTGACCTTTCTTTTCTCCCGACTTAACGAATTGGAAAGTATTTTTCATATCCCTGATGGATTATTCAAGACTCTTTTATTATGAATTTGTCCAAAACATCGGCAACGCCGTCCTGGTCATAGGAGGGAGCAATATAATCAGCAATTGATTTTATTTCGGCAACGGCATTTCCCATGGCAACTTTTAAACCGCTTGATGTCAGGAGCGAAAAATCATTATAGCTGTCCCCGATGGCAATAACCTGATCCTGACTAATCCCTAAAAGATCAATAATTCTTTTCAGGGCTTTCTCTTTGGAAGCTTCAATATCGGTAATATGGATCGACTCTTTCACCGGATCGGTTCCGGATACGCTTTTGGTTACTCTGATGTCTTTTATTGAAGAAACTGTTTCAAAGATTTCCTGGGCATCATAAGGGGAAACATGGAGAATCATAATCTTGACAACTTCTTTAAAGATCCGGGGATTTAAAGGATTGTAAAGATACCGGTTATTTGTGTCAACGTAATACTTTTCAAAAGGCAATTTTTTTAAAACCGACATAATTTCTTCAACCTTTTTTTTGGAAATATATGCATTGAATATATATTTTTCCGTCATGCAGTCATAAATCCGCGCTCCGTTATCCAATATAATCAGAGAATCAAGCTTCATAGTTTTAACCAGAGTTTCAACCCAATCCATTGACCTGGCTGTGGCGATTGAAAATACTGCACCTTTTTTTCGGGCGGTCTCGACTGATTTGGCAACCCGCGGTGACACACCGGTGGTTTTGCAGTCACCCGGTTTAATAAGAGTACCGTCAACATCAGCAATAACAAGCCGGTATTTCATTTTTTGTTATATCGGTTTAACAGGTCTACCGCCTGTTGCGGATTATCCACAGTCCGGTAAAAATCGGTTATCTGCGGAGGAACAAAACCATCCTTATTCAGATATCTTATCAGAGAGTTGAAATTTGAGAAATGGGGATTGCCTATCAGGATCAGGGGAAGATCACGGGAAATCTCCTCTTTTCTTTTCATTGCCAGAACCTGGGTGATTTCAAACAAGGTTCCTATTCCGCCCGGCAGGCTTATAAATGCTTCTCCCAGACTTAAAAGTTTGTTTTGCCTATCCGATAATGAGTGATAAACCGTTTTTTCCGTGGCAAACAGGGTATGTTTTCTACCGGAAATTTCCAGACAAACCGCAATTGTTTTCCCGCCGGTTGAAACAGCACCGCGCATGACTTCATTCATCAGGCCGGGACCGCCGCCGGTTATTGTTACAAAACCGTTTTCAGCCAATACTTTTCCGGTATCATAGGCCAACCGGTAATAATAATCTTCCCTCTCCTTAACGCATTCATTACCGGCAAAAACAACAACATTTTTCATGAGTATTAATTCTACATCAATATTACGAAGATGAGGAGAGTGTAAAAGCGACCAGTTTTTGATAAAATTAGCATCACCGATAATATACATTGCGGGGTCGTCTAACGGTAGGACAACGGACTCTGAATCCGTTTATCGGGGTTCGAATCCCTGCCCCGCAGCAGATTTGGTAACGATTTAGCAGCCGGGGGCTTTGGTAAATCCTGCTTTTTGTGCCTGTTTTTCAGTACAAAACCAACGGTCTCCGTTTGCCTTACTTAACTTTTCAGTTTCTGATCCTCCCTGCCGTCGATATTGGGCAAGGCCTGACTTTATCATAATTTCATTTATAAGCCGACCGTTCTGATAAACAAGGGCTAAGATCCTTCCCCTCCCGTCGGACAAGGGTTCCCGTAAAATAACTTTTTTATTTAAAATTAGTGAAGTCAATGCGTCTTTTGCATCTTTACCCAAGCAATATTCTAGTTCCGGGGCATTTATACCGTAGAGTCTAATCGGCTGGCGATTTGCAATAATAAGAGTATCCCCATCAACGACTTCAACAACTTTTTCACCTATATAAAAAGGTAGGTTTTTATACGAGTACGCTCCAATTCCTACAACAGTTGTTCCTACTATTCCAATAAGAAGCTTTCTCCAGCGATAATTTGATTTTTTCTTTTTAGAGTTTATTTCTTCCAGTATATCCATATCCTTCATATTTTCATATAAAAGATCCTAAACTTTAGTTTATCTTTGGTATTAAAATATAATTTATAAAATAAAAATGAGATATCATTAATAAAGAAAGGATAGGATTCCATTGAAAATCATATCGGCTAAATTT
The DNA here is from genome assembly GCA_001779115.1 of Candidatus Gottesmanbacteria bacterium RIFCSPHIGHO2_01_FULL_40_15. Taxonomy (GTDB): domain Bacteria; phylum Patescibacteriota; class Microgenomatia; order 2-02-FULL-39-11; family 2-02-FULL-39-11; genus 2-02-FULL-40-10. The sequence goes on from MFJF01000026.1 coordinate 32,669, forward strand.
GTTAAGGGCATTACAGGAACGGCTGATATCCTTTATGACGGTAAATTCCAGGTGGCTTTCATCGGTAGGTCAAATGTAGGCAAATCAACTCTCATTAATTCTCTTGTAAACAAAAAACATCTTGCCCGAACAAGTTCGCACCCGGGACAAACTATCAGGATGGATTTTTTCCTAATAAATGACAAATTCTATTTTGTGGATTTTCCCGGTTATGGCTATGCAAAACTTTCGGGTGACAAAAGAGAGA
>MFJF01000027.1 GCA_001779115.1 Candidatus Gottesmanbacteria bacterium RIFCSPHIGHO2_01_FULL_40_15
ATGATCTTCATTTTCTTCTATCAGTTTTATTTCAACCATCCTTTTATCATCCGCTTCCGCTAAACTAATCTTTTTTTTCAATTCGGCAAGTTTTTCCTCCCTCTCAGAATAGAATCTGTCAAAATTCATCCCCTCCATTTCCAATTCGAATTCGGCTTGTTGTAAAACCAGATCGATATCAGCAGTACCTCCTAAATAAGCGATAATTTCCGCGGATTTTATTTGAACTTCCCGGGGATAATTGGCATCCAGGACGCTTTTAGCCATGAGGATATAAGGATCTACGTTATCAGGAGACATATTCTGAAGAAAGTTTGCTACACTAATCTGGTAAAGATCCATTCCATAACCCTGAGCCGGACCTGCCCCGGCAGTATTAACTGCTCCGCCGGCAGCGATAATTTTAAATTTTGAAAGCGGAATGTATCCGTCAAAAGATGTTCTACCCAATGAATTCCCTTTTCTTTCCAGAGAAACTGAGCTTTTAATACCGAAGGCCTTGGCTATTAAAGCATGTTGCGTTTCATGGGCTGATGTATTTTTATAAATCTCATTTAAAGATCCTCTTTCTTCAGGGTAAGGCAACTGGTTGGCCAGGGGGGCATTTTCCCGATAATAATTTTTAGTCAGGGTTTTCAACGGGATTAAAGGAGAACTATCAGCAACCGGCAAAGTATCAAATCTATCCGCAGGAAATTGTATTGCCGTTTCAAATAATGGTGATGGTCTCATTCCTTCTTTTAATCTGGTCATAAATGGCTCTTATTTTAGCAAAGATTTATAAAAATTCAACATAAAAACGGTTTCTTTCCGATTTTGTAACGTTTGTTTTACATTTCTCTTATACTATTTTATTATTTCCGGTTTATTTTTAAAGTAAGTTAAAATGTTAATTGATATTGACTCATAGATATTGATCTATTAATATTATACACCGATGGATAAAGTTATCAGTTTAGTCTATAAATACCGTAAAGAAAAGGAATTGACTCAGGAAGAATTAGCCGCTAAAGTCGGAGTTACGAGGCAAACAATTATTGCCATGGAAAAGGGTAATTATACGCCTTCCGTGGCCTTAGCTCTTAAACTGGCTAAGTTTTTCCGAATTGAAGTTTCCGAACTGTTTAGACTTAAAAGAAAATAAGAAAATGTTCAAAAATATTTTTTTGGTGCTGCTATCAGCCCTGATTGTGGGATTTATCGGCTGGTTTTTAATAAAAGGTAAAACGGTTGATCAGGCAGGGCAAACGGGTGAAACATTAACAACAGAATTTGAAGTTGTTAAATAAAGGCATGAAGACGGAAATGACCAGAGGGTTGGGGTTTTTGAAAATCTGAAATAATTGATGCTGATTCTTCTTTTATTTGCTTTTATTTCCGGCTTGGTAACGATTCTGGCTCCCTGCATTTGGCCTCTTTTGCCGATTATATTTTCAACTACTTCTACCGGAGGCAGGACAAAAGCATTTGGAATTTCACTCGGAATTGTGGCGAGTTTTGCCTTTTTCACGCTGACAATATCATATCTGGTTGCCTTTTTTAATTTTGACCCAGATATTTTAAGGCTATTGGCGGTTATTGTTTTAACTTTTCTGGGACTGACGCTTGTTATACCCAAATTGACCGGAATTATTGAGTTTGGTTTTTCACGGTTATCTTCACTTATCAAGTTTACTCCCAAACCACCGTCAAAAGGTTTTATTCCCGGTTTTGTAACCGGAATGTCTCTGGGTATAGTTTGGTCACCGTGCGCAGGACCGATTTTATCAACTATCGCGGCGTTATCGGTAACCAGGACGGTTAATTTGGGTATAGTTTTGGTGACTCTTTCGTATTCGGCAGGAGTTTTTATCGTTCTGTTTCTGTTTTCAATCGGAGGAAATGCTCTTTTTGCCGGAAGCAGGTTTTTAACAGCATATACGGGAATAATCCAAAGGATTTTCGGAATAATTATCATACTGACGGCTTTTTCGATATTGATAAATTTTGATAAGGTTTTACAGGCAAAATTATTGGATGCGGTGCCTTCCTATTCAGATTTCATTTACCGTCTGGAATCAAATGATGCGATAAACAGGGCTCTTCAGAATCTCAAACCAGATAAGGACATGCCTGACAGGACGGGAAAAGCCTCCGATCCGGTAACCAATATGGGTGATAAATCCGATGGACTATCAAAACTGCCGGTTTTATACAAGGCTCCGGAGTTAGAAGGTATTAATAATTGGCTTAATACCGGCGGAAAACAGCTGACTATTTCTTCTCTGAAGGGAAAGGTTGTATTAGTTGATTTCTGGACTTATACCTGCATTAACTGTATCAGAACTTTACCCTATGTGACTAAATGGTATGAAAAATACCGGGATGATAATTTTACCGTTATCGGAGTCCATACTCCTGAATTTGAATTTGAGAAAAAAACTGAAAATGTCAGGATGGCGATCGAACAATATAATATTTCTTATCCGGTTGCCCAGGATAATGATTACCGGACATGGACAATGTTTGACAACCGCTACTGGCCGGCTAAATATTTAATAGATAAAGACGGTTATGTCAGAAAATATCATTTCGGTGAAGGAAAATATGAGGAAATGGAAACGGCCATCCGTGAATTAATTGAAGAAGCAGGCGGAAATATTTCCGGTAAAAAAATAACCAGTGAGGGGGAAAGCGTGATTAATGCCAGGACACCGGAAAGTTATCTGGGATTTGACAGGATGGAAAGGTTTTCTTCAAATGAGCCGATAACTTTGGGAAATGGAACTTATACAACAGGCATAGCTATTCCTGAGCATCATTTGGCTTATTTAGGCAATTGGAATATCGATTCGGAATATGGAGAATCGGTTGATAACAGTTCTCTGGAAATTAATTTTACAGCCCAAAAGGTTTTTCTGGTAATTGGTCCGAAAGGAGCAAATGACAGAGTAAGGATTTATCTGGACGGAAAAATTATCGGAGAAGATTCGGCCGGTAGAGATATTGATAACGGTATAGTTTATGTAAAAGAGCCCAAACTGTATAATCTGATTGATCTTGGTAATAAAGCTTCAAATCATCTGCTACGATTGGAGTTCTTAAACAGAGGAATCCAAGTGTTTGCATTTACCTTCGGTTGAACTATTGCTATTGACCGCGTTGACAAAAAATCCTTTGAATTTGCAAAATTTGTCCAAATGTGGTATTTTATCCCGTCATACAGCCCCGATAGTATCGGGGCTTAATAAAACTGATCAATATGAAACATATTTTGCCTCCGGGAGAGAAATTACAGTCGGAACTTGATAAAATGCCTCCGCATTCACGGAAGGAACTGGAGTCGTGGATTGTAAATTCTGTTAAGATAAATCTCATTAAGAAATTTGAACAGATTCTTGAAATAGAGGGAAAATCCAATTTGAGAAAACTGCTTTTGGTACCTGTTTTTACTGTTTCCGAGCTGACGGTAAGGATTAAGGAGAATGCTCCGGAGCTTCTGACTCTTTTTTACAAGGAACTCTTTACCGTCTATGATGATGCCAGCCGGAGATTATCCTGAATTAGAAATAACCTTTAAGAAGTGAGGGTAACCTTCGATAAACTGCTTCCAGTTGACCGGTTTTTTTCCTTCAAGCTGAACAATCCGGGGAATTATTTTATTTTTTTCAATACTAACTTTCAATATTTTCAGTCTTTTATTTTTAAGAATTTCTAATGTTTGAGGAATTACAGTCCAAACACCTGGCCAGGGATCAAAAGCCCGGACAGCCCTTTCTATAGTTATTATTAAATTTCCGGTCTTATTTAGAGTTTTTAAAAAAAGTGATTCGGGGGGAAAATCCGGTGAATTAAAGCCTTTTTTTGTTGTGCCGCGACAGGCAGCAATAAACAACCTGAATGGCAATAATCCGTCTTCCCGGATTAGAAGTCTTGTTTCGCTTGATTGTCTGCCAAGTTGAGGTATCGGAGTCAGTTTGCCACGGATGTAACCGTTAATTATTGCAGGCAGATCTTTTGAAAGTAAAAGAAAAAGTTTAGCATATAGCGTACCGGTGGTTTCGGTTGAGGGATTTACGGGATATTGTTTTTGAAAAATTATATTCCCGGTGTCAACTTTTCCGGTCATTAAAATGACGGTAATAAAGGACTTTTTAACACCCGACAAAATCGAGTATTGTACGGGAGAAGGGCCGCGAAAGCGGGGAAGGCGTGAAAAATGAATATTTATTGTCTTATACTTTGGTAGAGTAAAAATACTGTCCGGAATAATATAGCCGTAGTCTGAAACAACAAATAGATGAGGACTGATTTTATTCAATCTGTCTTTCAAAGATTCCAATTCATTCTTATCTGACGGGGTATACGCCGGGATATTATTATTAACTGCCAGTCGGATTACCGGTGAAAGAGATGCGGATTGAAGGCTTTTTTTAGCAACAACCGCTTTCAGATCAAAATTTTTATCCAAAGCACGCAATACCGGCAGGCAATAATCGGATGAGCCGAAAAAAACAACATTCATGAAGTTTTATATAACAATTTCAACAAGCTGTTCCTCATTTTTTTCCGTTTTTTCAATCCGGTAAAGTTTCTGGTTTTGTTCCAAAACCCTTTGAGTGAAAAGGATTCCGTTTAAGTGATCTGTTTCATGCTGGATAATGGTCGCCATAAATCCGTTGAAATCCTCCTCTTTAATTTTTCCCTTATCATCCATAAATCTCAATTTGACGGTTGAGGGCCTTTTAAGATAGCCCCAAACATTTTCAATTGACAGACAACCTTCAAGCTTTTTTTCTTTGGCCAGACTTTTGTCTTTATCTTCGTCGGTTCTTTTAATTTCAGAGAGTTTCCGTGACTGACTTATGATTTTCGGATTAATGAAAACTCTTATTTTATCCGGCTCACGGGGTTTGGTTACAAAAATTCTGAGACTTTCACCGATTTGAGGGGCAGCTAATCCGACCCCTTTGGGATTATCGGCCGAATTGAGGATTTTTTTCAGCCGGTTAATGATATCAACAGCCTTTTTATCAAATTTTTTTACTTCTTTGGCCGGTCTTGTCAGAACCGGATGGGGGACTTTAACAATCATATCTTATTCTGCAGCTCCTCAAGCTGTTTTCTGGCCTCATCATCATTGGGATTTATTCTGGTCAGAATAAACTCAAGAGCCTCAATAGCCTTCTCATAATTTCCGTCCCTGGCATGAAAAATGCCTTTAGCCAGCCAGGCATCGCGGTAGTTGACTTTAAGTTTTACCGTATCATCAAGTTCAAAGTATGCTTTTTTTGACTGTCCGGACGTATCATACATAAGCGCCAGATTATAACGGATTTTGGGATCAGTAGGTGAGAGTTTTTTTGCAACTTCCAAAGCTTTTATAGCTTCCGGAAGATAATTTTGGTCAATTTGACTGAGATTATAAAGAATTCTTGTTTTTGTTTTCCAGTAGTTAACATTTTTAGGGGAAATGTTTAAAGCTTTTTCATTGTAGAAGAGGGCTTCTTTTATAAAAACTGCCGAGTCGGAGGCCTTATTTTCCGAATAGAGGTAAAGCCCGATTTGTGCTGCAGGAAAAGCTAATTCATCCAAGTAAAAAGATTCATTGGGATTAAGAAAAACGGCAGTTTTAATATTTTTGTAAGCTGAGGCAAATTCCTGGCTTTTTGACTGGCTGTGGCCTTTTGCGAAGTAAAAGTCGGATACCCAAAAGAATATCAGTCTGATAACAAGAAAAAGGCCGGTCAGGCATACAATAACAAGTAAAATTGACAAATGCATATTCTGACGAAAATTAACAACAATAGCTCTTTTCAGATATTTTTCGGGAGATCCGGGTAATACGGCATAGTCTTGCATATAAAGATAAACAACGGCCGGAATGAGGAAAAAGTAAAGCTGGGTGATAACCACTGAAAAACCAAAAAAATTTGTTATCAGAACAGTCAGCCAGGCGGAAAATAATCCTATCGAAACCACAAATTTTGCCGGCGGAGAACTTTTAAATGAGATATTTTTGAATTGTTTTAAAAAGTAGAAAATAAAAACACCGATTATCAGCAGATAACTTCCCAAACCGAACATGCCGGTTGTAGCAGCATAATTGAGATATTCATTGTGGGCTTTATTATAGAGAAAATCCCATTCAGAAGTCATATTGTGTTCAACCGGCCGGTATTTAAAATAAGCTAACGCAAAGGATTCCGTTCCTGTCCCGAATACAGGATAATTTTTGAAAATATTTATTGCCCCTTTCCAGACAATATTTCTAATCTCGCCTGATTCGGTTATACCGACATCGATAATTGAAAGATCAACCGGTTTAACACTTCGGGAGACAGAAGCGGAATTTGACGAATTAAGTAATTGCGGCAGAGTATATTTTTCAATAATTCGGAAAGGAGCACCAAATAGAAAAACTATTGCAAAGAGAAGAGCAGCTTGTACAAGAAAAGGTTTAACCGTTTCTTTTTTGAATTTAAGAAAATAAAGAAGCCAAAATATACCCAATCCTCCCATTAAACCCAGAAATCCGGATCGGGATTTGGTATAAATCAAAGTGATGAAGTACATATAAACCGCAACTGTATAAAGAAATTTTTCCTTTCCGGGTGTTTTTATAAGGGACAGTGAAGTAGTGACAGGAATAAGTACCGCTAAAAAGGCGGCCAGCCAATTGGGTTGTCCCAAAGTAGAAAATACCCTGTTTTGGACATCCTGCACCCAGATATGCCGGTCAATTCCAAAATGTTCCAGTATACCGTATACTGTTACAAATATAGCCGAAATAACTGCTGTTCTTAACAGTTTTAATATCTGGCTTTTTTGGAAATTGGAAACAAATGCATAAAAGAGAATGAGATATGAGAAAGTTGAAAGTAATCCGCCGTTAAAACGGCTGTAATATCCAAAAACCGAAACATGTCGGTCCCAAGATAATAACGTGGATGTAATTTGGGATATAAGGAAGAGTAGTAAAAGAAGATCAAAAGGAGTTTTATTAAAAATTATCTGTTTAACCGTAATCATTTTTATCAACCATAGGCTGGCGATTATGACAGTGAGAAAATACGTGAGCATCATTTTATTGAATTCAAAAAGTTCAAAATTCCACGGGGTGAGAATGAGAGGAACCAGAAAAAACAGAATGTGATAGGTAAATATAATTATCCGGTCTGTAACTTCGATCTTCATGTATTCAATTATTTCTGATTTTATCACAGTCTGTTACAATTAGTGCCAAAGGCGGTTGAATCAGGAGCAGATTAATGCTAAATTTTTTATTCGGCTTATTCAGTTATGATTTGGCGATTGATTTAGGCACTTCAAACACATTGGTTTTTGTTAAAGGCAAGGGAATTGCCATTCGTGAACCATCTGTGGTTGCCCGGCACAAAAAGTCAAAGAAAATACTGGCAGTCGGAACTGAAGCAAAAAGGATGGAAGGAAAAACTCCATTCCAAATTGAAGCATTCAGACCGTTAAAAGACGGTGTTATTGCCGATTTTGATGCAACTGTAGCAATGCTTCATTATTATATTAACCGTGTACATGAAAATCCGGGGAAACTTATTCCGGCAATACCCAGACCTAAGGTGGTAGTGGGAATACCTTCAGGAGTCACGGAAGTTGAAAGGCGTGCGGTTGCCGATGCCTTAATAACAGCTGGAGCAAGGCGGGCATTTTTAATTGAAGAGCCTATGGCGGCAGCCCTGGGAGCCAATTTACCGATTGAGGATGCCAAAGGAAGCATGGTTGTTGATATCGGCGGCGGCACAACGGAAATTGCGGTTATATCTTTAGGCGGAATAGTTATTAATAAATCATTAAGAATTGCCGGTGATGAATTTGATGAAGCTATTGTTTCATATGTAAGATTAAAGCATTCTTTACTTTTAGGGTATCCTTCAGCCGAAGGGGCTAAAATTGCCATCGGATCAGCTTATCCGTTGGGAGGAGAAAAACATATCGTGGTCAGGGGAAGAGATTTGGAGAATGGTTTACCAAAGTCAATTAAAATATCATCGGGCGAGATACGGGAGGCGTTATCTTCGGTCCTAAATAATATTATTGAATTAATAGATGAAACAGTAGAGGAAATTCCTCCTGAATTAATAGGTGATGTACTCGAACAGGGAATAACTCTGGCGGGAGGAGGAGCGTTGATTTCAGGAATTGATAAAGCAATAGCTGAAGCAGTAAAAATGCCGGTTTGGATTGCAGAGGATCCCTTGACCTGCGTAGTCCGGGGTGCGGCTAAATTATTGGAAGACGCAAAGCTTCTTGATAAATTAAAAGTAACCGGCGGTTTGAAGTAATAAATCCGTCATATATGAGGAAAAAGTTTTTTATTTTAGTATTTTTGTCTTTACTTCTTTACGGGTTTGATTATTTTCATCTGATCAACGTAATTAAAGAACCGCTCGAACCTTATATTGTTTCCGTTAAAAAAAATATTTTTCAAAATTTTTCCCAGATAAAGCTTTTACCCAAGATATTATTTTCATACAATACATTACAGGAGCGCATTAGGGAATCACATAAAATCAGAAATGATAATTCGCAAATGCAGTTAAAAATAACCTCTCTTGAAGAGGAAAACGCAAGTTTGAGAAGACAGTTAGGCGCCCCCCTTCCGAGTAATTATCAGTTTATAACGTCAGATATCATTGCCGTATCACGTCATATGGAAATAGACAGTGGCAGGAGACAGGGAATAAAGCCGGGAATGAGTATTGTTGACGGATTGACTTTGATCGGCAGGGTTTCACAAGTCACCGAAAACAGAAGTCTGATAACTCTGTTAACTGATAGGGAATTGTCAGTTCCGGCAATATCCAACAGGGGTACCAGGGGTAAGGTTGAAGGACAGCTTGGTGAATTGGTTGTACTTAAGGAAGTGTTGCAAAAAGACCAGCTGTTTCTGGACGATATAATTTTAACCAGCGGTGAAGGAGGATTTCCGCCAAAATTAATAATTGGCAAAATAACCAGAATAAAATCCGATGATGCGGCTGTGTATAAGGAGGCCTCAGTTGAGTTATTTGCTGACATAACATTACTTAAAAAAATTTTCGTAATTGCTCAGTAATGATAAATTTGATCATTTTGACAGTAACAGCCATTTTGGCGGAAACAATTTTTTACCCTTTCCCTTTTACTTTGCTTATTGTGATAACGATTATTTTGGGGATGGGTTATGAAAGCCTGATTTGGGTTTTTCTATCAGGGATTTTTCTTGACATTTTTGCTTTACGAACGATTGGTTTAAGCAGTATATTTTTCCTGATACTGGCAGCTTTAATTTTACGTTACAATAGAAGGTTTCAACTGGCAAACATCATATATATAATGTTTTTTATTCTGATTGCCGTTACATTAGATTTGCTTATTTTTTACTCAAAATTCCTGACTTTTAATTATTTTATTATTTCCGTTTCAGTTGGACTTCTTTTACTTTATTTTCTTCCGGTAATATTCCGATATAGGGGGGGCAGAAAAAAAATTGAGGTATAAAGAAATGAGTCAGTATAATTTATGATAAATCCATTCGGCGACGTCTTTCCTGACACAATAATCCGTGATAACAAAATCAGGCACAAGAAAACCGGTGAGGGAACCGGAAAGGATTTTTTATTCCGGATTTATATTCTGACATTTATTACCGCTTTAGCGATGGGAATTTTATATTGGAGGCTGTTTGTACTGACTGTTGTTGAAGGATCACAATATAAAAGGATGGCTCAGGAAAACAGGATCAGGGAAATTAATATATCCGCGCCGCGGGGAATTATTTACGACAGGAACAAAAATCCGTTAATCCGCAATATTCCGCTTATAACAGATATCTCCGGAAAAATGCTTAATACACCATCCGGTGAAAATGATATTGAATCGATTGAAGCATCTACGCGGGAATATATTTACGGTGATGTGTTTGGAAATCTTTTGGGTTATATCGGAGAAACTGATCCTGATGATTTAAAAAAATTGGCTTCAGTCGGAAACAAAACCCTGGATAACCAACCATATAAACTGAGGGATACAATCGGTAAAATGGGAATTGAGAAAGTTTATGACAGATGGTTAAGAGGCAATGACGGTCAGGAGCTTTTTGAGGTTAATGCTACCGGCAATTACATCCGGACTTTGGGAAGGGTGGAGGCAACTACCGGGAATAACCTGATTCTTAATATTGATTTGGAACTGTCAAAAAAAGCGACAGAAATTCTTAAAGGTCAGAAAGCGGGGATTATTGCTTCTGACCCGGAAACAGGCAGCATACTACTACTTGTTTCGTCACCTTCCTTTGATCCCAATATAATTCTCAAAGATGAAGATATTTCAACTATATTTGCTAATCCCGATCAGCCACTTTTTAACCGGGCGATTGCCGGTCTTTATCCACCCGGTTCGACTTTTAAAATCGTTACGGCTCTTTCTGCACTGGAGAGCGGATCCGTCAATGCCAAATCAACAGTTGAAGATACAGGCGTACTCAATGTTGGTGAAAATTATTCTTTTGCTAACTGGTATTTTACCCAATATGGAAAAACTGAAGGGCAGGTGGATTTGGTGAAAGCCATACAGAGAAGTAATGACATTTATTTTTACAAAGCCGGAGAATTTACCGGGATTTCAAATCTGGCCAAATGGGCCAGGATTATGGGAACGGGAAAATTATCGGGGATTGACCTTGACGGGGAGGAAAAAGGTTTGATGCCTGATCCGCAGTGGCAGAAAAAAATTAAGGGAGAAAATTGGTTTTTAGGAAATACTTATCATACCGCTATCGGGCAAGGTGATGTTTTAACAACACCCCTCCAGGTTAATCTCTGGACAAATGTCATTGCTTCCAACGGGAAGTTATGCCGGCCGAATATCAGTCAATCCAAAAAGGAAAACTGCATCGCACTCCCCTTTATAAAAGATAATATCAAATTGGTTAAGGATGGCATGGTTAAAGCCTGTCAGACAGGAGGAACGGGTTGGCCTTTATTTAATTTTACAGTTGAAAATGACAAAATTAATATAGACGGAATTAATTTTTTAGAAGCTCCCCAATCTACAGCATCGGCTAAAAAGCGGGTTGAAGTAACTACGGCTTGTAAGACGGGTACGGCAGAATTCGGTGATGAAAAGGATAGAACCCATGCCTGGTTTACTGTATTTGCACCGGTTGAAAAACCACAAATATCTTTGACAATCCTTATTGAGGGAGGCGGGGAAGGCAGCAGTGTGGCCGGACCGGTTGCCAAGGAGCTTTTGAAACTCTGGTTTGAAAGATAAAAATGTCTGCTCATAACTTATTAACAGAAAGGGAATATTATCTGGGTTTTTCCGTATTTACCGGAATAGGACCTGTCAGATTTAAGCTTCTTAAGAATCATTTTGGCAATGCGAAAGCTATTTGGAATTCATCACGGGCAGAATTGTCAAATATCAAATTGGGTAATAAATTAACATTTCAATATCTTGAATTCAGGAATAAATTTTCAATTGGTAACTTTAAGAAAACTCTTCAAAAGCAGAAGATAAATTATCTGATCCCGACAGATGAATTATATCCGGCGCTTCTTAAGGAAATCGCCGATCCACCGCTTGTTCTCTATGTAAAAGGTAATCCTGAAAGACTGTTAAAAATGAATTTTATGATTGCCATTATTGGTACCAGAAAAATGACCGATTATGGAAGACTGGTTGCTTCAAAAATTACTGCGGATCTGGTTTTTAACAATGTGACAATTGTATCGGGAATGGCTCTTGGTATTGACAGTGTAGCTCATCGGACAGCTTTGGAATACAATGGATTAACGGTAGCTGTATTGGGATCGGGAATTGATGTAATATATCCTTTTTCCAACAGCGGGCTTTATAAAGATATAATAGAAAAAAACGGACTTGTTGTATCCGAATATCCGCCCGGACAGAGAGCGACGAAAACTTCATTTCCGGCAAGGAACAGGATAATCAGCGGTATGTCAAGGGCGGTTGTAGTTGTTGAGGGAGCATTGGGAAGCGGCTCATTAATCACGGCTTCATATGCAGCCGATCAGGGACGCGAGGTTTTCGCCGTACCGGGACCGGTAACATCAAGAACTTCGGCAGCTGCAGCCTATTTATTGAAAAACGGAGCAGCTCTGGCCCAAAACGCTCAGGATATTATCAGGGAATTAAAACAGTCAAATACTTCTTGACAGACGGGCTAAAATAATTTGTTATCAGATTATGTCTCAACTTGTAATAGTAGAATCACCGACTAAAGCCAGGACTTTATCCAGATTTCTGGGAAAGGATTATCGAATTGAAGCCACCATGGGGCATGTAAGGGACTTACCGGCCAAAAAACTGGGTATTGAAATTAAAGAAGTAAAAAACGGGGAAAATTCAAAATATTCTTTTTTACCCGATTACTTAATCATTCCGGACAGAAAAAAAGGAGTTTCCCAATTAAAAAAAACTGCTGCATCATTTTCCGGGATAATTCTGGCCACAGATCCTGACCGGGAAGGAGAAGCGATTGCGTATCACATTAAAGAAATTCTATTGAAAGATACCAAAGTCAAAAAAAATGCGCCTGATTTTACCAGGATTGTGTTTCATGAAATTACTTCAAATGCCATAAACAGGGCTTTAGAGGATCCTAAAGACATAGATAAGCCGCTTGTTGAAGCTCAACAGGCAAGAAGACTTTTAGACAGACTGGTGGGTTATAAATTATCACCTCTTTTATGGAATAAATTGGGCAAGCGGTGGCTTTCGGCCGGCCGGGTGCAGACTGTTGCGGTTAGGCTGATTGTTGAAAGGGAAAGGGAAATCAAAGCATTTGTTTCCAAGGAATACTGGCATATAGATGTGGAATTTCAAGGCGAAAAGGATAAATTTATCGCCCGCCTCGTTGAAATTGACGGAAATAAAACTGAGGTAAATGATAAAAAAGAAGCTGATAAGGTGATTGCTCAACTTGAAAAATCAAATTACAAAATTCTTGACATAAATACCCGCGAAGTCAGAAGATCACCTTCTCCGGCATTCACTACTTCAACTTTACAACAGACAGCCTCAAACAGATTCGGTTGGAGTGCCAAAAAAACAATGAGGGCGGCTCAAAATTTGTATGAAGAGGGATTTATTACTTATCACCGGACGGATTCGACAAATTTGGCCATGGAATCGATAATACAGGCACGGAAATTCATCGAGCAAAATTTGGGGGAAGATTATCTTCCCGAAAAAATCAGAATCTATAAGACTAAGTCAAAAGTCGCTCAGGAAGCCCATGAGGCAATCAGACCGACCCAAATCGCAACAGTTTCCCCGACTGACGCCAGAAATCTAACCGGTATTGCCGGTCTGAAACTTCTGCCTGAAACAACAGGCCGGGACAGCCAGCTTCTTTATAGTTTAATTTGGAGGAGGTTTTTAGCCTGCCAGATGTCTGATGCCCTTTTTAATCAGACGACAATAACGGTTGAAGGACATTATAAAGGTAAGCCGAAAAATATGGAATTTTTACTTCGAACCGGCGCGCAGGAGTTGAAGTTTGAGGGATGGTTGAAACTATACGATAAAAAAGTCAATGACAGCGAAGAAAAAGCCAAAGAAAACGGTGAACTTTCAAGAATCCCCCAAGTCACCGCCGGTGAAAAACTTGAATTTTTGAACTGTCTGCCACAGCAGAAATTTACCGAACCGCCGCCCCGGTATAATGAAGCTTCCCTGATTAAAACTCTTGAAGAAAAAGGAATCGGCCGGCCGTCAACATATGCTCCGATTATTTCAACCATACAGGACAGAAAATATGTGGAAAAAATAGAAAAGCGGTTTTATCCGACTGATTTGGGATTTGCCGTTTGCGATTTTCTGGTCAAATATTTTCCTGAAATATTTGAAGTGACATTTACCGCGGGAATGGAAGACCGGCTGGATGAAATTGCCAACGGTAAAACATTCTTGCAGGAAGTGCTGAATGATTTTTACTCACCTTTCAAAAAACGGATGGATGAAGTATACAGGCAGGCTGATAAAGTCAAAGTAGACCTCGGGTCAACGGATGAAAAATGTCCTAAATGCGGTTCGCCACTGGTGATCAGGATGTCAAGATACGGTAAATTTTTAGCCTGTTCAACTTATCCTGACTGTACATTTACCAGAAACATACTGGAAAAAACCGGTATAACCTGTCCTAATTGCGGCGGGGAAATAGTGATTAAAAAAACCAGGAAAGGGAAACAGTTTTACGGTTGTGCCAATTACCCCAAGTGCAAATTTGCCGCCTGGAAGAAAGAAGACATTAAACAAAATTAAAAAATAAAAGTTTATAGCAGTGCTATACTGGTCATAATGCTCCGGATAATTTCGGCATTATTTATTACTGTTGCAACGATTTTTTTATTAATAAATATCAGGCCGGTTTTGGGTCAAAATACTTCCAACACAGACGCCGCGGTACTCCCGCAGAATGATTCTCCGGGAGAAGTTTTGGGACTTATTGATATTATTAAAAGCTTATTCTCACTTTTGATTCAAAATAACGTTACTGAAGAAGTAAGGGAATATAATAAAAAATCACTGCCCCTTTTAGACCCGGATCAGATAAATGTTAGCGGTGTTAATATTTCCGTAACTCCCGACCCGACTGCTGGAGTAAATCCGGTTGATCAGATCTCAGGACAGGAAGGTGAAGGCGTTGCCGATGCCGCCTACCAGTATTGTCTGTCCGAACAGGTGGAGGAAGATCCTCTTGACGCTGATACTTTTTTCGGGAAAATACTGACCTTTTTCCGGGAACTGTTCGGGACCGGTGTAGTTGATACGGGAAATAAATGCGCCCAGGATGCCCTGAATGCCCAGCTTCCTCCGGGGGTCGGCAGCCAAGCTCTAAGCAGAATCAACACGACCTCAAATCTGGCAATGTCAGAAAACAGTAAAGTTTTGGGGTCAACTCCCGGTGTAATTTCCAGTGTATCAGATCAGGCAATGGTTGGAAGTTTTGATTGTTCCAGGTGTGCCGGTTTACCACTGGCGCTTTGTTCCTGCGGTGATTTTGCCGGAACCAATCCGGATGAGGGATTGACGCCGGTACCGGAACCGACAGGACCGACACCTGGCGAACCCGAACCAACAGGAGATGCAAACCCTTCTCAACCCGGCAATCTTCCGGCGGTATGTTTTGAAAAACCGACTTGTTTAGACGGCAACAGGGCAGATTGTTATAAAAATTCCAATGCCGGACAGTGTTTTATATATACTAAAGGTTTTTGTTCAGTTGACTGTCTCAAGCCGTATTTCGGCGGAGATAAACTTAAAGCTGAAAAAGCCTCCCAGGTATGTAACCGGGAAAGCGGCGGCAACCCTTATATTGTTAACAGAAGCTGTCTTTATTCCAAAGACGGTATTAATAATGATAATGACGGAAATAAATGCATTGATTTAGCAGATAATGCGGCCAATTTTTGTCCGGTCAGGTATTATGACGGTGCAACCGTTGATTATTCAATCGGTTTATTTCAGATAAACTTATTGGCTCATTGTTCGGCATCGGCGCCGAAATATACCTGGGATCCGCCGACTTGTACATTCGGCAGCAACAGTGAGCGAGACAAATGTGAAAAAAATTTTACCAATCCCGAAGAAAACATTAAATACGCAGTAAAGCTTTCCCAAAACGGCACTTATTGGAAACCCTGGTCGGCGGCCGGACCTGCTTACTGCAATATAAAATAAATGGAAACCAGGAAATTAATAATTACGGGAACAATATTATTTTTAATATTTGCCGTATTATACTTGTTTTATCTGGCGTTTATTTCAGGAAGACCGGTAAGTCCGACTAAAAAGGAAAAAATTACTCCGATTCCCATATTTTTGTTAAGTCCGACTATTGTCAGGCCGACAGCCAGCCGGAAGATTTCCATATCGGGTGTAACTGTTAACGATTTTTTCCAAGTTTCCCAAAGGCAATTGGTGAATGGGGATGCGATTATCACGGACACCGAAAAATTTCAGACAGTGTATTTCGCCCGGGGTAATTATTTTCTAATTACAGTTAAGAAGGAGCCTTTTGAGATAGCAAGACTGGAAGCGGAAGCTGATTTTTTGAGAATTATCGGCGTTGATCAAATCAATGCTTGTAGGTTGGAGGTAGCGGTTAATACGGTACAGTTTGCCGATCCGGAATTAGCCGGACAGGCTTTCCCTCTCAGTTTCTGCGGTATATAATTAAAGCAAAGCGAGTATACAGGTAAATTATGGAATTTTCTTATTCGACAACACACCACCGGCCGAAATTTGCGGTACCTCTATTTATTGCTTTTTTAATCCTGATTCTTTCCGGAGCCGGATATTTAATCTTCGGCAGACAGAGCGGTTTTATTTCACCGCTTCCCGAAGAACCGGCACTGGAGATTATTTTTTATACGCCAACACCTGAAGAACTGACTCCGACAAGTTCAGCTTCAGCGGTAACAGTTACTCCCGTCAAAGCAACAGTAACCGAAAAGCCCAAGCCATCGGTCACCCCGTCAGATGAAATAACACCTACTCCGACTGAAAAACCCTGATTTTTACCAGCAATGATTGATCTTTTAATAACTATTGACCGCCGGACCCTTTTTTTTGTTAACCATCTTCCCCATACTGCAGTTTCTGATGCTTTTTTTTTGTTTTTTTCCGTAGCCGGATATTACGGACTTATCTGGTTTTTACTGGCTGTTTTACTTTTCCTGTTTGACGGACTTAACAACAACCGGGAAATAAAGGCTCTTATTCTGACTGTACTTTTTGAAATTATTATTGTTGAATTTGCTTTAAAAAATTTATTTTTGAGGATCAGACCGGAGTCGGTTTTTTCACAGCAGCTGATAAGGCTTTTAGCTGAATCAAAAGATTATTCATTTCCGTCAGGACATGCTACCATCGCTTTTGCCGGCGCATATATTTTAACGAGACAAAGACCGAAATTAAAGGTATTTTTTTATCTCCTGGCAACTCTTGTGGCATTATCAAGAGTATATCTGGGAAAACATTATCCGAGTGATGTATTTGCCGGAGCCATAACCGGTCTGATAATCGGATTTTTAACTTTCAGGATA
>MFJF01000028.1:0-16590 GCA_001779115.1 Candidatus Gottesmanbacteria bacterium RIFCSPHIGHO2_01_FULL_40_15
GGCTTGGCTGTTATTGAACTGATTGTTCTGGTTACCGTCCTAGCCGGCATCGCCGCCGCCACTAAACTTTCCGGCGACATCCAAAACCTCCAAAAACAAGCCGCTACAAATACTAATGAATATTGTTATGGCCTTCCTCCCACCGGATGCAAAGACTCTGTCGGTGATACGATTACAGCATGTATAGGCTTGTCTCCGTTGAAATGCAAAATCGCAAAAGATTGCGGCTGTGCTCTGGCTACTCCCAAGCCTACAAAAATAATCAACTCTCCTACTCCTTTCTTCTCTCCAATACCAAAACCGTCTGGAATAAGTAAAGATACCTGCGGGGCAGGGATGACTTGTAAAAATTTTACCGGAACTCCCTGTTTAAATGCCGAAGGTGATTTAATTTCCTGTAAAAATTCAAGCGGAGATTCAGGCACTTGCTGTGTTCCTGATAGCTATTCAAATACTCAACCTCAACCAACATCACCGGTAGGTGGAGGTGGTGGAGGCGGAGGCGGCGGAACAGGCGGGGGCGGATATTCCGGACAGACCTGTTCCTCCGATTCCAATGCCGCTTGTGACGGATTAAAAGTCGGTGATTCCTGCTCGGGATCAGTTTGTACTGCCGACGGCTCAACCGGAAGCGACGGAAATCTCATCTGTAAATGCCCGACCGGCGGAGGAGGCGGCGGGGGCGGCGGAACAGGCGGACCCTCAGGAGGATTGATGTGTACAACGGCCGGGGTTGATAAAACTGTTGTTAAGGAAGGTGAAACAGTCACTTTCACGGCTACCTCAAATTCAAACGCAACATCATTTTTTTTCCAGGTCATCAACCGGACAAGCGGGAAAGTGGTTTGCGTCACTTCAGGTGGAGATCTGAACATTCAGTCGCCTGAGTGTCCCGCCGGAACCCATCCTCTTGTATTTAAAGACCCCAATACTGCTCCAAGAACTGTTGGAACCAGGACCGTAACCGCCTCAGAGGTTTTCCTTTTTGACAAAAACGTTTACCCGCCTTACGGCGGCCATCTCATTCATGCCAAAATTGCCGCCTATATCGCCCAGGATTCCGGCAACTGGACTCCTTTAAACAGCAGCTGCCAGGCTGATTTTGAATATTACCGTCCCGGAGTCTGCTTGGGATCAACGATTTCAGGCGGACAGCTCACCTCATCAAAACCTCTGGAAATAACCATTGAAGGCAATCCTCCCCCCGGAACAACAATCAGTAAATTTTATCTTGCTTTTTACAACGGCGATAACCTTTACGGACCGGGTAATCCCAAACCGCTTTTTGTCAGCGGCAGCCATTATGTCAGATCGGACTGCACACTGATGGGACCAAACGCCTGTAAGTTTACAATCGAGCAAACGGAACTCAACCGGCCTGATGAAAACTGGAACAATCAAATACCGGCAAATATCCAGGTTAACGGCTATTTCGGCTTATCCGATACCGGTTTTTCCAAACCCGAACCGGCCTGCGTTAAGAAATTTACCATAGACAGAACCGGCGCGCCACCGCAAACAACTCCTCCTGACGCAACTCCCCCGGAAACAACTCCCCCGGAAACAACTCCTCCGGAGGATTTAACAACCACTCCGCCGGAACCAACCGATAAGGAAAGTTCGGAAGAAACGCTTTGTCGGGAACAGGGAGGAAACTGGAAAAAATTCCCTAACAGTTGTGTTGACAGCTGCCAATCAGTCAGAAATCCGGACCTCCAGTGCCTTCAGGTAATAAGCGAAGGCTGTGAATGCGGTCCTGACAAGTGCTGGACCGGAAGCATATGCGAAGAAAACATCGGCGGCGGTCAGGATTGGTGGGCTCCTGACGGAACCCTTTGCACCAGTTCAATTAATCATACATTATATAGTGATACCTCATGCATTAAAAAAATCGGTTACCAAACGGAAAATATTTCATCCGGAATAAATGTCGGTGATTGCCCCGCTTTTGAAGACCTGATAAAAAGATCCGGCTGGACATTAACCGGTGAAATAGAAGACGGGGGCATGAAATTCGAGCTGGAAAGGAATGATTTTTTACCTCTCGGATTTGAAGCAATCGGAGAATCTAAAACCATTAAGGCAAAAGACACCGACCGGGAAATGCCGGCCGGAGTCTGGAGCGTTTATGAAGTATGCGAAGAAGGGCTTCTTCAAAATATCCTGACATGCGATCCGAAAGGGGAAGGAGAATGTTTCAAAGCAGGCGGCTTAACTGTTGACAAGTCAATCGCCCGATCATTCCAAAGATCGGACGACGAAGTCTGCGCTGCCATTACTGAAGATGATCCTGTCATAGGCAACATCTATGATACTCTTTACAATTGTCTGTATACAATGCCTCCAAAGGGGAAAATTTCCGGTACCCTGACGGTTGATTTCAAGGATAAAAGTCAGTTTGACCTTGTCCGCGTTTATTTGCAGGATACCAAAGTAGCCAACTACCTGACTTTTAAGGATTTTGAAAAAAATAGCGTCAAAAAAAATGAAAAAATGACCTTTACCTTTGAATTTCTCTTCCCGGACAGGGAGTATGAAATCTATGTCAAAGCCATCAAAGATGATGTTCACCAGAAAAATATTGAAATAAAATCGAGCTGCTCCGATCAGGTTTCCTGCCGTTTAACACCTGACGCAACAGTTAATTTTAAAATCATATTTCCGGAGAAACTGCCGGCGGAATTGACCAGCCAGGGCTTAAACCAGGCATATATGAAAATGATTAATCAGTGGATTAACGGTCAGGTTGACGCCATTAAAATGTCCGAATTCTTAAAAGCCGTCACCGATGCACCCGGTTTAAAAACCGCCACCTGTGATCCGAAAACTCCCGGAGGATGCCAATTCAACCCTTAAAATGAACAGTTATGGAAAAAACTTCAAAAATATTAATATATCAAACAAAAAGGGTTTTTACCGCTTTTATTTTTCTTTTTGTCATATATTTTCCTTTTAAATTTGCTTTTCCTACCGCTGTTATTGCCCAAACCTGCTCATCTTTGACAGTTGATAAAGCCACTGTCAAAGCCACCGATAATGTCACCTTTACATCAAACGCCAGTTCCAATGCCGATAACTTTTTTTTCGGGATTTACAATCTGGACAATCCTGACGGTTCGGGAGGATTTAAACCGGTCTGCGTATCATCCGGCGGTGATGCCAATACCCCATCTCCCAGCTGTCCGGCCGGTTCTTATCCTCTGATGTTTAAAGATCCCAATTCCGCTTCCAGACTGACCGGTACCAGAACGCTCCTCTCTTCCGAACTGTTTCTTAATGATCAGAATATTTTCCGTCCGTTTGGAGCCAAACTCGAACGGGCTCAAATTATCGCTTATGTTTCAACAGGAACCGGTCCTCTCTCTCCGGTTAACAGCAGTTGTACTGCCACTACTCAATTTTACCGTCCTCCTGTTTGTGTCAGTTCAGTTCATAATCCCAATATTCTCACACCGAGCCAACCGGTTCAGATTACTCTGACCGGTAATCCCCCTGCCGGAACAACAATCGCCGGATTTACTTTGGCTTTTTATAACGCCGATAATCCCTACTGGCCCGGTAATGATAAACCGATTATATTCGGCGGCCAGCAATATATGATGAGCGTCACCAATACATCAGGAGGCAATTCTTACACTTTTACGGTAACTTATAATGATTTAAACAGGCTTGATGAAAACTGGGCGAACCAGTATCCCGTCAGAATCCATACCAACGGTTATTTCACTTTATCCGACGGAGGATTTTCAAAGCCTGAAGCGAATTGTGTCGATTATTTTACTGTCCAGCGGGCTGCCGGTCCCAATGTCTCACTCCCTCCTCCCGGTTGGTTTGCTCCCGACGGGACGCTCTGCAACCGGACTAATTACCAGACTTTTTATACCCAAACGTCTTGCGCCGGACAAACAGGCTACACGACGGAAAATATTTCCCCACAAAGTCAATGTTCAACTGACGGATCCGGAAAATGCTTCCAGGCAGGCGGACAACAGTTTAACCAACAAATCAAATCTTACTGGAGATTCGACAGCCAGGCCTGTGTACCTGTAACGTCTCCTTATACTCCGGTTAATACATATGACACTCTGTATCAGTGCCGCTTCGGCATTCCTCCTGTATCGGTTTTGAACGGAAAAGTAACCGTTAATTACACCAATAACCTTCAATTTGATAAAATTTATGTCTGGATAAACGATACCCAGGATAATTATGCCCGATATTATGAATTAAATAAGGCTCAAATCAGGAGCGGTCAACCGATTTCTTACTCCTTTTCCAATTTATTTCCCGATAAAAAATATGACATCTATGTCAAAGCATACGGAACAGGAGGAGTTTTTCTTGACAATGTAGTTTATACCGGAACTTGCGGTGCTGCCTCCTGCCGGATATTGCCCAACAACCAATTAGATTTCAGTCTGAATTTTCCCGCTCCACCGCCAGGTTCTTCAACCAATTCAACCACCAATGAAGAATTCGTGGCTCAGATAGACAAATGGATTAAAGGCCAGATCGGTCCTTTGCAGATGAGCCAGTTCATCAAACAGATATCCCGTGTTCCCGGTCTTCAAAAGGCCACCTGCGATCCCAGGGTACCGGGCGGTTGTCTATTTTAAAGCTCTTTTTAATGGCTTATAAACTGTCCTTTATACTATTTTTACTGATGATTGTAATTTATTCGCCTGTGGGTATTAACAAAACAAATGCTCAACTTTCACCTTATTCTCCTATTCCGCCGGGATCAGCCAAAATCTGTACTCTGGATTTCCAGCGGCCTAATACCCATAATAATTGTGTTGGTTGCCTGATGAGTTACCGAACCGAATTAAGACAGGCATACAACATTGCCAATCACCAATCATGTTCCGACCAGCAAATTGTCAATCACTGGTGCAATGGCGGTTTGGGCCTACAGGCTATTGCTGATTGTAACGCTTTAAGATACGGTATCTGTTCACAGCCTCCCGACAGGCCCTGTCTTACTCCGACCATTCCCCCCGGTCCCCCCACTCTGACACCTACCCCTCCGGCAACCGTTAACACCGGCGCCAATCCCCGCGGCTGCGGTATTTTATACACCGCCGGAGTCCCTTCCTGCTGGTGCAATAACGGCGGAGGACAGGGCTTGTGCGGTAATTTGCCGCTTGACGGCCCCGGCGGTTGTCGGGATCTTTGTGAAAGGGGTTTATTTACCGGACCGAAAGGTTTTACCCACTGTTTTATTATGAAAAACGGACAGGAATGCCGTTCTAACGACGACGGTACATATAACTATTGTTTGAACAGATGCCTGCCGGGCAGTCCAGGTTTTTCCCAAACAATCGGTTGCGAATACCCAAATAAAACCATTTTTAGTACCGCCCGGTTTGATACTTCCTGCATTATCTCCTTAAGTAATTCTTCCAATAATAATTTTTTCAGAATATTTCAAAACTGGCTTACCGGACTGATTAACAAAACCGATATATCCGACTTTGTTTCAACCGTTATCCGCGTACCCGGACTTCAAAAAGCAGAATGTAATCCCAGAAAGGAAAATTGTAATTTCGAGTGAATTACGGGATTTTTTATGGAAAAATATTTGGATTGGCACTATAAAATCTATTGGCCGCGCCTTCTGACGGTACTTTTTAATCTGCCTGTCTTTCCTATTTATTTTTTTTCAGTGCCTCTGCATCTGAAAACCCTTTTTACCCCCTGGAAAAGACAAATTATAAGTAGAAAAAGAGGTTTCCATATTGATGATATTTTATCAGTTTTAGCATTTAACATTATATCCGCTGTAATCGGATTTATGCTCCGCACGAGCGTAATTTTTTACGGTCTTATTCTTTCCCTGATATTGCCGGTTTTATTTCTTCCTGTCGTTTTAATATGGCCGCTTATTCCTTTTATTACCTACCCGATATATTTGGAAAGGCATATAACTTGCGAGGAAGAGTTTGAAAAAATATTACAGTCCAATGGATTAAAAATACAGATCTTAAAATTTTGCCGGAGCCGGACCGGAAGTTTTATTTTATTAAGACTCGGAATAAATCCTCAGGCATTTATAAAACTGATAAACACTGCAGGAGAAAATTCAGAGGCAGCCAGTGCTCAAACAATAGAGGAATTTTTGACTAAAATCTGCCAATACCCGCCGCTCCGGGACGAATTTTCTGCACTGAAAATAAAACCGGGGCAGTTATTGGAGTGTTTCTACTGGAATCAAAATATTGAAAAAAGCAAAGAGACGGATCTGATTCTCTCCTTAAAAAGGATAAAATCCTTATCAGGGATCGGGGTTGACTGGGCATACGGTTACACTGTTAAACTCGACAAATTCTCCGAGGATCTGATAAAAAAGCCCACTCCCTATCCGCTGTTACTCGGACTGGAAAAAGAAATTTCACAAATGGAACAGGCGCTGTTGAAAAGTGAAAATAATAACATTCTTATTATCGGGGAACCGGGAATGGCCAGACATGTTCTCGTGTCTACTTTTGCCCATCAGCTTGTCGCCGGAAATTGCGGCCCCGGCCTTTCCCATAAACGAATTCTCCAGCTTGATATGCACGCGGTTTTCTCTGAAGCCGGCGGAAAAGATAAAATAAAACCGTTATTTTCAGACCTCCTCGATGAAGCTCTTTTTGCCGGTAATATCATTTTATTCATTGACGAAATTGACAAATATTTCGCACAAGGTGAAGGCAGGACCGATTTAACCGATGTTCTGGAAAAATTCGCTTTGAGCCGTATCGGAATAATCGGGGTAACAACTTTTGATGAGTACCATGGCTTTATCGAACCGAATCCGATTTTAGGCAAACTTTTTAACAAAATCCAGTTGCAGCCGCCCGCGAGCAGTCAGGTTGCTGCCGATTTGAAATATTCCATCATGCCCGTTCTTGAAAAAAAATATCCCGTTATCATAACACTTCAGGCTTTGGAAAAAACAGTTAATGATTCTGACAGATATCTTTCCCAAACTCCGTTTCCGGGCAAAGCAGTCGAACTTCTGGAAGAAGTAGTGATTCATAAAACATCCCGGGGGAAAATGGAATTTTTAAAAGGAGAAGATATTGATTCATACCTTTCGTCAAAATTAAATCTTCCTCTGGGAAATCCGGAAGAACGGGAAAAAGAAAAACTTATAAATATTGAAGATCTACTTCACCGGAAAATTATAAATCAGAACCGGGCAATCAAATTAATCGCTTCCGCTTTAAGAAGATCTAGATTAAATATTTCTTCAAATTCTAAACCGGTTGGCAGTTTCCTGTTTCTGGGCCCGACCGGCGTCGGAAAAACCGAAACTGCCAAAGCATTAAGTGAAATTTATTTCGAAAGCCCGCAAAATATGAACCGTTTTGACATGAGCCAATATCAGGGCGAAGACGGACTGAAAAGACTGATAGGCAGCAAAGGCCAAACCGGAGAACTTACCTCGAAATTAAGAGAAAAACCATTCAGTCTTCTTCTTTTTGATGAAATCGAAAAAGCACCTCCTTTAATTTTAAATCTTTTTTTGACTCTTCTGGACGAAGGATATATTACTGACGGAAACGGGAAAAAAATCGACTGCCGCAATTCCATTATAATAGCTACCTCAAATGCCGGTTCCGAATTTATCAGGGAAAAATTGATATCTCAAACCAGTCCCTCAGATTTACACCAAAATGTGGTAGACCATATCCTAGAGAAAAAAATATTCTCGCCTGAATTTTTCAACCGTTTTGATGCAACTGTTGTTTACACCCCGTTATCAGAAGGCCAGTTGCGGGAAGTAGCCAAATTAATGCTTGAAAATTTAAACAGGAGACTTTCCAAAAAAGAAATCAGTCTGGCAGTTACCCCTGAACTTGTCAGTTATTTAGCCCGTTTGGGCAGTAATCTGGAATTTGGTGCCAGATCGATTAGACGTGAAATTGAATCCAGTATCGAAGACGATATCGCCAAAAAACTTCTAGATGGAAAAATTGAAAAAAACCATCCTGTCAATTTCGATATACCTGTAAAATCTAACTGACTCTTGACAAACTTTTTTTAACTGTTTACGCTATTAATAATTAACAAAAATAATGCCTAAAGAACTGCCCAGGAAAAAACTGCTAATTTTCGGTTCCCTTGTCCTCGTTCTTCTCTTAGCTTTTCTTGTTTCTTTGACCCAGCAGAAAAAAACACTGACTGAAAAAATGACTGTCGATGAAATAGGAAATGTCGAACAGCCGGTAACTGATCTGGGTAGACCTGATCTTCCTGTCGTACAGGCTCCTGCAATGACTTTTTCCAATTACCAAACTGACGGATCAACAGTTGCATTACCTTCTGATATTAAAGTCTATACATTCAGAAGTGAATACTCCCCTGCCTATGTTTCGGTTGTCGGGCAGAAACTGGGACTTGATAAAAATCAGTTGGAAAACAATTCACTTCTTTTATATAACGATACCGGAGATTTAAAAAGCGGTTACCTGAAATTCAATCTCAAAAACGGTAATTATGAGTTTTCATCATACGGTACTCACGTACTGCCTCAAACCGGATCTCTTACCGAAAACGTTAAACTTTTCCTGATTGATTTGGGACTGGCTGACGAAACGGTTACCTGCAATATTACTTATAAAAGAACCGATGTGACTGGCACAAATTTTGTTGAATGCCACCGGGACTGGCAGAAAACCGGATTACCCATATTGAATTTTGCCGGTCTCCTGAATATTCCGCAACTTTCTTCAGTCAAAAGTCTTCAAGTCGGTATGGTCGATGACAACGCTGTTGATGATCCCAATATAATAAATGTTTCCACCGGTCAAAACGGTAAAGTCCGGCCTGATGATTATAATACTGTAACTGTTGCCGTTGCCGAAAACGGTGATATTCTAAAAATCAATTCCAACTTGAGAATGATTGAAGCCTCGATAGACTTTACCCAAACCGACTTACTGACACCTGAAGAAGCGGTCGAACGGTTCAGGAATAACCAGGCGCCTTTATCCCTCATTCAGCCGGTAGATGAAAATGTCGCCTGGGAAACGGTTTTTCCCGGTAACACTGCCGAGAATCTGGATGCCAGGATAACCGATTTCATGCTTGTCTACATTGAAAATCCTTTTGGCGGTAAATCCCTCACTCCTATGTATCTGGCCCGGGGCACTGCCGAAACCGCAGGCGGATATGATGTTGTTTTTCTCCAGGCTGTACCCGCCTTAAAGGGACAACAGACTCTAAGCGGTGAAGTGGCCGGTCTGATGGCCCAACAACAACCGAATCCGACCCAATTTTATGATGAATCCTTGAAACTTGGTACATTTAATCCTGATCAAAGATCAGTCCAGTATACACCTGACAGCGCTTCGCCCTGTGTCCCCTCGGAAGAACAGCTAAGTCCCATAATCGAACTTGGTGAATATGGTCGGGTCGGTCTGTTTACGCTTAACATACCGACTGAAACCCCAGGAAAGAATTTGGTCAGGCCAAATCAATGGTATTTAATCCCGACTTCTAGCAACATGCTTCCTCAAATCGACAGCGTTATAAGTTCTTTTAAAACTTTAAACCTTGAAGAAAAACATGCCGATGATATCAGGGAATTGGACGAACTGCAAAAACAGTGGGAGAAATATAATTTCTGCCCGTTAAGGCTTACGGGAAGTTCTCCCAGCCTCTTTGTTTACGGAAAAGATGGACAAAAATATGAAATCTCTGTCGGCAAACCGGTAATATATGCCAAACCTGAGCAAGAGAACGGCGTTTGGAAGACAAAAAATAACAGCATTATTTATTATGAATACCAGACAGTATCATTCACCAAACCGCAACAGGGTTGGAATGTCAGAAAAACTGATCTTAACCAATTTGCCCGATCACTCGGTCACCGGCTTGGTCTGACCGGAGCTGAAACCGATAAATTAAATTTCGAACTTAATCTGGCTGCCGGTGAAGTCAAAAATACAAATCTGTTTATTGGACCGATCAGTCAAACGGAAGTCGATATGAATCTGCCTTTAAAAGTAAGTCCTGAAGTCAAAACATTGAGATATCACTTCTACGTTACACAAGTCGCTAACACCGACCCTGCGGCGCCAGAATTAACCCCTGTAACAAGAACCAATCAAATGGTTCTTGAACTGGGCGCAGTCGCACGCTGATTAATCTCTTAGCCTCATTTCCCGTTGTTGTGTACTCTAATATCTGCTAAAATATTCTAAAAATCAATAATGGCACGGTGGCGAAGAGGAAACGCAGCTGTCTGCAAAACAGCTATGCACCGGTTCGATTCCGGTCCGTGCCTCAAGGGGCCGCTGGTTCAGCGGTAGAACGCTTTCCTGATAAGAAAGAGGTGCGAGGTTCGACTCCTCGGCGGCCCACATCGTTTAACTATTCAAAATATACGGTCGGTTCTTCATAAACCCTGAATTTTCTCTTGAAGACAATTTTCTCGAGGAATTCATTCTTTTTTCGAACGGAGGATTTATCCGCAAAAAAAGAAAGAGGTAAGTTAAGATTCATACAACGTCTTTTTATAATATGTCTGGTTATTCCCGGAGGAAATAAGCCCCCGCTATTGACTACCTTGATAATCTGGTGTCTGGTAAAAGTGGGAAATACGGTCATTATATTGCAGTCAGTATGTTCATTGAAAAGAAATTTTATATCTTCTTTTTTTGACCTTTGGGGCAAAACATCCCTGACGATATTGTCATATGCATTGACTATTTCATTTATCCGGTTTACTTTATCCAGTAATACTCCGCCTGCGGTAACTGTACTGATCTGATAATTGAGAGTAACAATAACTGATATCCTGTCCGGTCCCAGAGATTGAATATACCGGTTTTTTACCTGGTCCATTTTCCCCTGATTGATGTTTAATCCTTTAATTTTGGCAATTGTTGATAAAAAATCCGGTTGTTTTGCATTGAATAAATGGATCCATGACCCGAGTTCTACATTATCCATGTCCTGATAATCGACAATCTGGCAGACTATTGAATCAAATCCGAGCATCTTAAACGCAGACAATCTGTTCATCCCGTCAAGCTGAACAAAATTATCCCCGTAAAGGTTTGCCACAATAATCGGATTTTTCAGAATTTTTTCCTTTTTTAACCTTTCCGATAAACCCCGGGCTCTGGATTCATCAAATCTCTCCTGTGCTTTTATTTTATTAAGAGGTATTATTTGAAGCTGAAATATATCTGTCTTCATATAACTGAATAACGGGCTTTGTGGCCTTTAATAATTCTTACCAGATCTTCGGCCACCGTCATACTGGCTCTGATAAGAGCTTCTTCTGTCGCCGCTCCGATATGGGGAGTCAGAATTACATTGGAAAGTGTCCGCCACCTGTTATCCTTCTGCAAAGGTTCATAAGTAAAAACATCCAGAGCGGCTCCCTGTATCAGTTTATTCTTAAGATGATAAAAAAGCGCGTTTTCATCAATTATTTTTCCCCTAGAAATATTTATTATTAAAGCTCTTCTTTTCATTTTAGAAAGCAAATCATTATTTATCATTTTTTCTGTCCGGGACGTCAACGCGGGATGAAGGGTAATTATATCCGATTTTGAAAACAGTTCTTCCAAAGAAGCAGTTTTAAAGCTTCTGCTGTAAATTAACAAGTTGCATTTAAAAGACTTCAAAATTCGCCCTACCCGCCTGCCGACATATCCGTATCCGACAATTCCAACGGTTTTTCCCGATAATTCATTTCCCCATAACTCATCTTTTAACCAATATCCCTTTCTCATTGATGTGAAAGCTGTCTCCAGTTTCCGCAAGAGAGTTATCATCAATCCGACCGTTAGCTCCGCAACAGATTGCGAATTGGCATCAGGAGCATTTATAACCTTTATTTTCTTTTTTAAACAGGACTCCAAATCTATATTGTCATATCCCGATCCGATTCTGCCGATTATTTTTAATTGCCGACACCCATTTATGATTTCACCGGTTACTTTCGTCCTGCTCCGGACCAGAAGCACCTGAAAATTCTCAATCAATGACTTTAATTCTCCGGCTGTTATTTCCGGTTTATACTCAATATCAAATCCGTTTTCCTTAAGATATTCCATCGCGTTCTGGCTTGCCGGATCACAGATTAATATCTTCACATCTTCAATCTAACAAAGCTCCTTGCCACTGTCAATTACTGCCACCTTGAATTTAGTAATATTCCCGGTTATAAATAAAAGAATATTTATTAAAAATACTATGAAAAAGCTTTTAGTAACGGATAAAATCAATTTTGACGCGCTTCAACCTCTTAAAAAAATTTTTAAGATTGAAATACTAACCGGCCTGACGCCGGAAGATCTTCAGAAAATAATAAAAAAGTACTACTGTCTGATAACCCGTTCCGCAACTGCTTTGCCTGAAAAATTATTGGCAGAAGCCGGTAATTTAAAAATTATTGCCCGGGCCGGTATCGGTGTTGATAATATTGACATTTTCACTGCCACCCGTAAAAAAATTGCCGTTTTGAATGCTCCTAAAGGCAATGCCCAGGCAACTGCCGAACACACCATAGGCCTTCTTTTTTCGCTTTTAAGACATATTCCCCAAGCTCATGCTGACCTAAAGGAGGGCCTCTGGAATAAACAGAAATATGTCGGGTCCCAAATTTCCGGTAAAACTTTAGGAATTGTCGGATTTGGTAATGTCGGCCGGGAAGTTTACCGGCTGGCCAAAGGCATTGGAATGCATGTTGTGGTTTGTGAACCATATACCGGGCTTCCTGAAAATATCAGACATGTAACTTATGAACAGCTTCTCAAAGAAAGTGATGTGATCTCTTTTCATGTTCCCATGACTTATCTGACTGAAAACATGCTCAACAGATATACGCTCTCTTTTTGCAAAAACGGAGTTTATATTATCAATTGCAGCCGGGGATTGGTCATAAATGACAACGCTGTCATTGAAGGGTTGAAAAACGGCAAAATAGCCGGACTGGCCGTTGATGTTTTTTCCAAAGAACCGCCTGTTGACAAAAGGATTTTGGAATTTTCCACTTGCGTTGCTACCCCGCATATTGCCGGATCAACTGTCGAGTCGCAAAAACAGTCAGTTTCTGAGATTGTTACGGGTATTGTCAGCTTAATAAATGACAAAGCACCCGCAAATCTCCTTAATCCTCAGGTTTTTGTAAAAAGAAAACCCGTTAAAAAATTAAGTCTGGAATTTGATTCAATTATCTTCGACTGTGATTCAACGCTCTCATCAATTGAAGGAATTGATGAATTGGCAGAATTTTATAAACTCAAAAAAGAAATTTCTCTGCTGACAAAAAATGCCATGGAGGGAATATCCAAGTTCGAAGAAGTTTTTCATAAAAGACTGGCCCTTTTGAAACCTTCAAGAAACAATATGGAAAAGCTGGGAGATTTGTATGTTCAAAATCTTGCAGAAGATGCCAGGGAAGTCATTGAAGCGCTTCAATATCTTAATAAGAAAGTTTATATTGTCTCGGGCAGTTATACGCCGGCTGTTATTAAACTCAGTAATGAACTTAAAATTCCCTCAAAAAATGTTTTTGCCAATGATATTATTTTTGATGATAAGGGATATTTCTTAAGGCATATTGAAGGCCCTCTTAAAAGAAATCACGGAAAATTACAGATCGTCAGAAGGATTCCCGGGAAAAAAATAATGATTGGTGATGGAATTACTGATTTGGAAGCAAAAAATCTGGTTGACTTGTTTGTCGGTTTCGGTGGTTTTAAAGTAAGATCTGTTGTTGAAGCCGAAAGTGACGTTTATCTTTATAACAGCGGGCTTTCAAGCGCTTTGGTTATTTCAATAGGTATTAAAGGGGCAATTAGTCTTTTAAATACAAAATACAGAAGATTGGTTGGAAAAGGTATCGATTTGCTGACTCATCCGAAGTATACCAGAATAAAAGAGAATCGAAGATCAATTATTACCGATCTTCAAGAATTAGCTTATTTATGATAATTTTTCCAGGGATTTTATAAGAGCAGTTACAGTCTGATCCAAATCATTTTTGGTCACATAACCCATATGGGCAATTCTGATAATTTTTCCTTTGGTCTCTCCCATTCCTCCGACAACAACTACCTTATATTTTTCCCTTAATAATGCAATCCATTGGTGAAAATCAATGCCTATTGGAATTCGAATGGAAGTTACGGTAGGTGAGGCGTTATCATCGGTAACAAACAATTGCAGTTTTGAACTTTTAATCTTACCCCTTATATAATCTTTTAAATCCGTGTGTTTTTTGAAAATTTCTTCCCTGCCTTCTTTTCTCATTATTTCCAGTGATTTATCAAGCCCGTAAAGAACTCCTACAGCCGGTGTGGCCGGTGTTTGATTTTTAATTGAAAATTCACGGTACATTGACAGATCAAAATAATATTTTGGCATCCGGGCATTGACCTGCCTGTTCCAGGCTCTTCTGGAAACTGAAATCATGGCAATACCCGGAGGTGCCATCCAGGCTTTTTGGGAAGCTGTAACAAGCACATCAATTCCTAACTTATCTGCAGGCAAATCAACCGCCCCTAAAGCGCTGATGGAATCTACCAGAAAAAGCGGTTTGTTTTTATGGTTAGAAATAATGGAAGAAAACTGCGGTATAGGATTGATTACCCCGGTTGCTGTCTCGTTATGAGTTATAAAAACTCCTGAAACATTATCATTTTTTTCAAGAATTTCATAAACGGTATCCTTGTCAACCCTTTTGCCCGGTGTAAATTTGACATGTACTACATCTGCACCGTATCTTTTTCCTATTTCAGCCCACCGGTTCCCAAACTCTCCGCAGGTAAAAAAAACTAATTTGTCCCCGGGAGAAAAAAAATTTACAACGGCAGCTTCCAATCCGCCCATCCCTGAAGAAGTCAGAAGTAAAATATCATTTTCCGTTTGGAAAAAATATTTAAGATTACCGGTGATTCTTTTCTGTATTTCTTCATAAGTTTTACCTCTGTGATTGATCATTTGCCTGGCTGATGATTTTATAACTTCAGAGGGTATTGGGGTTGGTCCGGGTATACGCAGATTAAAGGTATTATCCTTCATAAAAACGTTTCTCTAAGTTTACACCCCGCATTTTACACAGTCAATCTAACTCTATTTTTAATTTCCGGAAGGCGGTGATGTCACGCTCGGAACCGGACTTAATGTCGGAGTAGGAATTGGAATGGATCCGTTTTGATAAATAAAATTTCTTACTGAAATTTTTTCATCACCGGAAACAGTACTTTTAACACTGATTTCCAGTTTAATGAGGCCTGAAGCCATATTGTATAAACAAATCGGATCGTCCGAATATGTGGACCAGCTGCTTTCATTTATTCTGTAAGCCCAGACACTCGAACAATAATTATCATTCTGTATTTGCCTTAAGGATACACAAACCGGGTCAATTGAAATTTTATCTCCTTCCCTCGGAAAAGCAATTTCATACGGAATCGGCTCCGCTTTGCATAACGGCGCCGGAGTGGAATTATTTGCGATATTTTGGTTTTCTTTTACGGGTGATTGAGTTGGTGATGCCGCCGGACCGTCAGAATCCCTTATTATTATCCGTTCTATTGTAGGTTGAGGTGTCTCTTTAGCATCTTTATTATCATTTTTTTTAAGATTGCCGAGATTGGTAATAATTACAGTGAGTAAAACAGGAATCGTTAACAACGCCGTTACCATATCTATCCAGCGCTTTTTTTCGGGAATACCGTGATACCAGTTTTTAATCCTATCCAACATAAGGGGTATCCATTTTATTATTTTCTTGATTATTTATCAAGTAAAAAACCCCGCATTGCGGGGTTTTCATATTTAATATTAACAGCTAAAAAGTGGTAGGAGTCCAGGAAATTGCCAGACGGCGTTTCCGTCTGACCGTCAAATAACAATAAATTAAGATTTCGTTTGCATTGGATACTCCCGATATACATCGGGGTTAACTTACAAACTTCTTCTTTTTTTTATAGAAAGGAGGTGATCCATCTGCACCTTCCAGTACAGATACCTTGTTACGACTTAGTCCCCATCGCCGAATTCGGCTTAATTCCCCCGCGATGCGGGGGAGCTTCGGCCGCCCACGACTTTGTTGGCTTGACGGGCGGTGTGTGCAAGACCCGAGAACGTATTCACCGCGACCTGCTGATCCGCGATTACTACCGATTCCGCGTTCATGGAGTCGAGTTGCAGACTCCAATCCCAACTGAGACGAAATTTCAGGGATTTGCTTCCCCTCACGAGGTTGCAACCCGCTGTTTTTCGCCATTGTAGGATGTGTGTCGCCCACGGCATAAGCGCCGTGCTGACTTGACGTCGTCCTCACCTTCCTTCCCGACGTACGTCGGGACCGTCCCGTTTGAATATTTAACAAACGGCAAGGGTTGCGCTCGTTACCCCACTTAAGGGAACTCCTCACGGAACGAGCTGACGACAGCCATGCAGCAGCTTTGCTACCATCCCGATAAATCGGGATCTTCCGATGTTTCTATCAGATTAAACGGTAGCATGTCAAACCGTGGTGAGGTCTTTCGCTTCGTCTCGAATTAAACCACATGCTCCACCGGTTGTGCGGGTCCCCGCCAATTCCTTTGAGTTTTAGCCTTGCGGCCGTACTCC
>MFJF01000028.1:16626-17173 GCA_001779115.1 Candidatus Gottesmanbacteria bacterium RIFCSPHIGHO2_01_FULL_40_15
ACCACATGCTCCACCGGTTGTGCGGGTCCCCGCCAATTCCTTTGAGTTTTAGCCTTGCGGCCGTACTCCCCAGGCGGAGTGCTTAACGTGTTAACTTGCGTCATCCAGCCTTACGGCCGGACAACTAGCACTCATGCGTTTACAGCTAGGAATACGCAGGTCTCTAATCTGCTTCTCTCCCCTAGCTTTCGTGCCTCAGCGTCAGGTATTGATTGGTTTCCTGCCTACGCTCTCGGTGTTCCTTCCGATATCAACGCATTTCACTGCTACACCGGAAGTTCCAGAAACCCCTCCAAACCTCAAGTCCGATCATCTCTCATCCGGGACTCCGTTAAGCGGAGCTATTTAAGATGAGATGCATCGGACCGCCTACGCGACCCTTTACGCCCAATAAATCCGGATAACGCTTGCGTCCTACGTATTACCGCGACTGCTGGCACGTAGTTAGTAGACGCTTATTCAACCCCGCATGTGCGGGGATAAAAGAAGTTTACACCCCGAAGGGCTTCATCCTTCACGCGGCGTCGCGCGGTCAGGCTTTCGCCCA
>MFJF01000029.1:0-12624 GCA_001779115.1 Candidatus Gottesmanbacteria bacterium RIFCSPHIGHO2_01_FULL_40_15
TGATATCGGAACAGGACCCTCATCTATCAAATCGGTTGAATTCTGGGTCAAGCCGGCCACCACCACTGAATACTTTATTAACCTGACAGCGGACACCGATTATATCTGGGCCAATGGAGCAAGCGGTATTACGGCCGCAGGTTTTGCCGGTCCTAAAATATACCTTAACGGCTATCTGACATCAGGTGCAACGGAAGTTACCCCGGATGCCTGGAATCATATCATTGTTACCGACTCAACAGCCGAGAATGCCTCAAATCTTGACATCGGCCGCACCCAGGATGCCAATTACCTTGAAGGCATTATCGACCATGTCAGGCTATACAGTAATGAATTGACCCAGGCCCAAGTTTCCTGGTTGTATAACCGGGGTGCTCCTCTTGCCTACTGGAAGTTCAATGACTGTCAGGGCTCAACAGCCTATGATGCTTCAGGAAACGGATATAACGGTACCATCACCCCCCAGTCATTGGGTAATACTGCCGCAGGCAATTGCGATTCGGGTACTGCCACCGAAATGTGGGATGACGGTACTAACGGCAAAAGGAATGCCTCATTGGGCTTTGACGGTTCTGATGACTATGTTAATGTCTCAAACGATACCAAATTAACATTTAACTCAAGTTCCCAGGATTTCTCAATATTTGCCTGGGTAAAACGTGCAACATCAAATACAGATGACTACATTATTAGTAAAGAAGACGGTGCCGATGACGGTTGGACCATGCTTATTGACTCGGCCAACGATCAGGTAACCTGTTCCGTAGATGCTACCAATATCTCCAGCTCAACCGCCATCACAGATACCAATTGGCACCATGTCGGCTGCACTATAGACAGGGAGGGTAATGGTCAGGTTTATATCGACGGCCATCCCGACGGTTCCGCAGTATCTGCAAGCGGTATCACCATGACCAATTCCGGTGATATTAAAATCGGTTCCCGGGCTTATTCTCAAACAGACACTTACTTCGACGGTCAGATAGACGACCTTCGCATATTCAATTATGCATTAACAAAACAGCAGGTTAACACAGTCTTAAACGACGGAGCGGTAAATTTTGCCCCGTTAACTGGAACACCATAAAAGACGGAGTAAAAAAGATAATAGAATGATAAAATTCAAATATCGTAAGAACATTAATAATTTATTTTGGAATTTGATTTGTCATTTGTAATTTGAATTTTGAATTTGATTTGTCATTTGTTATTTGATTTTTATAAAATCATCAATATGAATAAATTTGACCTCGAAGAAAGAACTGCAAAATTTGGAGTAAACATTATCCGTTTTTGTAAAACTGCTTCAATTACCGTCATTACAAAACCTATTATTAATCAACTGATTAGAAGTAGTACGGGTATCGGAGCTAATTATATGGAAGCTAATGGAGCAGACAGTAAAAAAGATTTCAGAAATAAAATCAGTATTTGTAAGAAAGAGGCTAAAGAAACAATGCATTGGTTGCGTATGATTGCCGAAGCTGATCCTAATTTAGTAGACAAATCAAGACTTCTCTGGAAAGAAGCTCATGAATTAAGTTTAATATTTGGTGCCATTAACAAAAAATTATTTTGAATTTTGAATTTGATTTGTCATTTGTTATTTGAATTTTGAATTTGATTTGTCATTTGTTATTTGAATTTTGAATTTGATTTGTCATTTGTTATTTGAATTTTGAATTTGATTTGTGTATATTCTATATTTGTCACTTGAATTTTGAATTTGATTTGTCATTTGTTATTTGAATTTTGAATTTTAAAAGTATGTCCCTCCAGGATTACGATATGAAAAAAATCGGACTGCTCTTTATGGGGCTTTTAATTTTTGTCCTCGCTTTGGTCGGTACCGGCACCTCGATATTTTTCTACAATAAATACAAAGACACGGAAACCAAGATCAGGGAAGCCTCCGTTGTTTCCCGTGAAGATGTTCAGGCTCTGGTGGCCAAAGTCGGAAAATTGATCAAGCTTCCCGAAGGCGAACTTCCCACAGTAGCTACAGTCACCGATGTCGAAAAACTAAAAGACCAGCCTTTTTTCGCCCGGGCCAAAGTCGGCGATAAAGTCCTTCTCTATACTCAGGCTAAAAAAGCCATCCTCTACGATCCTGTTGACAACCTCATTGTTGAAGTCGGACCGCTTATCATTCCGACCTTAACCCCGGCCATCGCCACCGCAACGGAAAGCGGCAGTCTGGCCTTTTCTGATGTGGAAGGAGTGCAAACTAAGAATGTCTCCCCCTCTCCCTCACCCGCCCGCCAATCGGTAAATGTTGCCGTATTAAACGGCACCACAACAGGCAGTGTTCTTGATAAATTTATTGATGATTTGGAAAAAAATGCCGCCAATGCCGAAATAGTCAGTAAAGGCAACGCCGCAAATAGGAATTATGCCAAAACAATAATTATTGATATCTCGGGAAATAAAAAAGGAGAGATGGAAAATCTTGCCGGAGTGGCCAAGGCTGAAATTTCCGCCCTCCCCTCAAACGAACAGGCTCCCGATAATGCCGATTTCCTGATAATTCTCGGTAACGACCGCCTCTCATCCTAAAGCATGTCAAGGTTGATCCTTGACTAAACATTATTCCTATCTATGTATGTAAGTCATTAGTCGTTTGAATTTTGAATTTGCTTTGTCATTTGTCATTTGAATTTTGAATTTGCTTTGTCATTTGTTATTTGAATTTTGAATTTTTACTTCGTATTCCCCAATCTGCCTGATTCTTCGCTTATGTCTGTCTTCCCCGGAAAATTCCGTATCCAGCCAGGTTTTTAATATCCTTATAATCAGGATTTCATCAACGAGGTCTTCCGACAATGCCAGAATATTGGCATCATTGTGCTCGCGGGATAATTTGGCCATCCGCTCATTATATGCTGCTCCGGCTTTGGCGCCCTTTATCTTATTGGCCGCAATTACCATGCCTATTGCCGACCGGCAAATAAGGATCCCTTTAGGTCTTTTATTCCACGGGTAAGGATATTCTTTGCCCTTCTTTTCCTCATTGGCAACAGATTCAGCAACTGCAAAAGCATATCGGGGATAATCATCATCCTTATCAAAATCAGTATTACCCAAATCTTCATATACCAATTCCCACTCTTTCAGCCACTTCTTCAGCTTCTCTTTCAGATGATATCCGCCATGATCAGCCCCAAGAAATATCATAGTTACCTATAATCTACAACGCCGCCCGTTTTTGTCAAGAAAAGTTTGACAAAGTCATAATAATATTTCTATTATAGAATTGGTCCATTAATTTCCATAAACAATTAAATATGGCAGACGGTTCACTAAAAAGAGTTTACCCTTTCCCGCTTAGAAATCCCCGTTTAAATGAACTCTATGAAAATAAAAAAGAGCAGGATTTCAAAAATGCCAATAGAAGAAAAATCGGGTTAAAAGACATCATTGTCCTGTTTTCTTTCGTTATCGCTTCAATTACGGTATTAACTTCAGTCAGGGTAGCCACACAGCTTCAGGAAACAAGAACAAAAGCAAAAGCCAATCAGGTTAAAATCAATCTGTTTCCCAAAAAACTGGAAATAGAAACCGGCCAGCATTTTGCTCTTATACCCCAGGCGGTAACGGCAGAAAATAAAAAAATAAGCTCTTTAAGTTTTTCGCTTGTATTTGACCCGTCGTACTTGATTCTGACCGGAATAAACACTGATGTTATTAATTATTTTACCCTCACCGGCCAAACTGCCTTTGATCAGGCCAATTCCGGTGGAAAATTGCAGATGCAGTTTGAATCAAATGATCCCGGTTCAGCTCCGGGAGGAACTGTCAGCCTGCCCCAATTGCAGTTTGTCAGCCTCCGGGAAGGCCGGTCCTCCGTTTATCTGGAAGTATCGGAAATGAAGGTGGTTTTTACCAGCGGAGACATAGCCGAATTGGAAATGGACGGGCTTTCAGAAATTACCTCCAAACCCTGATAAAATCCTCAAACTCATTGACAATACAAAAAACTTGTTCCTAATATGTAATTAGGGCTACTGCCCGAGTGCAATTTTCTAAACTTAAAATCCGTTATTTCGGAATTTTTCTTCTGTTCCTTTTATTAGGAATAATTTCCGTCCGATTAAAAAGTAACCGCCAATTTATTAAGCCTCCTCCGGTACATGCCCAAACTGATATCCCCTGGCCGATGGCAGGGGCTAATCCCCAAAGAACTTCCTGGACTCCGGAAAACTTACCTGGTAATATCGCCACCGTTTGGGTTAAGCCAATAAAACCTTACATTTCTCAACACGTTCAGGTAATCGGAGCCGGGGGAAAAGTGTTTGTGGCAACTGCCAAAGGACTATACGCTTTTAACGCTGATACCGGTGCACAAGCTTGGGTCTATCCGACAGAGTTACCACTGGGTCATTCACCTACCTACGATAATGGTGCACTTTATGTGGGCGGAATGGACAGAAAACTTCATGCCGTTAATGCAAGTACTGGAACCGGTATTTGGACTTATACAGCTGAGGGTGGTTTTTATACTAATCCGGTTGTAGCCAACGGAAAAGTATATGCAGGTAACCGCGATGGGGCATTTTATGCGGTCAACACAAGTAACGGAAGTCTAGCTTGGAAATACCAAACAGGCAATCAAATTCTCCAGTCCTCGGCTTTTAAGACAGAGGATGATGGTATTTCCGGCACCTTGCAGGGCTCGCTCTTTTTTGCCTCAAATGATGGCTATGCTTATGCGCTTAATGCTCAATCCGGCGGGCTGGTTTGGAAATCATCACAAAAACTTCCCAGTATGGGCTTTTATTCCTGGTGGCCGGTAATCTACCAAAATTATGCCATTTTCACCAGGACTCCATTTGGAGGAAATCTGGACAACCCCTGGCTTTATTGTCCTCCTGACAACCAGTTTTGTTCTACTCCAAACAACGCAGTCCCGGGGCAGTTAGGGTACGAACCGGGAAACTGGGTCTCCGGTATGTCCACTATGAACGTCAACCTCAATAACTATGGACGGACCTATGCCAACTTCTTTGAAACTTTTCCCCACTACCGCACCGCCTTCTTTTTCAATCGCTCAACCGGCCAGGAGGTAGCCTTTGACATTGACAACGACGGAATTACCGACGGAGCCCCTGTATCTTTCGCCGGTGATGCCGGCACTCACGTCCCTCCGGTTGTTTCGGGTTTTGACAATGTGCTTTACTTCCGGACCAACACCCGCAGTTCCGGCGGATTTGGCAGTAAAACCATAGCTGGTTGGAAAGTAGGCACCTCTTTTATGAGTTTGCCTTATTCTAACACCTTTGGCCAAAGCGGGTTTTGGCCTGGTGATGAACCGGTTGGTATGTCGGCAGCAGGTAATAAAATCTATTGGAATCTTTGCTGCGACCGTTACGTCGGCGCGGTTGATTTATCTTTGCCCAACAGAGATTTTCTCTCCAGTGTTGACGACGGCGATCCCGTACGTCAATGGCGCTATATTAGTAGCGGGGGCTTACCGTTTACCCCATTCACCAACATAGGCATGCCGGGGAATTATTATGAAGAAGCCAAAAAGTTTTTCTGGGATCCGCCTCTTCC
This sequence comes from Candidatus Gottesmanbacteria bacterium RIFCSPHIGHO2_01_FULL_40_15, assembly GCA_001779115.1. Lineage (GTDB taxonomy): Bacteria > Patescibacteriota > Microgenomatia > 2-02-FULL-39-11 > 2-02-FULL-39-11 > 2-02-FULL-40-10. The sequence continues at coordinate 5,554 of MFJF01000029.1, forward strand.
AGCGGTCTTTTGGAATGAAAACGACAAAGTCGGACCAGCTGCCTATAAAGGAAAACTCTACGTCATCTTGGGTAATGCTTTGGTCGCTTTTGGTCAAGGCGGTGCCGGTTCAAATGCGCCCATGCTGTCTTCTGCCGTTTCTGTTTCTCCCCCAACCAATCCTCCTACCTTTACTTATACCCAACTCAAAACTCGATTGGAACAGGAAGTTTCAGAAATCGTCTCGACAGGACATCTCAAACCCAGTTTTATTATGGCAGGCGGTGTCACCAGTCATCATTCAAGAGCATTTGATGATTATTTATCACACTACTGGCACAACCCGGCTGATATACAACTTGTCCTTTTACGCGCTCTTCCGCATTTATCTGCAACTTTACAACAGCAGGTAAAAACCTATTTGCAAAACGAATTTGCCAACTACCCTCCTTACACTTACGCCCATATTGGCTTTACCGAAGGTGTCCAAAGAGATCCCTATCCCTATCCTCCGGCAGAAACAGTCTTTCGTACCTTTACCATCCCCAACCTAGGCAAACAATTTGGTTCATCTGGACCATGGGGATTTCCACCTCACAACATTTACGCTATGTGGAAATATGCGGCTGCTGGTTTGGGTAACCCGGCTACTTTATTTTCCGCCTGGGGAACTAGACTCAAAACGCCAATCACAGCAAATGATTCCAAATTGACTGACTTATATCTACAGGGCTTTCCGCTTGTTCATAATGCTTATATTGCAGCTTATAAAGGATACGTGGAACTGGCTAAATTGGCAGGCCAGTCACAATCCCAATATGGATCATTTGAAACTGAACTGAACCGTCTGCTCTCGTTACGGGTCCAACAGCTGATGACCTTTCCCAACCCCCAGGAACCTTTTACTTGTGAAAACGAGTGCTATTATGAATCTCTCATCACTTACTTCAACTTTGCATATCTGACTCCGGAACTGGCGGATTATTTATCTGCCAATGCCAGATCATCCGATCCCGACAAAGACATACTGGCCATTCTTCAAAAATATCAGGATATTGCACCATACTGGATGGCCGCCCATAACGGCGAGACCCAGGGTGAAAGTGCTATCCAACCCTACCAGCAAACTTATTCCCTCTTCCAGGCTTTGGCTTTAGTTAAAAAAGCCTCCCGTGAGGAGCTGGTAAAATATCTTGACACACCCATCGTTCCGGTCGGTGATCTTTATTACATCGACAATCTTATTTCCGCGATAGCGGCTCCCTCATCAGGCTCGCCTACTTTACCACCTGTGCCGACCCAAACGCCAATTTTGTTCCCAACTTTCACTCCGACCAAAACACCAACGCCATCACCATCAAATACACCCACGCCACCTGCCCCGACACTATCGGGAAGTCCCACCCCGACTCCGACCCCATACCTTTCTCCAATTCCTATAACGCAATCAGCCACCGGTAACTTTTCAATATTAAATATTAATCAATCAACAGGAACAGTCGTCAACTATGAAAAATTTGAAGTCAATTTTGATATTTCCGGTACTGTCGCCACTAATTTTGACTTCCCTTTCGATCCCAATCCGCCTGCCGGTATAAGTGTTTCTAACGCCAGATACAACGGCATTTCCGTTAATGCCGTATTTACCGATCCCCAGGGCAATTCATACCTGCAGCCGGCCTTTTATTATCAGGAGTTTGACGATCAGGTTAAAGCAGGAAAAGAGTGGTTCTATCCCAAAGGAACTTTCAAATGGAAAGTCAGATTTTCTCCAAATAAAATCGGCACTTGGAATTATAAAATTACCGCTCAAGACAAAAACGGCCAAACCACCTCAAATACTCTCTCTTTCAATGTTTCGTCATCAGAAAATAAAGGCTTTATAAAAACATCAACTTCTGATCCACGTTATTTCGAATACGACGACGGTACCTACTTCCCAGCCTTAGGTTATAACCTTAACGGCGGCGATCTGGACAATGTCAATCCGGTTTTGGGCAACAGCGATAAATTCCAAAAAATGGGTGCCAATGGAATCGAGCTTTCCCGCGTCTGGATCTCCCAATTTTCAATTTATGGCGAAGCTTGGGGCAAGTGGGGATCGCACAATCCCTTTCACGCCACCCAGGAACCCCGCATGGGAATTGTCAATCCGGTAAGTAACCAGTTTGCCAACTATAATACACTCATACCGCCTGCTCCTCCCATAGGTTCGGAAAATTACATGTGGCTCGATTATGACGAGTATCTGGATACGGTAAATAATAATCAACCTCGTTTTACTCCTTGCCGCTACATAACCAACATCCCCGTCAGACAAAACACCGACTACCGTCTCCGTGTCCGTTATAAGGATGTTGACTTGGAAGGACCCCGTGTTATCGGTCTTCCCTTTGGCTTTGCAGTTAAAAGGGGAGGCTGGTTATGGGATACAACCGATATAACCAAACGCTGTTATTATCCGGGTACCGGTACTGTCTTGGCTGCCACCTACAATCCTCCCGCCGGCCAAAGCTGGTCCCATAGTCAGGATCCGCAAAATCCCAATTGGTCACTTTTGGAAGGAACCTTTAACAGTGGAACCAGTGATTTCTTGGGTAATTTCTACCTGACTTTTGACAATGTTAAATCAACAGATACAGACACCATAGCTGGCCACGTCTTCATCGATCAGGTTCAACTTGAAGAAGCCTCCTGTACTCAAAATTGCGCCAACCTCATATACAAACCGTCCATGTCCATGCATCAGTATGTTAACCAGCGTGATGCCTACTCGTTTGATAAGCTATTAAATCTTTCCGAACAAAACGGTGTTTATCTCAAAGCCGTGATGAACGAAAAAAATGACCGCATCTTCCAAACTATCAACTATGATGGTCAACCAATCAGTGCCCAGGATGATGATTATTTTTACGGAAATAATAGGCAAATGACCAAAGTCCGCTGGCTTCAGCAGGCTTGGTGGCGCTACATTCAGGCCCGCTGGGGTTACTCTCCCAACATCCACTCCTGGGAACTTCTAAATGAAGGCGATCCGGGCAACACCAAACACTGGGTCCAGGCAGATGAGTTTGGCAAATACATGAAATGCCGTGTCTTTGGCCGGGAACCCGTGTACGATACAGCCGTTGGTAATGTTTGTCTCTACGACCATCCCAATGCCCATCCAATCTCCACCTCTTTTTGGGGAGGTAATTACCCCTGGTATTTCTGGAACAATACGGACAAACTTTACGCCGATGTTGACTATGTCGATCAGCACCTCTATGCCACGGAAGGCTCAACCGACCCGGCCCAATTCTACGACTCGGCTTACTTCTCCTATTGGTTAAGTACCCTGACCAATATTTTTGCTCCTGGCAAAAGAAAACCGTTTATAAGGGGAGAAGTTGCCTGGAGTTTTAACGGAACGGATGTTCTTGCCAACAATTCCGAAAATGGTGAGTGGCTGCATGACTTTATCTGGGCCGGCATTAACCACGGAGGTTTGATGGAGCATTTCTTTGCCGGCGGCAATTTTACCAAGCAGATTTATAACATTGATAAGAGCGGCGTTCATCATGATCATCGGCCGATGTTTAAAACTTTTTATAATTTCATCAAAGATATTCCTCTCAATAACGGTAACTATAAAGACGCTGCTGCAATTTCTTCAAACACCAATATCCGGGCATTGGGCCAGAAAGATTCCCTTAACAACCGCGCTCATCTCTGGATAAGCAATAAAAACCATACCTGGAAAAATGTCGTTGATGCCGTCTCAATCACGCCTCAATCAGGCACTGTAACTGTTCCCGGATTTACTCCAAATATTTCATTAAAAGTGGAAACTTGGAATACCAATACGGGTCAGGCAATTATTCTGGAAAACAAAACTGCCGATAATGCCGGCAATATTGTCTTAAATGTTGCCGGACTGACTGCCGATTATGCCGTCAGAATGGGCGATTATCAGCAAATTATTCCCACAATCCAACCAACCGCTTCACCTCTTCCTGCAATTTCTCCGACCACAACCACAACTCCAACGCCATCCAAAACACTCACCCCGACACCCATCACTGCTCTAACTTTGACTCCCACCATTTCCGTCCTGTCACCAAGCCCTACTCCATCTGCTCCCTGCAATTTAACCTCTGCTACTTGGCCAAAATCCCAGGCTATCGAAGGTGAAACATTAGCCCTTAAAGTCGAGGCAACCGGCAATTGTTCCAATCTTCAGGTGTCCTTTAAAGTCAGGGAAGCCGATTCGCTTCTTGAAGGAGGTTTTGATGAAGACGCCAAAGTTCAGCCTGCCAATGCAACATTTGCAGGTTCCCAAGCCCTGACTTCCTGGACGGTCGAATGGCAAAATGACTGTGCCGGATTTTGCAATCCGCCGGAATATTATTTTGATGCTACACTTTTGAATGCATCAGTACCAACCATCAGAAGTTCGGATCCGAAGTTAACAGTAACCCAGGGTACCATCGGTCCCCAGGCACCGGCCTGGCCCATGGCAGGGGCTAATCCCCAAAGAACCAGTTGGACTCCTGAGGATATTCCCGGAAACTTAAAAGCACAGTGGGTAAAACCGATTGAGCCTTACATTCCCCAAAAAGTCCAGGCCATTGCCGCAAATGACTCTATCTTTATCTCGACAGCCAAAGGTCTTTATGCCATAGATAGTGAAACGGGTACTGAAAAATGGGTCTATGCCACCGACTTGCCTCTGGGAAATTCACCGACCTTTGATAATGGTGTTGTTTATGTCGGCGGCCTGGATAAAAAACTTCATGCGGTCAATGCCACAAGCGGTCAAAAAATCTGGACTTTTTCGGCCGAAGGCGGTTTTGATACCAATCCTCTGGTCATCAATGGTAAGGTTTATGCTGGAAATAGAGATACCTATATTTATGCTGTCAATGCCGCAACCGGCCAACTGGTTTGGAAATTCAAAACCGGCGGCCAGATCCTTCAGTCGGCCGCTTATACCAGCGGTATCGTCATCGTTCCTTCCAAAGATGCCTATGTTTACGCCCTGAATGCCGACACCGGTGCTCTTGTTTGGAAATCGGCAAAAATTCCCGGCATGGGTTTTCGTTCCTGGTGGCCGGTAATTTATAAAGACTTTGTAGTTTTGGTAAAGGATAACGAAGTTGGTGACAAACAAATAACTCCATGGCTTTTCCCCGATCCGACAGGTGACAAAGTTCCGGGAGTTCTTGGCAATGAATCCGGTGACTGGGCGCAGGGTGAAACTACCATGAATATGGCCACCAATCCCTACGGAGGCTCCTACCCTGATTATTACGAACAGTTTCCCAACAGAAGACAGGCCATATTCCTAAATAGAACTACCGGACAGGAAATCCAGTTTGATCTGGATAATGATGGATTAACCGATGCTGCACCCATATCTTTTAACGGTGACGCCGGTACCCGCTACCCGCCGGTTGTCAGTGGGTTTGACAATGTCCTTTACTTCCGTTCGACCAATCATGCCGCCGGCCCGTCTATATCAGGAGCAACGCTGATAGGTTGGAAAGTCGGCACTCCGATTATGAGTCTGCCCTATTCAGATAATACAGGCCAAAGCGGTTTCTGGCCTTCAGATGAACCGAACGGTATTTCCGGAGGAGGCAGTAAAATTTATGTCAACCATACGGATGACCGTCTTATTGCCGGAGTTGATATTTCCCAACCGAATAAGGACTATTTTAGTCATCTTGATGATATCAATCGCCAGTGGAAATACGTTAATCAGGACAGCCAGGGTAAACTGACTTCGCTCTATCTGCCCTCCGGTTATCATCAGGAAGCCACCAAATTTTACTGGAATCCTCCGACTCCGGCTTCATTTTGGGGCGAGAATGATAAAGTGGCGCCGATTGTTTATAAAGGAAAACTTTACAGTATCAACAGTAACGCCCTGATAGCTTTTTCGCCAACCGGTCAGGGAACTGCCGCTCCCATTTTGGGAAAGGCAAGCTTTAAACCTGCTCAAACCTTTGCCGATTCCGTCTCCGATAGCATCTTAAAGTCTAAATTAGAAACTGAAATCCAAAAATTAGTCAATGCCGGACACTTAAAACCCGGCTTTGGCGTTATGGGTGGTACCGCGGTCCGGATTAAAACTCTTCTTGATGAATACGGACTGGATTATTGGCACAATCCCCAGGATCTGGTTTATGTTTTAACCCGGGCGCTGCCGCATTTATCGTCCACGCTTCAAAACAGCGTCAAAGCCTACCTCCAAAGCGAATTTAACGCCTATCCTCCCTATTCTTTTTCCCATATCGGTTGGCTTGACGGCAACTGGCGGGAGCCGTATATCTACCAGCCTGACATCCTTACCTTTGCCCAATATGCTAAAAATTTTGACGCAAGAAGCAATTCAATGTTTTCCGGCTGGAGTGGCATTCCACCTCACAATGTTTATGCTATTTGGAAATATGCCAAAGAAGGACTTGGAGATCCGGCGACTCTTTTTTCCCAGGTTCAGACAAAACTTAAAGCTCCCATTACCGCCAACAAAAGTAATCTCACTGATGAATACTTAACTGCTTACCCTCATGTCCATAATGCCTTTATAACAGGCTATATCGGCTATATTGAGCTGGCTAAGTTGGCAGGTCAACCTTCATCGGCTTATGCGGCTCATCAGACCGAACTGCAAAGACTCTTAAGTCTCCGCTACACCAACTTTAACTGGTATATGGTAAATACTGCTGACACTGAAATTCTGTCCAAAAATTATTTCTACACTCTCATTACCGCCTGGAATTTCATGAATCTGGTCCCCGAATCTGCCAACTATCTTAATCAGAATATTCTGGCCGAAGTTGCTGATACCATCACCCGCTACGAAAACATGGCCCCCTACTGGATGCAGGCCGAAAACGGGGAAACCCAGGGGGAAAATGCCATTATGTCCTATCTTCAGACAAAAACCCTTTTTGATGCCAAAGCCCTCATATTAAAAGAATCAAAAGAAGAATTGGCCAAATTCCTTGATACCCCGATCGTCCCCGTCGGCGATCTTTACTATATCGATAATCTGGTATCAATATTAAACGCTCCTTCATCCGGCCAGCCGACACCTACACCTCA
>MFJF01000029.1:12643-16186 GCA_001779115.1 Candidatus Gottesmanbacteria bacterium RIFCSPHIGHO2_01_FULL_40_15
CCTTCACCTACGCCTCCTTTGCAACCAACATCCGCTGCTCCCTTAATTGATATGGGTACTTCAACCTATAAGGGTTTTGCCGGCGGTCTTTATGAAAACAGTCAAAATATTGTCCCGGCCGACCATCAGACGGCTGGTTTACAAAAAGCCAACTCTGTCCAACCACTTGATATCAATGGCATTTCCAATTCTTCCGGCAAAATAGTTCTTTTATCAATCGGCATGTCCAATACTTTTATGGAATGGTGCAGCGGTCCTCCCTGTGTTGCCAATTCCTTTATGGGCCAATCCTCCGTCAACCCGCTGGTTGATAAAACCAAATTAACAATCGTCAACGGCGCCCAGGGAACCCAGGCCGCCGAAGTCTGGGCTTCTCCAACAAGTTCCGCCTACGACGTAATAAGAGATCAATGGCTGACTCCCGCCGGAGTTAGCGAAAAACAAGTCCAGGTAATCTGGGTGAAAAATGCCCACCGCGACCCCACTTCTTCCCTGCCCAATCTGAATGCCGATGCCTATAAACTGGAGACAAATTTAGGCGCTGCCATGCGGGCTATCAAAGTCAGATATCCCAATGTCAAACTGGTCTTCCTCTCCAGTAGAGTCTATGGAGGCTATGCTACCGGAGCAGCCATAACCAAAAACCCGGAGCCTTATGCCTTTGAAGGCGGCTTTTCGGTCAAATGGCTGATTCAGGGCCAAATCGATCAGATGAGACAGGGCAATATTGTCGATTCTCGGGCCGGCGACTTAAATTACAATACGGTTGCGCCCTGGATTGGTTGGGGACCGTACCTTTGGGCTGATGATAACCACCCGCGTTCTGACGGTTTGACTTATGCTATTTCTGATTTCATTGAAGACGGCACCCATCCTTCCTCAACTGGCATATTAAAAGTCGGTACCCAGTTACTTAACTTTTTCCTCAATTCTGCCTTCACCCGATGCTGGTTCAGAAATGACAGCTCTACCTGTTCTGATCAAGCCGTATCAGGCGATGCCAACGGTGACAATAAAGTTGACGGCATAGATTATGTAATCTGGTTGTCGAATTATGAATCAACAACAACATCCGGTTCCTCAAAAGGTGACTTCAATTCAGACGGAAAAGTTGACGGTATTGATTACGTTTTATGGGTCATAAATTATGGAAAATAAATCAATCCTGAAAAAAACAGTAATTATTTTATTATCTTTCCTGTTCTTTTTTTCCGCTGTTTTTTCTTCTCATGCCCAAAACAGTTCTTCTTCAATAAATATCTATTTTTATCCCTCTTCCCTGAATCTTTCAACGGCGGGAGATACTTTGAAAATTTATGCTGATGCCAAAACTCACCGGATTTTTTTCACCAGGGTAAAAATCAATTTCAATCCGTCAAAAATCAGACTCTCATCCGATATCCGTCCTGCTTCCCCGCTGACAACTGTAATCCGCACCACATCGATGGAGGAAGCCAATTTAACAGGCTCTATCTTATTGGTCGTGGGAATACCTCCCGCTGACAGGGAAAGCCCGCCGAGCGGTGTTTTCAAATTAGCCGAATTGGATTTTACTCCGTCCACCAATCAGCCCGATCAGACGGATACAGTTTATTTTGATAATAATCAATTCCAAATTATCGATGAATCCCTTTTAGTTTTACCCTTCACTGCAAACCAGGCTCAAATAAATATCAACCCTCCGGTACCGACAGTTACTCCCTCAGTCACTTCAACTCCCAACCCGACCGCCACACCGACTGTCACGACAACTCCAACCCCGACCGGACTTCCTCCGATACAATCAGTTACAGCTCAATGTGATCCTGAAAATCATCAGACGTTTTCCTGGAATGATCCCGGTGGAGCCATAAATTATTGGGTCCAGGCCTGGAGTAATGGCCCTGAACCGGTCTGGTATTTAAATGAATGGTTGGGAAGCCCTGATCCCTCTGTTACTTTTAATCTCCCGGGAGAAACTGTCAATGTCAAAGTTGCTTGGACCAATGATCCCAACTATCAAAACATTTCCTCCTTCTCCTCCACTCATTTTGCCTTCTGTCCGCTACCAACAGCTACTCCAACAGTTACGCCAACCAAAACACCGGCTCCGACTCTTACCGTCATCCCCTCACCAAGCAAAACGCCAACTCCAACTACTACCCAGTCAACCGGCTTCTCCAAACCCATTGAAATCAATTCCTCTGTTTTTAATTCTTCCTATCAAGGTTTTGAGCCTTTTATTGTCAGAGGCATGATGCTCCTCTCCATCAACAATGACGTCTATACCCAACTGGAAAATCTTAAAAACAGTGGCCAATCAGTTACTGATTTCTGGTTAGGCATAGGTTCTGTCTCGTTCTTAACTAATCTGGATATCACCAGGCTGAAAAATATCGGTGTCACTACCTTGGTATATAACCCTGAAAGTGGGCATACACCGGCAGATGAATTCTCAATGCGTTTTGCTGACAGTGACGCCAACCCCATAGTTCAATTTGGCAAGTGGGGAGAAACCAACGGTTTCAAAACTCTCTGGGCTCCCTTAAGAAATGATGCTGACTTAACATCAGACAGTGTTATTACTAGAATATATGCTGCCGGTATCGATGGTCTTGGACTTCAGGAACAACGGTTCATTGAAACAACTTGTCCTGATATCCGAACAGCCAAAGTCAAAGAAACCTTAAATCGTCACCATCAACTGGCAGAAAAACCAATCGAAGCTACTGTCCAGATCATGGCCAACCGTTGTCTAACAGCTGACACTGTCAGTTGCGGCGATACCATTGATTACCCTTACAAACATTGTCAATTATTTGTCAACAGTATTGCCGCTGAAATTAATTATCTTGGCATCTGGCCCTCAACTGATGACATTAACTTGGTTAAAACAATCCGCACTACCAGTCAAAAGCCAACTCCAACCCCAACTCCTAGCAAAACACCTACCCCAACCGCCACCCCGTCACGTACCCCAACGCCTATTCCGTCTGACACCCCGGTTCCGACTGTAACTCCGACGCCTGTAATTGCCCCGGAGCTTTCAATTGATGAAGAATATGCTTCACCGGATACTCTTGCACTTATTTGGTCACAAGTGGCTGGAACCGATTCTTACTGGTTTCAGATAACCAACGGTTCAAACAATCAGGACAGCCTGAACGGTAATTATCTCTGCACTTTGGGAATTGTTCCGGATGGTAATACCTGCTTTGCTACGGAAAATGTTATTGCCGTCCCTAACCCCCCGGGAACCAACGGTTGGACCTTTGGCAATTGGGTTCTTGTCAATAACCTCAAATGCAATACAAACTATTATGCTCATGTTAAAGCGGCTGATTCTCTGACTGAAAACAGTTCACCCTGGTCTCAAAGTACAAAGGTAACCACACAACCCTGCCCGACAAATACCCCTTTTCCGACTGATACGCCACTGCCGACACCTTCATCAACTCCCTTTCCGACATTTACGCCGACTCATACAATAACCCCGACGGTTACTCCGTTGCCGACATGGACTCCGACTCCAAGCCACATTCCGACACCTTTGCCCTCTTATAC
>MFJF01000029.1:16201-31105 GCA_001779115.1 Candidatus Gottesmanbacteria bacterium RIFCSPHIGHO2_01_FULL_40_15
CCGCCGACATTAACCCGGCCGCCAAGCCCGACATCTACTCCGAGCCCGACATCTACTCTTGTTCCCTCACCGACAAAAATTCCGACAGCAACCCCGCAACTGCCGCTATATGCATCAATGAATATGAGGATTAATTCCCAGGGTGATAATGTCAACCAGGAAAAAGACAAAATAGTCTCAACAACCAGAAAAAATACATCAAATCTGTGGGTGGGCAATTTAAAACCGAATACAACCGGTATTGCCGGGTTGCGCTATAATAACGTCCGCATTCCCCAAAATTCAAAAATTGTTTCAGCTGTTTTATCGGTCTATTCCGCTTTGAACCAGAATAACCCGGTTTATTTGTCCCTTTATGCGGATAACACCGGAGACAGCCCGGCATTTACCAATTTTTATCCTCCCGGAGGAAGACCTGCGACAAGAAACATAGTCAGTCAGAATGAATTAAATATTTGGAAAGAAAAAACCTGGTATAACTTTAACGATTTAAGAAACATTGTACAGGAGATAGTTAACCGGCGAGATTGGCAACCCGGTAACAGTATCAGCATTATTATAAAAAATAATCGGACTGACAAAGGAGTCAAATATGTGGAAAGTTTCAGGGATAATCCCGAACATGCTCCTGTATTGACAATCACATATGATAATAGACCATCTGAGAAATTTACTCCTACCCCTGTTCCGATAAAAATTGTTCAGGAATCCTCTGTAACTGCTTCCATGACACCCTCAAATACACCAATAAGAGCATCAGCTTCAAATACTCCAATTCAATTAACACCGACCCCGCAAGAAATAGAATCTCAAAATCAAACCTCCGCACCGCCTGCCGGCAATGTTCTTCCCGGTGATACTAATAACGACGGCCGTGTAGACGGTTTTGATTATTCGGTTTGGCTGGTAAATAAAGATAAAAAAATTGAAAGCGGAAGTGCGGACGGTGACTTTAACGGTGATAAAATAGTGGATAATAGCGATCTGGAAATTTTAATGAATAATTTTGATTTTTAATGAAAAAGGGTAAACATATGAATAATAATTCCGATATCTACAAACAAAATCCCCTTTACAAACGAAACCTTCATCTGGAAGAGTTTTATCAAAACAAATCCGATGAACTGTTAAATCAGAAAATAATAAAAACCAATCTGGGAAAAAATATTAAAAAATATGTTCTTATTGCTTTTATTCTGATTTCTTTCCTGATACCCTCCCTTATGGTTTATATAACCTCAAAACAGCAGGATGCCCGGATCAGGGCTACAGCCAACAGGGCAAAACTATTTCTTTTTCCTAAAGATATCAATCTGAATAAAAAGGAAACGTTTGATATTAACCCAAAGCTGGTCGGAGGTAATGATAAAAAAATTGCTGCGATAATTTTCTCGCTTCAATTCGATAATTCTCAATTGGAACTCAATCAGATAGACTTGGAAAAAATAGGCAACGTTTTCGGTAACCGGAAAATAACCTCAACGGAAGAAGCCAACCGCGAGGGCAAAGTTAAATTTTTTCTCGGCGCCGGTGACTTGGCCAGCGCTCCTTCAGGCACCGTCGATTTGCCCAAAATAAGTTTTTCCGTAAAAAAAGAAACGGAAACAGACATCGACTTTATCAAAGGTGATACTCAAATAATCTTCACCAGTCAGGAATCAGCCGAAGTTGAATTTGATACTCCGGTCAGGATTAAATATCAAAAAAAAGTGGAAACCCCGCCTGAAGAAGAAATCCGTCCGTCCGAAGAAGAAAAAACTGAACAAAATCGGATCAGCCCGTCACTTGAACCGGAAAAGGCCGGACCGGCAAAGACGCGCGAAAATGAACCCGCCATTTCCCAAAATCCGGGAAATTAAAAATATTAACTGTTCTTTTTTTCGATTTCATGCCCCCCGAATTCCCTCCGTAAAGCTGCTACCACTTTTCCGGAAAATGTCGGCCGGCTCTTTGATTTAATTCTGGCCTCTACCGATTTCTCAATAACCGGTATCTCTATCCCCAATTCACTGGCGGCATTAGCCGTCCATTCTCCCGTTGATCCACCGCCGATAATCCCGGAGATATTTTCCAGTTTTCCGTCTTTTTCGAATGCCTTTTTCAATAATTCAACCAACCATCCTCTGACAACCGAACCTTTCAGCCAATTTGTCGCCACTTCCGTTAAATCCGGCTTATAGGGGCTCTTGTACAATAACTCAAAACCTTCACCCAAAGCCTGAAGCATGCCGTACTCCACTCCGTTATGAACCATTTTGACAAAATGTCCTGCCCCTGTTGACCCGAAGTAAGTTAGTCCCGCCCCGTTTGACAGCTTGTCCAAAAGGGGTTTAGCTTTATCAAAAATTTCTTTATCTCCGCCAACCATCAGGCATGCTCCGTTCCTGGCCCCTTCAAGTCCTCCGCTAGTACCTATATCTAAAAAACCGACTCCCGATTTTTTCAATTTTTGATATCTTTTGACACTGTCTTTATAGAAAGAATTACCTCCGTCTATAACAATATCATTCTTTTTAATTCCCGAAATTATAAGGTTATCAATAACCTCATCAACGGCTTTTCCGTGTTCAACCATTATCCAAATTACTCTGGGAAGTTCCAAAGACGTCAAAAATTCTTCATAACTGTATGCGGGAATAAGTTCTCCTGTCCCTTCAGCCTTTTCACCGTTTAAAAGAAGTTTTTTGTATACGCTTACAAATTCTTCCAGTTTCTCTATTGTCCTGTTATAAACAACCGCGTCAACACTGCATTCCAATAAATGAAGTATCATCTCTTTGCCCATTTTCCCCAGCCCGATAAATCCTATCTTCATATTTTCCTCCTTTCAACCTCCTTACCACTCCGGGAGTGGAATAGCTTTACACTTCGGGATTTTTAAAACATCCACTTTCTCCCGTCTCTTTCAATCATAGCATCAGCTTCAACAGGTCCCGTACTCCCCGCTTTATAATTCGGAAAAACCGGCAAAGTTTGCTTTTCCCAGCCGGAGATAACGGACGTAATAAATTCCCATGTAGCCGAAAACCCTTTGGCCGTTGCAAATAAAGTCTGGTCTGCCATCATCGAATCAATCAGTATTTTTTCATATGAATCTATTATTTCTTTTTTAAACGCCGTCGAATAAGAAAAGTCCATATTAACGGTAGACAGGTCATATGTAAATCCCGGTGATTTCGCAAAAAACCGGAAAGTTATTCCTTCCTTTGGTTGTATCCTTATGGATATAATATTGGCTGCCTGATTTCCGATCTGAAATTGTTTAAACAGCCGTGAATCCCTGTTCTTAAAAAAAATGTCAATCTTTGTAAAATCCTGATTGAGCCTTTTGCCTGTCCTTAAATAAAAAGGCACATCCTGCCATCTGGAATTATCAATATAAAGTTTCAGGGCAACAAATGTTTCGTTTAAAGAATCAGGTGAAACATTCTTTTCCTGTCGGTATCCGTCAATGCTTTTCCCGTTAATGATTCCTGCTCCGTACTGTCCCCTGACGGCATTTGATAAAACATCCTCTTCCGTCATGCATCTAATTTTATCCAAAACTTCCACTCTTTTATCCCGCGTATGTTGGGCTGTCATACTTAATGGTTCCTCCATGGCCGTATACGCCAGCATTGCCATTAAATGGTTTTGGACAACATCCTTCAATGCTCCCATACCCTCATAAAATTTGCCGCGGTTGCCGATCCCTGAGCTTTCAGACAGTGTAATTTGAACGTGGTCTATAAAATCTCTGTTCCAAATCGCTTCAACCGTATTGGCAAATCTGAACGCCAGAATATTTCTCACTGTTTCTTTAGCCAGATAATGGTCTATCCGGTATATCTGTCTCTCTTCAAAAGTCTTGGCCAACTGCTCTTCCAGGTTCTTAGCCTCATTAAGATCTTTCCCGAAAGGTTTTTCAATTAATACCCTTGTCCACTTGCGCGTGAACCCTTGCTTGTCCCCCGAAGCTTTCTCGCCCGCCGAAGCTTTAGCGGAGGTGGAAGCGAAGGGGGAGCCACAGCCTTCAGCCAGCTCTGTCTCTTCCAGATTTTTCAGTATTATTGAATAATTAGAAGGCGGCGTCGCCAGGTAAAAAAACCGGGTTATGCAAGAACCGGTTTCTTTATCAAAAGAAGAAAGCAATGGGATCAGATTGTCATAAGGGGATTTTTCCTCAAAATATCCCTGTTGGTAATAAAGGTTATTTTCTATTTGTTTCCAAATTTTTAAATCTTGACTTGAATCCTTAATCTTTAATCTTAAAACTTTTTCTACCGCCTCCTTCATCATCTGCCGGAATTGTTCTTTTGTAAAATTCCTCCGGGCAAATCCTACTATAAAAAATCTGTCAGGTAAATATCCCTGTTGGGTAAGATGAAACAAAGCCGGCATCAGTTTCCGTGAAGTCAAATCCCCGGTTGCCCCGAAAATTACCATTACAAAAGGAGAAACCTTTATCATAATCGTTCTTAATATAACATAAAACCTGCTGGATTTTACTTTTATTTATCTTCCGCTTAGGGAGTTCAGCTTAGAATGCCGGATTTGATATTTATATTTTATAATTCCCGGAACTTGAATATAATTATGCTTAAATGATGAAATTTCTGAAAATAATAACGCTGATTTTCACCTTCAGCCTTCTGACGCTTATCATTCCTCCTGCAACCGGTGCCTTCCAATATACACCCCTACCCTCGGACAATCTCATAAAAAACCCCTGGTTCCGCGGACCGGATTGCCGATTCTCAAGTTCCTACTGGCAAACTGATCAGGGTCAAGCTCCGTGGGGAGGCAGTGCCAAATTTCAGGATCCGACAGATATTAACTGCCTGGGTAATTGGACCGGCTTTGCGGCCCGTTTCGCTCGTAACGCCGCCCAGGAAGCGCCACAGGAGTTTTATCCCAATAAAAATGCGCTCTTATCACAAGTCGTCGGACCGGTTAATCCGGCAGATAAAATACTGCATTTTCATTTTCTGTTTGTTGCCCACAGATTCAATCAGCTGAAAGCCGAGATTTACAGCAGTAACAGCCCGCTCGGTCCCTGGACATCGGTGTGGACAGTAGTAAATGAACAGAATTGTTTAACTAAAGATTGTGCTAACGGACCGTTCAACCAATTTTGCATGGATACCCGTGAATGTTTATGGGATCTTGTAACCGATAAATACTTGGGCTCTTTAAATCCCTTAACTAAAACAATTTCCCAAGGTTATCCTTATTACAAAATTGAATTCTTGGCCAATTATCCCGAACCTGACGGCTCTGCTACGGGTGATGTGGGAGTAAAAATAGTCCGTGTATATTTCAAAGTTTCGGAAGATACCGGGAATATTACTCCTTCTTTGTCGCCGGCAATATCACCAACAAGTATCCCTACACTTCCCAAACCCTCAGTAACCGATCAAGCTGGCAGCCGAAAACCCGGTGACGCCAATAGTGACGGTAAAGTTGATGGATTGGATTATGTTGTCTGGCTTATTAACTATAATCTGCAGACAACAGGAGCAGGTCTTGGCGACTTCAACAATAGCGGCTACGTAGACGGCCTGGATTATGTGATATGGTTGAATAATTACGACTTTTAATCCCTTTCACCCGTTTATCTCTCTAACAATCTCTCCATTGACCAGTTTATCGGCATGAATTTTATTATTGAATAATAAATGTTTATAAAATCCCCGTACTTATTAAGGATTAATATTAAACCGAATGCAATAATAATCAATCCGCCTGCCAGGGAAAAAAATCTCAACACCGACCGCTTCTCCCGGTATATATCAAAAAATCTTGGAAAAAACAGGGAAGCCGCCAGAAACGGTATCATCACTCCTGAAGAATATACCAGAAGATAAGACATGCCTTTTACCGCTGATTGGCTGTTGGCTGATAACACCAGAATTGTTGCTAAAATCGGTCCGACACAGGGTATCCAGCAAAGGGCGCTGGTAATTCCGGCAATGCCTGATGATAAAAATCCCAGTTTTGTTAATCTCCGCTGTACCGCCCAGGCAAAATCAAACTCTAATGAAGGAATCCGGATTACGTGAAGTTGAACAAGGCCGAGAATTAGAAGAAAAAATCCTGATAATTTCAGAAGATACGGCATTTGTGAATTAATAAATTGTCCGATAAACAGTCCCGTTGCGCCAAGCAGTGTAAAAAGCAGCGTAAATCCAAATGAAAAAAACAGGGCGCTCTTAAATACTCTTCCCCGGATATTCGAAAATTCGAGCCCGTACAAATCGGCAAAAGTAAATCCGGAAATAATTGACAGATATGAGGGCAAAAGCGGAATTACGCATGGAGCAAAAAATGATATCAGTCCGGCCAGGAAAATAACCCCGTAATCTTTAATAATATCGGCCGCAATTTTAACTGCACTTTGTTGAAACGAAGAAAAAAATAACGGAATGGAAAATCCCTTAATTTGGGGAATTTCCCGTAAGGATTTTCCGGTATTGGCGGCCTGAATTTTTTCTTCACATCCTGATAATTCAGCAAGAATTTGAAGGGGAATGGCGCCTTTATATTGTTTCCCGGTAGCGTCTTCCCAGGTTGGATAAGCCCTTATATTCTTGCTGTCGCAAACACTTCTGTTTTCTGCTGACGCTTCACAATCGTAATAAGGTACCGAGGAAAAAGCCGTTCCGAAATATTCCTTTTCCAAAGCGCAGGCACTGCAGCCATCCCTTCCGTACATGACAAATTTTTTCCCGGCAAGACACGTTGCCAGCTTATTAGGATCAACAGCTGAAGATAAGTCCGACTGGGCATAAATTTTGTCAAAAGCAAAAATTAACAAAAAAAGAATTATTGCCGAAAAAAAGGGCAGAATTTTCTTCATATTTCTACTATATCAAACTTGACATCCCAAGTCTTAAAATGAAAGAATGAAATTATGAGAATTATGGGGCTTGCCAAAGCCTTTCTGTTTCTGTTTTTGTTAACCGTCTATATAACAAACGCCAAAGCTCAGGATACTTTCGGCCCGATTTGCGATGATGTCACTGTCACCTGCGCTCCTACGGCCACCCCCTCTGAAACTCCGACTCCGACTGAACTTCCGCCAGGATATCCGACTCCGACTCCCTCTGATACTCCTACCCCGACCCCGACCCCGACACTTACTCCGACTGAAACCCCGACCCCGACACTTCTGGCCGGAAAAGGCGGTCTTCCCGACAGCCCGACCCCGGCCGAACTTTTACAGGCCGGTGTTTCCGATAAATTATATTTAACTCTACTTTTTTCAGGAACAATTGTCATCGTGGGTTTAATCGGACATTTCGGTCTGAAACGCGGCCTATCCCCTTATGAATCAACATCTTCAAATAAATAAAAAGTTTATCCCGCTGTTTATATTAATAATCCTTATATTTATTTTCACGATCCAAAAACACACTTCCTCCGGATTACTGGCGGCTGCCGCATATCCATATTCCTGCACCCAGGTTATCGGCTACGACCAGGTCGGCGAGGCTTCAGGGGGATGGTATGTTACCGGCGGTGTTTTTGAAGCAGTAGTGGAAGATTCACTTTGGCAACTGTTATGGAACGGAGGAGGCGGGGTTGACCGCTGGCAGTTTCCCGGTTATACAGGCTGGAATAACGGAATTATTTCCTCATGCGGTAACAATTCCCAAATGCCCGACCGTGTTATCCTTTCAATTTCCGGTCCTTACGGTTCTGATGAATCCACCTGGGTTTTGGCTGTAAAAAATACCATATCAACAATCAGTCAAAAAATTCCCTCAGCAAAAGTAATTATTCTCCAATCTGTTGTCGGCGGACCCGGCCATCAGACATGTCCCTGCCACAATAACTGCCAATACGGTAACACTATTCTCGCCTCCTGGCAAAATAAACATATTGACAATGCAATTTCACGCCTGCTGCAGGATATTAAAGATGAAAAATATAATCCCGGAGTGGAAATTAAAGCCGGTATATCCCCTGAAGTCAGGTCCTGTGCTGATTACCGTGACGGAACGGGCCATTTAACCGTTGATGGGGCCAAATCTGTCGGTGGATCAATCGGTCTGTATTACTTAATGGAAGATTTAAATAACGTGACTCCCCCGCCGGTTTCGCCGACACCCACTCCCTTCCCGTCGGTAACATCTGCTCCATCGGTTACTCTTATTCCTGATTTAACCCTTTTTCCTACGGCAACTCTTTTTCCGACTAAAACTCCCATACCGACTCCTGTTGCCTCACTGACTTTTTTCCCTTCAAAAACACCGACACCCTCGGGAAGAATTCCCGGAGATGCCGATAATAACGGAAAAGTTGACGGGCTTGATTATGTCCTCTGGTTGAATAATTACAATTTCACCACCGAAATGGGACCGGAAAAAGGTGACTTTAACGGGGATTATAAAGTTAACGGATTGGACTATGTAGTTTGGTTAAATAATTATAAAACGTAATCCCTGACTTTCTCATATCTGAAAATTTGATACTGTTGTTCTTGCCATAAATTATGCCTTTGAAAATGGCCGGGGATAATTTCCGTAAATCTTTTCCGGCAACCTGCAATATCTCTTTTATCACACAAGACATATACAAAATCATCCCTGCCGGTTAGCGTGATCTGATGATTTTTTACGGCTATGATTTTACTTTTTAGATTATTTTCCAAAAAATACCAGACTTCATAACTCTCATTTGATGAGTAGTCCTGAAAATATAAGGCTTGAAAAAAATCATTGTTTTCAATATTACGTTTTTTCTTCATTAGCCGGATGTCATCGGTAATTTTTTCGCTTAAATTATTAATTTTTTGATAATAATTCTTAAAACTGGGATTAGTATTTAATAATAAATAAAAAAATATTATTAACACCGGTAAATAAATAAATATTAATTTTGAATTTTTTTGTGTTTTGATAAACAAATACCTGACCGTTATTGCTGCTGATATTAAAAATAATGGTGAAATGACCGTGAAAAAATGACTGCAACACTGATTTATTATCAAAGGAGCCGATATAAGGAATACGATAATGATCAAATTTATAAAAAATAGAGCTGAACGAGTTTTGGACTGATAATTGTATTTATATGCTGTCATAGGCACTGATAATACGGCTAAAGCGAAGGTTATCAGTATCCAATTTGGATCATTGAGAAATACCGATTTAAGAAAAAGCAAAAAATTTTTCCACAATTTATATGGAGTAATAAAGTAAATCAAGGACGGTATCACATTTATTCTCGGGGTTACGGGAAAGAATTGATTTTGAGATATTAATAAGGGAATATGTAATAGAACTGCTGGTGCCATTGAAACTAAAGCATTAAAAACAACAGCTCTAAATGAGATTATTTTTTTGAAAAAAGTCCATAAAAGAAATGCCGGGATTAATGAAATAACCGAGTAGTGAATCAATCCGCTGAGCGAAATAACCAAAAACGATAACCGGAAATATATTTTCTTTTTATTTATCAGGAATTTGGTAAAAAACAGTATGCCTAAAAGGGCCGGCGGTATGACAAGATAAGCTGACCAGAGAGTACTGCCGTATAAAATATGTGAAGATGACAGGGTAAAAAAAAGGGAAGCGATAATTCCTGCTTTTTTATCAAGGCATGCACTGGCAATCAGATAAACAAATAAAATTGACAGTGAATTTATCAGGACGATAATTGTAAGAAGAAAAAAAAGGTCCGGATTAAAAATTAGCGGAACGCTTAACAAATAATAATAATAGGGACTGTAGAAGGATTTGGTACCCATGGCATAGGGTCCAAAAAAGGGAAATTCTTTATAATAGACAATATGTTTGGCGTATAGGAAATCTCTGGCAGTGTCCGACATCCATTCACCGGGTAAATTATTGTATCTGAAAATAAATCCTGCGATGCAGAATATGATTACAATAATTTCGTATCTGAAGCTTTTGATTTTATTGAGTTTTATGGAATATAAGTTAAAAGGCATAAGAATAGGAACAATTCATATACTGCCTACCGGATAAAGAGTATCATTTAGGGAAAAGGGATTAAAGATTGAATTGCTAAATTTCAGGAATTTTAAAAAGAACCGGGGCTGATAATCAGGGTTAAAAACAGAGTTTTGATTACCGCCAGGCTTCCGGCCGCCGCAAAAGTTATCCAGAAAATATTCCAATTAATCGAGTTAAAATCTTTGGAGTCGAAATTAAATCTGAGTTTAATTCGGAATTTATTCACAAAAAAATTTCTCTTGCAAACTTTTTACGGAAATTATTACTGTTTTTTACCTGATTAAGAAGGTTAATATACCACCCGCTTTTATTGACTGTCAAGATTAAATTCAGGATGTAATTTATATCATATTACTTTTATTCCCGATTCTAAATATAATATGTATAAATGCTTTTACTGATATTTATTCCGGTATTATTATTGTCGTTTATTTCTCCTCCACAATCTTTAGCCCAAGCCTGTCCCCAAGGTGATGCAAATTCGGATTGTGAAGTCGACGGCCTCGATTATGTCATCTGGCTCAATCATTATAACCAGGAATCAGCATATGGTTCGGTAGAGGGTGACTTTTCAAACGATGGTAAAACAGACGGACTGGACTATATCGTATGGCTCAATAATGTTGGAAAATCATCTACTCCGATACCAACTACACCTTCACTGACCCCTGTCCCCACGGCTATCACGGGAAATATTTATTGGCAAGGCAATGCCGAAACCGGCAATTTGTCCCAATGGTGCCATGCCCATACTGTTACGCCTGACAGAATTCAGGTTGTAACCGGTCCCGTCAAACAGGGTAAATACGCCTATCGTTTCGAACTGCGTGATGGAGACAATATTTTCGGTACCGAAAGAGTTGTCCTTTCCCAGGGGCCCGAACCTTGCGGCCATCCCCTGGAATTGAACGGCCAGGAAAAATACTACGGCTGGTCGGTTTACTTGCCCTCAAATTTCCCCGTTTATACATCCTGGTCCCAGGTCATGCAGTTCAAAGCTCATGATACCGGCTCACCCCCGCTCCAATTGGCCTTAAACGATAACCAGTGGCGGCTTACTTACCGGCCTACTGCAAGTTCTTCAAATTTGGTTAAATGGAGTACTCCTGCTGTCAGGGGCAGATGGGAACGATTCGTCGCCCATGTCAAATGGTCAACCGATCCCAATGTCGGTTTTATCGAATTCTGGTATAACGGGACAAAAGTCGTCCCTCTTTTCAAAACTTCAACCATCCATTTTTTAAACGGCCAGCCGGTTCCCAACCATGTCGCCATCGGTCATTACCGTGATGCAGCCATAAGCTCAAATGTAATCCTCTACCATGACGGTTTCACTGTTGGCTCAACCTATGAATCTGTTGCGCAATAAATATTGTTTATTATCGGTAATTTTCTTACTGACAATTTTTATTGTCAAACCGGCCGTAAATCATGTTCTTGCCGTACTTCCCGCTGATGCCAACTCTGACGGTAAAGTCGACGGCCTCGATTATGTCATCTGGCTTAATAATTACAATCAAACGGTCGCGCAAGGTGCAATCAAAGGAGATTTTGACAATTCCGGTCTTGTAGACGGCCTTGATTACGTTATCTGGCTCAATAACTACGACATTGCGGGTTTATCGCCGACTCCTCATACAACTAATCCTCCAACTCCGACCGTTTCCTCACCGGGTACCCCTTTCCGTCCGTTTATTTCACTGAATATTTCTTCTTCTGAAATAGCCTTTAATGTTAATGGTGCGGGCAGCAACATTGATTCCATTGCTTTTTGGGAAGCCCCCGACCCTGCAAAAAGTCTTATGTTTGTCACTTCCAAAAGTACCAATCTTGTTGAAGTCTGGAATTATCCTTTTAAACAGTCTGCTGATCAGTTACCGCCAATCCAAAATAATTCATGTATGAACTCTTCAGGTACTAATGGTGTTATTGTTGATCAGGAAGACGATCTTTTATTTGTAACTACCAGGTACGGAAACAGGGTTTGTGTTTTCGGTTTGCCGGGTTTAAATCTTGTCAGAACTGTTACCACCGGAGCTTCAGGCTCCTGGGATGAACCGAATCTGGCCTTGCTGAAATTAGGAGACGGTCAAAAAAACCTTTATATTTCTTATAACAGCAAAGTCTATATTCATAATGCCCTGACCGGTGCCGCTATTTCACAATTTACTCCTCAAAAGGGACTTGAGACGATGTTTGGGGATAATTTTTACCGGGAAATATATATTCCGGATGAAGCCGGTATGTCAGGCATTTACCGCTATGATTCAAGTGGAACTTTTAAAGGTAGCTTCGGCGGATCATCGGTTTTCAACGCCGATGAAGAAGGAATCTGGGTCTATTCCTGTCCTTCAAGCGGTACCGGCGACAATGGCGATGGACTTATAATTGTCTCCGATCAGCTGTCTCCGGTGACCGATTTTGAAGTATTTAATAGGAAAACAAAGGAACATCTGGGAAAAATTAACATCAATGGAGTCAGTAATACCGATGGCATTTCCATATCCCAACAATCTTCGCCTCTCTATCCCAAGGGACTTTTGGCTGTTTTAAATAATGACAGCTCAGTTACCGGCGTGGGGTGGGATACTATTTTTCAGAAATTGGGCATGGCCTGTCCAAACTGATCTCAAATATTAATATATGAACATTAAACACAAATTACTTATACCCCTTCTTCTCTCAATCATTTTTCTCGGCCTGTCATCTCCTAAAAAAGTTAATGCCTTTCTTTTTATTTCCTGGGGCGACACTAAAAGCGGTACCAGCACCCTGTCTTCCGAGTCAAATCAGGCAAAAGCTTTAAATCCGAAATTTACCATTTATGCCGGTGATTTGGTTGGCAGCTGGAGCACCTCGGCCATGAATAACTGGGTTACGGCAATTAACGGTAACTCGGGAAACGGCATGAAAGATATTACCTTCCCGGTAAGAGGTAATCACGACAGTGGAGCTTCCCAAGCGGATTGGTCATCTTTTATTAACCAGGCGCAAACTGTCTCCAGAATCGGCGCCAGCCACTATTCCGAACTGACCAAGGACCAAACTTTCTCTTTTGATTATGAGAATTCTCATATTGTCGGTATTGATGTAATTGGAGATGTTACCAAAATGTCATCAGCCCAAATCACTTGGCTGGACAACGATCTGACGGCTGCTGAAAACCGGGGCTTGACCCATGCTTTTCTCATTTGGCACGGACCTGTCTATGCTTTAGCCGAACATTGCTGCCCGACTGCTCCCTCCTCCCTTATCAATGTCTTGAATAAACATCCGATAGTCTCAGCCACTTTTCATGGTCATGAACATGTCACCGCTTATACTCACATTAACAGTTCCCGGATTTCCGGAGTTACCCATGAATTTGAAGAGTTTGTCACCGGCGATGCCGGAGCCGGACCTGACAGCTGCAAATCAGGCCGATTTGATTATTGTTTGACTGACCAGACTGGCAAACACGGTTTTGCCGGCATTAATGTTTCAGGAACAACCTTCACTGTTAATTTATACGCCCTTGGTTCAACAACACCCCAAAAAACTTACATTTTCAATAAAACATCAGTCGGTACTTTACCTCCAACTCAACCGCCTACTGCCACTAATCCGCCTCCGACCCCGACTTTAAGCGGGGAACAAAAACCCGGCGACGCCGACGGAGACGGTATTGTGGACGGCAAGGACTACGTCGTCTGGCTCAACCACTACAACCAGACAACAACAATTGGAGCAACCTATGGTGACTTTAATAAAGATAACTTCGTCGACGGAGTTGATTACGTCATCTGGAGATATAACTACCATATTTGATCATCTTTTACTCTTCTGACATACTGAAATTAATAATGACCGGTAGAAAAATTATCCTGACTCTATTATTATTGTTTTTCCCTTTGGTATTTTTTCTGTTCTCACTCCCGCTAAAAACTTCAGCCGCTCTTCCCGGAGATGCTAATAACGACGGTATCGTGGACGGAGTTGATTACGTTTTCTGGCTCAACAACTATAACAAAATTGTAAATGACGGATCATCTTCCGGAGATTTTGACGGTAACGGAAAAGTCGACGGAGCTGATTATGTCATTTGGCTCAATAACTACGGCTCATCAGGTTCTGTTAATGCTACTCCTACCAAAACTCCGACTCCGGTTAATCCCTCAAACCCGCCCGTCACCCCGATACAGGGCAGCGGAATATGGATATCAAAGGAAGAAATTGCCAAATTACCTATAACCGGCCAAGCAGGTTGCGCTCAAGGTTCATTTTGCGCCGACGCCTGGAATGGCATCATCTCCAAAGCTGATTCTTCGTGGGGTACACCCGACCTGACTGACTATGCCGTCTTAGGCCATTCGCAGGCTGTCTGGACCGGGGCACTGGCAGCTGCGAGATTATCCCTTGAATCCAATCGTCAGGCTGATGCTCAAAAATATTATGATAAAACAATCAATGCCTTAAATGATATTTTGGGTACGGAAGCACCGGCTCTTCCCTCATCAGGCGGCGGTAAAGATGACGGCTCTCTGGCATTAGCCAGGCAATTCCCCCGTTATGTCATCGCCGCAGACCTTTTGGGAATTACCAACTGGGCGCCAAATTATAAAGGCTATAAAAATTTTGTAGATTATATACTTCGCACCAAATTTACATTCCGGGTCGGTGACGGCGGTCACTCCTTGGCTGAAGGTGGCGGTAAATGCGCTTCAAACGGCTGTGCCATGTCCCAATCAGCCAGAATTGCCGGCGCTGCTTACTTGAAAGATCAAACCCAACTTAATGATGCCTGGCTTACATTCAGAAGGTATTCCGGCGATTACACTTCTTCGGTTACCATCGAATTTAGTAGTGCCGGCGATGCCTGGTACCACAATAACAGTAATAAATTGGCCATTAACCCCAAAGGAGCAACCTGTGCCGGATCAACTTATCCGGCAGACGGTGTAAT
>MFJF01000030.1:0-15904 GCA_001779115.1 Candidatus Gottesmanbacteria bacterium RIFCSPHIGHO2_01_FULL_40_15
TGGGGAGAAGCGGGCGATTGGGGAGTGGTGACAGATTTGGTTGTATTCATATAGTTATATTAATCATGATGTTATTATTTATTCTACATCCGGGGCTTCCGTCTCAAGAAAAAGTATTTTATTTTTCATTTCCGCCTGATATCTCCTTGAAGGCAAACCGTGTTTCCATTTCTTAATACCGGAAAAAGTTTCAAGGAGCTGAGAATTAGTAAATGAACTTATAACTTTCCTGAGATGGAGGCGTTTCTGTTTAATTTCAAAGTCAGATCTTTCTTCCGCCTGACTCATAGCAAGAAGACGGGCAGCCGTTCTGGCCATTTCCGCTTCAAGTACAACTCTTTTGAATAAAATCATTCTTACCTGGCTGTCAAAAAATTTAATCATTTTGAACAGTTCAGGTTCGAAAATCAAATTGATCTCTTCTTTCATTATTTGTTTTTCCTTTTCTTCAACAGGAGGAATTTTTTTGGTGATGTCAATGCTGCCGATATCCTGCTTCAGGAAACTTATAAATTTCGGATAATAGATGGTTACCTGGTCATAAGGGCTGATTTTATTAAGAAATTCGATTGATTCTTTTTCATCGGGATTATTACCTCTGAAAATTACACTTTCATATTTTCCTTTATAATCCATAGATCTCATAAAACTTACTCCGGTTGAACCGATAATAAGCTTTTCAGTTTTGTTCTTTTCAGCTTCCCTCAGAAAGTAAGCCATTATTTCATTATTGATAATTCCGTAAAACCGCTGATTGGAAGTTAAGGCAACGGATAATTTCAACGGATCTGAATTATTTTTTCCATTTGTTGATTTTGAATTGGTATTTAATCCGGATTGAGGAGTATTTAGTTTGACATTGATTTGAACCAGATGATAGATATGACTGATTTCATCATAAAAACCTGTATTTCTTTCGTAAGCTTTTCTGATATTTCTTAATCTGACAGCAGCCGCTTCAGTAAAAGCGGCACTGATGTGTTTGAATGTAGTAAGATCGCTTATTTGCTCTTTTATATCAGTTATGACGGACATGGTTATAGTTGCTGCTGCGTCTATTTAGTCTGGCAGGCTTTTTCCAAAGCACTAATATTCTGGTTCATGTTTTCAATCAGATTGTCCAGGCTGATGGTCAGTATTTTATTGCCGATTATTTTAAATTCCGGTGATTCCCTGAGAAAACTTAAAATTTTTGTTTTATTATTCCGGACAAATTCCAGATCCTTATTATCAAAAAATGGCGTAAATAAGAGGCTTAACAACAATATTTGAATTGTCGGGTCAATTCTTATCAGATGTTCCTGTTTGAGAAACTCCATGGCAATACTGCCCAGTTTAAGAAGTTTTTGGGTTTCCGGGGTGAGTTCCGATCCGAAACGGCCGTATCTTTCCAGTTCGTGATATTCAGCAATCAGTGACCTTATCTTATCGGCCAATATTTTGTGAATCGGGCGCTGCGTCTGGTGGCCGACCCTGGTTACCGATTTTTCGGGATCTATGGCCGGATATTGACCCTGAGCTCTCAGGCTGGATGAAAATAAAATATGACCGTCAGTCTGAGACATTATATTGGTAGGAATCAGCGCGGTAAAATTTTCGATATCAGTTTCTATTACCGGAAGAAGAGTAATCGAAGAATTACCAGCTTTCTGGTTAAAATTACCAGCCCGTTCAATCAAATGTGAATGGGCAAAGAAAATATCAGCCGGATATGATTCTCTGCCGGGGACACGGCCGGACAAAAGACCGATTTCCCTAAGATATTTGGCATGGAGGCCTAAATCATCAAAAATCATCAGAACACTTCTGCCGCTATTGACAAAAAATTCAGCCACAGAACATCCCACAGCTGGAGCAATTGATATCAGAGGGGCGCTTTCGGATGATGTCGCGGCAATAATTACCGAATAGGAAAGTCCGCCTTCATCGGCCAGATCATTTATAAATTTTTTCACGTCTATTTCCGCTTTACCAATGGCAACATAGATACAGATAATTGATTTGCCTTTTTGATTAAGAATTACATCCAAAAGAAAAGCAGATTTGCCGCTTCGGGGTTCTCCGAAAATCAGTTCCCTTTGTCCTTTGCCAATGGGTAGCAGGGTGTCAATTACGGAAATACCGGTATAGAGCTGTTCGGAAATTATTTTTCTTGAATCAACACCGGGAGCAACTACTCCGAAATTTATTTTTTCGGCGCTTTGCGGAAATCCTCCCTTACCGTCTATCGCCTTTCCCAACGGATTGATAGCCCGGCCAAGAAGCCTGACTTCAGGAGGAATTTTTATACCTGAAAAATCTATGGTAAAAGATTCACCGGGAGCGGGCCTTTGCCGGTCTAACATCAGGGCTTCTATTTTTTCATGATCAAGAGCCGTGACTAACGCCCGGCCGCCATTTTCGGATTTGATAATGTCTTCAATTTTGACACTGGGAAGTCCTTCAAGATAAAGAAGATAATCCTGAGCTTTGACAACAAAACCGACTTCGAGGGAAGATTTTGGAGGAGCCGGAGCTGCAGTTTTATCAGTTTGCGGGACAGGCGGTTTAAAAGCGTGGGATATGGAAGCACGGCCGACTGATACAAAAGACTGACCGGTTGTTTTCGGAGCTTGAGGCGGATTGATGTCAGAGTTGTTGTTTGGCATAGGCGTCGAGAATTCTGTTGATGAGTTCCTGTTTTTTGGAAAGGAAATAATGCAGTGAAAGATCTTTGTATCTGTTATTCCAGACATAAGAACAACCGGAAACAAGTGTCGGGTTGCAACGGACGTCTATTATCAGATCCGGATTCAGATTTTGGCGAAACCATTTGCCTAATTCAATTATCTGATAATCGTCCAGCATAACGGCCAGATAAAGCGTCAGGGTCGGTAAAACTTTGATGGATTCAGTCAAACCGTTTATAAGTAAATAGACGTTATCCCTGGTAAACAGATGAAAGAAATGTTCATCAAGGACGCTTAAGGCTTCGCGGTCAATCTGAAGAGCTTTTACATTCACCAAATAATCGGAAAAGTTTATTTTATTTTCGGCAAAAAAGCGGGATTCCAGATATTCCCTGATCAGAGTTAGACGTCTGATATAGTCGGGCTTGGTATAGGTATTATTAAGTAAAATTTGCTGAATTTCCCTGACATTCATTATTACAAATAAAAAAATAAAAGATAAAAGATAATAATTACTTTATTTTTTTTATGTTAAGTTATGATCCTGTTTGGCCTGTTCCAAACTCTGGAAAATGATTTCGCTGTGTTCAGTTAAACTTAATTTCTTCCCCAAAGTTTCTTCAAGAGTTTTTTCCAGTATATCAACGATATTTTTGTTAATAACCTCGAAGCGGTGTTTCTTGTAAGTTTCCAGTTCATTTCTGATAACTTTTAATTCTTCATCAATCTGAATTTTCATTTTATTGTTGATATCCATAATAAAAGCTGACATGACCTGTTGGGCATTATCAATCATTTTTGAGGATTTTTCCTGAAAAAGTCGCTGGTTTTTCATTTCTTCCTGACGCAGATTTTCCTGCAATACATTAATGTAATCAGCATAAGTCTTCTCAGTTTTTTCGAGGCTGATCTTAAATTGTTCAATTAATTTACCTTCAAGACCCCGGGTTTGTTGATTAAAGTCAGAAACCAGTTTTTCAATATCAAGTTTCTGCCTGGCAATATATTCAATTCCTTTCAGCTCAGCGTTAGTCAGGATTTTATTTGCTTTTTTGGAGGCATCATGGAGGACTTCTCTTGATTTTTGCTGATACTCTTCCAGTTCGTCATCGGACATTTCATCAATCCCGGGGTGTTTTTTCATATTATTTAATAAAAGCATAAAAACTTGGGAGAGGGCGGTTACAAAAGTCAAACCGAGAATGGTAAAAAGAAGAATATTATTTTCCATGGGCAGCAGTAAAGTTTTATTTAATTCTAATTAATAAAAATCAGGTTTACAAGGATAGTATTATCAAACTTAAAATTATTCCACCCAGAGCAACCAGGGCGATAAGCATGACATTTACCAGAATCATGGTTTGGATGGACATTTTGGCCAGAGGATTTCTTCCGATGGATTCCAAACCTTTTGTAATGTTTTTACCGAAAAAATAAAGGCTGAAAAATATTGACAGGAGGGCGACCAAAGCGGCCAGAGTATAACGGAAGATTCTTTCGGCCTGCCTGCTGGTGGCAATATTAAATAAAAACGCTGAAGTTATATATTTGAGCGTGCCGAAAACCCCGCCTGAGGCTTTAATTAATGTCGGAGATGCCGGTCCGATACCGATGGCCACTCTGACAGTTCCCTGCCGATAAGGCTTTTCCTTAAAAATTAATTCACTGCCGTCTTTTTCGGAAAAGGGTTCCAGGGCTATACCGAGCATAAAACCGGTAAATTGGGTAGATTTCTGGCCAAAACCGGGAATGACAGAAGAAGAAACATAGTCACCGACAACAACCGGACCGTTTATGGTGGTAACATTTACATCAACTTCTCCGGTTCTGACAACGGGAAATTCTCCTCCCGGAGTATGATAAACAATTTTGGGATTTTTGACATATACTCCGTATAATTTTTCATCATAGGGAATCGATGATTTAACCATGGCATTTTTTTCCTTGTCAAGGCTGATAATATCGCCGTTTTTTAAATCCTTTTCGGAAATATTGTAAGTTGTGGCAATTGAAAAATTTGGAATCTGGGCTGCCGATTTTTGCGGAAGAAAGAGTATAAGAAGAAGGAGAGGCAGAAAAAATGAAATTAATTTTTTCATATATAAAAAAATTTGTCCTTAGGATAAATATAGCAAATTTTTGTCCGGCCGGCACGTTGGGGGGTTTTTGAAGAATTGGTAAGGTCAGACTGATTTGTCAGTACCGAGGATAATGAGGAAATCCGCTGAAGGGGAGGCAGCTTCTCCATCAGGCATGGATTGAAGCGAAAGACCCAAAAATCCGGCCAGTTGTTCAGCTTTGTCAATCTGATTGCCTTTTAAGGCGACCAAAACCGATTTCTGATAATCGTTTTTTGAAGCGTTTTCCCTTTCGATGACTTCCATATTAGGAAAATCTTTTTTTATCTGATTTTCATAAGTCCTGGTCAGTCCGGAAATTTTAGTACCATTATATAAAATAACCGAGAATTTAGACTGTTTATCAAATTCCTGAACATTGCTTTGGGGAGTGGCGGAAGGGGAAGAAACATTGACGGGGGCAACTTCGACCAATTTACCGCTTGACGGCCGGAAGAGATAGGCTTTTTTGCTGTCCGGATAAATAAGGACTTTATCGCCGTTTTTGGAATTGGCAAAAAAGGGCTGATTGGTCAGCCTGTCCTTATCGGTGACGGTGGCCAGAGTGGGCGTTTCGTTTTGAGGCAGTTCGATGAGATTGCCCACTTTACTGATAATCTGTTGGAGTTCATTGGACGGTAAATCAGATGACGCTGAAAGAATTTTTTGAGTTTGCCTGTATTTATTATAGAAATAGATTCCGGGAGTCAGAGCAATAAGAATCAGTAAGGCAAGACCGGCAAAGGGCAGATATTTGCGGAATTTTTCAGGGAGGACTATCACAAGGCCTATTATAGTGGTAATGTTTGAGAAAGTTCAAGGGCGTGAAAAGAAAAGTGGAGTTATTTGCCGATGATGAGGCGTGCTGAGGGTGAGGAGGTATTAAGGGTACCGGACAAACTTGCCCCGGGGTAAACGGATGTTAACGCATTCATAAACTCCATAGAATATGAATTCAGTTCAGAAGACAGAAAAACTGAAACATTTGAATAATTACTTCTATCGGCATTTCCGATTTTGGTTACCTGAAAGCCCAGATCAGTCAGCTTACCGGCGGCTAAATTCGCGGCTCCGGCTTGACCTGATCCGTTGAGGACTTCAATGGTCCACAGGGATTTATTGAAGGGAACAGGTGTTGATTTTACCTCTGTTTGTGTAATTTGAACAGGCTGAATTTGTCTTGATCTGCCGCGATCCTTATTTAAAAAGTAAAATAATGTCAGTGAAGAAAGAGTTATTAATCCAACAAATATAATTCCTGACAGATACAACAAATTATTCTTTTTTTCAATCGGAATGACCTCCGAAGGGCTGTTTATTTCTTCAACAACCAGCGGCGCGTTAATATCGGTAGCCGGAACCGGATCAGATTCCTTTGTACCGGTTTCGGCCGGTAAAACCGGGGACGGAGTATGGACTGAATCGTTTCCCCCCTTCTTTTTCGGAGTTTTAACCATGATTCTCAGGTTTTGGGGATATCATCCCGGGTATAACCTGCCAATATTTCTTTGACCATATTAGTTACCTGTTTGGGGTCATATTCGCTTTTAATAATATATTTGACAGCACCCATAGACATAGCTTTTTCAGCATCCTGACTTCCGGCCAAATTAGTGAGCATAACAACAGGTATTTTTTTAGTTTCGGAGTCACTTTTTAATTTTTCCAGAACCTGGAGTCCGTTAAGTTTGGGCATCATGATATCCAATAAAATCAGAGTCGGTTTAATTTTTCTGGCGCTGTCCAATCCCAGTTCGCCGTCTGTGGCCACATCGACTTCAAATCCCTCAAAACGGAATATTTTCTGATAGAGGCGAAGCATCAGAGGATCATCTTCAATGATAAGAATTTTGGCCATATACCTAATTATAGCTTCTTAAAAAAAAATTATGCAAGGGCAGGATACACGTTAAGCTGAAAGCCGGGGATAGAGGCGGGCAGCCGGAAGAGTGAAGATAAAAGTCGAACCTTTTTCAATTTCGGATTTATCGAGCCAAATTTTTCCACCCATATTTTCTATTAACAGTCTGGCTATATAAAGACCCAAGCCGGTACCGCGGGTGACATCACGCGTATAAATATCCTGTTCAGCCTGTTGGAATTTGTGAAAAAGAAGAGATTGGGTGCCGAGACTTATGCCAATACCGGTATCGGCAATCTTAGCTTCAATATAATTATTTCTTTGACGACAGTCAATCGTTATCCCTCCGGACCGGGTAAATTTAATGGAATTACCGATCAGGTTTATGAGTATTTCTCTGGTTCTATTTATGTCGGCAAGAACAAATAAATTATTTTCAGCGTTATTTTGAAAAGTTACGGTTAATCCTTTTTCTTCGGCCGGAACCCTAAGTTCCTTAATTACTTTTTCAATAAGATCAGTCAGATCAAAAGTTTCCGGTTTAAATTCCATTTTTCCCATTTCCAGTCTTGAGGTATTGAGAAAGTCATTGACTATTTCAATCAATCTGACAGATGATTCATGGATATCTTTGATAATTTCCGCAAAATCCCGGTCTTTTATTTTATCCTGATACATGGATTGCAGTAACTGGGAATTACCGCGGATAGCCGTTAACGGAGTTCTAAGTTCATGGGAAGCGATGGAGAAAAATTCATTCCTTGACCGTTCTACAATCTTCCGTTCAGTAACGTCCCCGATAAGAATTACCATTCCGGAAAATTCATGTTTATCCCGTTGTTGTGTTACTATTGGAACAAGCGTAATATGGAGAAATTTATTGCCTAAAATTGCCTCTTTCAGTTCAAAAGGTTTGAAGGACTTTTTGCAGCTTTCAATTATTTTCATCAGATTAAAGTTGATGGAAAATACCGCTTCAATATCAGCAAAGTTAATATCGCTGTCTTTTATGGCTAATATATCAAAAGCAGCCTGATTGATGGTTAATATATTAAGATCCTTATCAGTCAAGACAAATCCGAGAGGAAGACTTGAGATTGAGGCCGTAAGAATCGATTTTTCTTTTTGAATTTGCAGCCAGCCTTCACCTACTTTTTTGTTGGCAGTTTCCAGAGCCAGACTTTTAAGTTTCAACTCTTTTGTTCTTTCTTCGACTATTTTTTCAATATTCTCTTTTTCTTTTTTCAGTTCTTCCCGCAGTGCTTTTTCATCTTCCATTAAATCAGTCATAGCTTTTTGAGTGTTGTATAATACAGAATTTTGTTCTTCAATTTTATTTATCTTATCCTCGATTATCTTTTTAGCCTGATTTGCTTCTTCCGTTTTACTGCTGATGCTTTTTTGATATGAGGCTAATTGATCAAGCATGCGGTTGATATCTACCGAAAGCATGGATATTTCGTCTTTACCTAAAACCGGCAGCCGGTTTACGGAAAGATTTTCGGCTTTGATATTCCTGAAGACGGCGGTTAATTTTTCGAGCGGTTTGAGAATATTTTTGGAAATCAGGATGATAACAAAAGAGCCGATAAGTATAAAAATCCCGACGGTCAATCCGGTAAAAATAAAAAAACTTTTTTGTCCCTGGTTATAAATATCGCGGGGAGTATCCACTGTTAAATTAAAGGAATTTTCGCCGTAAATATTTTTTAAGGGGAGAGAGGCTGTAATTGAATTCTTTGTTCTTTGAAGCACGACCGGATTGATCAGATTACCGGGTGCCGGTTTTGAATTCACTTTGAATTTCAGATGGGTGATTTGACTTAATTTGTCCTGAAGCGTTTCATCCAAAAAACGGCCGAAAATAAGGGTGCCGTTGACAGGACCTTTTCCTTGCGAAGTTAGTATCGGCCTTATGGAAAGAAGCAAAATACCATCAGGCAGGTTGACGAGGCCGGACCAATCAGGATATAGGTTTTGATCACCTGTGACAAAATTGGTTTTATTTTCCCCAAGCGCGGTGATCATCTTTCCTGATTCAATCACATCGGTTAATTCCTGAGAATGGCGGTGGAGTAATTCCGTTTCAAGATTTAATTCTTTATGGACAATTAGACGATTTTCATTATCAAAAAAAAACATTAAATTTATTCCCAGATCTATTAAAGTTTTATCCTGCAAATTTGAATCGATATACTGTTGATTTTGGGAGGTTATATATTGATAAGTATCATCCCAATTGGACCAATCAGATGATTTCACATGGAGATTGTTGATGTTTTCCTCAATGGCATCAGCAACTCTTTGAGTGTTTTGTTCTGCCAAATCAGTTTCAACATCAATAAATCCGTTAAGGATTACAAAGTAAGATATCAGTAAAAATGGGATTACAGCCAATATAAATACCAGTAATAAAGTTAGGACGGTTTTTTTTTGCAGGCTCATGGATTTCGGGCAGAATCGGTCATAAATTGTCAGCGCAATTGACTGACTAAATATTGGGAAATAAGCTTGGCAGGCAAAATCGCTAATACTAATAAAATAATGATAGCGATTATGGTCATTTCCAAAGAAGCACCGGCCGTCTGAAGGACGGACACGTGAGGTTTGGCAACTGATAATAAACCAACTGGATTTTTATTGACATCAAGAACAGGCAGGAAGGCAGAAAGATAGGGGGTTCCGGCAATATTGACAACCGCGGTATAAATTTCTTTTTCACCGGAAAGAAGAGCTGTGATATTTTTATCATGAAGCATCAGGCCGATAAGGCGTTTGCCGTTAACCGGATTTGTCAGGGTAGTGGCGGAGATTTTGTTTTCCGAAAAGATATTTATTTCCAGACCGGTTGCCTTTTTCACTCCGTCAGCAAAAGCATTGTCGATACTGGTTCCGGCAATCACCACACCGGCAGGACTTACTCCAGTTATATCCGCGGAATCATCAGATATTACCGGGACGGCGGATTTGAGAAGAATTACGGAAGTTAAAGTTTCTTCCTTGAGATATGCCCCGACGGCAGGCGCGCCCAGTAAGGCTTTTTTGATCATTTCGTCTGAAGAGAGGGAATCTCCGAACCGTTCAAAATCTTCCGCTCTTATCAAGACTTTGGCATTTTCATCAGTAATGACCAAAGTATCAAGTTTTTTGGCCAACAGGATTTCCCGGGTAAGTGTTTTGAGTTTGTTTTTGGTTACATCGGACATGGCTATTTTTGTTTCCGGATTTTGGGCCAAATACAGGGTATCGGAAAGGATTTGGGAAGATTTACTTTCCAAAACGTAATTGAGTATTTTAATGTCCGTTTGAAGTTTATTGACGGTATCATTTTCCACATTTTTCACAAGTAAAAAGCTGAAAGTAATACCGGTTATCAGAAATATGACTACTATTGAAAAAACATAAGTAAAAAATATTTGAGTTGTCAGACTTTTGAAAAGATAACTGAAAAGCCAAATGAGAAGAACCATGCAGGCAAGAAAGGTTACAAAATGCTGAAAAAGCCAGAGCGGACCAAAAGAAGCAATAAAAGCGAATATATCGGCATTTAATGTGCTATTAAAAAGAAAACCAACCGCAAGGAGATCAGATAAAGCAAACAAAAAGAAGGAGAAAGCAACTGTTTTTATATGATGTTCCAATCCGACGGTAGCCCGTCTCAGATAAAGAAAAGCTACAAGAGCCGACAACACGGGATTAATAAAAACGGAAATAAAAGCCAATGGAGCAAGCCCGGCCAGAAATGAAGTAAAGACTAAGTTAAATGAAACAGTTTTTTTTCCGGGTTTTGGCTGAAGCGGATCATTAACTAATCCTAAAATAATCAATATAAGAGCAAACATTTTAATCAAACTGACAAGGTAAAGGCTTATTTCTTTGGGAATTAACGGATCGGGGACCAGAGTTGATTCCATGTAGGCAGTATGGACAAGATAAGTTACTGACAGCAGCAAGAAACCTGATATTTTCAGAAGCAGATGCTTTTTCTTATTGATTGTATATGCGTCGGAATATAGCCAGGCTACACCGAATGTGACAAGCGCAGCAAGAATATTTAAAGCAAAATGTCCGTTTTCAAGAAAAAATTGTATCCACATATCCGTTACCTTATAAGATTATCCAACAATTTTTGCCGATTTAGTACTCCTTTTTGGACACCAGTAATTATTCCCTGACGGTTAATGAAGAAATTGACAGGCAGGGAGCTTATATTCAATGATTCAGAAAGGTTACCGTCGGGGTCGGCAATTATCGGAATTTGATAATTGCCTCTAGTTTTCCAAAGAAAAACATCTTCAATTGACTGGTGAGGTATAAATACAGCCATTTTTATTTTATTTTCCTGATAGAGGGGATTTAAATTGTTAATAATTTCTCCAACATCAGGCAACCAGGTATTGACAAAAGTTAATACTGAAGGTGAAGTTCTGAATGCGAATTGGTTTATTTCGGTATTTCCCGTTTTCAAATTAAAATCAGGCAGAGGGAGACCTATCATGTCATTTTCAGGTGAAGGGATTTGGGCAGCATTAATTTTTAATTTAACCGGGACTTCTTTTTTCAATAATTGCGGTAATTTTAAGTTGAAATATCCTAGGGACAGCGCAGATCTTTTTGACAGTTGGAAATCACTGTTTATCCAGGTTGATTTATTGAGAGTAAAAATTTCACTTCTGACGGAAGACAAATTCTTCTCACCGATAACAAGAAAATAGGTACCGGGCGGAAGAAAGAGAGAATATTGTCCGGTATTATCCGTAAGCACAGGATTTTCCAGGTTATAAGAGGAAGGATCCCAGAATATAAAAAGGTTTGTAATGGGATCGAGAAAATAAACCGAAATAGCGGCGTTTTTAACCGGTTTTTGATTGTCCGGAGCAGCGGGACTTTCCAAGACGATTCCCCGGGGCAGGACACTAATTATGTTTAATTTTTTTTCAACATAATTTTGAGCTCCGTCAACGGATTTGGTGGCAAGTTCAAAGAGTCCGGGGCGTTTCAGATCAAGTACAGTTGCCCAAATACCCGTTTCCGGATTTTTTTTCATAGAAAGCGGAGATGCGGAATAAATATCGGAAGCGGCAGGATAGGCGAGGAGATCAATGGAATTGGGTCCTCCCACAGCTGACAGGAAGAGCTTTATTTTAGATCCTTGTGTAATTGAAATATTGCCGTTGTCATCAGGCGTAATTACTTGCGGGCCGTAAGTCAGGAATGCCGAGCCGACCCTGGGAGGAAGGCGATCAATGGTCAGGTTGTAAGCTTTGGTTGAACCGGAATTGCCTTTGCCGTCTGAAGCTTTGATTTTTAATTTATATGTTCCGTCCAAAAGCGGAGGAGGATTGAAGGAGTAAGAAGTTGAATTACCATATATATTTGATATCGTGTCAACGGCCAACCAGTTAAGTCCGTTGTCAATTGAATATTCCAATGAGGCCACTCCGCTGACATCGGAAACAGAACCTGAAACAAAAGGAGCCTCAGTATAATTTCGGGTGAAATCGGTTTTGAGATTAATTGACGGTGGAGTTTTATCGGGGGTAGGAGAAGGAAGAGGCGTTGAGGTAATTATTCTGGTGACTGTGGTTGTGGTAGTTGTAGTTGTTGATGTAGGAGTAGGTGTGCTGGTGGGGGAAGAAGCACTGCTTGTTGTGAAAGTTGATTCGCTGCTTTGTGTTATTTCATTACCGCTATTGACACTTTGCACGCGGTAATAGTAAGTCGTCCCGGCAGTTAATCCCGAAATACTAAGTGAGTGTGAAGTAACTAAAGTAGTGTCATAAACGGTATCAGCGTAATCGCCTGAAGCGGTACCGTAATCAACATATGATTTTGCAGCCTGATCGGTTGTCCAGGAAACTGTTGCCGCAGTTTGCGAGGCGGAAACGCTGATATCGGATATAGTAGCGGCGGTAGCAAAGACACGCGAGGTTACCGTAAAAACCAATACCGGTATTATTATTAACAATAATAGCTTTAATACGATATATAATTTCATTGTTTTAACTTGAATTTAATTTTTCCAGATAAGTTCCGGAGATCCAGCCTTTTATTCCGTTAAAAGTTACTAAATACCAGTCATTTTCAATTGATTCATATTCAAGAGCAGTACCAACGGGTATTTGTCCTATTTCAGATGAGGAAGTTGAGGGGTTTTGTCTTATACGGATAAAGCCTAATTCTGTCGGGAGGACGGTTATTGTTTTTAGATCAGTTTCAATTATCGTCGGTGCAGGTGTAAGTGTGGGAGTTTCACTTATTGGAACAGACGGCGTTTGAGTAGGCAGAGGTGAGAGATATAGCGTGGGGATGGTAACCGGCGGTCCAAGAGTGGGGGAAATAATATTTTCCAGGGCTGTCGGGTTAATTTCTGATTCGTATGTTTTAGCACCTTTAGCAAAAATGGCCAACCAGTTGAATTTGATATCTGTAATGGCAATATCTTCAAGGATAATTGTAAAACCTGATTTACTTGTATCAGTAATAACATAACGGGGGAAATAAGGGAAAAAGCCATCCAACTGATCAGCAACCGAGGCGGTATCCTGATCCAGAATCCAAAGGGGATTGATATTGATAATCGGAGTATCCTGAAATTCTTTTTCGAACCTGATATCAATCCGTTTTTGACCTTTTTTAATTAAAGCAAAGCCGGCTGTATCCCTGTCAAATTCGGGACTTTGCTCGAAGGAAACTTTGCCTTTGAAAATGACATTTTCCAAGAAACTGACCAGTTTACTAAAGATTGATTCGCCTTTAAATTCAGACTTGCCTTCAACTGACAGACCGGTGGAGAAACCAGGTATTGAGGGTACTGGAGAAACAGCAGTAAAAGAATCCAAACTACCGGAAAGACTTGAAATTTTACCGGTATAGATTTCCAATCCCAGGATTTGACCGGCCAGTATTTTATCGGCAGTAACTGTTCCGGCAAAATAAGCGTTGCCGTATGAATCAAAAGATATCAGTGGCTGACCGAGTGTTGAAGCAATTGTAAATTGACTGTCAGCTGATAACTTAACAAGGAGATCTTTTTCGAGGGATTCCATTGTGTCGATGACTAAATTTTGAGCGGTAATCAGGGGTGTGATAATCTCAAGTCCAGCCGCAAGCCGGTCAGTTGTTATCTCGGAAATATCACTTTCTTCCTGAACCAGATTTTTTTGATTTAAAAGAATTTCAAGCAGTTTTTTATTTAAGGAACTTTCATTTTTGCCTGAGATTTCTTGACTCTCAAGTCCGGGAATCAGACTTAACATGGATGGTCCGTTATAGTAATCGGTTTTAACAAAGACAGTCACTTTACCTATTCCAGCTTCTGAATATGAAGTCATTGCCTGACCGATTATTTGGCCGGCTTTAGTTGCTTTCATAGCCACACCCGGGGTTGAAGAAGAGGTCAGGAGATCACCTGCATTAATCGGTCCGTTTTCAGTTGAAACCTTGACCGGTACCCGGCCAGCCAGAGCAACCGGTTTGGCGGCAACACCTTCTTTGTCAACATTTCCGATTACCAATGCCGGATAAGTGGAAACAATACCTAAAACATTCGGATCATATGCTTTATTGCTTTTTAAAATCCCCGTTTTTAAGTCCGGATCATAAGAAACAACATCTCCGTATTCCATAGTGTCATCATTGGTGGTATATACTTCCGCCAAATCCGCTCCGGTGTCGATTACCGTAGCAATAAGAGAATATATACCGATATCAGAGTCTGCTACATTGGTAACTCCACAGAGCCTGTAGGTCTGGGAAGATGTACCGGGATCGACATCCACATCGGCAATGGCAAATGCTCCGACACGAGTACCATTATTTGAAGTAATTGCTATATTATTGGTTTCAAGAAGAGTTGAATCAGTGCAGCTTGTGCCTCCCCTCTCTAAAGATAAAGTAAGAGTGTGATCAGTATTATTGCTTGAGATTATATCCACACTACCGCGAATGAGAACATCTCCTGTAGCTGTTGACGGAGCAATAGGGACGCTGGTTATTTGTGTTTCACTGATAGAAATATTCGTTACTGTTTCAGATGAACTATATGAGGCAGCATGCTGAAGATCTGAACCGCTGCTACAGCCTGTACAGGAGACAACATTTAAGACTCCGGCATTGGTGATTGACCAGGAATCACCGGTAA
The DNA here is from genome assembly GCA_001779115.1 of Candidatus Gottesmanbacteria bacterium RIFCSPHIGHO2_01_FULL_40_15. Lineage (GTDB taxonomy): Bacteria > Patescibacteriota > Microgenomatia > 2-02-FULL-39-11 > 2-02-FULL-39-11 > 2-02-FULL-40-10. The sequence continues at coordinate 14,791 of MFJF01000030.1, forward strand.
TGGCAACATCATCTAATTCTGAACCTATAGTAATTGTATCTTTAGTTGTATCGTTACTGCCAATATTAATAGTATTTCCGGCAGTTCCCGTACCAATGTTAATAATTTTCGCATTATTACCTGTTCCCAGATAAACATCGCCAGTTGTACCGGAATCCAGAGTGAGAGCACCGGAAGTGTCGGATTTTATGGTGAGGGCTTCACCGGCAGTACTGACAGTAATTGTTGCTCCGGCATCTCCGTTATAACCTAATACGAGATCGTCCAAGGCAAAATCCGTTTCATAAAATGAATTGACATGTAGAAAATTACCATCACTTTCCAAAATAAACGCTTCACCGTTAGGGCCGGCCGGGCCGGTGGCGCCTGTTGCTCCTGTTGTTCCAGTCGGACCCAGGGAACCTGATGCTCCGGTAGTTCCAGAGCTTCCTGTCGGACCTCTTACGCCAGTGGCACCAGTATTTCCGGTTGTACCTGTCGGGCCTTGTCCGCCGGTTGATCCTGTTGTTCCTGTTGTTCCTGTCGGACCCTGTCCACCGGTTGATCCGGTATTGCCGGTAGAGCCGGTCGGACCCTGTATTCCGGTTGCACCGGTTGTGCCTGTCGAACCGGTTGGACCTTGATTTCCCGTTGCTCCGGTTGAGCCTGAACTTCCCGTCGGACCGATTTGTCCGGTTGATCCCGTTGAGCCGGTCGGACCTTGCATACCGGTTGCACCTGTTGATCCGGAACTACCTGTAGGACCAATTTGGCCTGTTGTTCCTGTTGATCCCGTTGAACCTGTTGGTCCGATTTGACCTGTTGATCCTGTTGAACCTGTTGATCCTGTCGGACCAATTTGGCCTGTTGTTCCTGTTGATCCCGTTGAACCTGTTGGTCCCTGACCTCCGGTTGATCCTGTTGAACCTGATGATCCTGTCGGACCAATTTGTCCGGTTATTCCCGTTGAGCCGGTAGGACCTTGTATACCTGTTGTTCCTGTTGTGCCGGTTGAACCGGTCGGGCCTTTATCTCCTGTTGACCCGGTTGAACCCGTTGAGCCTGTTGGTCCCTGACCTCCGGTTGATCCTGTTGAACCGGATGATCCTGTCGGACCAATTTGGCCTGTTGTTCC
>MFJF01000030.1:15929-17158 GCA_001779115.1 Candidatus Gottesmanbacteria bacterium RIFCSPHIGHO2_01_FULL_40_15
GGATGATCCTGTCGGACCAATTTGGCCTGTTGTTCCGGTTGATCCCGTTGAACCTGTTGGTCCCTGACCTCCGGTTGATCCTGTTGAACCGGATGATCCTGTCGGACCAATTTGGCCTGTTGTTCCGGTTGAGCCGGTAGGACCTTGCATGCCGGTTGCACCTGTTGAACCTGATGATCCTGTCGGACCAATTTGGCCTGTTGTTCCGGTTGAGCCCGTTGAACCTGTTGGTCCCTGATTTCCAGTTGCACCTGTTACTCCGGTCGGGCCTTGATTTCCGGAAGTTCCGGTTGAACCTGTAGGTCCGGGAGAACCGCTTGATCCTGTAGAGCCGGAACTACCAGTAGGGCCTTGACCTCCGGTTGAACCTGAACTTCCTGTTGAACCGGTCGGACCTACTTGACCTGTTGTTCCGGTCGTTCCTGTCGGACCTTGCCCACCGGTTGTTCCGGTATTGCCGGTAGAGCCGGTCGGACCCTGTATTCCGGTTGAACCGGTTGTACCTGTTGAGCCGGTCGGACCTATACTTCCAGTTGAACCGGTAGAACCGGTTGAGCCTGTCGGACCCCGAGCTCCCGTTGAGCCGGTTGAGCCAGTTGAGCCGGTCGGACCTATTAAGCCGGTTGTTCCTGTTGAACCAGTTGAACCTGTCGGACCTCCTTCACCGGTTGCACCGGTTGTGCCTGTCGAACCGGTCGGACCTTGATTTCCCGTTGCTCCGGTTGAGCCTGAACTTCCCGTTGGACCAATTTGTCCGGTTATTCCCGTTGAGCCGGTAGGACCTTGCATACCTGTTGTTCCTGTTGACCCTGAACTACCTGTCGGACCTTTTTGTCCGGTTGTTCCGGTTGAACCCGTTGAGCCTGTTGGTCCCTGACCTCCGGTTGATCCTGTGGCTCCTGATGATCCTGTCGGACCAATTTGGCCTGTTGTTCCGGTTGAGCCGGTAGGACCTTGCATGCCTGTTGTTCCTGTTGTGCCGGTTGAACCGGTTGGGCCTTGATTTCCAGTTGTTCCGGTTGAACCGGTTGAACCGGTTGGGCCTTGATTTCCAGTCGCACCTGTTACTCCGGTCGGGCCTTGATTTCCGGTAGTTCCGGTTGAGCCGGTTGTACCTGTCGGGCCTATGTTACCTGTAGTTCCTGTTGATCCGGTTGAACCTGTCGGACCTGTATTTCCGGTTGCACCTGTAGTTCCTGTTGATCCGGTTGAACCTGTAGGACCTGTAT
>MFJF01000030.1:17170-18351 GCA_001779115.1 Candidatus Gottesmanbacteria bacterium RIFCSPHIGHO2_01_FULL_40_15
CGGACCTTTATTTCCTGTTGAACCGGTATTTCCAGTAGAACCTGTCGGGCCGTAACTTCCTGATGAACCTGTTGTTCCTGTCGGACCCATTAAACCTGTTGCACCTGTTGAACCGGTACCTCCGATTCCAGCTGACCCTGTCGGACCGGTTGCTCCTTGAGGTCCTCCATCACCAGTTGCACCTGTCGTTCCGGTCGGGCCTTTATCTCCTGTTGCACCGGTAATACCGGTTGAGCCTGTTGGGCCAAATTCTCCTGTTGAACCGGTTGTGCCGGCCGGACCAATTTCACCCGTTGATCCCGTTGCACCGGAGCTACCTGTCGGACCAATATCTCCTGTTGATCCTGTTGTTCCTGTTGAACCGGTAGGTCCTAAATTACCAGTTGTACCAGTTGAACCTGTTGAACCAGTCGGTCCAGCAATTCCTGTTGTACCAGTTGAACCGGTCGGGCCTTCCTGGCCACTTGATCCTGTTGATCCGGTTGTTCCGGTCGGTCCTTGACCTCCGGTTGTACCTGTTGATCCTGTGGGACCGGTGTGTCCTGCAGCTCCGGTGGCACCGGTGGCACCTGTGGGACTGACTCCGGCATTACCTGTTGAACCGGTTGCTCCCTGGGGACCTTCACTTCCTGTTGAACCGGTTGAACCGGTGACACCTGTCGGGCCTTCACTTCCTGTTGAACCGGTTGTTCCCGTTGAACCTGTGGGACCTTCACTTCCTGTTGAACCGGAACTGCCTGTGGGGCCAATTAATCCTGTTGAACCGGTTGAACCGGAGCTGCCTGTGGGACCAATTAATCCTGTTGACCCGGTTGAACCTGTTGTTCCGGTTGGTCCCAGATTTCCTGTTGAACCGGTTGAACCTGAACTACCTGTCGGACCCATATCTCCGGTTGTGCCTGTCGAACCGGTTGGACCTGTCGGACCTCCTTCACCGGTTGCACCGGTTGTGCCTGTCGAACCGGTTGGACCTTCCTTTCCTGTTGTTCCTGTTGAGCCTGTCGGACCTTGCATACCTGTTGTTCCTGTTGATCCTGAACTACCTGTCGGACCTTTTTGTCCGGTTGTACCTGTTGTGCCGGTTGAACCGCTCGGGCCTTGATTTCCGGTTGTTCCGGTTGAACCCGTTGAGCCTGTTGGTCCCTGACCTCCGGTTGATCCTGTGGCTCCTGATGATCCTG
>MFJF01000031.1:0-1330 GCA_001779115.1 Candidatus Gottesmanbacteria bacterium RIFCSPHIGHO2_01_FULL_40_15
TTCGTGCGGGTCGGAACTTACCCGACAAGGAACTTCGCTACCATAGAACAGTTATAGTTACTGCTGCCGTTCACACGGGCTTGAGTTCTAAGCTTACCCCGATTTGCATCAGGGATCACCCAAAAATCTTAACCTTCGTGCACTGGGCAGGCGTCAGCCCCTATACTTTGCCTTTCGGCTTTGCAGAGACCTGTGTTTTAGTTAAACAGTCGGTTAGCGTCTTTCGCTGCGTCCCGTCAGAATGCTGGTCCTAAAATCACCCTGAATTTAGAAAGTGTTTAAACTCTCTAACGCAGACATGTCTTAGAAACACCATTCTGACGGGAAGGGCATCTCCCATAGGTTACGCCCAGCTGATTTGCCGAGTTCCTTGAACCGTTTTCTCCCGATCGCCTTAGTATACTCTACCAGCCCACCTGTGTCGGTTTGCGGTACGGAAGCTTTAAGCGTTTGTCCCGATAAATCGGAACCCTATGAGACTTTTCTTGGACACTGAAGATCACAGAATTGCTCGCAGCCTTGCGGCTTTGAACTCTTATTCATTACTTGATTAAACGCAATAATGGATTTTCCGATTATCACTATCTTGTAATTTGAATCCCGTGTGTACAGGACTCTGTTACTCCAATCTCGTCACCCCCTAGGAGACACTTAAAACTATAGCCGAATTTCGACGGCTTGTACATCGAGCTACCCCCCGATTAAACGGGGACTCGCCTTAGATCCGATTAACCCGTCCTCGATGAACGTTGGGACGGAAACCTTGGGCTTTCGGCGGTCCGAATTTTCATCGGACTCTCGCTACTCATACCGACATTCTCACTTCCTGCCGCTCCACTCCGGTTTACACCGTAAGCTTCACTGCAACAGGAACGCTCCCCTACTATCCCGATTTGCATCGGAATCTCCAATTTCGGCACTTGGCTTATCCCCGTTCATTTTCGGCGCAAAACTTCTCATCCAGTGAGCTGTTACGCACTCTTTCAAGGATGGCTGCTTCTAAGCCAACCTCCTGGGTGTCGTGGAAATCTTACTTCCTTTACAACTTAGCCAAAATTTTGGGGCCTTAATTGGGAGTTTGGGTTGTTCCCCCGCTCGACCTGACTCGCTTAGCCGAGCCGGACTGACTAGCCTGTAATAATCCTGGTATTCGGAGTTTGATTGAGCTATCTCGCGTAAGCTCGATAACCCATCCAGTGCTCTACCCCCAAGATCTATAAACAGACCGCTATACCTAAATATATTTCGGGGAGAACCAGCTATCTCCGGGTTCGATTGGCATATTACCCCTAAGCACAGATCATCCCATGTTTTTGCAACAACAACGGGT
>MFJF01000031.1:1345-16220 GCA_001779115.1 Candidatus Gottesmanbacteria bacterium RIFCSPHIGHO2_01_FULL_40_15
AACAACAACGGGTTCGGGCCTCCCCCCGATTTTCATCGGGGTTCACCCTGTCCATGCTTAGCTCACCCGGTTTCGGGTCCTCCGTTAACGACAAAATCGCTCAATTAGAGCTTGCTTTCACTGCGTCTCCGTCACAAAGTGACTTAGACTATAGCCGTTAACCGGAAACTCATCGGTTCATTCTTCAATAGGCACGACGTCATCCCGATTTTATCGGGACTCCGTCTGTTTGTTAGTCAACAATTTCAGGTACTATTTCACTCCCCTTCCGGGGGACTTTTCACCTTTCCCTCACGGTACTTGTTCACTATTGGTCGGTTATGGTGTTTAGCCTTGGATGGTGGACCACCCGGATTCCCACGAAGTTTTGCCGTGCTTCATGGTACTTAGGAATCTCGCAGGGGGGATTTGGATTTCGTATACGAGGTTTTCACTCTCTATGACTATCTATTCCAAGATATTCTACTATCCGCTTCCCATCCCTTGTGCAAGACCCTGCAACCCCCCTCGACTCGGCTTCGCCTCGCTCGGGGTGAACCCCCTTTAGACTCTCCCAGGGCTTGCCCTGAGTGAGCCTTTGCGGAGCAAAGTCGAATCGAAGGGTTTAGGCTCTTCCGCTTTCGCTCGCCGCTACTGACGGAATCTCGTTAATTGATTTCTTTTCCTCGGGCTACTTAGATGTTTCAGTTCGCCCGGTGCCCCGGTAACAACTATTTGTCCCGATTAGATCGGAACCTTTCATTATTACCTCCCCGATGTAATATCGGGGCGATTGCTCGATTCGGAAACCGCCGTTTCGCTGGCTGCTGGCCGCCTCAACGGCGATATCGCTGGTATGCAAGCGTCCTTCCTCGGCCATAACCGCCTAGGCATCCATTGTTGACATTATGAGTAGACTTTAAGGTTGACCACGCATCCCGATAAATCGGGATTAACGTGGTTATAAAGATCGGTCCTACTTCGCCCGCCATAGCTTTAGCGACGGCGGGCTATTATTGGACTTACATTCTATTCACTTTTCAAAGAGCCCTTCAGCCGCATCGCGGCTTCAGGGTAAACCTCCTGACTCCAAGAGGCTTGCCCTGAGGAGCGAAACGACGAACGCGGCTTGCCCTGAGGAGCAAAGCGACGAACGGGTGGACCCGGGCGGAATCGAACCGCCTGCCTCTTCATTGCAAATGAAGTGTTCAACCGTTTAAACTTCGGGCCCGTAAAGTTCAACGGGCGGCTTCCGCAAAATTACTCCGTTTTTTAAACAGCGCAAAAGCAAAGACCCCTGACTCTTCCCTTTGAAAAATCCCAAAGGTCCCGCCGCTAAAAAGATACTCGCCTGAATGGTTTCGCAGAAAACTGAAAGACGCTATGAAGTTTTATTGGAAAAACGCATAATACGTTGAATTTCTTTCATCTTCCTTCAGTTTCTCAATTTACCTATCATCGGCAAATATGTATTGTATCTAATAATAACCAATTTTGTCAATCGCATATTTTTCTCCCTTATATGCTTTATTAATTCTTTCTTTCCTCTTAAAATCCGCAAGAAAGTATAGAATTAAAGTTGACTATTTCTTCAATTCTTCTTCAATTAGCGTTTTGAAGGCTGAATATGTATCAGCTCCGGAAACAAGCTTACCGTTAATATAAGTTGCCGGCGTCCCCTGTGCTCCGACCGATTGAGCATAACTTATCGCATCTCTCATTTTTTGGGCATATTTATCACCGTCAAGACAATTGTCGAAATCATTCTGATTTAAATTTAACTTTCCCGCCATATCTTTGAGTGTATCCTTAGAATAAGTTAGGTTTTCTTCCCCGTATTTTTCAAAAATAACATCATGAAATTCCCAGAATTTATCCTGATCCTGGGCACATTTGGCTCCCTGATGAACCAGTATTGCTTCTTCACCGTGCAAAGGATAATCCTTAAAAACAAATCTTATCAGGCCTTTATCGATATAATCTTTTTTCAGTCCGGGAAGTGCCGGTTCCCAATCGGCGAATCTTTCCTTCATTTGCAGAACCATATTACTGTTCACACCGCTGAATGCGGCACAGTACGGACATAAAAAGTCGGAAAATTCAACAACTGTCACTTTTGCTTTTGAAGATCCTAAAACGGGATCATCATTATTAATCTTAATATCTTGTTTGGAAGCGGCGGGTGGAATAATCGGCTGATTATTAACTTCTGCTGCCTGATTGACCGGTTTTACTGTTCCCCCTTCCAATAATTTAACTTTTTGATAAAGGGAACCGATAATGAATGCACTGATAACAATTAGTCCTATTAACAGATAATTAATTACGTTTTTTGAGGGGCTTTTTTCTATTGTTGAATTTCTCACTTTTTCAGTTGTTTTTCTCACGGGCATAATTTGCTCCTTTTCGTGTTGAACGGATTAATAAGAATTATTATCAACTTACCAAAAACATATATGGCTGTCAATGGAATTTGTTTTTATCGGGTCAAAATTCCTGAGATCAAGTTGCTGCAGTAATTCTTTTTATCGCCAGAATAAATGCCGCCGTTCTCAAATCAACTCTCCTGTTTTTAGCCTCGTCAAATACGTTGCCCAATGCGGCTACAATTTTATTTTTTAATCGCTTGTTGACTTCACTCTCATCCCATACTTCATTCCGGATATTCTGCAGCCATTCAAAATATGAAACAGTTACTCCGCCGGAATTTGCCAAAACATCAGGCGCGATAATTATATTACTTCTGTAAAGAATTTCATCAGCCTCAGGTGTGGTTGGTCCGTTTGCCATTTCCAATACTATTTTTGCTTTAATTTTACCGGCGTTTTCTTTAACTATCTGGTTTTCCATAGCAGACGGAATTAGTATGTCTACCGGAAGCTCCAACAGTTTCTCATTGGTAATATTCTTGCCGTTTTTCAAATCACAGACTGATCCTACACAATAACAGGAAGCCAATGTTCCTTTCTCCTTTTTGCAATCAAGAACCAGATTCGGATTAAAACAGTCCTTTTCAATATTGTTAACTACTATTGCTCCTTTAGAATCGGACAAAGCCACAATCCGGTATCCGGCTTCAAATAAAAACTTGGCAATATGGTATCCGACATTCCCGAATCCCTGCACGGCAACTGTATAATTCTTTCCGTATCTGCCTTTGAGCTTAATTTTTTTGATAAGATCCTCAAGAACAAAAAAACCGCCCCTTCCTGTTGCCTCGTTCCTTCCCGCGCTTCCACCCTTATCGATAGGTTTCCCGGTAAAAGTCGCCATTAATTTATGAGACTCTCCGGTATTGACATTTGAGCTTTGGTTTTTGAGTTTTAAATTTAAGTACTCATCAATCATCCATGCCATAATTTTGGAAGAAGTATTGACATCCGGTGCCGGAACATCAATATCAGATCCGATATCATTTACAATAGCTTTAACATACTGCCGGCTTAATCTTTCCAATTCACCCTCTGACAGTTTTTTTGGATCAACTTCAATTCCGCCTTTACCGCCTCCCATCGGAATGTCAGCTACAGCACATTTTATAGCCATCCAAAAAGCCAATGCATTTACCTCATTCATATCTACCTGGGGATGATAACGGATCCCTCCTTTATAAGGTCCGCGGCTGTTGTTGTACTGCACTCTGAAACCGTGGAAAATTCTTTTAGTCCCGTCATCCATTTCAACGGGAAAATAAACCGTAATAATCTTATCCGGATTTCTGAACTTTTCAACCTGCCAATTTTCCAGTTTCAAATATCTTAAAGCTTTATCCAGTTGTCTCAAAGCGCTTGCGAAAGGATTAATCTCAGTCATATTTTCTAACTAATTATATACCTTTTAAAATTCCTAATCTCCCAAGGGCTATTTTTCCGTACAAATTAAGTTCGATTTCACCTGTTTTTGCAGCTATGATTATCTCGTCCCTGCTGAAAAATTTTCCCTCCAAAATCTCATCTGATTTCAAGGTAATAACTCCGTCATAATTAGTTTTATATAGAACCGTTATTTCCGATTCCTTCCCGGCAGAATAAAGATATTTGCACAAATAAAAAAGACTGACATCTTTTATTCCCAGTTCTTCCTCAAGCTCTCGTTTTGCCGTCATTTCATAAGTTTCCCCCGACGGAACATGCCCTGAACATGAAATTGTCCACTTCAGTGAATCAGTATCTTTCGTCAAACTCCTTCTCTGAAGAAATATTTTGTCATTATTATTTATAACGAATATTCCGGTACTTCTGTGAATAAGTTTTGGATCCGAATGGACTTGTCCCCGTGTTGCCTTCCCCACTACTTTATCTTCCCTGTCAACCACGTCAAAAACTTCACTCAAATCATCAGTTGTTTCCATATTTTAGAAACGCTTAATTAATTTTAATGACTTTAGCGTTTCTTGAATCCTCCTTAGAACGCTCCGTGAGGCGTGTTCGAATAGAACCTGAACTAAACGGTAAGTTCAGGAGGATACTACATTATTATATATATTAAACATTCACCCCGTCACCAGAAGCACTATTCCTATTAGTCCCAACCCCATTCCCAAAAGTCTCTTTCCTGTAAAAAATTTCTTTTCATTGAAAAATATAATGCTGGTAATCATGGTCAGTATTACCAACGAAACCTGCTGCAGAGGAAGAAACTTGGCTGCCGGAACTGACTTTAAAGCTTCAAAAAATGACAAAACGGCAATTGAAGAAAATATCGAACAGGTAAATGTCAGCTTTGTCAGTTTCATGGGTAAAAATATCCTCTTCCTCATTAGCAAATTTACAATAATTACAAGAGTAAAAGACAAAGTCTGATTATATATAACAGTCACCGGGCTGTATTTTCTGATGAAAAAAAGTGACGAAAAGGCCCCAACTCCGATGGAAAATATGGTAATCAGAATAAAAATAAGCCACTTCTTCTCCAATCGCTCCTCACTCTTTTTGTCAGTTCGAAGAAGAAACCATAAAGCCATAAACGCCAACACTCCCCCGCCAACTATTTTCTGCCCTGTTATTGTAGTCACATCCAGATATCTCCCTTCACCTAAAAATATCGCGGTTAGCATAACTGTCACCAGTATGGAATAAGACTGAAACAGGATTGACTGCGACAGGGAATATTTCACTGCGCTCAAATACCCGATAAACCCGGTAATAAAAAATACTCCGCTTAAAGCAACCGTCACGTCAAATACCGGTAACTTCCGAAAAACAATAAAATTAAAAATTGCCATCCAAAAGGATGTAAAACCGAGAAGATGAAGATACCCGGTAAACGGATCTATCCTGTCTGCAATCTGTTTATTAAAATATTCCCGGATTGTCGCAGCAGATAGATTGATTATTAAAAATATCCCCCATGGCATAGATTTTATTTTAGCTTAATAGATAACAAAAATCCCCCTCATTCCAGCTTAATGGAAGAGGGAAACTTCCATATCCGTTCAACGAATCGCTTCATGCTATAATCCGCATGTATGATTGTCATGGGTATTGACCCCGGTGTCGCCATAACCGGTTGCGCCGTTGTTTCAGAAAAAAATGGCAAACAGACACTTCTCTACTCGCATGCCGTTATTACCCTTCCCCGGGATACTCTTCAAAAAAGGCTTTCGACCATCTACAGGGAAATTACGGAAATATTATTAATACACCGGCCCGATATCGCTGTCCTGGAAAATCTATTTTTCAATACCAATGCCAAGACTGCTTTTTTGGTTGGCCAGTCAAGAGGAGTGATTCAATTGGCGCTGTTTCAAAATAATATTGGGGTAACCGAGTACACCCCTTTGCAGGTAAAAATGGCCATGACCGGTTACGGCCGGGCGGATAAAAATCAGATTCAGATCCTGGTTAAGCAAATTCTTAAACTCCCGGAAATCCTTTCCCCCGATGACGTTGCCGATGCCGCCGCTATTGCTTTAACCCACTGTTTTTCGTATAAAATGAAATCCAATATAAATGATCGCTTATCTTGAAGGTTTAGTTAAATTTAAAGGAATATCTTATCTCATTCTTCAAACGTGCGGAGTCGGCTATAAGGTCTTCACTCCGATAAATCTTATTGCCAAAATTAACGCCGGAGATAAAATCTCGCTTTACACTTATACTCATGTCCGGGATGACGCCCTTGATCTGTATGGTTTTGCCGATCAGGAAAATCTTACCTTATTTGAGCTCTTTCTGACCGTATCGGGAATCGGTCCAAAATTGGCTCTCTCCATCTTCTCAATAAATAAACCGGATAAAATAAAAGAGGCAATTATAAAAGGTGACGTCGATTTTTTCACCGGTGTTCCCAGATTGGGTAAAAAAAACGCTCAGAAATTGATTATTGAAATCAGGCCGAAGTTAGGCAGCCTTTCCGAACTTGATCTTACCGGAGAATCAGGCGAAACCGGTGAAATAATTGAAGCACTCAAATCATTTGGTTTCTCAACAAAAGAAGCCAAAGAAGCGGTAAAATCAACTAAAGACTCACAGGGATCAACATCGGATAAAATAAAACTTGCTCTGAAATATTTCGCTAAAAAAAACTGAAATAATGCCCGGTAAACAAATTCCAATACAAAAAAATAAAATTAAGGACACACCTGAGGAAGAAATACTTTTTACTTCGCTGCGCGCCTCCGACTGGAAAGAGTTTTTCGGTCAGTCAAAAGTAAAACACTCTCTCCATATCGCCCTCACTGCCGCCAAAAAAAGGAAAGAACCGGTTGAACATATCCTTCTTTATGGCCCTCCGGGACTTGGTAAAACCACTCTTTCATACATTATTGCTAAAGAAATGGGAGTCAATATAAGAATAACTTCCGGGCCTGCTATTGAAAGATCAGGTGATTTAGCCTCAATTCTTACTAATCTTGAACATGGTGATGTTTTATTTATTGATGAAGTCCACCGGCTTAATAAAGTTGTTGAAGAAACCCTTTACCCTGCCATGGAAGACTTTGCTCTTGATATTGTTATCGGCAAAGGTCCCTCTGCCAGAACATTAAGACTTGATCTTCCCAAATTTACCATCATTGGCGCAACCACCAGAATCGGCTTAATGTCAGCCCCGTTAAGAGACCGCTTCGGTATTGTCCAGAGATTAAATTTTTATCCTCCCGAAGATTTGGAAACAATTATTGTCAATGCTGCCGTTAAACTTAACCTGAAAGTTGAAAGTAATGCTACCGGCGAACTGGCTAAAAGAGCCAGAGGAACACCAAGAATTGCATTAAAACTCCTTAAAAGAGCGCGTGATTTTGCCCAGGTTAAAGAAAAGGGGAATATCGATGATACTGTTTTAACGGAAGCTTTCGGTCTTCTGGAAATTGATGAGTTGGGCCTTGATGATTCCGACAGGCGCCTGCTTAAGGCATTAATTGAAAAACATCAGGGCGGTCCCGTCGGAATAGAAACTCTGGCTGCTACCCTCTCGGAAGATATCGGTACGCTTGAAGAAGTCATCGAGCCGTATTTAATGCAGATCGGTCTCCTCAAACGGACCCCCCGCGGCCGTCAGGTTACCGAAAAAGCCTACCGTCATCTCAAAATTAAATCTGGATATCAAGCTAAACAAAAAAGCTTGTTGTAAATACCCAAATTAAAGAATAAGTGTTAAAATAACTCCTTTCTGCACAAATTTATGTATAGACATGAATCCTTTTTCGAACTCACCCCTCAGCTTATTGATTTAGGTACTATTTTTAATAATAAACTTGCTTACATGGTTGAAAGTTGGGGTCCGGTTTATCCGGAATACCAAAGTAGTCTCAATTTTCTTAAAAAAGCTGAAGAACTAAAACTAATGCACCGGCTGGTTGAAATAGAAAACTCTGCAAAATACAATCCGTTTAGCCATTCAGTAGTTACCACTAAATATGCGGTAGATGTTGCTTCCGCTTTAAATAATATCTCAACTCAGTCGGCCGGATTCAAAATAGTCGACCTGCCGCTGCTGACAGTTGCCACCGCTTATCATGACATCGGAAATGTGATTGACGGCAAAGATATTCAAGAATTACATCTGGATAAAACCGACCTTATTCCTCTTTTTCGTCGGCACCCGATAGTAACCAAATCTAAACAAATAAAGGTTGAAAATTTTATAAGAAGTACTCATATCGCCCGTTCCGTAGCTTTGATGCTTGCCTTTGCTTCACCCGCTCATGCTGAAACAGCTGCCCATGGCATATACCATTTGACGGATAATAAATCAGACGATGGTAATCAGTTTCCTGTTTCATTGGAGAGACTTATTCTGATGCTTGCCGATTACTCTGTAGTTGATCGGCCGGGTAGTGATAAATATTGGCCAAAATGCAGAATTGTCCGCTCCTTTTTGGATCGGATGAAAGATGCCTACAAACGCCATGGCGGTGATCTTCACCAATATCAATTACAATTCTATTATTTACAATCATTTAAAAGTTTTCTGGAAGAATCTGGAATTTATCCACCTAAAAAATATAAATCGCAAGGTAAATTAGATGAGGTTTTTATAGATATTGCAAACTATACCAATCTGATGGGAATAAAAAGAAATTATATTCCTCAAATAAACACCAAACCTGCTAATTAAAATAGCCGGACGATTATCTGAAATTAGCTGTCTTCATCATATAAAGATCTTTTTGTTTCTTTTCTCTTGCTCCTGAAAGCAAAAAAGCTGTAAGTTGTATATCGGTTTTTCTCGCTGGATATTTTTCTTGAAGTTCATTGACGGACTTCTCTGATAAACCGTTAATCAGGAAATAATGAAGGTATGGATCCAAATACCAAAGTATTCTGCCGTCTACCTTGATATAGTTTTTTTCATCAACCTGCTTTATTTCATCCCAAACTTCCTCAGGAATACCGCTGCTTTTTACATCAACTTCAACTCTATCAAATTCCTGAATAAACCAGGCATTCCGGCTTATTATTTTTCTGCCGTTTGTCTCACTGATTTGCATGAAATCAGGATAATAAGGTACTAAATATTTCATTGGAAACTTCTTCCATTCGTTAAGACTGATTCCTCCGTTAGATTGTAATATGTATTCTTTAAAAATATGGGCTATAACGGTTTTCGGTATTTTCGCAAACGGAAACCATGAAACAAAAGTGTCTGCAGTAGTAAAATTTTCAGTAGTTATCTCGGATAACTGTTGTGCACTGACTGTTATCGGATAATCATACTTCCTGCACAAATTTCCCCTTATTGCAATCAGCATTTCATGGATTAAGTTTGATTGTTCTCTTTTATCAAAAGATTCTTCTATTGAAATTCTTAACTTCTGATCATTTTGGGTTATATTCCCGATTAAATTTAATATTTGATCGGATGTTATGACAATGTTATCCTCATCACCCTTAATTCTTGAAAAAAACTCTTTAATCTGCTTCATTGTCGGTTCTGATCCTAAAAGCGCAGCCAGTTCTTCTATTTCAGTTGTTGGTTTAGCTATTCCTCCTGCTTTTCTATGACGTCTTTCCGCATCCTCCCCGATTACTCCCATTTTATCCATTGATTCTTGGGCAGCTGCTACAATTAAACTCACTGCTTTTAGGGCAAAATCGCTGTTTGGTTTTAAGAATTCACGGCTTTCAGTAACCAGTTCTTGCAACATCAATTCATATGCATACATTCCTTCATAAACATGCAATTGGACTATCGGATCACTTTTCTGATTGTTAATATGGTCTATTAATTCATTAATTCTTCTGAAACGGCTGTTATGATGATCTTTTTTTAAATAATAAGCGTGAATCGTGTATGGTAGACCGTATTTTTTTATTACTTCAGAAAGCAGGGCTAATTGAGCTGAGGAATCAAGATCCCCGCTTATTCCCATAATTAAAGTAACTGCATCCCGGTCGCCCATTGTTTTTCTCATTCCTTCATATAAATACTCAACCGCCTGATTTAAATCCGGCATACTGAGCTCAGGTACCTTTTGTCCGATATCGTCAACACTTTCTGTAATACCTATTCCCAGTATTTCTGCTGTTGCAGCATAGCCTCGCCGAAGCGTCATAAGCTCACTTTCAATATAATGAGCGTTGGAATCGACTCCGGAAACCCAGCTCGCTACCATTTCTCGCCTTGATTTTTCCCGAAATACTCTGTGCCATTTTGGAGATGATACCTGAAATCCCATCTTTTCTTCCGCTTCTAATAAGGATATCCATGTTTGGGGTAATCTTTTGGTATGAAAGTCTTTTAACTCGTCTGGTAACCGCTGATATAATGAAGTAGTAACAAGCTGCTCGGATAAATCCGGTATTTTTTTAATTTCACTGATTCTCCATAAAAAAAATTCAAAATACTGCCTGTAAGCCTGTAAATAATCCCGGACTGAAACTGCGTTTGTTTCTTCAATCTCCAATAATTGGCAAATTTCTTTTAGCCCGATAATATGTTCCGGTAAAATTCCTTCTTCTGACCAATCCCTGGTGAAAGAATTTTCAGAAAACTGCCAGATTTCTAAACTGGCAGAAATCGGAGTCAACTTCTCTTCAATATCCAAAGCATCATTTTCAAAAAATAATCTCAAAGAATCTGATAACGTATTTGATGCCAGCTTTTTTAATCTGAGCTCTGTCAGTCCATCTTGAATTTTCCTTAAGTCGGAAAGAGTCGTTAACTTTCCATATATGTCAACTTTTGCCGGATCACTGCCGTCAAAAATAATCGCGCTTCCCGCTGACTGTTCTTCTTCTAACAATCTAATTCTTTTAGCTAAAGGATTGTCCAATGGTACTTGGACTTGACCTGGTAATCTATTCCGTAATTCCTCAATTTGCATATATAAAAAATCTCCCTTTTCTAGGGAGATTTCATTGTTTTTTGACTGTTTATCCTTTATCTCCCAATATTTATCCTCCAAAAATTTGGAGTGAAATTGGGGGGTTAAAAAGATTTTTTTTCATGGCGCTTTTCCGATTTTATTAAAAGAATGATCGGTTTGTCAAATTCTGACACCCCGTTTATTCATCCTGATCCCTGGATCTTCTGCGGTTTCTGATTCTGTCGTTAAGCTCTTCAACTTTTTCCGCCAGGCGGGTTAAATTATAAGTCACCAGTACTGCCAAAACAGTTACCAGTAAGGCATATAAAAGCAGGGATATTATTGTGCTTCCCTGCGGCAGGTGGGGTTTTATGTAACTGTTTACTAATTCCTGGATCAGATTATTCCAAGCCAGTGCTGCTACCAGTCCGAATCCGCTGGTTGACAGTTTTACCATTTGTTTTAATACTGCCAAATGGATCTCTCTGTCTTTCTCTTTCTTCTTTTTCTCCATATTATTTAATTTAATAATATATCTTTTTGTCAATATTCCCCTGTCATCTTTTAATATGGCTTTGTCCCCATAAGATTGGGGCTTTTTTTTGCTTTAGATAGGCAAATGCGGATGCTGCCGCTCTTGCTCCTAATCCCACAGCCGATGAAATTTGTTCTATTGATAATCCGTAACTGACCAGGTCTCCTGCTGCAAAAATTCCGGAAATATTAGTCGCCAGTGTATCATCAACAATAATATATCCTCCTTTATCCATTGTCACGCCCAGGGGAATTACCAGTGAAGTTCCCGGAATTCCTCCGATCTCAATAAAGACTTTATCGGTGTTTAAAATCTTTATTCCTCGCGAAGAATCATCTCTTATTTTGAATTTGACTCCATTAACTGAATTTCCGTCCCCCAAAATTTCCAAAACCTCTGTTTTATAAAATACTTCAATTTTCTTAATTCTTTCGATCTGTTCAATCCAAATAGGATCGCCTCTTAATTGATCTCCACGGTACATTATATATACTTTCCCGGCAGCCTGCGCCAGTTCCACAGCCGCCTGAACTGCACTGTTTGCTCCCCCTACTATGACGCAGGTTTTTCCCTCATAATCAAATTGTTCACATGTGGCGCAATAATGTACGCCTTTGGCAGTATATTCCACTTCTCCCGGAATATTTAACTTTCTTCTTTCAGTTCCGGTTGCCAAAATAATTGCTCTTCCGAAATATTTATTTCCTGTTTGCGTTTCCGCCAGATATCCTTTTAATTGAATATTATCAATGATTATCTGGTAATTCGATATCTTATTAACCCTGTCTGTAATAATTTTCCCTTCTCTTTTGTTCACCTGTTCAACCATTCTTTCAGTCAGTTCTCTTCCCGAAATATCCGGAAATCCCGGATAATTCAGAATATGTGGTGCGTACTGAAGCTGACCTCCCAGATGCTCACCGATTACCGTATGTTTAAGATGAAAACATGAAGCGTATATCGAAGAAGTTAATCCGGCCGGTCCGCTGCCGATAATAATAAGGTCTAATATTTCACTGATATCCATTTATATGAGTATCCTACTTTGGATTGATTACGTCTGCACCTACATATTCTCTTAAAATTTCGGGAACAACAACGGATCCGTCGTTCTGTTGGTAATTTTCCAGGATGGCAATTAAGATTCTTGGTGAAGCAACTGCTGTATTGTTTAAACTGTGGGTATATTCAGTCATTCCTTTATCATTTCTGTATCGGATATTTAACCTTCTGGTTTGGAAATCACCCATGAATGAATTGGACATTGTCTCCCCGTACCCCTTTCTGCTCGGCATGTAAGTTTCAACATCATACTTTTTTATCTGGGGTTCTCCCATATCACCGGTTGACATCAGCATTACCCTATAAGGAAGTTTAAGATCTTGTAAAACTTCTTCGCTATTGTGTAAAAGCTCTTCGTGCAGTTTTAATGAACCCTCATAATCGTTTTTATTAATAATTACCTGTTCTATTTTATTGAACTGGTGAAGCCTATAAAGACCTTTTGTATCCTTTCCGTAACTTCCGGCTTCCCTGCGAAAACAGGCTGAAAAGGCGACAAATTTTTTTGGAAGTTCTTTCACTGAAAGTGTTTCTCCGGAAAAATAAGCCGTTACCGGAACTTCCGCTGTCCCCGCCAGATATAAATTGTCCTTCTCCATTAAATAAACTTCTTCTTTTCCCCAGGGAAATTGCCCGTTCCCAAACAATGTGAATTCACGGACTAAACTGGGTGCTATTAAAGGTGTGTAACCTTTATTAACAAGTTTTTTAAAAGTGTGGGCTAAAATTCCCATCTCCATAAGCGCTGCTTCATTTTTCAAAAAATATCCCCGGAATCCCGCGATTTTTGATCCTCTTTCCAAATCAAAAAGGTCAAGTTTATTGCAAAGAGCAATATGGTCCATTGGTTTAAAATTAAATTCAGGTATTTCCCCCCACTTTTTAACTTCTTTGTTAAATGAAGCATCCGGCCCGACAGGAACACTTTTATCAGGAATATTTGGCACCTGATACATCAAATTTAGAAATTCTGTTTCTGTTCTTTTCAACTCTTCATCCAAAAGGGTAATTTCTTTTTTAAGTTTTTTTCCCTTCTCCCTCGCTTCTTCAGTCATCGTTTTTGATTTGCTTAATATATTTCTTTCGGACCTTATTTTTTCAACTTTGGTAATAAGTTCCCTGCGTAATTTGTCAACTTCTAAAAGCCGCTCGATATCTATTTCTCTGTTTTTATCTTTGGCAGCCTTTTTAACGGTTTCCTTATTTTCTTTTATAAAATTTATATCCAACATTTTTCCTCCTCTATATACTAATACAGTTTATACTAATTTATGTCACTAAAAAACCGTCCGTTACTAGGACGGTTAAACCGCTTGCGGCCTGATCCCGCCGGGCGATTTTACGCCGTGGTGCCACCTATTTTATCCCGCCGTAGCTTTCTTGGTCACCATAGCTTTCTTGGTCACCATAGCTTTCTTGGTCACCATAGCTTTAGCGAAGGTGACAGCGAAGGTGACAGCGAAAGCGGAAATCTCATTTATTCTGTCACGGGAATTCCCGGCCAACCTTAATCAATCCTTAATCGGAATGTTTTCAGTCGCAGCTTTACCGGTGGAAAAAACCGGTATGATAACGCTTTTATAAATTAAATACTGCCCGTCTTAGTCGGGACTTTCACAGGATCTAATCGGGCCTAGGTTCACAATTTTATAAATTACTTTCTTTATTGTCAACAGATAAGTGAGGACTCCCAGCACTTGTTTGAAAGACTTCTTTTAAGGTATAGTCCGAAACCCCGTACCGTACCGATTTAATCGGGTCTGGTACTGGGGTAAAAATAGCTTCAACTTAAATTGACTTATACGCTTAAAATCGGCATACTATCAAAACCTTGAAAAGAATCTTTACCTATATTGCTTCATTTATTATTTTAATTACATCCCTGGTAATAATCCGAAATAAAATTGGAGATCTGCGCCCGGCAATATTACCTCCATATGACATTCCTTCGCTTCAACAAAATGAAAAGGGCATTACCGGAGAAAATAAAAGTCCGCCAATAACACCTACCGAACTTTCCCTAAGGCTTCCAAAGGGATTTCGAATAGAAATTTTTGCCAAGGACTTGGAAAAAATCCGTGATTTGGAATTTTCACCCGGCGGAACACTTTTAGCTTCATTAACTGCTCAGGGTAAAATTGTCGCTCTGCCGGATAATGATAATAACGGTCAGGCAGATCAAATTCTGGAAATCCTTTCAGGAATCAAAAACCCTCACGGCCTGGCTTTCTGGCAGGACAAATTATATATTGCTGCGGAAACTTCCGTTACCCGGTATATTTGGGATGAAAATTCTAAAAAAGCGGTTTTTGATAAAAAGCTTTTTGATATTCCTCCGGGAGGCCGTCATTTTACCAGAAGTCTGGATTTTGATAAAAAAGGCAATCTTTATGTTTCCATCGGTTCATCATGTGACGTCTGTCATGAAAAAAATCCTTGGTACGGATCCGTAATAAAATCTGATTCGGAAGGTGTTAATCCCCGGATTTATGCTCAAGGGTTAAGAAATGCGGTTTTTATCACTACACATCCCCAAAGTCAGGAAGTAT
>MFJF01000032.1 GCA_001779115.1 Candidatus Gottesmanbacteria bacterium RIFCSPHIGHO2_01_FULL_40_15
CTGACCGGTTATTCCTGTTGCTCCTGTAGGACCTGTTTGGCCTGTTGATCCGGTTGATCCGGTTGGTCCTGTTTCTCCTGTTGCACCAGTTGAGCCTGTTGATCCTGTAGGACCAATTTGGCCGGTTGATCCGGTAGCTCCTGTAGAACCGGTTGGTCCTATTTGACCGGTTGATCCGGTAGCTCCTGTAGAACCGGTTGGACCAATTTTTCCTGTTGAACCAGTCGCGCCGGTTGGCCCAGTTTCACCTGTAGACCCTGTAGGTCCAAGAACACCTGTGGCACCTGTAGCTCCTGTTGGTCCGGATTGTCCTGTTGAACCAGTTGATCCAGTTGTTCCTGTAGGACCTGTTTGTCCTGTTGACCCGGTTGATCCAGTTGGTCCTGTTTCACCTGTAGTTCCTGTTGATCCAGTTGATCCGGTTGGCCCTATTTGTCCGGTTGAACCGGTATTTCCTGTAGATCCAGTCGGTCCACCTTGACCTGTTGAACCTGTAGATCCGGTTGGACCTGTTTCACCTGTAGCACCGGTAGGTCCTTCTGCACCTGTTGAACCTGTAGATCCGGTAGGGCCGAATTGTCCTGTAGAACCTGTAGCACCTGTTACACCCGTTGGTCCTTTTTCACCAGTTATTCCAGTTGCTCCGGTTGGGCCTTTTTGTCCAGTAATTCCGGTTGCACCTGTTGGGCCAGTTTGACCGGATGCTCCTGTTGATCCAGTTGACCCAGTTGGTCCTATGTATCCGGTTGTTCCTGTTGAACCTGTACTGCCGGTTGGACCTGATTGACCAGTTGCGCCTGTATTTCCAGTGGAGCCGGTTGGTCCTTTTTCTCCTGTTGTCCCAGTTGATCCAGTTGAACCAGTAGGACCATATTGTCCTGTAAATCCAGTAGATCCCGTAGGACCGGATTCACCAGTTATACCGGTTGATCCTGACGGTCCAATTTCTCCTGTTGATCCTGTAGATCCAGATGTGCCTGTTGGACCAATAAATCCAGTAGCTCCAGTAGCTCCGGTTGTTCCGGTTGGACCTTCCTGACCAGTTGATCCAGTAGTACCTGTAGCACCTGTTGGACCTGTTTGTCCTGTAGTTCCTGTTGTACCTGTTACTCCTGTTGGTCCTTGTTGACCGGTTATTCCAGTAGCTCCTGTTGGTCCTCTATTTCCAGTTGCACCTGTAGGACCAGCATCACCAGTAGAACCCGTAGCTCCTGTTGGTCCCGTAATTCCGGTTGATCCAGTTGATCCAGTTGGTCCAAATAAACCTGTTGATCCTGTTGCTCCTGTTGGTCCTTTTATTCCACTACTACCAGTTGATCCAGTAGCTCCTGTAGGACCAGATTGACCAGTAGCTCCTGTGGTACCTGATGGACCTGCAAAACCTGTAGAACCTGTGCTTCCACTAGATCCAGTAGGACCCATTAGTCCAGTAATTCCAGTAGTACCAGTTGGCCCTGCGGAACCAGTTGAACCAGTATCTCCAGTTGCTCCTGTAGGACCTACTTCACCAGTAGCTCCGGTTGAACCGGTTGAACCAGTTGGTCCATATTGACCTGTAGTTCCGGTTGTTCCTGTAGCTCCTGTAGGTCCGGTTAATCCTGTAGATCCGCTTGCTCCTGTTGGGCCTTTATCACCGGTTGCACCTGTCGGGCCATATTGTCCTGTAGCACCTGTGGCACCTGTTGATCCTGTAGGACCGAAATCACCTGTTATTCCTGTTGATCCAGTCGGACCTATACTTCCCGTGGAACCGGTCGAACCAGATGGTCCGATAGTTCCTGTTGAACCTGTTGCTCCTGTCGGACCAAGTTCACCTGATGCTCCTGTTGTCCCAGTCGCACCTGTTGGTCCCATAACACCGGTTGAACCTGTTGCACCTGTTGGTCCTTTTTCACCTGTTGCACCTGTTGGTCCGACAGTACCGGTTGAACCTGTTGATCCTGTTGGTCCTTTTTCACCTGTTGATCCTGTTGGTCCTTTTTCACCTGTTATTCCGGTTGCTCCGGTTGGTCCTTTTTCACCTGTTGAACCTGTTGATCCGGTGACTCCAGTTGGTCCTTTTTCACCTGTTATCCCTGTTGCTCCAGTTGGTCCTTTTTCACCCGTTGCTCCCATCTCACCTGTTGTACCTGTAGCTCCAGTAGAACCAGTTTGTCCTTTTTCACCCGTAACACCCGTTGCTCCAGTTGGTCCTTTTTCACCCGTTGCTCCTGTTGGTCCTATTGTTCCTGTTGCGCCTGTAACTCCTGTTGGACCTCTTGTACCGGTAGTACCAGTTGAACCAGTTGCACCTGTTGGACCTTCTACTCCTGTAACCCCCGTAACACCTGTTGGACCTTTTTCACCGGTTGCTCCTGTTGGTCCTGCTGTCCCTGTAACACCTGTTGCTCCTGTTGAACCTGTCGGACCCTGACTTCCAGTTGAACCTGTAGTTCCAGTTGGGCCAGTTTGTCCTGTTGCTCCAATAACACCTGTTGAACCAGTTGCACCTGTTGAACCTGTTTGACCAATTTCACCGGTACCACCGGTAGCTCCTGAAGGTCCTATGTTTCCAGATGCTCCGGTAACACCAGTGGAACCTGTTGGTCCCTGATTTCCTGTTGATCCAGTTGAACCAGTCGGACCTGATTGACCACTAGCTCCGGTTCCTCCTTGTGTTCCAGTTGAACCAGTTGCACCTGTAGGACCTTTTAAACCTGTTGATCCAGTTGAACCAGTTGGACCTTTTAAACCTGTTGATCCAGTTGAACCAGTCATACCAGTTGGTCCTATATTTCCGGTTGATCCGGTTGATCCAGTTGGTCCTTTTTCTCCTGTAGCTCCTGTTGGTCCAGGTGTACCCGTTGAGCCGGTTGATCCGGTTGATCCAGTTGGTCCTTTTTCTCCTGTAATACCAGTTGCTCCTGTGGGGCCTTTGTTTCCCGTTGCTCCTGTTACTCCAGGAGGCCCTGTTGTTCCAGTTGCTCCAGTTGAACCTGTCGGTCCTGCTTCACCTGAAGCACCAGTTGGTCCTTGTATTCCCGAAGAGCCTGTTGATCCTGTTGATCCTGTTGGACCTTTATCACCTGTAATTCCAGTCGGGCCTGTTGGTCCAAATTCTCCAGTTGCACCGGTTGGCCCTGCAGTTCCTGAAGCACCCGTTGAACCTGTTGAACCTGTGGGACCGGTTTCTCCTGAAGCTCCAGTAGGACCGATAGCACCACTAGCTCCGGTCGATCCTGTTGACCCGGTAGGTCCGGCTGAACCTGATGCTCCTGTAGGACCTCTTATACCTGTTGCACCTGTAGCACCAGTTGGTCCTGTTTGACCTGTAGTTCCAGTTGTACCAGTAGGTCCTTGGACTCCAGTTGCTCCGGTTGGTCCGGGATTTCCTGTTGTACCTGTAGATCCCGTAGAACCTGTCGGACCCTGGATTCCGGTTGCTCCGGTTGGTCCTTCTGATCCGGTTGCACCTGTAGAACCTGTAGCACCTGTTGGTCCAGTTACTCCTGTAGGGCCGGTTGGTCCTGTCTGTCCAGTTGCTCCTGTACCACTCCCCGTAGTAGAAGTTCCGCTTACAGAAGATCCTCCTACTGGTGTCGGAGTTACCGAAGCTGCTGCTGTTGTTGTTTCACAAATAACCAGCTGATTATTGTCATCTAAACAGATTGATTTACCGGTTCCTTCGGTTAGTCCTGTAAAAACAATATTACCCGATGATGAAATCCCAGAAGCTGATTCGATAGCGCCTGAAGAATTGACTTTAAATGAATTTCCTGCTCCGACTGTTAAACTGTTTTCTATATCTGCTTCTGAAGTTGTTAAACCTCCCAAAGCTTCCAGAAGTCCGGAGACTGTTGCCGATCCTCTCATAGCAATATCCAAATTGACTTCAAATATAGCTTTTTCAGCTTCCGCGCTTAGTACCTGTCCAAGAATAGCTTCTTTTGAAGGTGATCGAGAAGTTAAATTGTTATCAGTTTGGTTTTTCTCATTTAAATAAAAATAATAGCCTCCGATACCAGCGGAAATAACAATTAAGAAACATGCTAAACCTACAGTAAGTGCCGCTTTGGAAATTTGAAATAGGGGATAGTAGTTAATATTTTGCAGCGATGTATTGTTAAGGCCGGTTAAATTGGAAATTCTATTTCTTAAAAAATTACTTAAGAATGCTCTTGGTAAAGCTAACTTATGGACATAATTATCCGATATGACATATTTCTTAAAGGGTTTTTCTTTTAATGGGATTGTAACTTCCGGATTAATCCATTTGAGAAATTGGCGTAAGGTAACAACATATCTTTTTACCGTATTTTGAGGAATATGGTTATTGAGGGTAAATTCCCTATAATTTTCAATTAAAGTTAAATTTAATTTCTCAGGCAGGAATTTATAGTTATTTTTTTCTTCATACCATCTAATAAATTTGCTCAAATCAGCAGAGTAATTTCTGATCGAATTTTTGCTTAATCCAAGATTTTTTAGATGTCTGATAAATTTTTGTAAGTATTCATTGAAAGTAATATCCGATAGTAATTTATCTGGAGTCGAAATATTTGTAGCATCGGGAGTTAATATTTCTGCTTCAGGGGTAGTTGTAGATAGAATATTTATATGGGGATTTGCCCAATTGAGAAATTGTTTCAACGTAGCCAGATTTCTTCTAATTGAATTATCCGGTTGATTGTTTTCTCTAAGATATTCTTGAAATTTATCTAAATAGTTTTGGGGAATTTTTTTAGGGTCAAATTCTTCACCTGTGATTACTTCGAACCAGCGGATGAATTTTGCCAGATCAGCAGAGTAGTTTCTTATTGAACTTTTGCTAAGCCCTTTGCTCTTTAGATATTCGGCAAATTCTTGGGGCAGGCGAGACACTTTTTCTTATTAATAATTTTGTGTATTTTCTTGAAATATCAATCTGTTACACAAATTTATTATTATACTTCTATAATAACAATAACGAATCTCTTTATGTCAAGAGGGAAAGAAGCTAATACTCAATTTTTGAGGTCTTAAGTTATTCATAAAAAAAATTATAATCTTTTTAAGAGTAAAATTTTGAATTTCAAAATTTGGACTTTAGTCATTTGGAACTTTATTGCGATCTTTTCTTTATCTTTTTATAGCAAATAAAACATGATTGGTTTATCCACATAAATATTACAAAAATTCTTAAGCCTATAATTTATTAATAAAGGGTATTACTTTTTTTCTTTTTTAAATATATATTCCATTCGAAGAATGCTGATTAAACCCGAGTATAAATTATTAAAAGGAATAATTATTGTGCCGGAGATTTTGAAGGATTTTGGGAAAACTTTCAGAATAATTGAGAATTATTAGGAATTTTAACTTAAATCTTGATTTTAACTATTCTTTTAGCAGGTGAAGATATCCTTTTTGGGAGTTGAAGCCTTTTTAGCGGTATTAGAAGAACTTCCTATACGGGATTAATACCGTTTTCTGATGATTTCATTTATTCAATACCTCATAGTATTTGTTTGATTTGTTTTTTATCCTGATATTTAAATAAATATAATTATATAGGTTAATCTAGAATTTAGAAAATTACTGTACTATAGGTTTCAATAATTAAATTATCCTATTATAACAACAAAATTCAATTAATTACTGCATAATATTTATTTTCACGACGTGAAAAATATAAATGTACTTTTAACCAAACGGAAGACAATAATAATTTGCGGTAAGGATGAAAATGCAAATGAATCTTTGTATAGATCTTATGAGATTTAAAGTAGTTGAGGATTTAATTTCTAATTATAAACTTATATAATTAGGTCGTATTTTCAGTTAATTTAGCTTCATCAAGACTGCCTATGTAAAGAAATTTTTCTGGCGGAATATTATCTAATTTACCAGTAATTATTGATTCAACATCTTTTATTGTGTTGGTTTTTGGCACAGTAACCCCTTTTTTACCGCTTTGCGATTCTGTAGTAAAAAAAGGTTGGGTCATGTAGTTGATCAACTTCTTTGCTCTCTGGAAGATTTTCTGATCATAAGGAGATAACTCAGCCTCACCGACAATGGCAACAGTTCTAGCCAGAATTTTATGGTTGTTTAAAAGTTCCAAAGCTGAAGTCGCAGTCTGATAATGATAATCACCGACAATTTCTTTATTAAGAGTGCTGGAAGAGGATAAAAGCGCATCAATTGGTGGGTAATAACCACGTGAAGCAATTGCTCTGGATAAAATAACCTGTGCATCAAGATGGGAAATGATGGCAGCTACTCCGACATCGCTAAGTTCATCAGCAGGAACGTATACCGTTTGAACCGATGTAATTGAACCATTTGTTGTTGAGACTAATCTGTTTTCGAAATTGGATATTTCAGTTTCCAAAGTGGCCTGATAACCAAGCTCAGAGGGAATTGAGCCTAATATAGCAGAAACTTCACTACCCGCCTGTATAAACCGATAGACATTATCAGCAAAAAACAATATGTCTTTTTTTTCATGTTCCCTAAAGTAATCGGCTAGCGTTGCGGCAGCCCAAGCGACTCGGAAGCGAATTATAGCGTGTTCATTCATCTGGCCGAAAATCAAAGCAACACGATCAATCACTTTAGCTGCTTCAAGAGCTTTCATCAGTTCATGTCCTTCTCTTATACGTTCACCAATTCCGGCAAAAACAGCAAGACCTTGCGATTTATATGTAATGTTTCTTAATAATTCTGTCATGAGGACAGTTTTTCCCACGCCGGCTCCGCCGACAAAGCCGATTTTACCGCCTTTAACAAAAGGGGTGAAAAAATCAATCTGTTTAATACCCGTTTCAATAATTTCACTTGAAGTAACGACGTTACTTATTCCGGCGCTTTTGCCGTAAATAGGGATTAATTCCGCTCTTGATAGAGGTCCTTTATTATCCTGTGGTTCACCAAAAAGATTAAATACACGTCCTAAAACAGATTTACCAGCCGGAATTACCAATGGTTGAGATGTTGAATAAATAGGCATATTTCTTAAAAGCCATTTTTTTTGGGTTAGAGATAAACAAAACAATCTATTTCGGCCTTTATATGCATAAAGTTCCAAGCGAATCAGAGGATTATCTGGAGAAGTTAAAATATCATGGAAATTAGGTAAATTAGATGACTCATCATATTCAATTTCAACAATTTGACCGCGTATTTTTCTTATCCGACCGACAAATTTATCTGAAGTTAATATATTGGTTTCTAGTGCTTTTTTTATTACTTTTTTAGCTTTTTTTTTCACGGTTTTCATGGATATTTTAGAAAATCAAAATTCTTCCTGATTATCCCAAAGTTTAATTGAGGAGAAAGTTTCCAGTAATTGGGCATTAATAAAGGATGATGTGACCCTACTTATTTCAGTCTTTTTTTCTTTTACTAATTCATCAGATCTTTCTTCTGCCGCACTCATGGATAATAAACGGGCAGCAGTAAGAGACAAATCAGTTTCGAGCATAACACGTAAAAAAAGAAGAGAGCGTACCTGGCGGTTGAAAAAATCCAGAATTTTTGGCAATTCCGGTTCAAATAGTATTTTTATTTCCTGATTTTCTTTTTCATCTGATACTTTTGCCTGAGTGATATCAGAAGTTCCGATCGTTTGATTGACTAAACTTACGAATTTGGGATAATATATTATGACAGAGTCGAAATTTTGGGTTTTTTCAATAAAACTTTTAGCTTCTTCTATATTAGGAATATCTTTAGTAAAAGTGACTGATTCAAATTGTTTCCCAAATCCGGAAGATTGCATATAACCCTGACCGGTGAGTCCGATAACCATAAGTTCGGTTTTGCCTTGTTGTGCGTTATTTATAAAAGTGCGCATAACATTGGTATTGACCGCACCGTAAAACCTCTGATTGGACGTCATGGCAACAGATAAAGTTTTTAAATCCAATTTGGGTAATTCTATTTTTTCTTCTATCTTCATTTTAAAAGCACTGATCCTGACCAAGTGGTAAATATGGCTTATTTCATAATATATTTTGACATTTCTTTCGAACTGATCCCTTATTTTTTTAATCCGTCCGGCTGAAGCTTCAGTCAGGGCTGAAGTTATAGATTTCATTGTAGTTATATCAATCAGTTCTTCTTTGAGTTGGGTAAGGGCTGGCATTTATTCTCCAGTTCTTTATGAAGACTTTTTAAATTTTCTATAAGCACGTCTAATTCTATTTTGTCTATGGACTCAGAAATTTTTTTAGCCGTAGTTCCTGCGAGTTCTTTTATTATTAATTGTTTATACTGTTTGACCCAATTAATATCTTTTTCATCGAAAAATCCGGAAAACACAAGCGAGAGAAGTAGTATTTGGACTGACGGGGGGATATAAGTCAATGTATCCTGTCTGATTAGCTCTTCCGTAATTTTACCCCTTTTTATTATTAATTGTGTTTGACCGGTAAGTTCCGTACCAAAGCGGGAAAAACGTTGAAGTTCATGAAAATCAGCTAAAAGAGATCTAATTCTGTCTGATAGTACTTTATGAATAAATTTTTGAGTCTGACGGCCAACCCGGGTAACGGAGCGGTCAATTTCGATGGCCGGATATTGACCCTGAGCTCTTAGTGAAGCTGAAAACAGAAGGTGGCCGTCGGTCATTGACATGACATTAGTCGGAATCAGTGATGAAAAACTTTCCAAATCCGTTTCTATTACAGGGAGAAGGGTTATCGATCCTTTCCCTTTTTTATCGCTGAAATTTCCGGCCCTTTCAACTAAATGGGAATGCTGGTAAAAAATATCAGCCGGATATGATTCACGGCCTGGTATTCTGCCGGCCAGAAGGGATATTTCGCGCATATATTTGGCATGGGTAGCCAAATCATCAAGAATTAACAGTACGTCTTTTCCCTGATCCCGGTAATGTTCTGCTACAGAACTAGCCATAGCCGGAGCTATAGCAATAAGCGGAGCCGAATCGGATGATGAGGCTGCAATTATAACAGTATAGGAGGAACCGCCGTTTTGAATAAGATTTTCCGCAAAGCGTTTTATATCTATTTCACTTCTTCCCATAGCACAGTATATACAGATGCGATTGAAAACTTTCTGGTGGATTATTATATCCAGAAGAAAGGGTGTTTTGCCGCTACGGGGTTCTCCATAGAGAAGCTCTCTTTGGCCTTTGCCTATCGGAAGAAGAGTGTCAACAGCGATTAGTCCGGTATAAAATTGTTCGGTTATCAGTTCGCGGCTGTCTATACCCGGGGCTACCAGATCGAGATCGATCTCAACACCGCCGGGTGGAAGACCCGGCTTACCGTCCAGAGGCAGACCCAGCGGGCTGATTGTCCGTCCGAACAGATTATATTGCAATGCCAGTCTTAATCCTTCCGGAGAAACGGTAAATGAATCACCGGGTTTAGAATGGAAGTTATCAAGCATCCAGGCTTCAATTTTTTCCTCTTCAAGCGCCGTAATAATAGCGCGGTGTCCCTGCGCATCAACTATTACATCGTTTAATTTGGTTGTGGGCAAACCTTCAAGGAACAGAAGATAATCCTGACTTTGAATAACAAAGCCAACCTCTTTGGTGCCCGTTTTACGGGTTTTGGACATATTTATCCAGTAACTGGCTGATTTCCCTGCGTTTTATATCCATAAAATATTTAAGGGAAAAATTATGATAAATGCCTTTATAAGCAAAAGCGCAACCCAGAGTAATTGAAGAATCGACTTGTATGTCAAGTATAACATTTTTACTTATATTTTTTTTAAACCAGGAACCTATTTTTTCTTTTTCTTCAGCCATCGGTTCATATGGCAGATAAACATGAATTACTTCTTCCTTATTTAGAAGTCTGTCCAGTTTGGCAAGGCAAGGGTAAGTATTGCTTTTAGTAAAATTTTTATAAAATTTACTGTCTAAAGAAAGAAGCATATCGGAATCTTCTTTTGTACATTTTGCTGTTTTTAAAAATTCTTCAAGTGATCTACCGCCTGATGAATAATATTTCTGTTCAAAAAATTCACGCAGGATACGCAACCTTCTGGTAATATCGGTTTTTGTATAACTTAAGGAAATCAGCTGGGAAAGAAGCTCTTTTTCTTCCATTTTTAAACTTATTTAAAAGCGTGACTTTTTTTAGCCTCTTCAAGAGCCTTATAAATAAAATCACTTTGATCAGCCAAGGACAACTTTTTATTGACCGTTAACAGCAGCACTTCTTCCAGAATATCAACGATTTTTTCATCCATTATTTTTTGGCGGTGAGTTTTGTATTCTTCAATTTCCCGGCGGGTTTTAGCCATTTCTTCATCAACCTGCTGTTTGACCCGATTTTCCATTACAGCCGTAAAGCTATTTAATGAATTTTTGGCATTATCGATAAAATCGGAGGATTTTTCCTCAAGGACTTTCTGGTTTCCGGTTAGATGCTCTTGAATTTTGCTCTCAATTGACCCAATGAATTCTTCATAAGATTGATGGGCGGAATTAGCGCTTGTTTCAAATTTCTTCTTTAATTCTTTTTCCAGTCCGGTAATTTCCTTTTTATAATCTTTTGCCAGTTTTTTGCTTTCCAGTTTTTCCCGATCAACCAGGGATAAGCCTTTTAGTTCAGCTGCAGCCAGAATACTTTGAGCTTTTTGTATAGCCCGCTGAATAATTGTTTCCGATTTTATTTTAGCGTCTTTAATAATTTCTTCTTCAGGGGCTTTTTTATTTTTATCCAGAAGGTTTTTTTCTTTTTGTAGGTAATAGAGGATTAGGAATAAAAGAAGTAGTAAAGCTATATTAATAATAAAAATTAACAGTTGCAAAAGATTAGGATTCATAAAGGTACTAATTTCAATAATAATGACTATAAACTGAGAATGGCAAGAGACAAAACAATTCCGCCTATTGATACCAAAGCAATCAGAACCACATTTACTATGATCATGCTTTCTATTGACATTTTAGCCAAAGGGTTTCTGCCGATAGCCTCAATACCTTTAGTAATATTTTTTCCGAATGTGTTGAAGTTAATAAAGATTACTATTACTGCGACCATAGCAGCCATAATATAACGGATAATTTTTTCCGTCTGTTTGGAGGTGCGGATATTAAAAGCTAAAGCTGAGAGAAGCTGTTTAAATGTACCAAAAAGTCCACCTGATGATTTAAGAAGGGTAGGGGAAGCAGGACCAATGCCGACTTCGACTTTAATTTGCCCCTTTTTAATTTTTTTATCCTGAAAATCGTAATTTTCACCGTCTTTTTCATCAAAATCAGATAAAGCTACTCCAAGCATAAAACCACCGAAATTATCGGCTTTTTGGCCATGGCCATTCACGGCAGATGACGTGATAAAATCACCAATCTTTATCGGACCTCCAAGTGTTGTTATATTAACAAAAGAAACACCGCTTCTGGCGACAGGATGAGTGTCGAGAGTTCTGACAACAAATGCCGGTGACTCAACGACAACACCAAACATTTTCTGATCATACTCAACTGCGGCAGGTTCAAGAGTTCCTTCTTTACCGGTTAATGAAACGATATCACCGGGATTGGCTTTATCTGAAATAGGTAGGGTAAAGGCTAGGTTTAGACTACGGAATTGGGCTAATGTTTTCGGGGGGAATAAAAAAAGTAAAGATACAAGAAGATAGAAAGATAGTTTAAAGAAGACAGGACGCATTTTCATGTATTTCCAGAGTAGGTTAAATACAGCTATTTTTCAAGTAGAGCAAGCTAAACCGTAAAAAATAACCCTTTTTGTTAATAAGATTTTTGATGCAGAATGTTATGTTCAGTATGACTGTATCTATAAAAATTAGATATTGACAATAATTTACTTTTTAATTCATACTGAGGACAGGTAAAGTTTTCCCGACATCGGCGGGATGAATTTTAATTGAAAAAAAGTTAAACTGGTTAGACATGTTTTATTGTCTTATCAATCTATAATGTCCGTCAGGGGAATTTTAAAAGATATAACTTCATTAAAAGGACTGGGGGCTTTTAAAGATCAAAATAAAGTCCGGCTTTATTACCTTTCGCAAAATAACCAACTCCAAATCAATATTTCACAAAGCAGTGACGGACTTAATTTTCCTGAAAGTAAAGACAAACTGATTCTTTATGATTCCCGGGGCAGAAATGTCAGACTTAATAATTTAGAAACTATAAGGATAAGCCGCCATAACGGCGAATATGTGATGGTATATCGGGTGAAGAAAGGATTGGTCAGTTCCTTATTTACAGCTAGATCAAAAGAATCTGTTAATTTCAGGACAATAGGTAGGGTTCCGCAAATATCAGATACCGCCCAGATAGTTTCCGATTTCAAACATCATGATAATTTTGTGATGTTTGCCGGAGGCAGAGATATAAGAATTTTAACTTCCAAAGATCTGGTCAAATGGAAGATGCAGAGGAAAGCAGTTCTTTTATCCGCAAGCGGGAACGGTCACTACGAGATCGGTGCCATTGAAAAGATTGCTAACGGAATATCAGTTCTCTTTTTTCAAAAATTTATCAGCGGAGACGGTAAAAGCTATTATTCGATCCACGCGGCAATATTTGATCAAAACAATCCAGAAAAACTGATTTTTAAAACTGAGGACAGTCTATGGGAGCAACCGGGCGAGTGGAGCCATTTGGAAATAAATATTCAACCGTTCGGACTTATTACGCAAGGCTCAAGGTTGATATCTTATTGGGATCTTAACGGCCGGGAAATACTTTCAATTGTCCATGATCAGGTAAAAAGAGTATATACGGAAGAGAAATCGCTTTCCCCGATATTATTGAAAAAAATAAGAGAGAATCCGATATTAAAACCGATTGCCGATCATTTTTGGGAATCCAAAGCAACATTTAATCCGGCGGCAATTTATGATGAAGGAAAGGTTCATATCGTTTACCGGGCAATCGGGGATCATGACATGTCAATGCTTGGATACGCTTCTTCGAAAGACGGGATCAATATTGATGAAAGGTTGGATGAACCTATTTATGTTCCAACTGAGCCTTTTGAATTCCAAAATGCCGATACCGGCAAACCGATCCCTTTATCTCCTTATGCTTCCGGAGGCGGGGGATACGGCGGTGTAGAGGATCCGAGAATTACCAGAATTGGCAAAAAGTTTTATATGACGTATGTGGCTTATGACGGAAGTAATCCTCCGAGAGTTGCTTTAACTTCCATTAAAGTATCGGATTTCCGGAATAAAAAATGGAATTGGAAGAAACCGGTTCTTATTTCGGCACCGAATGTAGTGAATAAAAATGCGGTAATTTTTCCGGAAAAAATTAACGGTAAATATGTAATTATGCATCGGGTTTTCCCCAATATTCTTATTGATTTTGTTGATCACCTTGATTTTGACGGCAGCCAATTTCTTAGAGGAGATTTCATGATAAGGCCAAGAATAAGCAGTTGGGACAGTAGAAAGGTTGGAGTAGGAGCGCCTCCCATTAAAACTGACAAAGGCTGGCTGATCATTTATCATGCAGTCGGAGATGATGATCCCGGACGCTATAAAATGGGAGCAATGCTTCTTGATTTATCAGACCCGACCCGAATTATTGCCCGAAGTGCCAAGCCCATTCTGGAACCAGAGGAATATTACGAAAATGAAGGTTTTAAATACGGTGTTGCATACCCCTGCGGTGCGGTAACATTAGACAACACTCTTATGGTTTATTACGGCGGGGCTGATATGGTGACTTGTGTAGCGACTGCCGAGCTATCCACATTGTTGAACAACCTACTTGATCATTCAGAAGGAGAATTGCATAAATTAAACATTCCTCTTTAAGACAATTAATTAAGACAAATATATATTGATGGTAACTGCCCGAAGATCAGAAGATAATCCCATTCTTTCACCCAACAAAGCAGCGATATGGGAAAAAGAAGCCACTTTTAACGGATGCGTGGTTAAAGAAGGAGGGAATTATCATCTGTTATACCGGGCTCAGGGAGCCCCGCAACAGTATGCCAATGTCCGGATATCGCTTTCTACAATAGGATATGCCAAGAGTCATGACGGAGTACACTTTTCCGGCAGGCGGCAATTTATTAAGCCTGAATTTGATTGGGAAAGATTCGGCTGCGAAGATCCAAGAGTTTCGCAATTCGAAGGAAAATATTATATATTTTATACAGCTCTATCGGTATATCCGTTTTCTTCTGAAGGGATAAAAGTCGCATGCGCGGTGACTGATGATTTTTCCGGTATAAGGGAAAAACATCAGGTAACAACTTTTAATTCAAAAGCATTCGCGTTATTTCCCGAAAGAATCAATGGTAAAATTACTGCGATATTAACGGCCAATACTGATAAGCCGCCGGCTAAAATTTCAATTGCCTCTTTTGATAAAACAGAGGAAATCTGGTCAAAAAGTTATTGGAATGATTTTTATACCGGACTGGAAAAACAGAGTTTAACACTTCAAAGATCGAGAAATGACCATGTTGAAATTGGAGCTCCCCCGATTTCCACACATGAGGGTTGGCTTCTTATCTATTCATATATTTATAATTACTTTATCGGTCATCCGACTTTTGCCATTGAAGCGGTATTGTTAAAGAAAGATGATCCGAAACAGGTGATTGCCCGTTCCAGACAGCCGTTGATTGTTCCGGAGAAACATTATGAACTTTACGGAAAGGTACCTAATATTGTTTTTCCGACAGGAACCATAGTATCAGGGGAGGATTTAATCATTTATTACGGTGCGGCAGATACAACAGTTTGTTTAGCTAAAATAAATTTGGAAGAGCTTCTTAAAGATTTACTTCCCCAATCGCAAGGTATTCCGGTATTTAACACCAAGAATCTGATTCCGGTTGAAAGATTTTCTGCTAACCCGATAATTACTTCAAAAAAAGAAAATAAATGGGAAGATAAATTCACTTTTAACCCCGGTGCTTTATATTTATGCGACAGGATAAACCTTTTATATAGGGCAATGGGCAGGGACGATACATCAGTTTTGGGTTATGCTTCAACAAAGGACGGTTTTAATATTGATGAAAGATTAACTTTTCCTGTATATGAACCGAGGGAGGGATTTGAGAAAAAGAGCAGACCGGGAAATTCCGGCTGTGAAGATGCCAGGCTGGTTAATATTGAAGACAAGGTATATATGTGTTATACAGCTTATAACGGCGCAGATCCTCCCAGAGTAGCTCTTACTTCAATAAAAACCACCGATTTTTGCCAAAAAAACTGGCAGTGGGAAAAACCAATATTAATTTCTCCTCCAAATATTGACGATAAAGACGCAACCCTTTTCCCGGAAAAAATTAACGGAAAATTCGTATTTTTACACCGATTTAATCCCAATATTTGGATTGATTACATTGATGACCTGTCTTTTTCCAAATCTAAATTTTTAAATGGGGAAATACTTCTGGAGCCAAGAGTTTACAGTTGGGATAGCGATAAAATCGGAATCGGCCCACCGCCCATTAAGACTGCTTCCGGATGGTTACTAATTTATCATGGTCTATCGCGTTATTCACTTAAATACCGGTTAGGAGCGGCTCTTCTGGCAACAGATAATCCTTCCCAGGTCCTCGCCCGTCTGGATTATCCCATACTGGAACCGGAGACGGAACATGAGAAAAAAGGAGTAAGACCGGATACGGTATTTTCCTGCGGCGTATGTGTTATTGAGGATAATTTGTATGTTTATTACGGAGGTGGAGATCAGGTAATCGGAGCTGCCCGTTTATCTTTGTCTAAACTTCTTGAAGAGTTAAGGAAATATCATATCTGAGACGTTTCGGGAGTATATTTACGACTGCGCTCGAACCTACTTTATCAAAAATTCCTGAACAAAGGAAGCCGCCCGCAGGGCGGCCCAGGGATTTAGAGCTTCCCCTCCTACCTTTTTATCTTTTAAAAATAAAGATCCAAAGATTTTAAAATTAATAACCACTTGCGATGTTATTGTCCCACCTTTAATTACAATTGCAACCAGATTAGATTATAATTCAAGAAATCGATGCTGCCTAAATGGTAGCTTTTTTTTATTGAAACTAGTTATTTCTTTAATATTATAAATTTATGGCAATGAATTATGAGTTTGGTAGGCATATTGCTGCTGAGCAACAAGCAGGAAATATACAAGGAGTAAATGCTCTCCGTAGGAGACAGCGTAGTTTTAATACTGCTATAAGACAAGGAACTTTCCGCGAACTACCTCTAGAGTCACCAGAAAGACGCGAACTAGTGATACGTATTGGAACAGCTATTGAAAAGGAAGTAGAAAGTTTACAAGAAGCAAGCCTATTAGGCTTACCCTTATATCATAAGGCGATTGTTGATTTGGACCATATATTACTTACAGATATCATTTCCAATGATGAAGCGGTAGATATTATTTTGAGATCGGAAACAACTGGTGTTCTTGCTAAATCTCAACAATTATATGGACAATATGAAACTTTTCTTGAGGAATCTTTTGTTAATGTAATTTTACATAGTGGAGATATAGATTTACTGGATCCAAATAATATTACACAAAATTATTTAATGAGATACCGCAATCTTACTGCAAATGAAGTAGCACTCGCTGATATAAAACCAGAAGACCGCGTTTTATTTATTGGCAGTGGACCATTACCAATAAGTGCTATAGAAATAGCACGTCAAACTGGCTGTCAAATTGATTGTGTTGAACATTTTGCTGACAAAGCGGACACCTCACGAGCAGTTATTGATCATTTAGGTATGAGCGGACAAGTACATGTCTATACAGCAGAAGGGCAGGAATTCCCAGTTAGTAATTATTCTGTTATCCTTGTAGGAGTACTCGCGCAGCCAAAACAGGAAATTATTAATCATATTGAACAGAATACGCAAGAGGGGGTACGCGTCCTTGCAAGAACAACGGAGGGAATACGAGAGTTTATTTATCCCGAAGCAGAATTTACTACTTCACGTTTTATTCCTCGCGATATTAACCATGCAGTAAAAGATCAAGCATTATCAACTATCCTTCTTAAAGATCGCTTAATTGATGCCTCTAAGTTAATACCAAAACAGCTTTCAGCACCACTTCGCATCATTGATGATGGAGAAGCATATGTTTCTAACATTACTGATCCACAAAACCATTGGCTATATTATGCGTTTGAAGGATTTAATGCCTTAAGTAAACAAGGTAAAAAAATAGGTCACTTCGTCTCGATCGCAACTGGGCCAGGAGTTGATGCAATTGGGGCTATGGAGATTCTTCACCCTGAAAGAATAACTGTTACTGATCTCGTTCCAACAGCCATAGATCAAGCAAGAGAAAATATTTCACGTTATCAAGAACTAGGTGAAAGAACACCCGTTACTTATGTTGTTGGTAATCTTTGTGAGCCATTGGGAAATGATACCGCTGACGTAATTTATGCAAATTTACCTAATATTCCGATTCCTACTGAACTATTAGACCAACTGCTTGAAGGAATTACTGCTGCATCATACTTTGATCCAGAAACACTTCAGGGAGTTCCAGAGGACCTGGGGAAATATCTCTTATCATTACAATATGCTTTTCTTCAGCAAGCTAAATCACATCTTACACCGGATGGACAAGTATTACTTAATCTTGGAGCTCGCATGCCAATAACAGCAATTAATGACTTGTTTGATAAAGCAGGTTATCAACAACCAGAAGTATTATCATTCGGTTTTAAATTACAAACAGAACCATTTGATACCATTCCAAATTATGCAGCACACGAAACTTCTGAAGTACAATTCGCCTATTATCCTTATCGACAAGCGAAAGAAATTTTAACTGGGAAAAGCATTACAAATTTTAGCGAGCTTACAACACTGCTAGAGCAATTAAAATTAAGTGCAACTGATGCTTTTGAAAGGCTAAAACAAGGAGAACAATTGGGTCATCTAGTTACACTCCTCTCAGCAAAACCAAAATAACAAGTTTATTACAATCATCCTTGAAGTAATTGTTTCAAACCGAATAGGTCAAACACCTCATAATCTGGAGTTATTGTTGTTGGCAAAGGCTCTCTTTTTCTATTTATCCATACATTCGTTATGCCCAATGCATTTGTCGGGAGGATATCATATTTATATCCTGCAGCAATATGAAGAATCTCATTTTTTGGTCTTCCAAGAGCATCTAGGGCATAATGAAAAATACGGTAACTTGGTTTATATGCCTGTATTTGCTCTGCTGAAAGAATTTTATCGAAATGAATATTCATAGCAAGAGCATTTTTTTTGAGAATTGCCTGAGGACCATTTGAAATTATTGCAAGTTGGTATCTTTTTTGAAGTTCTGAAAGAATTGTATGATCATCAGGAAAAGGTTTCCATGCTGTAATTTTTTTTACAAGCTTTTTACCTAAGTTTTTTTTATTAGCATATCCAAATGTAGCGAATGTTTTTTGAAAACTTTCCTGAAGCAAATCTTCATAAGGTATATATGGTCCCAATATGAGAGAGAATTGGATTTCTTCCCATTTTTTTCGTAGTTCTTCTATTTGCTCCAAGGAAAAATCTGACAATTCCATTTTAAGGAATGCTTGTATACCACTATCCCAATCAATTAGCGTTCCATAACAGTCGAAGGTAAGAATTTTTTTGTTTATTAATAACTGCATACGAAAAGTATATAATACATTCTCTACACTAGTATATGCCATTACCTTCTAGGAATATGAGCTTGACTTAGAAATTTCAATTGTTAAACTATAATTGCACTCAATCATTTAGGTCGTCCCTTTTTGTAGCCGTCTCGGACAATTCAGGGCGACTTGGATTGAGTGCACCGGGGCGGCTATTGAAGTAATAGAGGATTCACAATGTATGATAATAATTCACTAAAATTCTTTTTGTATGCTCGTAAGTCAACAGATGTAGAGGATAAACAGATTTTATGTATCGAGGCACAGTTTGCTGAAGTACGTGAATATGTTAAACGAGAAGAGATTTCTGTTTTAGAGGAGCTTATTGAAAAACAATCTGCAAAAGTTCCCGGTAGGCCTATTTTTAACACAATGATTGAAAGGATTGAAAAAGGTGAGCCTGGAGTGGGAATCGAACCCACACTCATTCCCTTACCAAGGGAACGTTTTACCACTAAACTATCCAGGCATATCTTGCAGGTTTTTCTATTCTACAAAATTTATCCATAAGACACAAACGCAGGTAAAAAATTATAAACATCTTGACAGAAAGTAAATTATTATAAAAAATGGAGGAGGGGAGGTGAATTTTAGTGACAAGATACGATAAAGCCTACAAAACTGTTCGAAAATATTTTGAGAATCATCCTGATTATAATTCAGTGGTTCATCTGCTGGCCGGAGTAGGTATTGGAATACTTTTAACATATCCTTTAATAGGGCCTCATCCGATCAGATGGAGTATTGTATTTCTGACTCTTGCAATACTTGGGCATTTATATCCTTTAACAACCAAGTGAGACTGATGTAAATTTATTTCAACGAATGATCTTCTGGTCTGTTGATATTTCTAATTCATTTAAAGACCTATAATACATAAAATTAAAAAATGAAAAATAGGATAATTTATTTATTCATTATTTGATATGGAGGTTAAATTAATGGTTTAAAAGCGTCCTTAATATATTTACTAGAATTCGAAGATTATAAACTTTATTAAAATTCTTGTAACCCTGTAGTAGTAATTGTGTGGAATAATTTACTTCAAATATTGATTGATATATTCCAAATGTTCCTCATAAGTTTTTGAACAGTGAATCAGTTTGTTTTTATCGTGTATGTAATAAAGACATTCAGTTTGAGCCGGATAGACGGCTGCCTTAATTGAAGCGAGTGAGGGATTGGAGATCGGTCCGGGAGGAAGGCCTTTATAAAGATAAGTATTATAAGGAGATTCCCTTTTATGATCGGCCGGTTTTATGCGGGGCCACCAGTCGCCGGGTTTTCCCAGAATATATTGGGAAGTGGCATCAATTTGGAGCTTCATATCGGTTTCAAGCCTGTTCCAAATTATACCGGCAATCAGCGCTTTGTCATCATCTGTGCCTGATTCCCTTTCAATTAAGGAAGCGATTTTTATGGCGGTGTCGTTTCTGACATCCCGGGCCAGCAGATCAGCCTGAAATTTAGCATTAAACTTTTCATTAAAATTATTTTTTATTTTGTTTATAAAATATTGCGGGTTTTCTTCAACATCAAAAAGGTAAGTATCGGGGAACAGAA
Source organism: Candidatus Gottesmanbacteria bacterium RIFCSPHIGHO2_01_FULL_40_15 (assembly GCA_001779115.1). Classification (GTDB taxonomy): domain Bacteria; phylum Patescibacteriota; class Microgenomatia; order 2-02-FULL-39-11; family 2-02-FULL-39-11; genus 2-02-FULL-40-10. Next base: position 20,148 of record MFJF01000032.1, read on the forward strand.
AACCCTCCTCAGTCAGGGAGAGGAATTCTTCTTCTATACTCTTATCCCATTTAAAGTTCTTAGCGAGAATTTCAGCAACCTGTTCCTTCCGGAGGCCGGGCTTAAGAAGTGCCCATTTCTGATAAGGATTATGCATCAGAATGTTTACTATTTGAGGCAGCCACAAATTTCTTTTAATTTTGTATGCTCCCGGTTCAATTACGGGCGGTATTTTACTTACGACTGATAATATTTGAAAAACCGGCAAGTTTCTTATTATTTTTTCGTTCTTGAGCCTTTCCAAAGCAGTTACACCTCCTGCTTCATTCAATGGGACAACAAAACGGATTTCTTCAGATGATAAAGTTAAGGGAGCCATCTGATAAATTAAAAACATGATTAAAATAAGCAAAAACGAGGTGAAGATTTTTCCGGTCATGAAAACAATTTTAACATCCGTGGTAAAGTCTGATCTTCAAAACAGTCAGGATTAATGATAAAATAAACTCTAATGTGCCGCCCTAGCTTAGTGGAAAAGCGGCGGTTTTGTAAACCGTTGACCGGAGTTCGATTCTCCGGGGCGGCTCAGTAAATTTCAAGCTGGGATACTCAAGCGGCCAACGAGGGCAGTCTGTAAAACTGCTGGCGCAAGCCTACGTAGGTTCGAATCCTGCTCCCAGCACCTTTGACTTAATTACCCGCTTAATCGAGTTTCCCATTTTTTTCCTTATGGATTTTCATTGACAGGTTAGGGATAAATTGTCAAACTGGAATTATCTGTCAGTGAAGAGACAATTATTCATATTATTTTTTGGCTTTCTTTTATACCTTTTATCCGGAAGCCTGGTGCTGGCACAAAATTTCCAATTCCAAACAGAAAGCAATAAAGTTTTCCAGGGAAAACCGGAAGTTGATTCACTTTCAAAGAATAATAAGCTCAATCAAATAATTGTTACTTTTAAGAAAAAACCGACGGCGGGGGAATTGATTAAACTTTCCCGAAAAAGCAAAAAAAGCAGACTAAAATATGCAATTACGGGTACGGATGCAATGGTATTTGAGGTTTCTGAAGGGGTTATTCAGGAGAGTTTGAATGAGCTTCGGGCAGATACAATAGTTGAGAGCGCTGTAGTAGATAAAGCACTAGATTTACTTTATATTCCCAATGATCCGGCTATCAAAGCAACTCCGGCTCCGGGAAAACCGATTCTGCAATGGAGCTTGTATAATCTCAATCTGGTCGGTTCAGGAAGAACTGCTTTTGACATATCCAAAGGTTCTTCAGGGGTCACAGTTGCCGTATTGGATTCCCAGGTTGATTCTAGTCATGAAGATCTTCAAGGAAAATTTTCCTCTTTAGTTGATTGTACTTCAGGGAGCTGTCAGACCGTTTCTTCGATGACTGCTAATCCTTCCAACCTTGATGAGAGTCATGGAACTCATGTGGCCGGAATTATCGGAGCGGCTACAAACAATAATTTAGGTATTGCCAGTACAGGGTTTAATACCAATATGCTTTACATCAGAATCAGAGACCAGAACGGTAATATGCTGATCAGTTATTTTGTGAATGCGGTAAGATATGCAGCAGATCACAATGCCAAAATTATTAATATGAGCCTGGGTTCGCTGGCCGCCAATCTTGATGGTCCGATTATTGCCCAAATAAATGATGCCGTAACTTATGCATGGAATAAGGGAGTGTTACTGGTAGCGGCGGCCGGAAACTGCGGTTGGAATGAGTCACATCATAAAGCAGCCGGGGATCCTTGTGATATTTATGATGAGGCGGGTAATTTTGTCAGACATTCAGTTAACGAAAAATACTATCCGGCGGCATCTCCAAATATGTTAAATGTCGCAGCATTGGATGTTAATAACAACCTAGCGCCTTATTCCCAGCATAATGATCCGACTGATCCCCAAATAGGAAACTGGATAAGCATTTTGGCACCCGGAGGAAATTTTTCCACCAATTCCGATAAGGAATTCGGAATAGCTTCAACCTGGCCTTTAAACAGTTATTACTATAACCTTGGAACTTCAGCTGCTGCGCCTCATGTCTCGGGAATTGCAGCACTTATCTGGGCAGCCAAGCCGGTACTTACCAATTTACAAGTCAAATCAATAATAGAACAAACGGCTAACAAAAATATTGCGTCGGGAACAACCAATAATGGCATGGTTGATGCTGTAAAGGCTTTAGACAGCCTGAATGTAACAATTACACCCGTGTCACCAACACCGACTGGTACTCCGGTATTATCGTCAACACCGACGCTTACAGGTCAGGGAAAACCAGGGGATGCCAATGGGGATAACAAAGTGGACGGATTGGATTATGTTGTCTGGCTTCAAAATTACAATAAATCTGTCGGAAACGGCAGGTTAAGCGGGGATTTTAGCGGAAACGGATTTGTTGACGGTCTTGATTACGTTATTTGGTTGAATAATTATAACAAGTGAAAAACGAGTTATTTTAACACTTGATATTATTGATAGTTTTCTGGGTATACTGGAATAAAATAAGTATATGTTAAAGACAAAATATCGCCGTTTATTGCTGATAATTGCAATATTTGTGGTACTTTTTTTATTTTTATTAAAATTAAATTCTACGAAAAAACGGGAAATAGACAAAATTGAAGAGGGGAGTCGTGAAGTAGCCGTTCAATTGAATCCAAGAGAAGGAGAAAAAGTAATCGGAGAAAGTTTTGAAGTTATGATATCACTTTCTAAAAGAACAGATAGAGATATAAAAATCAGCGGAGCCCAGGCAGAGCTTTTGGCCAGTGATGGTTTGAAATTTGATTCGGCAGAATGTTTAGAACCTTTTAATGGACTGCCGTATGTAAAAATTAACGGCAGGATAATAACTTTAGTATGTTCCATTTCCATAGACAGCGAAGCCGTAATTATCAGTGATGATGATATAAATTTCGGCAGGGTAAATCTGACAGCAGCCGGAGGGGGTAAAGCCAGTCAGGAATCATTATCATTTAACAGGGTTAGGGTTACCGAGTCCGGCATAGAGGGAAAAGCACCGGATTTGTCTTTATTGGGTGGTAAAGCCTTATTCGTGATAAATAATACCGATACAATTAACTTTTATTTTGAACCTAGTGAGGTTATTAATCCACATAATGTCAGGATAAAAATAATAGCCGACTCAAATGATAAAAATGTCGCTTTTATTAAAACTGTCGTCAAATTTGATCCTTCAAAAATAAAATTGGAGGGAGAAATTGAAACTTCCACATATTTTTCAACTGTTGTTAAAAAGCCGGGCATTGATGAAATTAATAAATCGGGCATTGCAGCATTTGTCATTGCTTCATCTCCGACAGACAGTCAACCATCAGGAGTATTTGAAGTTGCCAATTTCCCGATTTCAACAATTCCGGATGAAAACGGATATGATACCGGAATTGATTTTGCCGTTTCCGAAATGCAAATTGTATCAGGGGACGTGAAGGAGTTAGCTGTAATTTCTGAGGATGCCATAGTCAGTATAAATAGGGACTTGTAAAATATTTTTTTTTATACCTATAATGGATTAATAATAAGTAATGTTTAAATGACAATATCCAGAAAAGAATTTTACAGTCTGATCCTCATACTTTTTTTAGTCCTTTTTCTTCCGGTTGTCATTTATTTTCTGGGTGCAAGAAAGGATATAAGGCCAAAAGCAGTTCTTGCGGGAGCAGCTAATTTCCGTTTAAATGCCGATACGACAAGCGTTTCGGTCGGTCAGAGAGTGAACGTATTGGTATCAACACAAATAACTGATACTAATGTGCGTGTGTCTGGAGCAGACTTCACTCTTTTGTATGACAGGGATAAGCTAAATTTGGTAAGTCTGAATCCCGTTCTGGGAAACAATTTTACAGAGACAGTTTTGATCGATGACCAAAATTTACCTTACATTGGTGAAGGAGATGTTTTTAGTTATTTACGACTATCAGTCGTTGCGAAGAAGAATGCAGCAGATTTGGCCGGAGGAACTGTCAGCCTGGCTAACGTAACTTTTGAAGCTAAAAACGGGGGACAAGGGATAATTAAATTTCCGAATGAAAATAGTGAAATGCAGGTAGTTGGAATAATACTTTAAATATAATAATGATATAAATTAAATAAAACTATAACAAATTATTTATTAATATAATTTAATATAAAACTAGCGGGCAAAACAATACAGGAAAAGGATTACCTGTAGATTATATATTTTATAAAAAAAATAAAGTGCCTGTTAGGAATATTTTCAGTTTAATCAAGAAGGGATTTAAGGGTCAAAGAGGAGAGATTGCCACCGTTGTTGCCCTTATCGGACTGGGTATTGTTACCGCCGGAATTTTTGTCGCCAACCAACTAGTGAAACAGGGGCCAAGAGATATTCCTCAAGCAGCTTCAACCGGATCATGGGTAGATCCGGCAACAGGAGCAGTTTGTAATTCTACAAATTATTTCGTTTACTACTCAGGAGGCGGTTGTACCGGAACAGCCGGTTACCGGACGGAATCAATCAGTCCTCAGGGACCGTGTTCAACCAACGGATCCGGAGTCTGTTTTAAAGTCGGCGGATCTGCCGTTTCTTTTTCGGCCATATCTACATGGTCGTATAGTACCAAGAGCTGTACGGCAAAAAGCGCGACAGTTCCTGCTGCCATGTACAGTAAAATTATCCAATGTCAATGGAGGGCAGCCAATGCCACTTTTACTCCAACCAAAACTCCGGTTCCGACCAGTCCGCCGAAAACCCCGACTAAGACACCAACCAAAACCCCAACCAAAACACCGACACCGATAACTTCTTCAATGTCAGTTACTCTTTCGGCTATTCCTTCAACAGGATCTGTTCCTCTTAACAATGTAGACCTTAAGGCTGTAGTTACAGTTTGGGGAGCAGACAGCGGAAGTTTCTATTACCAGTTTGACTGTACCAATAACGGAACTTATGAGAAAAATGTTACCAGTTCTCAAGCTACCTATACGGCGGTTGATGTATGTGATTACACAAGTTCCGGAACTAAGACGGCCAAAGTCAAGGTAACCGCAGGTTCACAAACTACTACAGATACGGTTTCTGTTACGGTCGGCAGCGCAACTACTCCTTCCAAAACCCCTACAAAGACACCGACCGGAACAGGGCCTTCCAAAACTCCGACCAAAACACCAACAAAATCACCGACACCATATACCGGTGCCAAATCACCAACTCCTTCCAAAACTCCGACGAAAACACCGACGGGCACCGGTCCGTCCAAAACACCTACCAAAACACCGACCAAATCACCGACTCCGCCTAAGTCGCCTACACCACAACAATCAACTGGCGGAAAAATTTTCCCATTGGAAGATACTCATGTGCGATCGGGCAGCCCAAACAGTAATTACTGTCAGGATCAGCTTCAGGTTGACGGAGACCCGGTGAAGGTTACTTATATCAAGTTTGATTTAAGAGATTTAAATACTACCGTCAATACAGCCAAACTCTGGATGAGGATTACTGATTCTTCATCGGCAACCTTCAGAATCAAGGCAGTTTCCAGTAACAGCTGGACAGAGTGCAGTATGACCTATAATAACAGGCCGTCGTTGGGAGATCAGAAAGCGACATTTACTGACGCCACTGCCGGCACCTGGAAATCTGTCGATATTACATCACATGTGAAAAATAAAGCAGGTTCGATAATGACCATTGCCGTTGACTCTTCGGGAAGCAACGGGGTTGATTTTTATTCCCGGGAAAATTCAACATATGCGCCTTATATAGAGATCAATGGTGGAACTGTAGCAGTAACACCAACTAAAACGCCGACGAAAACACCAACAGGTATTGTGCCTATTACTCCAACCGAACCGGTAATTACACCCACATCGGGTCAGCCTCCGACACCGCTGCCTGATCAGGTCGGGGTATTTTTCTCACCCCAGGTTGCCGCGGTTCCGCCTGTTACCAATATGAGGATAATGATGAATTCCGGAGGAAGATCGGTTGCTTTTGCCAGAGTAGTATTTAATTTTGATCAATCCCTTATAAATTTAAAAAGCGAAATAACGGTAATCGGTCAGATGTCGACAATTGTTGAAAAAACAACTATGAATCAGGCTAATTCTTCCGGAAGAGTTGTGATTGTAGCTGCTTCATCACCCGGAGATATTCCGCCCAACGGTATTTTTGAATTTGCATCATTTGATATTGATTCCAATACTACTTTAACTGATGCTACGGTAGAGATAATTTTTGATACTTTTGACAGTCAGATTGTGGATAAACTAGGTCCTGAAATTCCGGCAACATATACAAATGCGTTTATTAATGTGTTTGGTATAACCGAACCTACTGTGACTTCCATAGTTACCCCGACGATTACTCCAGGAGGTCCGACTTTGACTTTACCGCCATATGAAACCGGAGTATTTTTCTCACCCCAGGTTGCCGCGGTTCCGCCTGTTACCAATATGAGGATAATGATGAATTCCGGAGGAAGATCGGTTGCTTTTGCCAGAATAGTTTTTACATTTGATACAAGTAAAATCAGGATGGCCAGTGAGATAACGACAACAGGTCAAATGTCGACGACTGTGGAAAAGACCAGCATGAATAATGCCAACACAACAGGCAGAGCAACAATTGTTATTGCCGCTTCTCCAAGCGATAATCCACCTAACGGAATTTTTGAATTCGCCTCGTTTGATATAGATGCCAATACTGGTGAATCAGACATCCAGACTTACCTTAATTTTGATCAGGCTGACAGTCAACTTGTTGATGCGGCAGGACCGGAAATACCGACCCAATATACCGACGCCGTTATAACGGTTCACGGATCGGCAATATCGGGTACACCTCCTGTTTCTGAGTGTCCAAGAGGACCGGAAGGTAATTTGGATTGTGACACAATGGGTTGCGTAGATACGGCTGATTTTGAACTGTTCCGACAGGCATACGGAAAAACTGTTGGTGAGATAAGCGTTCCTGCCGGCCAGCATACTCCTGATTTGGTGACGGATTCATTTAATATGATCGATACAGCTGATTATGAAATTTTGAGAGCCAATTTCGGCTCTTGCCAGTAAAATTATTAAAGGAGGTCAGGTAAACATGTTAAAAAAATTTAAAAATAGTGAGAAAAACAAATTTTTTCTTATTATTGCACTATTGGTTTTTATACCTCTGGGAATTTATGCTACCGGTTTGGTTCAGGATATCAGAAACCGGGCAGCCGGAACTAATGAAGTCGGACTGAGGTTTTCACCAATGTCCGGAATTTACAAACCTGGTGATGTTATTGATCTGAAGGTAACTTTACATAAGCTGGTATCAAGGAGCATAAATGTGTCCGGTGCCCAGGCGGTATTTACCGTTAGCGATAAATTTAACGTTGGAGAAGTAAATTGTCAGTCACCCTTTGACGGCCTTCCTTTTGTAAAAGTAAACGGTCAGACAGTTACTGTCTTTTGTGCCATTAATACTTTTACTTCACCCGTACCGGTGACTTCATCAGATTTGCCGTTTGCCTCCGTTTCTTTGACCGTTTCCCAGCAGGCACTTGAGGGACAGGCGCTGATTGAGTTTGTTTCCACCAGAGTAACTGAATCCGGTATATCGGGTCAGGCGCCTGATGTATCGACTGCCGGAACATCGGCTACTTTCACAATTGTAATCCCTCCAACCTGCCCAAGGGGTGACATGGGTAATCTGGATTGTGATAATTTCGGATGTATTGATACAGCTGATTTTGAGCTGTTCCGTCAAGCTTACGGAAAGACTGTCGGTGAAATCACTGTACCTACCGGTCAGCACACTCCTGACTTGGTGACGGATTCATTTAATATGATCGATACGGCAGATTATGAAATATTAAGGAGTAATTTCGGTACTTGCAGTAATTGAAGTACAAATTAAAAAAATAACAAATAAAAGATACAAACTGATAACTAATATCTAGGTGGGGATTATTGTATATTAGATATACAGGCGAATTTATGAATAATATTTTGAAGGACAAAAAGCTAAGGAAAAAGCTGACGATTACCGGGCTTTTGTTAGTTTTACCTCTGATAGTTCTCGGAGCTTTACAGGTTCAAAATCTGGTCAAAAGAGCGGCCGGATCCAATGAAGTCGGGATGCGTTTTACACCCTCATCTGGAGTATTAACTCCGGGACAACAGATAACCGTTAAAGTTGCTATGCATAAATTGGCATTAAGAACCATTAATGTTTCCGGAGCCCAGGCTGTTATTGATGTCAGCAGTAAATTTGTTATTGATTCGGCTGATTGTGAAGCCCCTTTTAACGGATTGCCCTTTACTAAAATAAACGGCCAATCGGTAACAATAATGTGTGCCATTGCTACTACTGCCAATCCGGTTCCGGTAAATTCTTCCGACCTTGTTTTTGCCCAACTTAATTTGACTGTTCTAAATTCAGCCGGAGAAGGAAATGCCGAAATCGGTTTTACTTCAACCAGAGTTACTGAGGCTGGTATTCCCGGACAGGCTCCTGATGTCTCGACAGCAGGAACAGGAGCCACATTCAGTATTTCCTCCAGCGGCGAGATTACTCCGACACAGCCGGATACGGGTGATGTTACTCTGTCATTTTCTCCGTCAAGCGTCAATCTGCCCCCTGCATCGAATGTGAAAATAATGGCTGACAGCGGTGGCAAATTCATAGCTTTTGTAAGAGCGGTTATTACTTTCGATAATTCCAAAGTAAATCTTAACAGCGAAATTACAACCAACCCGCAACTTTCAACAATTGTTGAAAAAACCGGCAGAGTTAATGCAAACCAGTTTGGAAGAGCCAATATAGTAATTGCCGCAGCTCCGACTGATAGTCAACCTTCAGGAGTATTTGAGTTGGCTTCATTTTCCTTAACCAATATTTCAACAACCGCAGATTCGACCCAGATGAGTTTTGATATTTCCGATATGCAGATCGTAGACGGTACCGGCCAGGAATTATCAATCGGCAGCAGTGTGTTAAGTATTACCATAAACGGAAGCAATGTTACTCCATCACCTGGAGGGGAGTTTGAGATACCGATCGGAGAGAAAGACCAGTTGGTTATTGATATCGGAGGAGAGGGTCCAACGCCTACCGGAGGGTTGCCGACAGATGTACCCGGAAATGTTCCCCAGATTACTTTCTCGGCAGTTCTGGCCCATACCCAGAGTAATCCCGATATGTATTTCCGCTTAAGAGTTAAAGATGAACTTTATTTTCTTGATAATCCGGGAGTTGTTCTTAATCCCTCCTGTACTACACCGGGTCCGGGTGACAAAGATTTCTATATACCGATGCGCGCCCAGGGGACTATATACAAGCCGGTTCCCTCAATCAATATTCCGGTGCCAAGCGGAGTCAATGTCGCCGATGTGACAGCTGACGGCTGGGTGATTCTCAACGGTGTTTCTCAAAACAGATATTATTCTCTTCTTCTTAAAGCTCCGCTTTTCCGGGGATCCGAAATGGCCGAGCATGTATTTTTAAAAGGCGGACAAAAGCCGGAGCAGGTGTTTTCTTGGATCAATAATCCTTTAGAACCCGGAGATTTGCCAAATCCCAATAACCAGATGCTTCAGGATTGTACCGTTAATTCAATTGACATCTCTTTGATTGTTGCCCGGATCGGCAGCACCAATACACCGGATCTGTCCGTCGGGGATGTCAATTTTGACAATATTGTTAACGGAAATGACGTATCAAAAGTAGTCAATACTTTATCGACAAAACCGGATGATGATCTATAAACGGGTACATTTAGTATGCGGTTTTTGGGAGTTTTACATTTTTTAGAAAAATTAACCGGAAGGAATAACCTGTATGGGTGAAAAGCAAAAAATATTTATTGTGCTTCTTATTCTGGCGGTTCTTATAAGCGGCATCATTTATATCAGAAAAAGAAACAGTTCCGTTAAGATTATTCCGGAAGTTCAAATACAGGAGAAAGAAGAAGCATTTGAGGATGAAGAAATAAAAGGAGGATCAATCTTTTTAAGTACCGATACGCCCCTGATTAAAGTCGGGAGTGAAGCAACTGTTTCTGTAAATTTCGGGGCTTACGGTAAAAACATTTTCGGTTCCGATGTAATTCTTCTTTTTGATCCTGAATATTTATCTACTGATGAGAATATGATTGAACCGGGGGATTTTTTTACATCCATTCCCAGAAAAACAGTTGATACTGACAACGGAATAATCAAAATAACGGCAATAGAGGGGCGGGATGAGGTTCTAACAGAGGAAGTATCAAATGCATTTAGCATCAGGTTCCGGGGACTAAAACCGGGTTCCTCGGTTATTTCTTTCAGCTTCATTAAAAACGAGACAAACACAACCACTTTAGTTGAAAGGGGCAGCAGTCAAAACTTGCTGGACGAAGTACAGTCAGAGACAATTGATATTGAGGAATAATAATACTTCATGAGAAAAATATATACCGGAATAATATTTTCATTCCTAATATTTTTATTTTCCGCAGTTAGCGCGGGAAGCGTTTACGCCCAATATTTTAATCTCGAGCTTGAAAATCCCGGACAGTCAATAAATGTAAATGATATTTTTAACGTAAAAATAATGATAAATACCCAAGGGGTAGAAGCCATCAACGGGGATGCTTTACTTCAGTTTGATTCGGGAAAAATAAGCATATTATCGGCACAAAGTGAAAATTTTTTCACTTTCGCTTTTTCCACCTTCATTTCAGGCTCCAATAATAAATATCTGGCTTCAAGTTGGGAGGAGTCAATCGCGCATGCCAAATCATCCTCAAGCGAAACGCCGTTTTATACATTGTCGGTTAAAGCAGTCGGTTCAGGACAAACACAGTTAACATTTATCTGCCAGAGCGGATCTGAGGCCGATACCAATATTAACCGATCAGCAGATTCAGCCGATGTGGTTAACTGTCCGCTGCAACCGTTAAACCTTAATATCGGTTCTACCAGCGGGAATGGACCAACGATAACTCCTCCGGATACTAATCCGACTGATTCGGGATATTTGAGTCCGACACCTGATTACGGACAGTATCCCACGCCGACATTTACTCCGTCTCCGACTCCGGAACCAACGGAAACGCCGACACCAACACCTGAACCTCCGACTGAAACTCCGACACCAACTGATTTATCAGATTTATCAGCGGATGAAGAGTCAACAATTTCGGCGGAAGATTTACCCAGAGCTGGAGTATTTGGGTTAACCTTAGGTGTTTTAAGTTTGGGAACTATCTTGACCGCGATAGGTGTTTTGTTTATGCTCTAACTGAGAAGAATTTAATAAAATTTAATTATGTCATTGGGATCTTTTAAAAAACAGGTTAAATACATTTTACTGATCGCAGTAAGCCTTCTTATTTTTGTAGCAACTGTTATTTTGGGAAAGCAGGCTTCCGTTTATTTTGCCAGTGCATCCGAATGTCCGGCTAAGAATATAAGAACAGAAAGTGTCGGACCGAACAGTTCGGTAATCGCCTGGGATACCGATGATCGAACCCAAGGGAGAGTTGAATATGGAACCAATGCGGTTTCCCTGACTTTTACATCTCCTGAAGCGCAATCCAAAACCAATCATACCGTTCCTTTAACACTTCTGACCCCCAATACCGTTTATTATTACCTGGTGGCAGTCGGGGAGACCAGATGCGATTCAACCGGCCAGAAATGTGAAGGTGACTGTGTTCCATACAGTTTTACAACTTCATCTCTGACAAAACAAGGTGATAGTGAAGAGGAAGATGTTACTCCGACGCAAAGAACTATGCCTTCGGTAACGGTACCGGCTGCTTCGGCTCAACCCACCAGCTCTTTATCACTTTTTTGTAAAGCGGTTCAGGCTAATATCGGTAAGAATGAAACGGTTGAGTCGGAATGGTCGTCATTGAAAACTTATGACATCGACAGCAACGGAATAATCAACGGCCTTGATGTCATCAAGTGCCAGAAGAGCGGGAAATAAAGAAATTAATAAATTGCCTAAATTTTCTTCTTAACCTTAATCATAAGTGAATTGCTACCCATTTGTTTAAATGACTCCGGCGAATTGAGATATGTTTCCAATTGACGAAGACGAGTCAACGCTTCTGTTGACATTTGATTACTATTTTTTTTGATGATCTTTAATAATTCTTCTTCTGAATTCTTAATTTCAGATCTAACTTCATAATCAGGGTGAATACGGAGCGTCAAGGGAATAGTCCAAAGAAGCCATAAGACTTCTTGGTCGTTTGGTTCATTCAAATCAGGGTAATATTGTAAAACCAGCTGTTTTAAGGATTGAACTGAACTAATTTTTTGTCTTAAGCTTTCATCTATAAGCAGGCTATCTTCGGGTGAAAGTGCAAGGTTAATAATTTGAATAATATCTTTGTGAAGACCAGAAGTTGGTTTATGGATATCTTTTTTAAATCTTTGCGGAACAAATTGTTTTTCCGTCCATAACAGATAAGGTAATGCAAGAGAGTAAGCAAAACCGGTAACCTGGCAAATTTGAAAACCTGGATCTTTTATTTTTTTGATCCATTCCTCGTTGGATAATGAAGTAATTTCAGTAGTGCTTCTTTTATTATCAATATAAGAAAAATCCGGTCTATTTTTGACGGAAGCTAATTTATATAAAGAAGGTACTACTATGATGGCTTCACCTTCCGGTTTTATCACGCGAAATATTTCGTTGATGCTTTTTTGAGGATCAGGAATATGGTCCAAAACATCCAAAGCCAAAATAAAATCTATAGATTCATCTTGAAGCGGTAAAGATTCACAATTTCCAACTATTTGATTATTTGAACCGGAAATTCTAAATTCCTGTTCAATTTGAAATTCATCGAAAAACTCCTCATTTAAATCCAATCCTATATAATCTACAGAATCGAATTTTTGTTTGATGAGATGAGGTAAGCCTGATTTATGAACTGTGCTAACATTGCAACCGATATCCAGAATGCGGCTCTTCGGTTGGAGTTCAGGCAAGTTTTGCAGTACCATTCTATATTTACTTTGAGTATACAGACTATTTATGGTCAATAAATATTTTTCCAGATAAAAGTGGTTATAAATTTCCTGTATCATGTTAAGAAAGGGTTTTTTTCCTTTTAATCAATTCCTGTAAAAGATTTTTATATCCAGGCCAAGGCATAGTATCAGCAAGTTTTGCAAGATCTTCCCAATGCAGTGATTTAACTTCACTCCTCTCAGGTAATTGAAAATTATCGATATTCAAAGATGAACCGTCAATTTGATAACCGTAAAATGTGACCGTATTGGCAAGTGATTCAGAAGCATTTGGATCAAGGGGAACATTAACGATGATGGGAAATTTATGTTCCATACTGTTTATCAGTTTCAGTGCATTATCAGCCCCAAGTTCCTCTATCCATTCTCTTCTTAGAGTTTCCAAAGTACTTTCATCACCGAGTTGACCATTAAACATTCCACCGGAAAGTTTTTCTGAGAATTTTTCTTCATTTTGAACGAGGATTTGCCAACGACCGTCAAACATTCTGGTAATCAAACCAATGGCTCCCAGATGAAGTCTGGTGTGCTCATGGAGCTGGTGCGGAAAATATAAATATTCATCTTCCCTAATTTCCCTTCCATAATAATCAGTTATTTCAGCAGCCGGACTGTCAGGTTTAAGTCCAAGAAATGCGATTGTTGTGTCTGTTAGTCTATTTTCCTCAAGAATTTCCCTGAGCCGTTTTACTTTTTTACCTTCAATTCCGATGTCATCTAAGATAAGTAGCCTATTATTCTTCAAAATATCTCGATAATTTGCGATAAATTGAGGAATATTTTCTATCTGACCGTGGAAATTAATGTGATGTGATCCCTTGATGCCGAAGATATCTTTCAATAATGTACCGGCAGAAAAACAATTCGGACCGACTGAAATAATTGCCTGTGGGAAATTGTTACTCTGAATCGCTGCATGTGAAGTGGAATCCGTAACCGGAGGCTGAATTTGCTCTGCAATTCTTATAGTAGCAGCTTCAATTTCTTCTTCCGATATATCGATTGGTTTTTTTGTCTGCCATTCATTAGGGACGAAAGCTTTTTGTCTATTTCCGACTCTGATTCCGGAAATTAAAGCGTTTTCGTACTTTAGTGCATCGATTCCATAGATATCCTTTGGATAAAGATATTCGAATACGCTGGCGTCCCATTTACCTTCCGGGGCAAAAATTTGACGTTTTATCAAATATTCACCAATGCAAACGTTATCCCTCAAGGCGTAATTGACAAATGCTTCCAAGGTATAGCAGGATAACTCAAATACTTCATTAGGTTTGTCTTCAAAATTAAGCTTCAATCTCATAACCTGATATTTGTTAGATGATCCGGCATACTTTTGAGGATGCCCGTCTTTAAGTGCTTGGTATCTACCACCGTCCAAAGTATTTTCCTCCCGTTCAACTTTTATAGGTTTACCAGCCCGATGGCTTGCTAATTCTATTGCTGTTTGGAATTTATCAATATCACCTCTATTGATAAAGGTTGTAGCCAGGCGATAAACATCTCGTATTTCTGCAGGATCAATGGCGTTTCTTCTTATCATTTTCAACGCAATTTGAATAATACCCTTCGGTTCATCGTTTAACTGAATATTGAATGTATTTTGAGGGTTATCAGGGTCAATTGTAGGTCTAACTTTTATTTTGTTGTATAAAATATATGGATTGGGTTTATAGGAGTCTTCTTTATCCAATATATGAATTCCTTCTACTGCGAAGTTATGCGGGTTATGGAGAGTTATAAATTCTACAGGTTTATCAATTGGGCCATGCTGTTCCGGAGAAAAAACGCCGTGATGATTAAGTACGTCAAAGAGATCATCTTTTAATCCTTCATATTTTTTACGATATAAGATGATTTCAGCCATTAGGTCGGACAATCCCAATATTCTTCTGGCTTCAAATCTTGCTTGATTTCCCCATTTATGGGATTTTGACAGGAGAAATAAATCGATCGGATTTTGTAAATCTTTGGGTTCATTTACGCTTCCAGGTAAGATGTGGGTTAAACCGCGCAGGAGTCCTGTTTGAGGATTTTGCATATAATCGGGTACTTCTTTGGCATAATTTATTGAATCTGCTATAAGCTGGTCAACTTCACTTACTGTCAAGGTGACGGTTTCATTATAGCGGGTATTATTAATTGTAATTCCATAATCAATTCCTGACGGGATAAGATCAGATACCTGGATTCTATGTCTTTGGGCAAATGCTTCCCGATAACGATTATACATTTGTTTTTTGCTTTCACGTTCATCTTCTTCAGTAACACCTTGAAGCCTGGCCTCCTCTCCATATAACGATTTGATTTCTTTGAGGCGTCTGACTCCACAGATTTTTTCAAAGGCTTTTGCCAATTGGCGGAATTGTTTTTTAACCGATTGATTTGAGTCATTTTCGTACCAACTCAAATCTTCGGCATTTTCAGGATATAACCTGCCAGGCTGATCGGGATTATTTGAATCCCAGGCCGGTCCGGCAAAATGGAGGAATCTTGTTCTTCTTAAATCTTGTTGCGTTGAAGATTCTGTTTTAGTCATATGATTTTATATAGGCCTATAATAACAAATTACGGGTAAATTAACAAATTTTCAATATCCTTTTTGTACTCATTGGAAAATCTAATGCAATAACCTATAATTTCAACTCCGGTTTTATTAGTTTATAATTCTTATTTCTTTCTTTTGTATTTTTAATAACTATTTGGAATAATGCTCGCGTAATGTAATGCCAATTTGACTTTTAGAATCAAAATTGATCTTGATTGTTTAATGGTTAAAATTGAAAATATCACTAATATTTATAGAATACCGGAGCAGAATCGCAGTGCCAGAATTTTTCATGCTCTTCAGAGTACTTCTAAAAACAGAGTGCATCAGCATACAAAGCCCAGATTTGAAGTGATATTTCCTCCCAATATTATTCCTGAAGATTATATATCCCAAAGAGTTGGAAATTATAATCCAATGGAATTGAAGTTTGCCTCCGATCCCGTTAAGGATTTGGAAGTTAAAGTATTAATATCCCAGTTATATGACGAATGCGGGAAATATATGGAATATAGTGAACTGGCAAAGATTGACACCGCTATATCGTTAATGCATTACGGACATCAGAATCAGACAAGATTTGAAGGTTCTCCCTATGTTGATCATCTATTAAAGGTGGCTTTACCATTAGCGAAAAAATATCAGATGGATTGGGAGACAATATCGTCAGCACTTACCCATGATCTTCTGGAAGATTCAGACAAGAACGGCTATCCGGTAACTAAACTAGATTTAGAAAAACTGTTATCTCCGGTAGTAGCTGATACTGTTGAAAATTTATCAAAAGTCAGATTCGGTCAGGAAATGCGGGAAGAATATATTGACAGAGTTACCAGGGCAGAACTTTTCAAATCACTGCGGGATAATCCCAGAGCAGCAGTTATTAAAATATACGACAGACTTCATAATCTTGAGACGATTGAGTTCGTTTCTGAATACAAGAACAGAGAACTAAAAGCTATCGAAACATTACGGTATTACGTTCCGCTGGCTAATTTCTTAGGTCTTTATGCTGAAGCTCAAGAATTAGCCAGTTTAGCTTTGAAAGTATTGAATCCTGATTTAACGGAAAAAATAGAAGCAATCCGTGAGCAATATAACCAGTTGATTGAGGAGAAAGATCCGGAAACAAATAAGAATTATCTGGATGAAGTTACGGAAAAAATTGCACGGATTTTGGGGAGACATCCGAAATATATACATATTTATGTTTCAGATATTTATTCCATTTATAAAAATTTGGAAACGGGAAGCAATCCTTCTATTAAACACTGTTTTTTAAGAGTAGATTTGGAAACCCGTTCCAAGGATAATTGGCTGGATTATGCCTGGTTGTCAAGATTGCACTTATTGACCGATGAAGCTAAAGATTTTTATGCTGAGGAGACATTGTATCCTGAAGCGATAAGGGAGAAAATATCGGCCAACCGGTTAAATTCACTTGAATTTTTTATGAATTCCGGTTTCGGTCTCAAATCGCAAATTAAATTCAATTATTACCCAAGTGGCGGTAGTAAAATTTCCCAAATTCCGATAACCGATCTTTATTACCGCAAAACTGCTGAATCGGGCGGATTAATTTCAGATCCTGATATCTTAAGGAGGCATGATAATGGCCATTCCAAATGGGAACAGATCAGGTTAAATATCGGAAGCGGGATTGAAGAAATGGAAGCGAGCGAAATTAGCCAAAGATTTGACCGGCTTGATCCTTTTAAAAGGGAAGTGATTGATGATAAATTCAGAACGTGGTATGTAGATGCAGGATCAACTGTATTGGATTTTGCGGTTTATATAGCTTGGGATCCTCAATCGGGTTCAACAAGGGAATTACGGAATCTAGGTCCGTTTATAGTCAATGGGGAGAAGGTCAATCCTGATTATGAACTTCAGCCAAGAGATGAAGTGAATATTGGTATTTCGAAAAAAAGAACTATCCATCCAAATTGGATTAAAGCCTTACGTACATCTCCGGATGAAGTTAAACAGGCTATAAGAGGTTATTACAGAATCAGACTGACGAGGCAGTTTAGTGAAGAAGCAAAAGAAGTCTTATTAAAAGAAGCAGTCAGAGAGTTGGAAAGGAATATGAACCAGAAACTGGTAGTTTCAATAAACCGTTCTTCTTTGGTTGCACAGCTAAACAGAGGGGAAGAATTACTGACAGAAATCGCATTGGACGAAGTTGATGAAAATGTAATTAAACAAATTGCCCGGGAATTGGCCGAATATCAAAATGAAAATGTGTTTATAGCCAATTTTTCATTTTTCCGGGATTCTAAAGGACTTGATGCGAAAGTTTCAGGAATGATCAGCGGAGAAGGTATAAATATAAAAAGACAGGCGGGAATAGGACCGATAACGGAAGGCGGTCCGGCCAGATTAATATATGTAATTGATCTTACTGACAGTCTTCATCAAAAGCATGGAAAAGAAGAGATTATTAAAGCAATTAACAAGATAAAAAATAAATTAGTAAAGAATGAAAAAATTCAGTTTAGTCATGTGTCAGTACAATCAATGTCGGAATTGGGATCGGGTAGTTTGGATTTAATGGATTTGCCATGATTATTGACTTAGTTAGGGCTCTCTGATAACATAATCAAAATATGAATACAGTTTGTTACAGTCGTTTTTACCTTATCTTAAACCTTCGGATTGAGGTCCTAAGATAAGTTGGAGGTTGAAGGCGCAGTCATTTTAAATATTAAGCAGAATGCCTCCCGAAAAAAAGGGAGGTTTTTTTATAAATAAAATCTAATATGGCCGGAAGAAATTGTTTGGAAACATCCCAAAAGCCTAAAACTGACAGAAATCAGGCAAACAGAAATATCTTAACAGGAAGAGTAAGTGGAAAGTTCTATCAGGATGGTCAACCGAGAGGCGGGCAGAAAAATACAAAAGTCGTTTATATCGCAAGGCAGACGCCTCAGGATTTAACTCTTGAAGAAGTTTTTCAGAGTTTGGGCATAGCTGATTCTCAGTCTCAAGTTCAAAATGTTAGTGAAGACAGTCAACAGATAGTTTATGAAAAAAAAACCATATTTTTGGATCCTTTAGGAAGACAACAGGGAGTAGTAATAGAACCTATAACCCAAAAGCAATATGAAGAATTTCACGGAGATATAGTCCGATAAGCTGAAGTTTAATTTCAGGTAAATCAGGGTAAGATTTTGAACCGCAATTGTTTTTTAATCTCGACAGCAACCAGCGGTATGAGGGAAAAAACGGCAATATAAAGCCATTCCATAGCCATTAGTTTTTCTGTTTTGAAGATGATGTTTCCCAGATCCGTTTGGACAACCAGAAGTTGGAGAAGAACAGAGATTATGGCTCCCCAGACCAGATAAATATTGGTAAATATGCCTATTTTGAAGAGAGATTTTCTGGTTGAACGGTTATTGAAGGCGTGGACTAATTGGGCAAAAGCCAGGGTAGTAAAGGCCATGGTTTGGGCTTCCTTGTAATCAAAACGGTGAAGAGCAAAAATAAACAAGAAAAAAGTGGCCGTGCCGATAATTGAGCCTTCAACAAGCATATAACCCCATCTTTTTTTATGTAAAAGTCCCTGGGAAAGGTCCCTGGGAGGTTTTTTCATAACGTCTTTTTCAGCAGGATCCATGCCTAAGGCTAAAGCGGGAAAGCCGTCCGTTACCAGATTAATCCAGAGGATCTGTATGGGAAGGAGGGGCAGCGGGGTGGACATAAGTACTCCGACAGTGACAACGATCACTTCGGAGATATTACAGGAAATAAGATACCGGATGAATTTAACCAGGTTGGAGAAAATAGTTCTGCCTTCCCTGACGGCATCTATTATCGTGGCGTAGTTATCATCGGTTATCACCATATCAGCTACTTCTCTGGTTAAATCCGTGCCTGTTTTGCCCATAGCGATACCGATATGGGCAGCTTTCAGAGCGGGAGCATCATTGACACCGTCTCCGGTAACGGCGACCTGAGTATTGGGGATTTTTTTAATGGCATTTATAATTTTAAGTTTACCAAGCGGAGAGATCCGGGCAAAAACATTGACACCATTTTGAATTTGACGCGTTAAGGCAGGAAGAGTAAGTTTTTCCACTTCTTTTTCGGATAAAACCTTATCGAACTCATCAATAATTCCGGCTTCATAGGCTATTGTCAGGGCTGTTTCACGGTGATCACCGGTAATCATTATGGTTCTGATTCCGGCAATTTTAGCTTCAAGTATTGCTTTTTTAACTTCCGGACGGAGAGGATCCTGCATAGCGGTTATTCCCAGAAAAGAAAGTTCCGATTCGGCAACTTTATCTTCCATAACTGCCAGATCTGCTTCTACTTTACTTATCTTTTTTTCTGCAATCAGAAGGCTTCTCAAGCCTTTTCTGGCCATGCTGTCATTGATTTTCAGAAGCTCATTTTTTTCAATTGTTGAGAGGTTGCATTTCAGAATCATGATTTCGGGTGCGCCTTTGGCATATAATGTATAGTCATTTCCCGATCTGACTATAACACTCATCATTTTCTTCTCCGAAGTAAAGGGACTTTCAAAAATACGTTTATGCCGGGATTTTATTTTTTTAACTTCCAAGCCGGCACGGTAAGCGGCAACCAGGAGAGCAGCTTCGGTTGTGTCACCTATTATTCTGGGTTGGTTTTTTGAGTTTGAATCTATTGAGGCATTATTAGCTAAAACTGCGCCAGTCAACAGATCTATTAGAGTTTTATTTTTTTTGGTGTTGCTTTTTTTCCCCTGTTGATCAATAAAATTACCCGTTAATTGATATCCGACCCCTTTAACCGATAAAAACTCATTATTAGGGAGATGTATATTTACGACATTTATTTTATTTTGAGTTAAAGTTCCGGTTTTATCCGTGGCTATTATTCTTACCGCTCCGAGAGTTTCAACTGCAGGCAATTTTTTAATGATGGATTTTTTATCAGCCAAACGTTTCACTCCCAATGAAAGAACTATGGTAACAATGGCCGGCAGACCTTCCGGAATGGCAGCTACAGCCAGAGAGATGGAAACAAGCAGGCTTTCTACAAAAGGAATTTCTTCAAGGATGTTAAGGGCAAAGACAATTGCGGCAATTATTCCGATTATAATTGTTAATGTTCTTGCGACTGTTTCCAATTCAATTGTAAGGGGAGTTTTTTCAGTTACTGTTTCATGAAGAGAAGTAGCAATTTTTCCAATTTCGGTATCAGAGCCGGTTGCAACAATGACGGCTTTTCCCCGGCCACTTACCACTTTAGTATCCTTAAATACCATATTATAGCGGTCTGCCAGAGAAACATCATTTTTTAACTCTTGGGTATTTTTTTGGACAGACAGGGATTCACCGGTTAATATGCTTTCATCAACGGACAGGGAGAATTCCTCAATTAACCTCCCGTCAGAAGGTATTTTTTCACCTTCTTCAAGAATCAGTATGTCACCGATTACTATTTCAACGGAGGGAACTTTACGGATTTTTCCATCCCTTAAAACAAGGCTATATTGAATTGCCTTTTCTTTGAGTGATTCCAGGGTTTTTTCCGCCTTGACTTCCTGAATAAATCCAATTGTGGCATTCAGGATGACAATGGTAAAAATTGCCAAAGCATCAATCAAATCTCCTAAAATCAGGGAAATCAGGGAAGCAATTAAAAGAATGGCGACCAGAAGATTCTTAAACTGTTCGATAAAATGGATAATTACAGGCGGTTTGGGTTTCTCCGGCAGCTTATTTTTTCCATACTTTAGAAGTCTTATCCCGACTTCTTTTTGGGAAAGTCCAATATCGGAATCGGTTTTAAATTCAAGAATTACCTCCCGGGCAGTTTTTTTATGGAACATAAATAATAATATCTATATTATTCCGCCTAACTGTGACGGTACGAGGATAGAAAGAAATAAATTCATTACTGGACTTATTATTTTTAAAACCGGTGAAGCACCGAAAAAAGGGAATATGAGTAGCAGAAGAAATATCATGCCGTATTTTTCCAAATCAAGCCAATCATGATAATATTTTTCCGGAAGAAGCCCGCCGACAACTTTAAAACCGTCCAGCGGATGGACAGGAATCAGGTTAAAAACAGCCAGCAGTATATTTAACCTTATAAAAGATACAATAAGATCAGCCGTCAGGAAACTTAAAGTTAGATTTGGCAGATTTATCAGCAGTCGGAGAATAACAGATGAGATTATCGCCATCAGTATGTTTGACAGAGGTCCGGCAAAGGAGATAAGAGCGGAGTCCTTTTTGGGATGTCTCAAGTTAAAGGGGTCAAAGGGTACCGGTTTACCCCAACCGAATCCAACCAAAACAAAAAGCATGGTACCGATAGGATCAAGATGGGCAAAAGGATTTAATGTGAGTCTGCCCATCAAACTTGGAGTGGGATCACCTAGCCGGTCGGCTGAGAATGCGTGGGAAAACTCATGAACAGTAACCACGATCAGTAATAGAACGGCAAATATTAAAAAAGCGCCAGGATTTCTGAATAATAAATCAATCATCTTCTTGAGCTTTAGGGGTTATTTTGTTATAGTATAGCATACAAATTTAATTATTAAGATAAAAAAAAATGGCCAGAATCTGTGAAAATTGCAAAAAGGGAATAGGCTACGGGCATGCTGTTTCACATGCAAAAAACAGGGTTCGGAGAATTTTTAAACCGAATCTGCAAAAGATTCGGGTATTAACTGACGGACAGTCCGTTCGGGTAATTTTGTGCACAAACTGTATTCAAAGATTGAAAAGAGATTCTACTTTGGGAAAATACAAATTATTTCAGTATATGAAGCAGAAAGAAATTTCCCAAGAGGTAAGGCCTGTCAAAGAAGTGAAAAAACCGGAATCCGTCGCTCCGGCAAAAGAATTGGAGATTGAGGATATTGTCGGCAAAGCTTGATAAACCCTTTATTGAAGTTTTAACCCCAAAATTAATACCAGAATAAAAATAATTATTCCCATAACGGCAGGCGAATATGGATTTACCGACTGGTAGATAAAGCCGGCCAGAATAGGACCGAAAATCCGGCCGATTGAACCAAAACTCTGCATAAAACCCAAATTACCGCCCTGCTGGTGTGGACTTGATTTTTCCGATACTATTGCCTGGATAACGGGAAGGAGAAAACCGTTGCCAACCGCAAAAACTGTTAAACCGGCAAATAAGATTACTGTTGAATTGGAAAGTCCTAACAATATCATGCCGAAAAGAGCGATTAAAGTACTAAAAATAAAAAGTCTTTTTTCACCGGTTAATTTTATCGTCGGACCAATAATTACTCCCTGAATTAAAGCTGACAGAATTCCGCCGAAGGCGAAAAGCAAACTGATTTGGGCTACGGTAATATTAAGAATATCTTTGCCGAAAAGAGACAGGGTAGTAAAGACACCCGATTGGGCCCAAAAAAGTAGCAGGTTTGAAAAATAAAGAATAACAAGATCGGGATTTGTCGCCTTTTTGAAAAAAGAATTTAGACTGAAATGACTTTTTTCATAGGCAATTTCTTTTCCGGTAATTGTTTCTTTAAGGAAAAATTGGGTCAGGATGATACTTATAAAGGTAATGACAGCAGCCGCCAAGAAAGGAACCGATAAGCCGTAGCGGGAAAAAAAGCCGCCCCAGAGAGGCCCCAGTATAAAACCCAGGGTAATTCCGGCGGCAATAATTCCCATTCCGCCGGCCCGGTTTTTTTTATCGGTAATATCGGCAATATAAGCCTGGGCAATTGACAGATTTCCTCCTGATGCGCCGTCAATAATACGGGCAATAAGAAGCCAGAAAATTGATCTGGTTGCCGCCATCAGAATAAAGGAAATAACCGTACCCCAGAGAGAAAGAAGAAGCAGGGGGCGTCTTCCGAATCTGTCGGACAACCTTCCGAGAACCGGCAGGAAAATAACCTGCATTAAAGAAAAAATTCCTATTAATATACCTGACATTAAGGGATTACCGCCGTACTGGATAGTTAGAAGGGGCAGAATCGGAAATACAATACCGTATCCGAGAAAATTGATAAATACAATAAGAAAAATGAGAAATTTGGCTGTTTTAACGAATTTCATGCAATATCAGAAAATAAAATTTAATTATATCAGAAAATCGGAGGTTAACCGGGTCTTAGCAGAAGAGAATTTCTTTAAATTTTTTTCGGATAATTTAGATCAATGTAAAAGATGTGAAGAGTCGTAAATAAGCGGACGGGCGAGGCTACGAAGCAGCGGATGGCCGGTTTTTCCCAGCATTTGAGCGAATAACCAACCTTCCTGTTGATTCGGGGTTAAATTACTCCAGACGGGATTTATGGGAATCGTTACCAGTCCGGATCTTCTGACAACAGGGAGAATATAATTTTCTTTGATGTTTCCGGATTCATGATCTTCAACTACCCGGTAATTTTTTATACCTCTGGCTACTTCTTTTCTGGTGATGTTTCTGTATTTCAATGCTGACGGGTTTGTATAAAGAGAAACTCTTAAACTGGCCAGAATTGCTGAAAATACTATATCGGCTTCCTGCAGAGCCAAAATATCCTGAGGTTTTTTTACTTCATTTTCGGATAAAATCTTCACTACTCTTGAAGCAAGTTGATTGTGGCGGTTTAATCTGGCAATTGAATCAAGAGATACACTTCCCAAATCAGCAATCCTTGTGACTATATCATAGGATGAAAAGGACCGGCCGGTTTCGGGATTTATCTGATGATAAAAATATGCTTCCAATGCAGTAGGAGGCAGAAAGCCGGGATTTTTGAATGCATTTTTTACATTAATGACAGGATTTTCAATTTTTCTCTGTTCCTGAAATGCAAGATATGACAGCAGGTAATTTTGGAAACCGGAGCTGTCAAGTATCTGATTTAGAGGTAATGAAGAATTTCCGTTATCTCTTCTAAACATTCGGATCGAGGAAGTAATTAAACCGGAAAAAGGAGGAGAATTGGAAAAATTCCTGGAGTTTTCCTGCATGTTTTCGGGAAATTGGTAGTCCTTTTGGTGTTCACCCGGGAAGGGCATATATATTCTGAATTAATAAATTTAATTGAAGCATAATTAATCAAGCAGTCTAATCCAATACATCTTCATGATGTATGGACAGTTTTGATGGATATAAGTATGATTCTTTTTTATAATCAGTTGGGGAAAACGGTGAGCGTATTATTTTCAAAAGAGTCTATTTTGACAATTATTATTTTTCCTGGATGAAATTCGCCTTTTTTTAAGATTGCCGGTAATTGGTTGTCCAGAAGAACTTTTTGGAAACCATTTGATTTGTCAAATAAAACCAGGGCTTTTGAATGTCTGTTAAGATTGCTGCGGAGAAACTTAATGTATTTTTGAGTACTTAATTTTATCAGGGCTTGACTTCTTTTTTTCTTAATAACGGAAGGAACATTTTTTAGCCTTTTTTTCATGTAGTAGGCTGCTGTTTTTTCCCGGGGGGAAAAGCGGAAAACATGGAATTTGGCAATGGGGGAGTATTTCAGGAAGTTATATGTATTCTCGAAGTCCAGGTCGGATTCTTCCAAAAATCCTGTAATTATATCGGTACCTATAAAGGTAAGGGGGTTGATTTTTGCAAGTATATTCAATTTTTCCTTGAATTCACCTGCAGTATAACCTCGACGCATAAGAGACAGTATTTTATCCGAGCCTGACTGGAGGGGTATGTGGAAGAAATTAACCAGGCGGTTTTGGGGGAGGATACTCCGATAAAAATCAAGAAATCCGGAAGTTATACTCCAAGGATGGATGGAACCGAAACTCAAGCGGGGGACTGCCGTATCTTTGAGGACTGACCTGACAAGATTAATAAATGATTCCTTACTGTCATAACCGAAAGCTTGGGTGTTAATAGCCGTTAAGATTACTTCACTAATTGAATCTTCCTGATTTTTAATTCTACTGACAATACTTTTAATACTTTTTGATTCAGGCAGACCGCGAAGATAGGGGACGATACAAAAAGTACAAAATCTCTGGCAGCCGTCCTGAATTTTGACAAGCAGCCTTCCGGAATGGAGAAATTTATCTTTTATCAGGGGTGTGTTTTTCCCGGAATAGGCAGGGGCATTATATTGTGCGACTAATCTTTTTATGATTAAATCTGCGGCAAATTCTTTGTTGTCATTGTCAATAATTAAATCAACTCCGGAAACTTTTATTTTTTCATTGATCCATTTGGTGGCGGCACATCCGGTGATAATCAGACTGGTTTTGGGAAGATCTTTTTTCAGGCGGTAGATCATCTGTCTGGCTTCACGCTCGGCTTTTTTGGTAACCGCACAGGTGTTTATGATAAAAAAACCGGGTTTTTCGGAATCAATGGCAAATCCTTTGGCCATAAGTTGTCTGTCCAAAGCTTCCTTTTCTGCCTGATTGACCCGGCAGCCGAAGGAAAACGAGTTAAAAGTTTTATTCATGAGAGAGATTATTATACTATGGAAATTGGCGGATAATTTTTGCATGAATGAAATAACTTACCATCTTATTGATTTACCGTTGACCCGTCTGCATTATTTAAAATGCGGGCACGGTAAACCCCTGGTTATACTGCCGGCAACAATTTCCGCCATTGATAACTGGTTAAACCTGGTGCAGTTTTTGGCACAGAAATTTACCGTTTATTTTTTTGAGTTACCCGGACACGGGCAGTCAAAAGCATTTATATCTACTTATAAAAGTGATTTGGTGGCCCGGACGGTTGAGGATTTTCTGGATAAATTGGGGATAAGCAGATTTTACCTGATGGGATTCTCATTCGGGGGGATTCTGACCATCAAAACTTTGTTGAGATTGGGAGAGCGGGTGGAAAATATTATGTGCTTTGCACCGTGTGTTTCCTATAAAGCGGTGCGGTATTCGCCGGTGCGATTTAATATGTTAAGGCAACTGGCCAGGTTTTCTACAGGAAAAAGCGCTCAAAAATCCTATTTGAAGATAATGCACAACAAAAGAACAGTGGATCTGATGATATTGCTTCTTAAAAAACTGGGACATGTGGAAGCGGATGAAAATCTGAAAAATAAACTGCTTTCTTTGCCTGAAAAAACTCTGGAAGTGTTAACCTATCAGGTTAATGAGATTCTGACCACGGATTTTGAACAGTTGGGTATAGTTATTCCTCAAAAATGCCTGTTTGGTATGTCGATCAATGACCCGTTGCTTGATTATGACGTTACAAAAAGG
The DNA here is from genome assembly GCA_001779115.1 of Candidatus Gottesmanbacteria bacterium RIFCSPHIGHO2_01_FULL_40_15. Lineage (GTDB taxonomy): Bacteria > Patescibacteriota > Microgenomatia > 2-02-FULL-39-11 > 2-02-FULL-39-11 > 2-02-FULL-40-10. Next base: position 46,872 of record MFJF01000032.1, read on the forward strand.
ATTATGAGAAAGCTTTTCAGAGATATCAGAGTGAAAGAATTTGATTTTCCTTTCCACCAACCGCCCGAGCCGTTTACAGTTGAATATTTGCAACAGCACTTTGGGTATTTGTTAAATGAAGTATGAAATGATTAATCACCGGAATTTTATAATTGATAGATTAAGGATAGTAATTTAAGAGGATTCTGCTCCATTCGCCTGACAACCATAAAGGCCCGGTAAAATTTTCAGGAGGATTATTGATTAAATTCCGTCTTGTTTCAACTGCAGGTTGATAGAATCCGATTACAATAATATCGGGATCGATATCAACCAGACTTTCCAAAGCTGCAGACCTTACCCATAATGCATATGCTTCAGAGTGTCTGTCAAATTTTAAGTAATTATTGAATAATGAATCCGGAACTTCTGAATTACCCGTTATTTGCTGGTAATCGTTAAAAATTTGATTGGCAAATTTTATATGACCATTAATTTCATTATGAAGTGCCAAGGCTATATCCAAATCTGATTCAAATCCCGAAGCTTGATAAAAGCGGTCTGAATTGATACTGACCGTGTAGTACCAAAGATTATTATCGGAATGCAATCTTCTGGTTGTTGCTGCTAAGGCAACGGAAGTAATGTCAGGGGGAGGATCAGTCCCGAATGATAATATTTCAAATTTCACCAATCCACCAATATTTGGAATTTGATTGTTTGATAAAACGTTTATTCCAAGGTAATCAATTGCATCCCGGAAAGGAGTGAATTGGGAATTGGTCATTTTTGGAATTAAATATTCCAGGAAATACTGACGGGTGACGGTTGTTTTTTCTTCCGAAGACATTTGCGGAAAGCGGGTGGGATCTGTTGAAATTCTGGTCGGATCTATAGTTTCCTGCCAATTTTCTTCAATTATTCTGTCTCTTGTTCCGGCATTTCTGACACTGTAGTCAGGATCGGGCAGCCCTTCTATTGATTGTTCAATAAAAGCAAGTTCACTTATTTCCAGAGCTTTTTTAAGCTGTTCCTGACGCTGTTGCCGGGGAGAAATTATTGAGTCACAACCGGATAAGAAAAATTCAGAACCAACCGCTCCACTTAAAAGTGCTCCTACCTTTAATGATTCCCTTCGAGATAACATATTAGTTTTTCATGAATAGAATTTAAATTTTATAGAAACCGATTATATTAAAAATAGTCAATTTTCTCAAATTTTTCCGTAGAGAGAAGCAGGATATATTTAGATGATTTAATTCGACAATTTGATTAAATCACTCTAAATGTTTATAATTCCGTGAAATATAAGTTAAATATGGCAGATAATTTAGAAAAACAGTCAAAAGGCGGTTTAACACGAAGAGAATTTATTAAGTTCGGTACAGTCACAGGAGGAGCGGCTATTTTGTCAGCTTGCATTCCTAGTTCTGCACTTAAGGCTGCAGAAAAGACATTTACTGCTGCGGAGGGGAATCTTGCATCAGGAATGTCCCAGCCTTTGGCCATAAAGCCGGGAGATTTGGATCCCGGGAAATATGATCCTAATCTTGCGATCGGTGGAATAGAAGGAGCTTATGCTGCTCAGGGATTCAATCCGGGAGCAATTGAGGGGGCGGCAAAAACGGCTGATTGGTGGAATAAATATGGTTCTTTAGCTCGAGAAGTTCTTTTTCGATTAGATGCTGCTACTCGAAGACCAACTCAATATTATGATTTTTCCGGAGAGCATCAATCTCCCCGTCCACCTGATGAGCAGCTTGAAATATTTTATGAATTGGTGGATGCAACCAGGCTAGATTCTAACAGAAAAATGGTTCTAAATATCGGACCAGCCGGAACTATCAGTCCAATTGAAACAGCCATAAATCAAGATCAAACAACAGTATTTGCAGTGGATGTTGGGCAGCTACCGCCATGGGAATATGTTCCTGAAGTAGCTCAAATTCCGGATAAAGAAAATCAAACATCCTTTGCTACTTTTTTTAGTTTAGATGTATTTACAATTGATTCAGATAGGATAGGAGGAAAAGTTTTTGACCGGGTAGATCTGTTTGCTCCAAATCCTTACCAGACAGACGTAATATTAAAAGGTTGTTTACTGGGAAAAAGATTGGTTATGGTTCCAGATCCGGATATTATAGATTTATATAAACTTGATGACTTAAAAGTGAAGTTGGATGCTATTGGTTGCAAAGCAGAATTAGTTCCTATGAACATTGGGGAGATTAGACAATTAACCGGAGCATCCCATTCTTGGGCTTTAAAGGATTTCCCGCCTGACATGAGGTTTGATGTGTTGCTTGCTGCTTCTAAATAACTAAGTAATATCTTTTACATCTACTATTTGAGATAAATTGGGTTGAATAGATTTTTCTCCGTTATCATCATTATCTGTTCCGGATCTAAGCGAAATATCCGTGTTTTGATATTTTTTTTCATATATTCTACTTTTTTCAATACAATCGGGAAAATGACCGTTTATACCGCTACATATTGGACAAACGACTTTATCATAAACAGTATCCGGATTATCCTCATATGAATATCTGATTCTAATTGTATGATCTTCATTTTCTTCTATCAGTTTTATTTCAACCATCCTTTTATCATCCGCTTCCGCTAAACTAATCTTTTTTTTCAATTCGGC